>JAWXBM010000015.1:0-42995 GCA_034440115.1 Lysobacterales bacterium | reverse complement strand
GTTCCCGGCGTGCAAGCCAACAACCCAGGCCGCATCAAAGCGCTGGCCTACGGCATCTTCAGGCGTTAACAACAGCACTCTGGAAAGCGGCCCACCAAAGCTGCCCTGCTCCGCCTCAGCACACATTCGCCGCAATGCGTTCAGGCGCTCGGGTAAGGAACAATCGTCAAGATTTTGGGCCCGCTCCAGCAGGCTGGAGAAGCGCGATACCAACGAATTCAACGCGGCAACATCAGCCGATGCAGAACCGGAGCCCGGCCATCCCCAGCAGCGCAGGCAGAGCTCCAGTGATCCGGGTTCTTGCCAATCGGTATTCATGGCTTCACGAATAACATCGATGCACTGGGTGAGTTCATCGCTTGTCTTGTGGCGCCTGGCCTGTTCTAGCAATGAGGACAGGGAAATGTAGTAAGCAGAATGCTGGCGCAGATCCAGCTCCAGACGGGCTCTGGAATTCCGTTCTTCGGCTGCGTTGGCCCACGCTGGGCTTAGCAACAATCTCGATATCGTGGGAAATGCGATCGGTTTACGTGAACCACCATGCGCCAGTTGCAACAGCATCAGGGCATCCTGAATCAGCGGGCTGGCTGAGAGTGGTTCACCATAAGGAAGATAAAAATCGGCACTGGCACGATCGGCAATGAAAAACTCATGCTCACTGCAAAACGTCTTTTCGAAAATTCGAGCTGCCAGTGATGGTGACTGGTTCAGCCCGTGAATGACGACAACAATTTGCCCGCTGCTGCCCTGCAACTCCATCGTTTGCGCTCGTTGTTTGGCCCATTGAGCGGCTGCCTGCAACTCGTGCTCTGGACTCGCGTAACTGTGCAACTCGTGTTGAGCAGTTGGTAGGGGTTCCGCTGCTGCGGACGACACGACCTCTACTCCCCTGCGCTGCAGTGCTGTGAGCAAGCACTGCTCCAGGTGGGTCCACTCGTGGAAGCCCCGGCAGGATATTTGTGTCGGTAAGGAAAAAGGTAAAACTACGCCGTTTTCCAGCAACCCGATCAGTTGGGCAGTGGTGTCTTCGGCGGTACTCCAGTTGCTGCTCGCCTGTTGCCGTTTAACGGTTTGCCGGGCGGTAAAAAATCGTGAATCCAGCCAAGGCCCGGAACCGCTGAGCGCTTGTCCGGCCTCACCTGCTTCCTCGAAGGCATTCGGATTCCATTGCTGAATCAAGCGCTCTGCGGCGATAGCCTGCCGAGCGGCGATGTGTTTTTCGTTATCCGACAGGCGGCCGTCTGGATCTGGCCAGGCCCGTTGCCAGACTTGGGCAAGCTGATGAGGGTCGGCTCGCCGGTTGGTTGCGTGCCCTCGCAACCACTGAATGTTTCGGAACGTGTTCTCAACCCATTGCGACAGCGCCTGGATGGGTGGATGTACGCGCACACTGCCATTCGCTTGTTCCCGCATGAGCTCGGCCAACAACAAATCCAATCGGCGCTGGTTTGGAACCAGCACAAGGTGAGTGGCGGACCTGGGGCTGTGGATGTTTGTGGTTATGCAGGCTCTCCTTTTGAATGGTTCTGTCGTGCAGCAAGCTCGATGCACCAAGCCAGAGCGATTCTAACAAAGCGATGGGTAGTCTGGCTGATGGGTTTCGCAGATTGTGAGAATGTCAGCTCATCGCCGATCTTCGCGCGCAAGGCGCGCTCCTGCATCGCTATCTAAGTGCTTTACAATACGGCTATGTGCGGCAAAGCCTCGGTATCGCATCTCTCCTGGAAGCAGGTCTATGACTACGCTTCTGCTGTGACTGCGCCGACTGAGTTTCCTGCTGATCCCGAAGCAAGAGTGAATATTTCGCCCTCGCGGCAATTGCGCAAATCCGAAGCGGATTCCATGGTGTGGGAAACTCTGCCCGTGATTCAGCAAGTTGGTGAAGTGGCCCAACCAACTCAGGCCATCTGGCCGTTTATCCCATCTTACTCAGAAGGCCGTCTGCCCTTGAACAAGGAGGGCCGTTTGATATCCACGGCCAATGCCCGATTGCGCACTGAAGGCAAACCTTTCGCGCCTACATTTATGGGTGCCTGGGGTGCGCAATGGCGTGTGATTGTGGTGGTTTCCTGGTTTTATGAATTTGATAGTCGAGTGAAGCCACAGATTCCCTATGCGGTTTTTCCGTTGGATGCGCCCTGTTGGCTGATGGCAGGTTTGGCGCGCAGAACCACCATGGCTGATGGCAGCAGCCCTTTGAGCGTGGCCATTATTACCGTGGATCCCAATGAAGTTTTGCAGTCATTGGGCCATCATCGCAGCCCGGCACTACTCCGCTCAGGTGATGAGGCAAACACCTGGTTGTTGGGATCGAGAGAGGAGTCCCGGGCTTTGCTCCGGCCACATGCCAATGAAACCATGGGTGTAGAAGCCATTGATATGGGGATCAAGATTCCAGGGAATCAGCACATTCAGTTGCCAACTCGTTTGGCGCACTGGGGCGGCTAAGCAAAGGAATCATTCGTTGGGTGATGGATGCCGGATCAAGTCCGGCATGACGGTGGTTAAGGTCCGGCCCGGCATGACGGTGGTTAAGGTCCGGCCCGGCATGACGTATTTGTATCGTCATCACGTATTTGTATCGTCATCACGTATTTGTATCGTCATCCCGGCCCTCGAGCCGGGATCCATTGTCAACCGGGTATGGGCCCCGGCTCGGAGGCCGGGGTGACGAACTAACGAGGCCGGGGTTACGAACTAACGAGGCCGGGGTTACGAACTAACGAGGCCGGGGTTACGAACTAACGAGGCCGGGGTGACGAGATAAAAATCAGGAGCGCCGATTGCTGCGCTTTGACCCCGCCGTCCTTGATCGTTTGGGTGACTCAGTCGGGGAATACTTGATACTGGGCATCCCATGGCCTTGTTCAGGATCTTTTTCTTCCAGGGCCAACTCAGAATCCGTAAGAATCTTGTTGGCCACAATCACACCTGGTTGCCAGTGCGCTTCGTTGGCCTTGATCCTGCTGGCACGCCAAATGTCTTCCTTGGCGTTGATGCGTTTGGTAGAGTGACTGTGAACCAGCGTATGCCCAGCTGGCCGATGTTTCGGCTTTCTGGCAGAGCTTTCATGATAAACAGGATGGTGGGGTTGACGGCCTGTTCTGCGGCTGCTGATCCGCTTGACCAGTAAAATTACGCCAACCAGCAGCGTTCCCAGAGTTCCCAGGAAAATGAATTCATCCATTGCCCGTTACCTTTTCAATCATGACGGCTGACCCGCGTGAGTGAGGCCGATCGCCATCCCTCACCAGCCCCAGGGTTGCTTTAAATCCTTCAATTCCACGTAACGAAACTCAACTTTCTTGGTACCTTTGACATTGCCCTGTTCAGCTTCATCATTTTTCATGGCGGACAGGAACTGGAGTTTCTTTCGCAATTGACGCGATTCAACACTGCCCAGATTATCCAGTTGGTCATATTGTTCACCGGGATCGCGCAGCAAGGGACGCTTCACTTTCCGGTATTGAATTTCCTGCATCCCACGGTCCACGGGGCCATATCGATCTTCCAGCAATGCACGAATACTGCCATTGGTGCTTGCTCTGCCGGTTTGAACCAGTTGTTTTTCTCTAACCAGCCGATCAGTAAAGTTGCGCACCGATTCGGAAACCCTTTGTTGCTGGGCGTTTTGCTTGTAGGCACCAGGCCAGCCCCAGGGTGTACGGTGGTGCAACTTCTCTTGATGGCGTTCGCGCAAGGATTTGATCGGCGGAAAGGCCGGTTGTTGGTCTTGTTTTTCGCTGGCGAGGCCTGCAGCCAACTGTCGGGCAGCCTTTTTTCTCGCCTGATAGTGCAACACCAAATCGGGGTTCTGAGAACGTGTTACGAAACGAACGGCATTTGTGCAAACCAGCCCGATCACCAGAATTGCAAGAATGTAATAGATGTAGTCCACCTTAAAAGCCCTTTTTCAACGCGTGCCGTAATCGCTCCAAGCGTTTGATTACGGATCCCGCTATCTGCGTCAGGTACACACGAACGAAACCGTGGCCTGTTTGCGCTGATTTAGACTGTCAAGCTCCTTTTGATCCCTGTCTGTTTGGCTGGCTGAATCCCCTTCTGCCAACCTGATCAGGCAATAACCTCTTAGTTGAATACTAGTTGGATATCCCGCCTGGCGTCGCCCGTTTTATGTTCGGAATTCCAAAAGTTGCTGATGAACATGGAAAACCCAAACCCGTACGACCTGGTCAATATACCATATTGTTTGCAAAAAGTTGGTCAACATTTTTAATCTTGTCGCGACGTACCCACCCTATGTCTGTGTATGCAAACCATTACTCACACGCGTCATGCGGTTGGAACAGCAAAATCCGGCGGCTGATTATTCTGGTTTTTTTCTTTATGGGCCCTTGTCTGGCAAGCGCGGCCGATTCCCCTCTGCTATTGCAAATACAGAGCAGCGCGCTTGCGGGTGACTTGCGGCCGGTCAATCAGTTGATTGAGGAATTGGATGAGGCAACGCTGGATCCTCTGAGTCTTGTATTGCTGCAGCAGTATCGGGATCGCTTTGTACAACAGAGCGAAGCAATAGGAACTGCTAACGAGGCATCATTCGCGATCGAAGTCATCACCGTTTACCAGGACTACTGGCGCTCAGCCTTGACCCGAACCCTGTCTCTTGAAGAGGCGGAACATAGGTTGCAAGACGAGCTAAGAAAATTGCTTCGATCGGGTGACTCTGAATTTGACGATTCTGAGAAAATTTTTGACCAACTCGAAAACGCATTGGCTCAATTTGATCTGGGCAGCTCCGCTGGCTTCACGCCACCCTTGCGTGACTTGTATATCTGGTCCGGCCAGCAAACCCGGCCTTTCCAGGTGGAACTGACCGATGGCAAGGAACAAGTGACAGTAGCCTTTATCGAACAGCCTTTGGTTCAAGGCTGGCAACACTATGCTTCGCTGGACCTGGTGGCCACCAGTGGCTGGGCTACAGACAAGGGCTTGTTCTGCCTGTGCTGGTCTTACGACCTGGATTCGGAAGCATTCCGGGTATCGTGGCTGAAACACGAAACCCGCCATCTGGTGGACTTCAGGGAATTCCCTGGAATCGCAGAATCACAAATGGAGTATCGGGCCAAGCTGACTGAACTGGCTTTTTATGGCAACGCGGTCTCTGGTTTGTTACGAAACTTTGCCAATAACGGCTCCGCTGACAGCACCTCCGCACATGCGCAGGCCAACTACCAGGTGAGTCGGGATATTTACCGCGAAGTTTTTCAGCAGGAAATGCCGGAACATTTGGATGCCTGGCAATTGCTGGGGCCGGATCGGGTGGCTCCGGCCGCGAGGCGTCTGCTGCAGCGGCATACCGAGACGCTGCGAGGGGTGCAAATCATTGCAACAGGACGCTCGTCATGCTCAGCGAAATAACCGCAGTCGATCTGGCCCGCTTTCAGTTCGCCTTCACTATTTCTGCACACATCATCTTTCCGGCTTTCTCGATCGGCCTGGCGAGCTTTCTGGCGGTGCTGAACGGTCTCTGGTTGTGGCGCCGCGACGAGGTTTACCGACGGCTGTTCGACTACTGGAAAACCATCTTCGCAGTCGTCTTCGGCATGGGGGTTGTTTCGGGCATCGTGATGTCCTATCAGTTCGGCACAAACTGGTCGGTGTTCTCGGACAAGACCGGGCCGATTGTTGGACCGTTGATGGGCTACGAAGTATTGTCGGCCTTTTTCCTTGAGGCTGGATTCCTGGGCATCATGCTATTCGGGCGCGAAAAAGTAGGCGACCGCTTACACATGGCGGCGGCGGACTTTTCGCGGTATTTCCGCTCGCTTATGACATCTTGATGCCCGCGCTTTACCCGCTGATGATTGCCATGCTACTGGGCCTGATCTTTCGCGGCGTGGCCTTCGAGTTCGTGCACCGAACCAAACGGATGCAGGTATTTTGGGAGTTTGGCTTCTGGGGCGGCTCACTCATTGCGGCGATCGCTCAGGGAATGGCACTTGGAGCGCTGGTGCAAGGCATCGCTGTCGACGGACGCGCCTAAGGTGGCGGCAATTGGGACTGGCTGACGCCGTTCTCAGCGCTGACGGCTTTGGCGCTGGTGGTGGGCTACGCCATGCTTGGCGCGACCTGGCTGATCCTGAAGACCGAAGGAGAGACGCGGGCACGCGCGCGGCGTTTTGCAGCGCCACTCGGCGTGGGTTTGGTCGCGTTGATCGGCGCGGTAAGCCTTGCCACACCGTTCCTGCGACCGGAATATCTCGTACGCTGGTTTGGTTGGCCCTCGGGCGCCTGGAGCGCGATTGTGCCGGTGGTGCTTGCTCTTTCCATATGGCAGTTGTGGACAGGCCTGCAAAAACAGGATCATCTGCGCCCATTTCTGGCAACTGTGCCCCTATTCGTTCTGTCCTATGCAGGCCTTGGGGTCAGCTTCTATCCCAACCTCGTCCCGCCTGCACTGACTATCGCCGAAGCCGCAGCACCCGACAGCTCGCTGCTTTTCCTTCTGGTAGGGGCAGTTGTCCTGATACCGATAATCCTGACCTATACCGCCTATTCCTACTG
Organism: Lysobacterales bacterium; assembly: GCA_034440115.1. Lineage (GTDB taxonomy): Bacteria > Pseudomonadota > Gammaproteobacteria > Xanthomonadales > SZUA-36 > JAWXBM01. The sequence continues at coordinate 36,470 of JAWXBM010000015.1, read as the reverse complement.
GGTGTTCCGCGGCAAGGTTCGCTCCGGCGACGGCTACCATTGATGCGCCGCTGGTTGTGGTTTCTGACGCTCTACCTCGCGGGAATTGTGGTGATCGGGACGGTCGCCTTCCTGATCCGATCGGTGCTGAAGTAGCAGTCCGAATAAGCGGTTACAACGACTCTTTCACTGTCGTTGCGAGACGTGGCATGAATCGCCCCGGGTTTCCTGTCACAACCGCATAATCAGGAACTGCAAAATCAACCACTGTGGCGGCACCAACTATTGCTCCTGTTCCGATGCGTGCCCCGCTCAGAATGATTGCCCCCGCACCTATCCAGGCATTTTCACCGATAACAATTCCAGCATCTTTAATGGAAGATTCAGAATCTGCGTCTTCGGAATTTGATTCAATAGAAGTTGGGGCTGCGGCGAAGTGATCAGCCAAAACTACCTCGTGTGCAATAAAAACATAATCGCCAATAATGACTTTCTGGTCTGAACAAATGATTACTCCAACAAGAGTGGAGAAATCGCCAATCTGAACTTCTCCATTTGGTCCCAAATCAAAAAAGGATCCCATGTAGACGCCGCTTGAGCGTCCAATTCGAACAGCTTGCTGTCGAGTGCTTCTGCAATGGAGAAATGCGAAGGAACTGTAAAGCCAACTTCCCTCACCAATTCTCACGTTTGAAGGAAGAGGTGCGGGATACCAGTCGTGTGGCAACGAATGCGGCAGAGTCAATTTGCTGCCTCATGGATTATCTGTGCCGGATTTCCAGCCACACGAGCACCGGCAGGTACATCGCGAGCAATGACAGAACCTGCTGATATTCTGGCGCCTCTGCCGATATGTACTCCTTTTAGAATGATCGCCCCAATGCCAATCCACACGTCGTCCTCAATCATTACTGGCCGAGACTCTAGGGGGGGGCGCTTCGAAAGATCCCCGCCAGGAGCGTTCGCTATGGCATCTAGTTTTCGGGCAGCAGCCTCGATCGGGTGGAAGTCGCTATCAGCAATGGTTACGTGGTAGGAAATCACCACACGCTTGCCAATTGTGATGCGTTCGGCGCACATGAAAACTGCACCCACAAGAATGGAATCATCCCCAACTTCTACAATTCCGGATGGTTCAACATTGAAAGTCGTCCATGTGTAGACACGGACACAGTTGCCCAAAATCAACCCTGGGGAACGACTGCTTCGAAATCGAGTAAAGGAATCCTTTCGCTCCAGGTAACAATCATGGCCAACCAAGATGTTGGATGGTAAGCTGAAGTAATCCCAGCGTCCTGTGAGTTCCTCAATTGCCACGATTTGTCATCCTTCCATTATGTCGTCAACTAACTTTTGCAGAACAATTCCCGAATCGAAGTACTCTTTTGAGAGCTCTTTCGCCGCTCGAGCATTTGCCTCATAATCTGACTCCACTGTTCGAATACAATCGACAGCTTCAGTAATTGTTTGGAAACAATGTAATCCGCGCCCCGTCGGAATGAACTTCGAGAAACCTGTATCCTGGACCACAACCGGTCTACCCGCAGCAAGATAACAAGCACTGCGACAACTGAACCAACCGGTCCTGAGTTGAACATAGACATGCTTCGCCGTCGAAACCTCACCTCGGGAATTAACGATGTACTCTTGATAGCTTTCAGGTGTGAGAGTAGCTGATGGGCCGTCGATTGCTTCCCATCCTGCTCGGTTGAGTCTTTCCATCGGTGTTTTGATACCGCCAACGGCAACTTTGAACCGCTTTGGTAATCGCGATGGAAGATCGAATATTTTTTCGAACTCAGCGTCCTTACTTTTGTATTCCACACCTTTGTACAGAAGTCGTCCTTTAAACGCATTCCAGGTCATTACCGTGGTCCACGGAGCATGTGCTTCTGCTGGAGCCATCGCTTCCCACAGTCGATTGACAATTGGCATTCTGGTTGTATTCCAAGTGAGCTTGCCTTTCGGCACCAGACAGTCGGCCCCAAGGATGTTTTCACCATAGGTGAAGTGTTGATCGTGAGCTAGAACACCTGCACACCATGACTCCACATTTTCAACCCAATCGGGACGCTCACTAAGGACGATCTGGTTAAAACCCGGATCACTGTCCAAAAACACTTTCTTGCAGGTTGGAGACAAGTTGTCAGGTATTAAGCCAGCACCACTGACGTTGAGGAAGATGTCCGCTGTTCTCGCAATCTTATCGAACTGCGATCGTTGCATCCCAAAGCTCAATTCGTGTAGATGCAGATAATGCCAGCAATGTCTCAATTCGGGAGCATAGTTGTTAAAGAAGCTCTCTAGAAACCGGGCGGAGTAGTCTCCACTTTCACTGACTTCATTAGTCCGCGGATTGTATGGCCAAGCCCAAGTATCTTCGTGGTAATACACTTCGTGGCCAAGCTCGGCAAGCCCGATAACATATTGGAGATAATCCCAGGCAACACCTCCAACAGGCTGCCAGCCAACCAACCCAGTTACAATTATTCTTAATTTAGACTGCTTCATTGACGCTCCGATTAGGAGATTTCCTTATTGCCTACCATAACTATTAATTTCTCCTTAGCATTCAACTTATGCTGGATAGGTAAGCCCCCATTTTTAGCTTTTTCAAAAGTAGAAATCAGGCCACCCACGGGATGCAATTCAACAAGGCCAGTTACAATTATGCGTAGCTTGGAGTGAGGAGGTGGCATGTCCAACTATTCAGTGCTCCAAAATTTCCGATCTTATTCGATCTGCCACAGCCACATTCTGAAACCTTACCTTCTTCACAAAATCCAAAACAGGTTTTTGATCAGGTAGGTCCTCCAACATAGCCCCAAGACAGTCAACTTCACTCCTATCAAGAATCCAGCTACCAAGGCCGGCAGCCTCCATGAAACCCTCAATCTTCCGGTCACCGGAAACTGCACACACAGGTTTTCCCATCGCGACCGCAATTACGCAGCCATGAAGCGCTGAACTTACAATGAGGGCAGACTCCCGATAAAGAGTTAATACATCATCAAGTTCGTATCTGTTGTTGATTCGGTTATTTGTCCTGCGAAATGGGCGATTTGTGTCAAGCGCATATTTCCGGGAAATTTTATCCATCTCCTCGTAGGCCTTGGCACCGACCGTTGAATAGTTGTCAACGTGCAAAACCCCACATCCTCCGGGATTGGGTTCTATTACAACCATGCTCGGACAAGCGACTGGTTCACTAATTTTTTGAATACCGAGATATCCTCGAGTTAATTCATCCCGAACCACACAAATACGGCTGATTTCAACACAGTTGCGCACCACCTCCAAAGGGGGGTGAGACAACCCAGCCTTTAAATCGCAATAACCAACTCCCCAAATACAAACAGGCGCTCGCGGTGCAATATCTCGAAGTCCAATCCAGAAGGGTGCAAAATAATCCATAAACAACCCCCCACCACCGATAACAATCAAGTCGGTTTCAGGCACTGTTTCCAATCGTTCCAGCGTCTCAGAGACAAAAGGCTCGTCGCACAAATACTCAACAACTTCATACGGCGCAAGCAGTGACTGGATGCCGCGCGCGGACAGCCAGTCTCCAATGTTCGATCTATTGGCAAAGACGTGATGAATCACAAGGCATGTACCTGAAAAACTTCCGCATAGCGACCGCCACCCTCCTCAATTTTTGGCCAGCAAAATAGTTCTCCACGATAACGCGCCAGGCCCAGCATTGCCTCGTCAAACCTGAGAACGTTGCATTGGCTTTTATACGCTTGAACGGCGGCAACCTTACTGTCCATATAGGGGGTGATATCAACAATCTCGTCCATGACCTTAAGAGGCGTCCATATTTCGTACTTCAGAATTCTGGCTTCAATCATGAACTTGCGCCGCACAGATTGAAGTAAACGAAACGTGGCCCGGTGATCTGAATGAGATTCTGATTCGTTGGGGACAAAGATCAGGTCAGGCCTGTAGTTTTGAATGGTCTTCACAAGTTTTTCGGTCAGCCTGCGGCTGACGCGCAAGAGTCCATCTTTTTCCCGCCAGTACTCGATGTCTGTAATCCCCAGGATTTCCGTTGCCTGTTGGGCCTCGAGTTCGCGGGTGCGACGTGCCTCATCCGCAGTGAAGCCATGGCCACCCTGCTCACCAGATGTCAGAAATACCACTTTGATGTCAGCCCCCTCAACAACATGCTTGCGCAGGGTACCGCCACAACCAATAGACTCATCATCAGGATGGGGGCTGAGAACCAATACCTTCATGTTGTCAGTGCTTGCCCGAAACCTGGGGGAGAATGCGCACTGGCAATAGGGTAAAGCCCCCAGGTGCGGACCAGAGGCACGTGCGTGGCAAACCGGTTTTTGAATGCTTCTGCACCCAGACCCAGATCAAAAACCCTGGCATCCTCTTCGATTGCCTTGAGCAGAAGACTGCGCAACAAGACCTCACCCGGGGAGTGCTTGGCAAAATCGATGGCGAAGCTGGGTTTGTACCACATATACCTACCACCGTAACTGAAGCCAAAATGAAACGCGATGGGTACATCGTTCCATTCAAGCTCAGTAAAACGTAACCCGCTGTCCAGCCCTGAAGAACTGGCGAGATTTTCGTAAAACTTACGTTGGGCCGGGTCAAGAAACAAGCTGGGATAAGAAGTGACCGCCCAACGCGCTATATGTTGATCAAAGAAGGACTCAAGGCGGGGCAGGATTTCGCTTGCAACACTCGAATGCCGGATTGAAAGGGAGCCTTCGCGCTCAAAATATTTCTGGTGCCGAACAAGACTTTTCTTCTGTGCCACACTAGCGCCAGTCATGGCTAAATCGATCGTTGGTGCCGGCATATTTCCTTCGTCATAGCAACGCAAACAGAGCCTCTCCGCTGCCTGCATCAAGGCCGATCCGGTTCCGGAAGCATCGGGTGTATGATAGAAGCGAAATCCCTTGAAATCCGGGACTTTCTCCATGACCTTCGCAAGCAGTTCAGCAAGCACCGCGTGGTTCGGAGTTCTACCAATGAAATCCAGGTAGTCAGATTCCCCCGAGCCCGAAAAAAACACCATCCCACAGTCCGCGAATAGTGGCGCAAGCCCTATCAATGTGTTTTCAGAAAATATTCCAAACAACAAAAGCTGGCCACGACCAAAGCTTTTCCACCAGGCTTTCTGCCACCATTTGGTGAGAAAAATCGAATTGGTCTCACCCTCTGCCAGCAACTGCCGCCAACTTGACTCATCGATAAACCGGTCATCAAAACCACCGAGATGCCGAAGGGAGATTTTAGGTTTCCGGATAAGCATTTCTATTCACAAAGCTATAGTTATTTAGTCGCAATCACGGTCTCGTAGAAAGCCGCAATTTGCGGCACACAAATCTTGCAGTCCGCTGTCTGGCTGACAGATTTCTGTGCATTTATTCCCATTGCCTCTCTTTCAGCTTTATCGGCCAGGAGTCGCCGCAGTGCACTTGCCAAATGAGATACATCATTCGGATTCACCAGCAACCCTGACTCACCATCCTGGATCACCTCCGCTGCGCCTGAACCACTACAGCCAATAACGGGCAAACCACAGGCCATGGCTTCCAGGTAGACGAAGCCAGGTCCACCTTCATACTCGGATGGTGCAGCGAATACCTGTGCCCGTGAGAGTTGGTCTGGAAGGTCCTTTCGGGCGATATAGCCGGGTATATCCAGCATATGTTCCAAGCCCCTCTCCGCTACTTTTGCCCGCAGCGATTCGATTATGGACTCCTCGCCGCCGCCCAGCAGGCGTAGCTGCAGACCTGGAAAATCATTCGCGATTTCGCAGGCAGCATCTACCAGAATTTCCACGCCTTTATTGCGTACCATCTTGCCAACAAAAACGATGGTGGGATCTGCTGCCTTTGCAACCGGACGGGGATGAAACAATTCGGTATCAATACCGGTGTGCATGACAGGAATTCGATCCCGGTCCAGTCCATACTCCGAAGCGCACCAGTCTGCTGAACACGCGCTCGAGGAAAAGACAGCATTGGCCAGGCGCAGGGACGCAGCCTCCATTTGACTACCCATCCGGAAAAACTCTGTGTTCGGATCAGGCCATCCCAGAGTGTGCGCCAACATCACCAGCGGACCGTGCAGGTGTATCACAGTCGGCACCCGATTCCATTCGGACTGATTCAACAAGTGCACCAATCCCTCGCAGGCCCATTCCGGAAAATCGAGAACATCAAAGGGCTCTCGTGCCTGCTGAGTAGCAATCTCTGCGGCCACACATTGGCTGTAGCTCAGCCAATCGGCCAACTCTGTATAAACCGGCATTGAGGTGGACGGTACGCGAATAACACAAACCCCATCCTCCTCATGCTCTGTTCGCAGGCTCGAAGGGCTGCGGGATATGACTCGAACCTGATGGCCCAAAGCGGTCAGCCCGTGTGCCTTAAGGTAAGTCTGCGTTCCGATACCGCCTTTTGCAGTCTCTGGAGGGTACTCCTGGGAAATGAGGCCGATTCTCACCTCATTTCCCCCTGGCTATGCAGATTGACTAGTTTCATATACGCACCGCCCTTAGCCATCAATTCTACATGGCTACCCTGTTCCACAACTGCCCCATCCTGCAGCACGATTATGCTGTCTGCGTTGCGGATTGTGGAGAGCCGATGGGCGATGATGAAGGTGGTGCGGTTGGTCATCAGCCGCTCGAGTGCTTCAAGAATCACCGCCTCAGTCTTAGCGTCAAGGGCTGACGTTGGCTCATCGAGAATCAGGATCGGCGCATCTTTGAGTAGTGCCCGGGCGATGGACAAGCGCTGGCGCTGCCCGCCGGAAAGGGTCGCTCCTCTTTCACCAATCACCGTATCATAGCCCTGCGGTAAACTCAGAATAAACTCATCGGCATTAGCCGCCACAGCGGCTGCGGCGATATCTTCACTGCCCGCATTCGGGCGTCCATAAGCGATATTCTCAGCAATGCTCAGCGGTAGCAGGAAGGAATCCTGCAACACCAGCGCAACCTGTTGGCGAAGACTGCGCAGCTGGATATCACGGACATCGATACCGTCAAACAACACGCGCCCTTTGCAGGGGTCGAGAAAACGGGGTACAAGGGAAGCCAATGTGGTTTTGCCTACTCCGGTAGCACCTACCAGTGCGACGGTCTCGCCGGCCCGCACAGTAAGGTTGATGTTGTTGAGCACGGGGCGGTTTGGCTCATAGCCAAAACTTACGTTCTCAAAGGTCACCGTTATGCCCGGGCGGTCGTGCCGTGCCACGAAGGTTCGAGCGGATGTAGGGTCGGGAACCCTATCGTCAGCATCCAGCACCTGCATGACTCGCCGCGCCTGACCTTCGCTGTTAGCGTATCCCGCAGCCAGGCTGGCAAGCGTTTCTATCGGTTGGTAAATGGCCGCCAGGTAGGCCAGGAAAACCAGCAGACCACCGATGCTGAGTTGTCCGGCCTGAACCTGAAAGCCGCCCAAGGTAATTAGCGCAGCAGTGCCAAGCGCAGTCACAGAACCAACGGCCAGCGAGAACAGCAGCTGTGTGCGGGTCGATTGTAAGTATTTGCTGATGGCCTGGTGTGAACTGCCACGGAAGCGTGCTTCCTCGTGAGACTCTCGCCCAAATGCCTGAACCACAGGCAGGGAAGTCATGGTTTGCTCGGCAACCGCCATTACCACTCCTTCCGCCTTATGCTGCTCATATGACCGCTCGCTCATGCGCGGTGTGAGCCATCTCATCAGTATCGGCATGGGTAGAGCTGCAAGCAACGAGACGAGGGAAAGAAACGGATTGATCTTCCACATGACCCAGAACATGACAAGTAAGGTCACTACTGAGGTCAATGCGGGAAGGATTACACCGGTGATGAACGATCGAACAAAATCTGTATCATCGATGACACGACGAAGCAGGTCTCCCGCCTTTTGAGTGCCGTGAAAACGCAGCGAGAGCTTTTGCATGTGGAGGAAGACATCGCCTGCGAGGTCAAGCTTAATTCGAGTAGCTGCTCCGGCCTGCAGATAATCCTTGATCATCAGCACAATTCTACGGCCAATAAATAACAGAATCGTCGCGAGGGCTAGCCAGGCAAGCAGAGCCCCCGCGGAAGAAGCACCGGGGAGAAAACCCATCCATGAGACGGCGTCTGGTAAGGGCTCCCCTGGGAGCACGTTATCAACAATCAACTTGAGGGGCCACGGTGTCAGCACATTGAAACCGATATCCAGAATCATGAGGCCCAAAACACCGACGAAAGGTTTGCTGTGGCGTCGCCCATAACTGCAGGAAAGTGACAGCCAGGGCTTCACAAATTTAACCCCTTCGGTGACTCACCAAACTGCAGTGCGTGATACTGCCAGTAATCCTTCCTCGCCTTGATCAATTCCGCTTGCGTACCGCGTTCCACAATTGCCCCATCCTTAAGCACGATTACACTATCCGCGTTGCGAATGGTTGAGAGCCGATGGGCGATGATGAAAGTGGTGCGGTTGGCCATCAGGCGCTCAAGCGCCTCCAGGATCAGCGCTTCAGTTGCAGCATCAAGAGCCGATGTTGGCTCGTCGAGAATCAGGATGGGTGCATCCTTGAGCAGTGCCCGGGCGATGGCCAGACGCTGACGTTGTCCGCCGGAAAGGGTTGCCCCGCGCTCCCCGATCACGCTGTCGTAGCCTGCGGGCAGTTTGATAATGAACTCGTCGGCATTGGCTGCGACAGAGGCCGCGATGATCTCCTCACTACTCGCATTCGGGCGACCGTAGGCGATATTCTCGCCAACCGTCAATGGCAGCAGAAAAGGTTCTTGCAGCACCAGTGAAACTTGTTGACGAAGGCTGTGCAACTGGAATTCTCTGGCGTCAGTACCGTCAAACAATACCTGTCCTTGCCATGGATCGAAGAAGCGGGGCACCAGGCAAGCAAGAGTGGTCTTACCTGCTCCTGTTGCACCAACCAGTGCGATTGTTTCACCGGCTTCCACTGTGAGGTTTATGTTTTCAAGTACGGGTCTGTCCGTTTCATACCCGAAAGTAACGCCCTTAAAGGCTACTGCGATAGCCTGACGATCCAGTTGTTTAACAAAAGGTATTGCATCCTGGCGATCTGGTACTTCGTTATCAGCATCTAACACCTCGATCACCCGTTCGATGCTGGCTTCAGTTCCCTTGACCTCGCCGTAAGTAGCCAACAGAGAAGTGAACGACGAGCGCAGCGTATTAGCGTAGGCGATGAACACGAGGAGGCTGCCGAGTGATATTTCTCCCGACAGCACTCGAGTGCCGCCAACGAAGATAACCAGAGCGGATCCCACAGCCATGGCGCTGCCGTTCACGAACTGGAAGGATTGGCTAACTAGAATGCCCTTCTGGGAACGAGAAACAACAACTCTTCCAAGTTGGGCGAACTCACTGTGATTACGGTCTTCCCGGGTAAAGGCATTGACCACTGGAATGGCAGTCAGTGTTTGGTGGACGAAGCTGGTGAGTCGGGCGGTTGCCTCCCGCTGCAGCTGGGAGCGTTGCTTCAGTCGTTTGCCGAAGAATCGCGCTGACCAGGCAAGTGCCGGCACGGTTGTAAGCAGGAGCATGGCCAGCAGAGGATCAAGTGTCCATGCGATGATGCTGACAGTGGTAATTGTGAGCAGGTTTGCTGCCGGACCAATCAGCAAATCAGCTGCCAGCTTGTAGACACAATAGCTGTCTGTGGAAATCCGGCTGAGCAAGTCCCCGACAGGATGTTTGCCATGATACAAGAGCGACAAGCGCTGCAGGCGTGCGAATATGTCCGCGGCCAGATCGTACATCATGCGATAGCCGGAAACAGCCCAATTCCAGGTCAGACCCCAGTTCAGTGCGGTGTTGAGGATATACAGGCTGAAACTTGCAGCACCGGCAGCAATAATCAGCAGCGCGGTATTTGGCTCGAGTCCAACAGCATTAAACAATTTACTTACAGAGCCAGGCAAATCCTGGTCACCCAGTGCGTGGTCAACCAAAAGTTTCAGCGGCCACGGCATGAGCGCACTAACTCCAGCGGCTACAACCGTCAAAAACCCAATAAAAGCGATCCTATGCCACTCTCTGCGAATATACGGCATCATTCGGCGGTAGCGGGACCATCCGGAATGCTCAGGTGGCTCTTTGGGTCTGCTCGTCAATCGGGCTCCACCCGTGCATCTTCAGCCTCGGTTTCCCTTTGCAACACCTGAAACCCCTTTCGAAAAGCCCCTACCGCATTCGTCGCCTCGTAGCGAGACCGGATCGCCAGCGTCGCCGAGAATCCAAGCAACACTGCAGAAACGACCCAGGTAGCATCGACGGTGGCCAGAATTCCGAGTACGGCAAACAGGATTATTAGTATTACGTTGCCCCTGGACAGTTTCGAACGAACAGCGAACCGCAGCAACTGCTTGCCCCCGCCGTGTTCTTCCTGGACCATAAGCAACCGTGCTCTTCCCAGCAAGCCGCCCCGCACTTCCAGGTCAAACCGGTCATAATCGCCGCCCAGAAACACCCGGATTTCATCACGTTGCATTGCCTTCTCATACCGGCTCAACCAGTCCTGCGGCGAATGCCATTGCTCGGACCACAGCTCCATTCGAACATCACAGAAAGAAAACAGTTTGCCGCTTTCTCCCGTTCTCTTCCTCCAAGGTGTCAGCCCATGGCGTATTCTGCCAATCAGGCGCGCTAAGGGTTGCAGCAAATGCAGCAATGCCGATATGCACCTCAACTTGAAGCGTTGCCATCTGCTGGGCCAGTGCGTAGGAAATTCGGCCCTCACCGCGGCGATGATGGACTGTGCCAGCGGCGCTGATACGGCCAGTATCAATAGGGGAACGGTAAATAACAGGGGCGTCCATGCCAGGCCAAGCAATGAAAGAAAAGCGAGCAGAAAGCAGACAAAATACCATTCAGGCATCAATGGCAGGGACGTCCATAAGCTGCTGCCCGGCCCATAAATCGACTGGAACGGCGCCATACCCCACTGGCCGTGGTAAATCCGCCAGCGATTGGTTGGCAAGGCCTGAGTTATTCCCTTGCCATAAAGCCTGCCTCGCCAAGTAAAGTGGCCGGTGGCGTTGTATTTGTCCGGCCACTTTTCCTCCAGCAATGCCTCGGCTTTGCCGTAACCCTGCTGTTGCTTCCAATATTCCTGGAGCGAATTTCGGCAATGGTGCCAATTCAAAGCCCCGGCATGAAAGCCAATCTTCCAACCTTTTTCAAGGATTCGCCAGCAGATGTCTACGTCATCACCGGCCGCCCGGTAACGTGGATCGAAGCCTCCAATGGCCTCCAGGACGTCACGCTTGAATGACATGTTGCAGCCTGGAATGTGTTCGGCATCCGTGTTGGTCAATAGCACGTGTACCGGCCTGCCGGGAGCGTTGGCCACGCAATCTGCAATCGGCCCATCTTCCGGTGGCGCCGGAGCCAGGCCGCCTACAGCGACGTAGTCGGTGGTCAGGTAGGTGTGAGCCAGGTATTGCAGCCAGTGTGGGTCGGGGTAGGCGTCGTCATCGATATAGGCCACGATTTCACCGCTGGCGGCTTGCCAGCCGGTGTTCCTGGCGTTGCTGAGTCCACGGTTTTCGGTGCTGATGGGCAGCACTTTATATTCGCGTGCAATGGCGGCAGTGTCATCGGTTGAACCGTCATCCACCACGATTATTTCGTAATCGGAATAATCGAGGGCCTGCAGACCCTCCAGTGTGTCCCTGATGGTGCTGGCGCCGTTGTAACTGCATACGACAATGGAAATTCCGGGCCATTGGAAATCAGCTGGGAACGGCGCATTTTCATAGGCCCGCGTAACGGCTTGCAGGGCCGGTTTTGGCTGCCGGTCCCGAGTGCATAGCCCAAAGTCCCAGTCCTCGATCTCAGAACCGCCACGATACCATTCGTCGGTCCAGGCAAAGACAAATACGCCGCAACAGCCGGATGTGAACGTTGTGCGAATTTGCCATTCGAGTTGCGTTGCCTGCTCCAATTCCCCGTTGCGCTGGCTGTCAAGACCGATTTCCGCCATGAGCAGGGGCTTGTCCCCGGCCAGGTTCTGCAGCCGTGCCAAGTACCCGCGGAGAAGATCTTCGGATTCAAGGTACACATTGAAGCAACACAGGTCTAGGAACGGTAGCTGGAGATATTCCGTCGTCGGATAGTTTACGTAGGTAACCAGCGCATTCGGGTCTTCACTTTTGACTGCCTGGTACAGCCGCTTGAGAAATTTTTCAATCTTCCTGCGGCCATGCCAGCGAACGATGGGTGCAGGAATTTCATTTCCAATCGCAAAACACAATATCGCCGGGTGACCGGCGCAGGCCCTGACGTCATCCCGGATGCGGCGTTCGATTGACTTGCGCAGTTTTCGGTCATTCAGGAACGTGATGTGCTGTTCCCAGGCGAGGCCTGCCATCACCCTTAAACCGGATGCCTGCGCCAGATCCAGAAGCCATCGTGGTGGGGGGGTATAGACCCTGACCGTATTGATTCCGGCTGCCTCCATGCTCCTGAAGTCGGACGCTACCGTCCGACGATCGGGAATAGGTTGGTCACCTTCACCGGGACGAAAAGTTCCGTAGGTAACCCCTTTCACCCAGAATTTCTGCGCGCCGCAAAAGAGGAACTTTCCCCGTACGACAATGCGCTGGGAAGAATCAGCTTCCGGGGCTGTGTCGACGCAGCCAGGCTCGCACTCGGGCCCGGTCTCTCCTTCCGGAGTTACGTGTTCCACGTTCATCTGACGCCATTCTGTACGACTGTTCATTGTAGCGTATCAACAGTCCCTTAATGACCAGAGGCAATGCGGTCCCCACTTGCTCCGTCCCGAGTCCGGCGCCAATGCGATAAAGAACTCCATCATCCAACTGCTCAACGGCATGGAGAGGTCTTCTCTTGACACCTGAGGCTAGATGCTTCTGATTTAAAGAATTTAATTGGTCGATACCTTTTCTGCGGTTTGGAGTGCATTATTTTCCCGAAAAACGTATTTACTGCCATAAAAGTTGTATAAACCCAAATTACGTACACAAAAAAACCACCGTGCGGTGGTTTTGATGTCGCATCAGATCTTTCACTTCTGATGCGGGACTTGGCGTCCCCTACGAGATTCGAACTCGTGTCGCCGCCGTGAAAGGGCGGTGTCCTAGGCCTCTAGACGAAGGGGACATTGAGTGGTGGAGCTAGGCGGGATCGAACCGCCGACCTCTACAATGCCATTGTAGCGCTCTCCCAGCTGAGCTATAGCCCCGCGAAAGCCGCAGCATCGTAAGGTCTGAGGCGCTTGATGTCAATCGTCAATTTGACATTCGCCAGTTTCAACCTGCCAAAATCAACAGACCAATTTCAACCTGCTGTCACTTTGACCCGCTCATTCGCTGTCACTGATTCAGGTTTGGACGTGCCTTTCATGGTCTCAACACTGTGTCCCTGGCACAACAAATAGTCCAGCCAGCGATCCAGTGCGCGGTTTTCACGCCAGGCTTTTTGCATGGCCAGGCGATTGGGAAAGGCCGGAAAATTGCTGCGCCGACAAGCTTGCTCACAATCGAATGAAGTAGCTTCAGCCAGGCGGGCATCACTGTAACAACGTATATGCGCATCCGGTGCAAAGTTGACCACTTCGTCGGCCCTGAACTCATAAGTCAACCGAAAAAAGGTCGTATAGGGATGTCGTTCCAGCACCTGTAAGCGCAACAAGGGGGAGCCGTGTACGCGGGAACTCAGATGATCGAAGAAGGCAATCTCATCCGGAATGAGCAATTGCAGTTGGCGATAGATTTCCTCTTGCGTATCCTGCAAGCGTTTGAGTTTCGGGCGAAACAAAAAACTACCCGTTTGACTGAATGAGACCATGCGAAAAGCATAACACAAGCTTTACCCTTCTCTACCCATGCTGAAAACGTGAGCAGGTCTCAGAACATTTCGCGTTGCAGGTCCAATTGCGCCAGCACCCGGCTGCCGATTTCCTCAATGGAGCTGTGGGTGGTATTGAAAACCGGCACTCCCGACATGCGCATCAGGCTTTCAGCAGCGTCCACTTCCCAATGGCATTGTTTGATGGAAGCATATTTACTGTCCGGGCGACGGGTTTCGCGTATCTGCGAGAGTCGGTCAGCATCGATGGTCAAACCGGCTATGCGGGCTTTCTGGCTGCGCAAAAAGGCTGGCAGGGTTTGCTGCTCCAGGTCGGTTTCGGTGAGCGGATAGTTCGCTGCTTTCACACCAAAGTGCAGTGCCATGTACAAACAGGTCGGTGTCTTACCCGAACGTGACACACCCACCAGAATCAGGTCAGCCTGATCGTAGCTGGTACTGACACCATCGTCGTGAGTCAGGGCGTAATTGGTGGCTTCCATGCGCTCGTCATAACGTTTCGGATTTACCACGCCGTGCGCCTGCCCCACTGAGGCATGGCGTTTCACACCCAATGCTTCCTCCATGCGGTCCAGGAAAGCAGCGAACAAATCCAGGGTCATAGCCGAGCTGGATTTGACTATGGCACTGATGGTTTCATCAACAATGGAGTTGAAAACGATGGGAGGTGCTCCATCTTGAATAGCACAGCGATTGATTTGTTCCACCGCCTGCCGGGCTTTAACTTCGTCACCGACAAAGGGGATACGAATCTGGCGAAATTCGATGCTGGGAAATTGGGTCAGCAGGGAGTGCCCCACTGTCTCGGTGGTAATGCCTGTGCCATCGGATATGAAGAACACCGTGCGATGCATGTTATGCCCCTGTAAACTTCAGCACTCATTTTGCCGCCGACCGGTCATTGGCCATCGGCAGCTTGAAATTCTTGACTAAGGTATCTCTGATTTATTCAGAGCTTGCCTGAATAAACGAAAGGAAGAGTCTGTTGACGCACTATATCAAATGGCTGGATAGGCTGGGCATGCAGGACCTGAACCAGGTTGGTGGCAAAAACGCTTCATTGGGCGAAATGATCAGCCAGTTGTCCAGCCTGGGAGTATCGGTCCCGGGTGGGTTTGCTACTACTTCTGATGCATTTCGGGAATTTCTGGCGCAATCCGGTTTGGCTGACAGAATCAACCAATTACTGAACAGCCTGGATGTTGACGACATCACTGCCCTGGCCGATGCGGGAAAAACCATTCGCCGCTGGGTGATGGAAACCCCTTTCCACCCTGATTTTGATGCAGCGGTTGCACAGGCCTGGGATGAGCTTTGCTCAAAACTCGGAGTGCAGCCTGCGGTAGCCGTGCGGTCATCTGCCACCGCTGAAGACCTGCCCGACGCTTCTTTTGCGGGTCAGCAGGAAACCTTTCTGAATGTACGTGGCATTGAGCAGGTCAAACAGCGCATCCACGAAGTGTTCGCCTCCTTGTACAACGACCGGGCCATCGCTTATCGGGTACACCAGGGCTTTGAGCATGCCGAGGTGGCCTTGTCGGCCGGAATTCAAGTGATGGTGCGCTCCGATCTGGCATCCAGCGGGGTGATGTTCACACTGGATACCGAATCGGGCTTTCGCGATGCCGTATTTATTACTGCCTCTTACGGTCTGGGCGAAATGGTTGTTCAGGGTGCAGTCAACCCCGATGAATTTTACGTATACAAACCCACTCTTGCCTCTGGACACGATCCGGTGCTGCGGCGCAATCGCGGCAGCAAGGCATTGGAAATGGTCTACGGGGCTGAAGCTGGCGGTGCCAATGGTCGCGGAGGCGTAGAAACCCGCCCGGTAGATGAAGCCCGCCGCCTGCAATTCTGCATCAATGATGGAGAGGTCAAGGAACTGGCCCGTCAGGCCGTTACCATTGAACAGCACTATGGCAAGCCCATGGATATTGAATGGGCCAAGGATGGTGAAAGCGGCAAGCTCTACATCGTTCAAGCCAGGCCGGAAACCGTGCGCAGCCGCGCCGGTAACGTGATCGAACGCTATCGCTTGTTACAGACAGGCGATAGCTTGTGTGAAGGTCGCAGTATTGGCCATAAAATCGGTTCGGGCATCGCCCGAGTGGTTAAATCCATTGCCGAAATGGATCAGGTGGTCGCCGGTGACGTGCTGGTAACGGACATGACCGACCCGGACTGGGAACCGGTAATGAAACGTGCCGCAGCCATCGTAACCAACCGCGGCGGGCGCACCTGTCATGCCGCCATCATTGCGCGTGAATTGGGTATTCCGGCAGTAGTGGGTTGTGGTGACGCCACCAGCGCCATCAAAGCAGGGCAAGCGGTAACTGTGTCCTGCGCCGAAGGTGACAGCGGTTTCGTTTATGAGGGCTTGCTGGATTTTGAAGTGCAGACCGACGACATAAAGAAGCTGCCAGAACCGCCACTCAAGATCATGATGAATGTGGGCAACCCCGACCGGGCTTTTGATTTTGCGCAGATACCCAACGCCGGTGTGGGTCTGGCCAGGCTGGAGTTCATCATCAATCGCATGATCGGTGTGCACCCGAAAGCACTGCTGAATTTTGACCAATTACAGGGCGAAACCCGTGCCGAGGTGATGCGTAAAATCGCCGGTTACGCCGACCCTGTGAGTTATTACGTGGACCGGTTGGCAGAAGGCATCGCCACCATTGCAGCGGCTTTTGCGCCCAAGCCCGTAATCGTGCGCTTGTCGGATTTCAAATCCAACGAATACGCCAACCTGGTAGGTGGGCGTGAATATGAGCCGCACGAGGAAAACCCCATGCTGGGTTTCCGCGGTGCTTCTCGCTTCGTATCCGCCGAGTTCAAGGACTGTTTTGAACTGGAGTGTCGCGCCATGCGCAAGGTGCGTGAGCAAATGGGTCTGGATAATGTGTGGGCCATGATTCCTTTCGTTCGCACCCCTGAAGAAGGCCGTGGCGTGATTGAGCTGATGAAGGAATTCGGACTGGAGCAAGGCAAACACGACCTGAAGATCATCATGATGTGTGAACTGCCTTCCAACGCCCTGTTGGCTGATCAGTTCCTGGACATTTTTGATGGCTTCTCCATCGGCTCCAATGACCTGACCCAACTGACCCTGGGACTGGACCGCGACTCTGGCCTTGTTGCGCATTTGTTTGATGAGCGCAATGAGGCGGTTAAGGCCCTGCTCTCAATGGCCATCCAGGCTTGCCGCAAGCGCGGCAAATACGTGGGTATATGCGGGCAAGGTCCTTCTGACCACCCGGATTTGGCCGAATGGCTGATGGACCAGGGTATTGAAAGCATGTCACTGAATCCGGATACGGTGGTCGATACCTGGATGCGTTTGGCGGCGCACCAGAAAAACTGACGCTCCGTCATGCCGGCCCCCGCTTGCCCTGGGCACGATCCAGGGCGCCGGTATCCAGGTATTGCTGGTCTCTCAATGTGTTTTGGATCCCGGGTCAAGCCCGGGATGACGGGGTGAATGCCCGGGATGACGGGGTGAATGTCCGGGATGACGGGGTGAATGCCCGGGATGACGGGGTGAATGTCCGGGATGACGGGGTCAAGCCTGGGACGATTGCACAAACTTCGCCAAATGTTGGCGGTAATAAGCTAATTCGGCTATCGATTCGCGTATATCCGACAACGCCTCATGGCGATTTTCCTTCTTGTGCCTGGCCAGCACCTCGGGTGCCCAGCGTGCCGCCAGTTCCTTCAGAGTACTGACATCCAGGTTGCGGTAATGATACCAGGACTGCAGGGCAGGCATCTGCCGGTACAAAAAGCGACGGTCCTGGCAAATGCTGTTGCCGCACATGGGTGAGCTGCCAGAACCGGCCCATTCTTGCAGAAAGGCCAGAGTCTTCTGCTCTGCAGATTGCTGGCTTTCCCCGCTGGCCAGCACTCGCCTCCACAGGCCGGATTCCCCATGATGCTTGCGATTCCAGTCATCCATGGCCTGCAATGTGGCTTCCTCGTGGTGTATAGCCAGCACCGGGCCCACGGCCAGCTCCTGCAAATTGGCATCGGTAATGACGGTGGCAATTTCCAGGATGGAATCTGTGTCCGGATTCAGGCCGGTCATTTCCAGGTCTAGCCAAATCAAATGGTCAAGCATGCGGGCGGTTCTCTCTGTTCATCAACACCCCAACATAGTAACAGCCCCTACTGTAGGAGCGGGCTTTGCCCTCGAAAAGCTAATCAGGTCAGTGATATTGCAGCAGCGAGCCTCGCTCGCGACTGAGAGGTTGATCGGCCGCAAGGCTGCCGCCTACAACAGGCCGCTTACAAATGCTGATACCCAGGCATTGAAAACCACAGGTAAGATAGGCGCGGCACAAAACGGAATTATCCAGACGCATGCAAAATGAACAGGCTTTGATCATCGCCTCGCACGGCAACCAGGGCATTGCCGAGTTGGCGGATGGCCGTCAACTCGCTTGTGTTTACAGACGCACAGTGGGCCGCCCGGTATGCGGCGACCAGGTCATGCTGGACACCGGTCAGGGCGAAAGCAATCCGGTGAATGAAATTCTGCCGCGGAAGAACAATTTCGTGCGCGGCCAACGCAATGGCAGCAAGCAGATCATGGCGGCCAACCTGGACCAGGTGGTGATCGTTATTGCTCCGGAACCGGCGCCCAGCAGAGACTTGCTGGAACGTTACCTGGTGGCCGTATTGAGCCTGGGCATCAAACCATTAATCGTGGTCAACAAGGCCGAACTGCTGGCTACTGAAGCTGCTGATTGCCCCGCTCCATTCAATCGCCTGGATGAATATCGTGAACTGGGTCATCAAGTGATCACCACCTCCTGCAAAGCCTCGCCGGGCATAACAAAGCTACAGCCATTACTGCAGGATCAGATCAGCATCGTGGTGGGCCAATCCGGCGTGGGCAAATCCTCGCTGGTCAACGCACTGGTGCCCGATCTGGACTTGCAGACGCAAACTCTGTCGCGCAGCACGGGCAAAGGCCGACACACCACCACCAGCACGCTGATGTATCGCCTGCCGGGCAATGGCCGCCTGATCGACTCACCGGGCGTTTGGGAATACGGCTTATGGGAAATGGAGCAATGGGAACTACTCAGCGGCTATCCGGAATTCAATCGTGCCCAGGGTAGCTGCCGTTTCAACAACTGCCGGCATGTGCATGAGCCTGATTGTGCCATCAGTGTCGCGGTCCATGCGGGCCTGGTGCCGGCCTGGCGACTGGAATCCTACCGGCGGTTGCTGGCGCAGGGTATGGCGAGCCCTGGGCGCTAGCGCGATCATTCACCGTGGCTATGCTATATTTTGCTCAGGGCAATAAGGCCTGAGTTCCAACTACAGGAGGCAGTGACATGACAAGGATGGTTTTGACACTGGTTTTACTTTTAGCGACCGGCATCAGCTCAGCCGATGTTTTGCTGATCGAGGAAGTGCGTCAGGCGGGTCTTATGGACGTGCCGGAAAACGGCTCGAACATGGTCGAAGTGGAAACCCGCTATGGAGCACCCAGCAGTAAAGGTAATCCGGTGGGTGACCCGCCTATTACCCAATGGACTTATGAGCGCTGGAGTGTGTATTTTGAATACGACAAGGTGCTGTTTACCGTTTTGCACAAAGGTGAAGTGATCAATCAGCCAGCCAAGGGAGGTTAATCGGCCGCAGAGCGGCCTCCTACAGAAACCTACACAGCAGATGCCTCAGAAGCCAATCTGAGGTATCCTTGCGCACCTTTTTGCAAGGTCACAGAGATTCTCTTGATGTCGTCCCCGCAAACCCCAGAAAACCAATTACAGGGCTCTCCGGTTGATGCCCCAGTAGAATCAACTGAGGCATCCGCCGAACAGCCCGAAAGTCAACAGATCGGCAGCCAACAGCCCATGCGCGTGATTGAGCGTGATGGTGTGCGTTATACGCTGATCGGCACCGCCCATGTTTCGCGCGCCAGCGCAGAAGCGGTGCATGAGCTGGCCAGCAGCGACCAATTTGATGCCATCGCGGTGGAGCTTTGCCCGGCTCGCTACGATGCGCTCAAAGCAGAACGCAAGTGGACCGACCTCGACCTGTACAAGATCATTCGCGACGGCAAAGCCGGCCTGGTCATGGCCAACCTGGCGCTCAGCGCCTATCAACGCCGCATTGCCGATCAATTTGGTATCGAGCCCGGTGCTGAGATGCGCGCTGCTGTGGTGGCCGCGACAAAACGTGGCGTTCCGCTACAATTAGTAGACCGCGACCTGGCCCTTACCCTGAAGCGCAGCTATGCCAGCGTCCCTTGGTATAAACGCTTTTACCTCATGTCCGGCCTGGTGGCAGGCATGGTCAGTTCCGATGAAATCGACGAAGAGGCCATCGAAAAACTGAAGGAAGGCGACATACTCGAATCCACCTTCACCGAATTCGCCGCGCACTCACCCGAGCTGTACGCTGCCTTGATTACCGAGCGCGATCGCTTTATGGCGGCACGCTTGCGGCAGGAAAGCGCGGCGGCTGAGGGTTCAAAACCACGCAATGTGCTGGTGGTTATCGGCGCCGGTCATATGGCCGGTTTGGCCGAACATTTACAACAGGATCAACAAGTGCCAGCTACGGTTCGAGCTGAGCTCGAACAGGTGCCAACCAAGGCGCGTTGGCCCAAGTTCATACCCTGGGCCATCATGCTGCTGGTACTGGCCGGTTTTGCTCTGGGTTTTTCGCGCAGTCCCGAACTGGGCTGGAACCTGGTGTGGATCTGGGTGGCTATTAATGGCGGCCTGGCGGCGCTGGGCGCTTTGATCGCCCGGGCACATCCGCTCACCATACTGAGCGCAGTCATTGCAGCACCTATTACTTCTTTAAACCCCACCATTGCTGCAGGCATGGTAACCGGCCTGGTGGAGTCCTGGCTGCGCAAACCCAAGGTTTCTGACCTCGAACGATTGCACCTGGACATCACCACCGTAAAAGGCTGGTTCAGCAATCGTGCCACGCGCATCTTACTGGTGTTTTTCTTTACCAACCTGGGCTCAGCCATCGGCACCTGGGTGGCCGGTTTCAAGATATTCGGGGCACTCAGTTAAACTGAAAATCTCTCATGAAGATCGGCAACTACATATTTCCTGATGCTTGCCTGGCTCTGGCACCCATGGCCGGTGTTACCGACCGGCATTTTCGCGGCCTGTGCCGCCAACTGGGAGCGGATTATGTGGTTACCGAGATGCTGTCCGCCAACCCGGCGCTGCGTGATACGCGTAAATCGAGGTTAAGAGAAGAATTCAGCGGCGAACCTGAACCAGTGGCGGTGCAGATTGCTGGCTCCGAGCCCCAGTGGATGGCTGATGCGGCGCGCTATAACGCCGACCGCGGCGCGGCCATTATCGATATCAACATGGGCTGCCCGGCTAAAAAGGTCTGCAACAAGCTGGCCGGTTCTGCCTTGTTGTCCGACCCGGATCAGGTACAGCGGATTCTTGCATCGGTAGTTGCTGCAGTTGACATTCCGGTTACTCTGAAAATACGCACTGGCCCCGAACCGGACAACCGCAATGGGCTGCTTATCGCCAGGTTGGCAGAAGACGCCGGCATCGCGGCGTTGGCCGTGCATGGTCGTACCCGCGCTGATAAATTTCAGGGCCAGGCCGAATATCAAACCATTCGTGAGATCTGCCAGGCGGTAAGTATTCCGGTGTTCGCCAACGGCGATATCCAAACACCACTGCAGGCCAAAGCCGTGCTGGAATTTACCGGCGCTGCGGCGCTGATGATAGGCCGTGCGGCCCAGGGCAATCCATGGATATTCCGCCAGATCCGGCATTTTCTGAATAGCGGTGAAACCTTAGCTCCAGCGAGGCCAGAAGACGTGCAAGCCATCATGCGTTTACATCTGCAGCAATTGCATTCGTCTTACGGCGCTGAAGCCGGTGTCCGAGTTGCCCGCAAGCACATCAGTTGGTATTTGGAAGGCCGGCCCGGCGCGCTGGCTTATCGCCAGGCCTTGATGCAGGCACAACAGCCTCATCAGCAATTTGATCTGCTGGAAGCGTATTTCGCCAAGGAAGCACTTGCTGGCGAAGCGATTCCTGGCCAACAGGATCGGGAACGGTATTCGGCGCTCAGCCCAAAGTCGAGCATTGGGTCGAGCATCGGGTCGAGCATCGGGTCGAGCATTGGGCCCAACGTCCGGCGCGCAGCATGAAGCCGCAGAAATGGGCGGCCGAGCAGCCAGGCAGTATTCGGGCAGGGTGACATGAGTTTTTCCCCTCTAAGAGCGCATTGGCCGCCAGCGCCTAAGGGACAAAACAACTGTCAGTACTGGACTGGCCTGCACGGCAGCAGCCTGGCTTTGGCCCTGCAATCAGCGGCACAAAGCTCAGAACGACCCGTGCTGGTAGTTACCCGCTCCAGCCACCAGGCCCAGGTGATTGCCCGTGATCTGCACTTATTGGCCACGGGGACTTTGCCGGTATTGCTGTTTCCCGATCACGAAACACTGCCTTATGATCCCTACTCACCGCACCCGGACATCATTTCGGAGCGACTGGCTACGTTGGCTCAACTGGGTACGCTGCGCAAGGGCATTGTGCTGTGCTCGGTTTCTGCCCTGTCCCAGCGTTTGCCGCCGGTACCTTATGTACGCCAGCGCAGCTTTGATCTGCAAACCGGGCAAACCATTGCCATCGAAGCGTTTCGCGACAACCTGGTGAAGGCCGGTTACCAGGCCGCTGAACAGGTTTACCAACCGGGCCAGTTTGCCATTCGTGGTTCCGTCATTGACCTTTTCCCTACTGGCCTGGACCAACCCATCCGGCTGGATCTGTTCGATGAAGAGTTGGACAGCATTCGCAGCTTTGATCCGGAGACGCAGCGATCTGCCGGCAGAATGGAGCGGATTACCTTGCTGCCAGCGCGCGAGTATGCGACCGACGACGAGTCGCTGGATGCCTTCCGCCGCGCTTTCCGCCTGCGCTTTGATGTGGATGTGCGCAAGGTCAGCATGTACCAGGATTTGCGCGCCGGCATTCACCCACAAGGTCTGGAGCAATTCCTGCCGCTGTTTTTTGAACACACGGCCTGTTTGCTGGATTACCTTGCTGGCCCCCTGCAACTGGTTATGCAGGAAGGTGTGCGCTCTGCTGCAGAAGACCAACAGCGGCGCACGCTGGAGCGCTGGGAACAACGTCGTCATGACATCGAGCGGCCGGTTCTGGATCCACAGGAATTATTCCTGCCAGCAACAGAACTGCTGGAAGCTCTGGAACAGCAGGTTGCAGTAGTTCTGACTGAAATCAACGAGAACACAGCGGCAACGGTGAACTTCGACACCATCCCTGCTCCCGATGTGCATATCCACGAGCGCGGCAAAGATGCGGCTGCCGAACTGGATCTGTTCATTCAGACCTTTGCCGGTCAGGTATTGTTTGCCGCTGATTCGCCCGGCCGCCGTGAGGTGTTGATGAGCACGCTGGCAGCCTTCGGCATCAAGCCGGGGGTGTTTGAGGATTTCAACGCGTTCTATAAATCTGCCGCGCATACCGGCCTGGTGGTGCTGCCGGTTGAGGAAGGCTTTGTTATTCCCGGCCAACTGGCCCTGTTGACCGAGTCACAGTTGTTTGGTGGGCGGGTCAGGCAAAAGGCCCGGCGGGAAGTTTCCGAGCGCGATCCGGATGCGATTATCCGCAATCTGGCCGATCTGTCACCCGGTGCGCCGGTGGTGCACGAAGATCACGGAGTGGGTCGTTACCTGGGCCTGGAGGTGCTGGAGATCGATGGCCGGCCAGCCGAATTTCTGCAGTTGCAATACGCCGGTGAAGACAAGCTCTATGTACCGGTTTCCTATTTGCATCTGGTCAGCCGCTACACTGGCAGCGATCCCGACAGCGCACCCTTGCACAAGCTGGGTAACCAAACCTGGGTAAAAGCCAAGCGCAAAGCGGCTGAACGGATTCGTGACGTGGCTGCCGAATTACTGGATCTGTACGCCCGCCGGGAGGCGCGCCAGGGCTTCGCGTTTCCGCTGGATCGGAAAATGTACGCCGAGTTCTGTGCTGGCTTTCCTTACGAAGAAACGCCCGATCAGTTAACCGCCATTGAAGCCGTCATCGCCGACCTGGAATCCGAGCGGCCGATGGACCGCGTGGTCTGTGGCGACGTGGGCTTTGGTAAAACCGAAGTAGCGCTCCGCGCTGCATTTATTGCTGTACAAGCAGGCAAGCAGGTGGCCATCCTGGTACCCACTACGCTACTGGCAGGACAGCACTTCACCACCTTTACCGATCGCCTGGCCGACTGGCCAGTGCGGGTCGAATTGCTGTCGCGTTTCCGCAGCGGTAAACAATCCACCGAGGTACTGGACAAGTTGCGTTCGGGCCATGTCGATATCGTCATCGGTACGCACCGCTTGCTGCAGAAAGACATCGTCTTTAATCGCCTGGGCCTGTTGATCATTGATGAAGAACACCGTTTCGGTGTGCAGCAGAAAGAACAGTTGAAACAACTACGGGCAGAAGTCGATGTGCTGACGCTGACTGCCACGCCCATACCCCGCACACTGAATATGGCCATGGCCAGCATTCGCGACCTGTCCATCATCGCCACGCCACCGGCCAAGCGCATGGCGGTAAAGACCCTGATATCGCCCTGGGATACCGCGCTGATTCGCGAAGCCATATACCGTGAATTACAACGCGGCGGCCAGATATTTTTCCTGCATAACGAAGTGCGCAATATCGACAGAATGGCTGGTGAATTACAGCAACTCGTACCCGCCGCGCGTATTGCCGTTGCACACGGTCAAATGCCGGAAAAGGAACTGGAATCGGTGATGCTGGATTTCTATCGCCAACGTTACAACCTGCTGGTATGCACCACCATTATTGAAAGTGGCATTGACGTCCCTACGGCTAATACCATCGTCATCAACCGCGCGGATAAATTTGGCCTGGCACAGTTGCATCAATTGCGCGGGCGCGTAGGCCGTTCACACCATCGGGCCTATGCCTACTTGCTGGTGCCGGATCAACGCAGCATGACCGCGGATGCGCGCAAGCGGCTGGAAGCCATCGCTTCACTGGAAGAGCTGGGTGCCGGTTTTACGCTGGCCACCCACGATATGGAAATTCGCGGTGCGGGCGAATTGTTGGGCGCAGAACAAAGCGGCCAGATCCATGAAATCGGTTTCAGCCTCTACAGCGATATGCTGGCGCGGGCGGTGGATGCCTTGCGCAATGGCAAGGAGCCCGACCTGGATATGCCACTGCATCGTGGCATTGATGTGGAATTGCACCTGCCTGCGCTCATTCCTGAATCCTATTTGGGTGACGTACAGGCCAGGCTGACTCTGTACAAGCGCATCGCCAGTGCTTCCAGCAAGCTGGCCTTGCGTGAGCTGCAGGTGGAAATGATCGACCGCTTTGGGCTGTTACCCGATCCCATCAAAAACCTGTTTGCGATTGCGGAGTTACGCTTGCGGTCGGAACAGTTGGGTATAAAGCGCCTGGATCTGGGCCCACAGGGCGGTAGGCTGGAGTTCGCCTCGGATACACGGGCAGATCCGCAAAACCTGATCAAACTGATGCAGAGCTCACCGCAAGACTACCGTCTGGATGGGCCACAAAGACTGCGTTTACTGGCTCGCCTGGAAAATCCGGCAGATCGTCTGCAACGCGCAGCACAATTGCTGCAGTCACTGGCACCAGATGCCTGATGGGCTTGAGTCCATTACACTCTACATAGCGGCGGTCCAAATGGGCCACACTCACAAGGTTTATACTAACTAATTATTAATAATGACAAAGAGTTATAGAATATTATTAGTATTGTTTCTCATGGTGATGTCTGGGCCGTTATTGGCACAGGAGGAAAAATCACAGCAGCAAGGGGAACGCCATTACCGCGTGGAACTGATCGTGGTGCGGCATTTGGCGGGCAGCTCTGATTCTGCGCCGCAGGATGAATTACGCAACCTGACGGCTGTGCTCGACCTCTATGCTCCTGTTGAAGAATCGGCTGGGAATGCCAAAGGCGCGGTTCCCACCACTGCTGCAGCTACTGCTGCTGACTTGGCAGACGGAGAACTCGCCGAAGAACCCACTGACGAGCCCGCAGCAGTTCGTATCGATGATATGAGCGACACCATGCGCGAAGCCTGGCGCCGTTTGCGCTCGAGTTCTGGATTCAGACCTGAACTTTTCCGCGCCTGGGAACAGTCTGGTGACGGCCCGTTCCCGCAATTGCGTATTCATGACGATGAATTGCTGTTTGAAATTGATCCTTCTGCACTACCCTCTGATTTGCCGGTAGATGAGCACGGTGCTTTGGTATTCAGCGACGAGACCCTACAGCGCCAGCATGAGCCCGATTCTGAGCTGGCAGCGGGTGAGCCGCCGAAAGCTCCGCCGGTGCACTATTATTACCACATAGACGGCACTGCGACCCTGGCTCGCACACGCTTCCTGAACCTGAACCTGGATATCGAATTGCGCGAGCCGCTTTACGAGCCGACAGCCGCGGCTACTTCATTTCGTATCCACCGCATCGCACAGCGCCGCCAGATCAAAACCGAACAGATGGAATACTTTGATGGGCCGGTAATCGGTGTGCTGGTGTTTGTGACGGGTTTTGACGTAGCTGCTGAAAACAACATGACTGCTGAGCAATATTAACCACAACAATGGCCACACCTGGAGTGATTCAAGCATGAACATGGAGAAAGTTTTTTTTGCGTTTTTCATCGTCCTGGCGCTGACTCTTAATTTCGGCTTCTTTATCGGTGATTTGGATAATCCGGAGCATCACCATGCCATAGAACTGGGCGCTGCTCTGGTCGTCAGCATTATCGCGACCATTCTGAAATTTGGTGACCGCACGCCACTGGGTAACGTCATGCTCGCCACCAGCCTGGTGGCTGACCTGCAATTGTTGGCAGCCGCATTAACCTGGATGTATGTAGCGAATGTTTCGGACCACGGCATGACCAGCAATGTGTTTGCCAGTGTAGTTTCCCTCTCGGGTGGCGCGCTGCTGGCCAATTTTGTTTCCGTGACATTGCTGGTGGGTGAGTCCCTGAGCATAAGACGTTGAGCATAAGACGTTTGGCATAGGGGGCTGAGCTGCCAAAAAAGTGAATTACACCGTTTTAAAATCAGCGTTATTACAAACGCATGGATGACATCATCTGGCTAACGATTCGGCGGCTGCGTTTGCCGCTGATCGTCATGATCATGGTCTATTTCTTGTCCGTTATCGGCCTGGTGCTGATACCTGGCATGGATGATAGTGGGCAGGCGGTCAGGATGAATTATCTTGACGCTGCCTATTTCGTCGCCATCCTGGCAACCACCATAGGCCTGGGGGAAGTTCCAAACGCTTTTACCGCTGCCCAGCGGATGTATGTTTTCATCATCATCCTGCCCAATGTAGCAGCCTGGCTGTATTCTTTCGGTACCGTTCTTGGCTTGTTACTGGACACACAATTTCGCAATGTGATGCGTCGTGTCCGCTTCCAGCATAGAGTTGCCAGGCTGCCGCACAAATTTTTTATCGTCTGCGGCTTTGGCAAAACCGGCATGCTGATCGTCGATGCCTTGTTAAACCGCGGCTACAAAGCGGTGGTGTTGGAGCGCGAAGAAAAGATCATCAATGGCATGATCCTGAATGAAGAGTTGGCGCATATTCCCGCCTTGTCCGGTGACGTCAGCGACCGGCGTGTGCTGGAGATGGCAGGCTTGATGAGCCCTCAATGTGAAGGAATTATCGCCATTACCAATGAAGACCACGCCAATTTGACGATTGCCATTACCAGTAAATTACTGCGCCCGGAACTGAACGTAATGGCGCGCAGTGAAACTCCCATGACTACAGCCAACATGGCGTCATTTGGTACCGACCACATTGTCGATCCTTACGACATCTTTTCTGCGCGTTTTTTCCTGGCCCTGAACTCCCCTATCAAACACCTGGTGCAGGACTGGCTGATCAGTGAACCGGGTAGCCATTTGCGCAAGCCAGTGAGACCGCCAGCGGGCCAGTGGATACTGTGTGGGCTGGGTCGCTTTGGCACCCGCATCGCCGCCCGATTGGACGAAGCTGCCCTGCCTTATACTGTGATCGATGTGCATCCTGATCGGGTCGCCGGTCTGGACCACGGTGTGCTGGGCCGTGGCACAGAAGCCAAAACCCTGCTGGCAGCAGGTATAAAGAATGCCGTTGGCATTGTGGCCGGAACCGGCGATGATGTAGACAACCTGTCCATACTCATGACGGCACACGAACTCAATCCTGATCTGTTTATGGTGGCCAGACAGGAGCGCCAGGAAAATGATCTGTTGTTTGAGGCATCGCATGCACACCTGGTGGCGAAGCGCAGTCTGATTGTAGCCAGGCGCATCCTGTCGGTTTGCACTACACCGTTGTTACAGACTTTTCTGCATCACCTGGTACAGGAAAAGGAGGATTTTGCTCACCACGTGGCTGCGCGTTTACAGACTGCGCTAAAAGGCTATGCGCCCAATATCTGGACTCAAGAACTGAACGGAAAACTGGCTGAAGGATTGTGCACCGCGAAACAGACGGGAGTGAAAGTCCGGTTGGAACACATCAGCTTTAATTCACGCAAGACCGAAATGCCCACTCTGCATTGCGTCTGTCTGTTATTGCAGCGTGGCGCTGGCAGGATATTCTTGCCGGATGCCAGCCAGGAACTGCACGAGGGTGATGAGCTGTTGTTTGCCGGCAGGGACTCAGCCCGGATCGAAATCGCCTGGACCCTGACCGAGCAGGATGTGGTCATCGCCAATGCCACTGGCAAGAGCGTGCCGCGGGGGGCTTTCTTCCGTTGGCTGGCGCGCAGGAACAAATCCAGTCAAGGCCAGTAAACACGACTGCTGGCCTTACGACTGATCCAGGGTAAAGCCATCGGCATCAGCCTGAAACGGAAACTGCTGGCGTATTTCATCCACCTGGCCTAGTTCGATACCCACCAACTGCGTTTGTTCGCTATCTTGCAAGTCTGCCAGGCAGTTACCCAGTGGATCATAAGCCTGGCTGCGGCCTGGATACGCCAAGCCGTTACCATCGGCACCTACGCGGTTGATGCCGATTACATAAGCCTGATTTTCAACGGCCCGGGCACGTAACAATGCCATCCAATGCGCCACACGCTTTTCGGGCCAGTTAGCAACAAAAATCTGCAGATCATAGTCATTGCGACTGCGGCACCAGACCGGGAAGCGCAAGTCGTAACAGATCTGCGGATTAATGCGCCAATCGCGCCAGTTCCATACCAGCCGCTGCTTGCCGTCCATGTAGCGCTTATTTTCACCACCAAAGGCAAACAAATGCCGCTTATCGTAATGCTGCACAGAACCTTCCGGCGTGACCAAAATAAACCGGTTGTAGCGCTGGCCCTGCTCAACGATCACCACACTGCCTGCCATGGCCGCCCCATGCTGTCGCGCCATGGATTGCATCCACTGCACCGTTGAGCCGTGCATGTCTTCAACTGGCAGGTCGGTATCACCCAGAAAACCGGTAGTAAATGTTTCCGGGAATATGGCCAGGTCGAAAGGCCCTTTCGCACCCGCCAGCAATTCAGCCAGGTGATCGCGGTTGGCCGCAGGATCCTTCCAGCTCAACTGCGCTTGAACCATCAACACCTGTAAATCCGAGTTGCGGGTCATATCAGTATCCATTTCAATGCCCAATTCAATTTTCTGGCCGCATATACGGGAACAACAGCACATCGCGGATGGAGGGTGAGTCGGTGTAGATCATCACCAGGCGATCGATACCGATACCTTCCCCAGCGGTCGGCGGCATGCCGTACTCCAATGCGCGGATGTAATCGGCATCATAGTGCATGGCTTCCAGATCGCCCGCATCCATGTTTTCCACCTGCAACCGGAACCGCTCGGCCTGATCTTCCGGATCATTCAACTCGGAAAAACCATTAGCGATTTCACGACCGCCGATAAATAACTCGAAACGGTCCGTTATCAATGGATTTTCATCGTTGCGGCGTGACAAAGGCGAGACTTCAGTGGGGTAAGCGGTGATGAACACCGGGTCCTGCAAATGCGGCTCCGCCACCACATCGAACAGCTCCATCAACAAGCGACCAGGGCCCCAGGATTTTTCCATGTGAATATTTCGGGCTTTGCATGCAGCGCGCAGAACCGGCTCGTCAAACAGGTCTGCATCCTTGAGGTCTTCGGCATGACGCCGCACGGCGGCTTCCACCGGCAAGCGCTCATAGGGGCCGGCAAAATTGATTTCCTGCCCTTGGTAGACCAGGCTGGAAGCACCACCTGTTACATGCTGCGTCAAACCATGCAGCAGTGCTTCGGTCAGGTCCATCAAGTCCTCATAATCGGCATAAGCCCAATAGAATTCCATCATGGTGAATTCAGGATTATGCCGGGTGGAAATTCCCTCATTGCGGAAGTTGCGATTAATTTCGTACACGCGCCCCAGACCACCCACGATCAGCCGTTTCAGATAAAGCTCCGGTGCGATGCGCAAATACATGCGCAAATCCAACGCATTGTGATGCGTGATAAAGGGCCGCGCTGCTGCACCACCAGGAATCGGGTGCATCATGGGCGTTTCCACTTCAAGGAATTCACGCCCGGGCGCTTCCATAAAAGCTCTGATAAAACTGATGATGGAGGAACGCGTGCGAAACACTCGGCGCGATTCTTCGTTCACGATCAGGTCAACATAGCGCTGGCGATAACGCTGTTCGGTGTCGGTCAAACCATGCCATTTTTCCGGCAAGGGCCTCAAAGCTTTGGCCAGCAAACGCAGTTCATCGGGCTTGATCGACAATTCGCCTTTCTGGGTTCGGAAAATCTTTCCTGTGCCGGCAATGATATCGCCCACATCCCAGTGCTTGAATTCCTGAAACACACCTTCAGCCAAATGGTCGCGCTGTATGACCAGTTGAATATCGCCGCTGTGATCCTGCAAGCGCACAAAGGCAATTTTGCCCATCACGCGCTTGGCCATCATGCGCCCCGCTACCGCGAAAGTTTCTTCAACCTGTTCCAGTTGCTCAACGGTGTGATCGCAAAAACGTTGCACCAAAGCTCCGGCGTTGTTGGTGCTGTTAAAATCGTTGGGATAGGCCTCACCCAACTCGCGCAGTGCATCGAGCTTGCGCCGCCGCTCGGCAATCAGCTTGTTTTCGTCCTGCTCCGGGTGCGAACTCGGGTGGTCGGTTGTTGTTTCGCTCATAAGTAAGGTATTCCTGAATTTTTCCAGACAAATTTTCTACAGAAAAATTTTTTTATAGGCAATTTTTTTATAGGCCGGATTTTAAAGAGGCTTCGATAAACTGGTCCAGGTCTCCATCCAACACCGCCTGGGTATTGCCGGTCTCGACCATGGTTCGCAAATCCTTGATACGTGACTGGTCCAACACGTAAGAGCGGATCTGACTGCCCCAACCGATATCGGACTTGCTGTCTTCCACAGCCTGATTGGCTTCATTGCGTTTCTGCAACTCCATTTCGTACAGCTTGGCACGCATCTGCTTCATCGCCTGGTCTTTGTTTTTGTGCTGCGAGCGTTCATTCTGGCATTGCACCACGAGGCCGCTGGGCAGATGGGTAATTCGAATCGCCGAATCAGTGGTGTTAACGTGCTGGCCGCCAGCACCGGAAGATCGATAAATATCGATACGCAGATCCGCTGGATTAAGCTCAATCTCGATAGTGTCGTCAACTTCGGGCGAAACAAAGACCGCAGCAAAAGAGGTATGACGCCGGTTGCCCGAATCAAACGGTGATTTACGGACCAGCCGGTGCACGCCGGTCTCGGTGCGGCTCCAGCCATAGGCATACTCGCCCTTGATGTGGATGGTGGCGCTCTTGATACCCGCCACATCACCAGCAGAAACTTCGATCAATTCGGTTTCCCAACCTTTGCGTTCAGCCCAACGCAAATACATGCGTAACAGCATTTCCGCCCAATCCTGCGCTTCGGTGCCGCCGGATCCGGACTGAATATCCAGGTAACAGGGGTTGGGATCCATTTCGCCGGAAAACATCCGTTCAAATTCCAGTTGTGCGACCTGCGATTCCATTTGTTCGAGGTCGGCTGCCACCGCATTCAGCACCTCTTCGTCTGCTTCTTCTTTGGCCAGTTGCAACATCTCACCGGCATCGGTGAGGCTGTTTTCCATCTTTTCAAGCGTACTGACAATGGCATCAAGACGAGAACGTTCACGCCCCAATTCCTGTGCATGTTCCGGATCATCCCAGACCTTGGGATTTTCTAGTTCGCGATTGACTTCTTCCAGACGGTCACGTTTGGCAGCATAGTCAAAGATACCCCCTGAGCCCTTCGGAACGGCTTTGTAGGTCTTCGATCTGGTAAACGTATTGATTGGTTTCCACGACAATTCCCAAAACTTTATATTGGCCGCTGTATTGGCCGCTTAATTAGCTGCCCAATTGGTCGCTACAGGCGGTTCGGCAAAGCGCAGCAGTTTACACTAAAGCCCAGAGAAAGCCTCGGTAAAGCCATGGAAAAGCAGCGATAGAGTTGTAGCAGAACCCTGGCGGAATCGTGTTAACCCGCATTTATTGCCAAGCTGAATCTACTAAAACACAGACGAGACAGATTCGGCTTCAAGGCGTTATCATGGTGTGAGGCTTGACCTGTCTTCGAGCCAAGAACGAGGGCGGGCTTGAATTTCATAGTAGCTCCGGTCAAGCAGGCCGAAGCACAACCTACTGAGGTATTAATGTGAATGATTTAGTAAGCTTCCGCGCGGAAGTACGCCACTGGCTGGAGCAGAATTGCCCCGAGGAAATGCGCAAACCCTTTGCAACGGAAGCAGACATTTGCTGGGGTGGACGTCATTGTGTGTTCCAAAGCGAGGCCCAGCAACAATGGCTGCGCAATATGACCAGCAAAGGCTGGACCGCTCCCACCTGGCCGGTCGAGTACGGCGGCGGTGGCCTCGACCGCGCCGAGGCCAAGGTGCTGCAAGAAGAACTGCAACGCATCAATGCCCGCCTGGCGCTGTACAGTTTCGGCATTTCAATGATAGGCCCGGCCATACTCAAATACGCTAGTGAAGAGCTGAAGCGGCAACATTTGCCCGCCATTGTCCGTGCTGAAATCCGCTGGGTGCAGGGCTACAGCGAGCCCAATGCCGGTTCTGATCTGGCCAGCCTGCAGGCCGGACTGGTCGATCACGGCGACCACTACCTGCTCAATGGCTCCAAAATCTGGACCTCTTACGGCGATAAAGGCGACTGGATGTTCTGCCTGGTACGCAGCGACAGTGACGGCCCCAAGCATGGTGGCATCAGCCTGGTCCTGTTCGACATGGCCACACCTGGCGTCAGCACCAAAACCATTCGCCTGATCAGCGGCAAGTCGCCGTTCGCGGAAACCTTTTTCGACGATGTACGGGTTGAGAAAAACCAGCTTGTAGGTGAGCTGAATGGCGGTTGGACGGTGGCCAAGTATCTGCTCACACACGAGCGTGAAATGATCGGTGAGTCAGGCCTGGGTCAGGCCGGAACCCGGGCATTATCCGACATCGCCCGCGAAATCGTTGGCCTGGAACACGGCCGCCTGGCCGATCCGGTATTACGCCGCGAGATTGCCCAGCTCGAGCTGGATGAAAAGGGCCTGGCCCTGACTCTGGAACGGGCTCGCGATGAAGCTCGCGCCGGGGCCAGCCTGGGCGCCAGTTCGGCCATGTTCAAGTACATCGGTACCGAGATGAACAAGCGCCGTCAGGAACTGCTGATGTCTGTAAACGGGCTGCAGGCGCTGGATTGGTCGGGACCGGAAAGCTCGGATGGCCTGCTGCCTAAAACCTGGCTGCGTTCACGCGGCAACTCCATCGAGGGTGGTACCTCGGAAATCCAATTGAACATTGTTGCCAAGCATTTGCTTGGCCTGCCGGGGTAAGTCATGGCCTTGATACTCACCGAAGAACAAAGCATGTTGCAGGAATCTGCTCGGGAATTCCTGCAGAAGAAAGCACCCGTCAAACATTTGCGCAGTTTGCGCGACCAGGGCAGTGAAAGCGGTTTTGACGCTGCCATCTGGCAGGAAATGTCCGCAATGGGCTGGCCCGCCATGATCATTCCGGAAGCCTATGATGGCCTCGGTTTTGGCTATACTGGCATGGGTTTGGTATTGCAGGAAACCGGCCGCAGCCTGACACCCAGTCCGTTATTTTCCAGTGGGCTGGTCGCCGCCAGCGCTTTCGAATTATTGGCCAACGAAAAGCAGAAATCCGACTACTTGCCCAAAATTGCCAGCGGTACAACAATCGTCAGCCTGGCCTGGGACGAGAGCAATCGCTATCAACCTTTCGCGATCAATACCACGGCAGAGGCCGACGGCAGCGGCTACCATTTGAATGGTCAAAAGCTAGCCGTGATCGATGGCATGGGCGCCACGCATTTCCTGGTCAGTGCGCGGGTTGAGGGCGAAGCCGATTTGTCCTTGTTCGTATTGGAGGCAAACCAGACCGGCCTGACGCGCAGCGCCAGCCGGGCGCTGGATACCCACGTATTCGCCAACTTGAGGTTGGAAAACATTGTCGTTGATGCGGCGGCGCGATTGGGTGCCCAGTCGTACAGCGAAGGTGAATTGAGTCGTGTGCTGGATATTGCCCGTATCGGCCAATGTGCCGAACTGCTGGGTGTGGCCCGCGAAACCTTTGAGCGCACCATGGCTTATTTACGCGAGCGCAAACAGTTTGGTGTGCCCATCGGCAGTTTCCAGGCTTTGCAACACCGTGCAGCCATGCTCTACAGCGAACTGGAAATGTGCAAGTCCATGGTGCTGAATGCACTGCAACAACTGGATGCTGGCCAACAAGATCTGGCTGAATTAGCCAGTTGTTGCAAAGCCAAGCTCAGCGAAATCGCCATGCGCGCCACGGCCGAAGGCATCCAGATGCACGGTGGCATAGGTATGACCGACGAGTTCGAAATCGGCTTTTTCTACAAGCGTGCCCGAATACTGGAAACCCTGTTAGGTGACCGCCACTATCACCTGGACCGGTTCGCCCTCCAGCGTGGTTATTGACCGAAAGACCCAAGGAGCAATACTCACCATGAGTCAATCAAAGCACCTGGCAAATGCATACCTGGGCTCCTTGTTCAACCTCAGTGGCCGCAAAGCCCTGGTTACCGGTGGCGGTGGTGGCATAGGGCTGATGATCAGCCGTGCCCTGTGCAGTGCCGGGGCTGAGGTTTACATTGCCTCGCGCAAACTGGAAGCCTGTGAGCAAGCTGCTGAAGCCATGCAGGATCTGCCGGGTAAATGCATTCCTCTGCAGGCTGATCTGCAAAGCGAAGATGGCGTCAATCTGCTGGCTCAGACCATGGCCGAGCACTGTGATCAACTGGACATTCTGGTGAACAATTCTGGCCGCAGTTGGGGCGCACCGCTGGAGCAGTTTCCGTGGAAGGCCTGGAACGACATCATGACCTTGAATGTGACCGCACCGTTCACGCTGACTCGGCAATTGGTACCCCTTTTGAGTGCTGCGGGCAATGCACGATCTCCTGCCCGCGTGATCAATATCGGCTCGGTCATGGGTACCATGCCGCATGGCTTTCCGGCTTATTCCTATTCGGCCAGCAAGGCGGCGATCCACCATGTCACGCGCATACTGGCCAATGAACTGGCGGACAAAAAAATCGCCGTCAATGCCATTGCACCGGGACCATTTCCCAGCGATATGACCGCGTTTTTCACTGAAAACGAAAAAGCCTCGGCTGCGGTGCTGAGCGGTGTACCGCTGGGACGCATGGGTAGACCGGATGACATGGCCGGGCTGGTGCTGTGCCTGTGTGGTGCGGGTGGTGCCTTCATCAGCGGAGCCATCATTCCACTCGATGGTGGTATGACGGCTTTTCGCACACCCGGAATCGAGCTGGGCCTGCATTGACTATAGGAGGTCGCTTTTTTGTGCACGACTGCATGGATGCAGGAGGTAGAGCAACGCAGGAGCAGTTGCCGAGGGATGCACTTAGATAGCGAAGCACATGGATGTGCGAGTGCTATCGACGACCCATCGCGCGCAGAGCGCGCTCCTACAATGGGTGAATTGCTTGCAGGAGTCCGCTTGCGGACGACCCTCGACGCGACCCATCGCGCGCAGAGCGCGCTCCTACAGTGAAGGAACCTAGCCATTTTGTATCAGGAGATAAAAATATGAGCACACCCATCAGTCTGGAAGAATTCCGCAACTGCGCCGGTCGCGTGTTGGCACCTTCCGACTGGCTGGAGATAACCCAGAAGCGGGTCAACCAGTTCGCCGATGCGACCTTGGACCACCAGTTCATTCACCTTGATGAACAGCGGGCCGCTGCCACGCCGTTTGGCGGCACCATTGCTCACGGCTACCTAACATTGTCGTTGTTAGTACATCTTAATTCGCAATCAGCGCTGGCACCCGAAGGCATGCAGATGGTCATTAATTATGGCTCGGATAAAGTCCGATTCCTGGCCCCGGTGCGGGTCGGCAGCCGCATCCGTTCGCTGCAGAAGGTCCTCGATGTCAGTCAGCGTAATGAAAAGAAATGGCTGGTAAAACTTGAAGTCAGTGTCGAAATCGAAGGCGGCAGAAAACCGGCCATGCTGGCCGAAGTGTTGATGCTGTACGTTCTGGGCTAGTCGTGGGCATTCCGGGCTTTTCCCTCCGGCATTCCG
>JAWXBM010000014.1:0-8000 GCA_034440115.1 Lysobacterales bacterium | reverse complement strand
GATGCACACGCCGACTTTATCGCCATCCTGCGTGAATTCAGGGATCGGTTGCACGAAGTGGTGGTGCATTGTTTCACTGGCACCCAGGCCGAGATGCATGAATGCCTGGAGCTGGATTGTCATATCGGCATTACCGGCTGGATCTGCGATGAGCGGCGCGGCACGCACATGCAAGACTACATGGCGGATATTCCGGCCAATCGGCTAATGATCGAAACCGATGCGCCCTACCTGAAGCCGCGTAATCTTCGCCCCAAGGTAAAAAGCCATCGCAACGAGCCTTGTTGGTTACCGTGGATTGCAGGTACATTGGCAGCTTGCAGAGAAGAGACGCCGGAGCAGTTGGCAAAACAAAGTACTGCGAATGCACGCGCGTTTTTTCGCCTACCCACCCAGGCTGCCGCGGCAGAGGCTTGAATATGACTGAACCCATTGAAAAACCAGAACAGCAGTCAAGTCAATCAGCGCGAATGAGCCGCTTTGGCTTTAAAAAGCCGCGCATATTTCCGCCGGTCTGGTTGTTATTGTGCGTATCTGCCATGTTCGCGCTGGACCGATGGCTGCCTTTGATACAGTTCTACCCACGCTTGTCTGGCTGGCCAAGCTGGCTGATGGTGGCCCCCGGCCTGGCATTAATCCTGATCGCAGCCAATGGCTTCAAGCGTGCCAAAACTGGCGTGGTACCTTTCAGCAAATCCACCGCGCTGGTCACCGATGGCGTTTACCGTTATACCCGCAACCCCATGTACCTGGGTATGGCGCTGATTCTGGCGGGCATCGCCACCAAACTGGGCAGTCTGTCTGCCTGGCTGCCAGTGATCTCTTTTGTTTTTATCATCCAGCGCCAATTCATTCGCAACGAAGAGATTTTCCTCACGGCTATATACAGTGATGATTATCGCGAGTTTATTCAGAAAGTGAGGCGTTGGCTGTAGCTGCGACCTGAAAAATATTTGAGGTCGATATTTGGGGTCGGAGTATTTGGGGATATTTTGGGTCGGAGTAAAAATGCAAGCTTCGGCAACTAATAAAACCAGACGGCTTACCGAAAATTTACTCTGACCCCAATTATTCACCCCAATTATTCACCCAATTATTCGGCCTTGTTTCGAGTCAGATATGCACTTGAGATGCCAACAAAGCGACCCGCTTG
Organism: Lysobacterales bacterium; assembly: GCA_034440115.1. GTDB lineage: Bacteria > Pseudomonadota > Gammaproteobacteria > Xanthomonadales > SZUA-36 > JAWXBM01. Next base: position 6,847 of record JAWXBM010000014.1, on the reverse strand, counting down.
TGCTGCATCTTAAGACTGCGCTCCAGTTCATGGTAGCGCGCCGACAGGGCTGATTTTTCACTTTCAATACGAGCTGAAAGCGATGCTTTTTCGGCATCAAAGCGGGCCGAGATGGCAGCTTTCTCTGCATCTATGCGGTTTGAAATTGCCTGTCGACCCAACTGCACACGCTCGACCTGCAGGTGCTGCCACTCCTTCACGGTTTCCACAAACTGCTCGTACTCATGCTCCAACTGATCTTTCCAGCCTGCCCCGCCATCCTGAATACGCTCCAGCTTCTGCTGGGCGCGTTTGAATTCCATGTTTAACCTGGCGCGCAACACCTTGAATGCCGGAGTGCGCTTGCGGTTTTTGACCAGCCCTAACCAGGCACAGGTGGAAATAAACCACTTGTTGATGTCCAAATGCCACCAACGTATGCCATTGCGGTAATCGCTTTGGAACAAGTGATGGTAGTTGTGGTAGCCCTCACCATAAGTAATCAGCGCAAGGAAATGATTGTCACGCGCGGAATTTTCGTCGGTGTAAGGCTGTGTGCCCCACATGTGTGCCAGCGAGTTGATGAAAAAAGTCACGTGGTGGCTCAAAACCAGGCGGGCAATTCCGGCCAACAGGAACATGCCCAGCATATCGCCAGTCAACCAGCCCAGAAACAGCGGCAAGGCCAGGTTGGTAAGCCAGACGAGAGTCCAGTACCAGCGGTGCTGGAAAGCCGCAACCGGATCTTTGAACAGGTCGGGCACCACGCTGTAATCCACGTCGCCGCTGGGATAATCCTTGAGCATCCAGCCGATGTGGGCAAACCAGAAGCCACGGCCTATGGAATACGGATCTTTATCGTTGTCATCCACATCGCGGTGGTGCACCCGATGGCGCGCCGACCAGACGATGATGCTGTTCTGCAACGACATGCCACCCGCGATGGCCAGAAACCATTTGAGTATCGGGTGAGCTTCATAAGTGCGGTGCGACCACAGCCGGTGATATCCACTGCCAATGCCGATGCCATTGAGCACCATGAAAATGCCAAAAAAGACCCAGGCCCAGGGACTGTAGCCATGAACGATACCGTACCAGGGCACGACCGTGATAGCGACCAGAAATGTAAGTCCCAGCACGGCAGTAACGGTCCAGTTGATGGCACCGGGTTCTGCCTGTGAAGCTGCAGAAGGAGAATCTGTCATTCAATTATTCCTGTGTAATTTGTTAGCCCAACTTAGCAGCCATAAACAGTTTGGGTGGCTGATCCTGGTGGTCCTTGTTGACCTCTCGAGACAACTTTACCGCAATTTGGCTGCAACTTGGAGTCGTCTAATCAGGTACGCATGCCCACACCACGGTGCAGCAACCACAAGCACCAGGCAAACAGCACGGCACCAGCGATCAGTATCACGCCATAGGTTTGCGCCAGGCTGACATCGGAAACACCCAGTATGCCGTAGCGAAAACCATTCACCATATAGAGAATCGGATTAAAGGCCGAAACTCGCTGCCAGAATTCAGGTAAAAGATCGATGGAGTAAAAAACGCCGCCGAGGTAGGTCAAAGGCGCCAGGATAAAAGTCGGGATGATGGTAATATCATCAAACTTTTGCGCGAAAATCGTGTTGATCATGCCGGCCAGGGAAAACACGATGGCAGTCAGCAGCAATACACTGATGGCGACCAACAGGTGCGATACCTGCAGATGGGTAAACAACAGCGACACCAGCAACACCACAAAGCCCACCATCAGGCCGCGCACCACCGCACCTGTGACATAACCTGCCATGATGATCCAGTTGGGCAGTGGTGAGATCAGCAATTCTTCAATGTGCTTGCCAAACTTGGCACCAAAAAAAGACGAAACCATGTTGCCATACGAGTTGGTAATCACCGACATGATCACCAGCCCTGGCACGATGTATTGCATGTAAGTGAAGCCACCCATGTCGCCAATACGCTGGCCAATCAACTCGCCGAAGATAATGAAATACAAAGACATGGTGATGGCCGGAGGTACGATGGTCTGGCCCCAGATGCGCAAAATGCGGGTAATTTCCTTGCGCACGATGGTGGTGTAGCCAACCCAATTGATTTGCGCGCTCATGCCGAAGCTCCGCTGACTACCGACTTAGGCTGGTCATTGTTCTGTTCCACCATGCCCAGGAACAATTCTTCCAGGCGATTGGCTTTGTTACGCATGCTCAGCACATGAATTCCCTTCTGATCCAGCGCTGCAAAAAGGCTGTTGAGTGATTTTTCCTTGGGCACCGAAGCTTCCAGGGTACGTGAATCCCTCAGGCTGATTTGCATCCCTTCAACCTGGGGTGGATGTTGCAACGACTCACGCAGATCCAACACAAAGGTTTCCACCTGCAATTGCGCCAACAGGCTCTTCACATCGGTATCCACCACGATCTCGCCATGGTCGATAATGGCGATGTTGCGACAGAGCTGCTCAGCTTCTTCCAGGTAATGGGTGGTAAGGATCACGGTTGTTCCGGCTTCATTGATGGCCCTGATGAACTCCCACATGGAGCGACGGATCTCGATATCCACGCCAGCAGTGGGTTCGTCCAGGATCAGCAAACGTGGTTCGTTGACCATCGCGCGTGCAATCATCAAGCGTCGTTTCATTCCGCCGGATAAATTCCTGGATATTTCAAAAGCCTTATCCCAGAGTTGCAATTGCCGCAGATATTTCTCTGCCCGCTCGGTGGCGATGCGACGCGGAATACCATAATACCCAGCCTGGTTCACCACGATCTCAAACGGCTTTTCGAACATGTTGAAGTTCAGTTCTTGCGGCACCAGGCCAATGTAGCTCATGGCCAAAGAACGTTGTGTTTGCACGCTGGTGCCAAATACCAGTGATTCACCCGAAGTGGCATTAACCAGTGAAGAAACAATACCAATCAAGGTGGACTTACCCGCACCGTTCGGCCCCAGAAAGCCGAAGAAATCGCCCTCAGCAACATTCAGCGAAATTCCCTTGAGCGCTTCTACGCCACTGCCATAGGTTTTGCGCAGATCCTTGATTTGCAATGCATACATCGAGTTTGGTGTTCCTGTTGGCGGCAATGCCTATCCTAGCGCAGGCAGGCAGGTGCATGTAATTGTCTTTCCCACGGAGCCAGGCTGACCTTTTGGCCCAGAAGCCCGTCGGCTTTTTCGGGATATTGAGTTTCCGACTGTATATGGTGCGGATCAGAGCCCGTATCAACACCGTTACAGCCGCAGATGTGACCTTTCACCTATGGACAGCGCAGGTTTGAAGCCCTATCTTGGCGGCTGCTCAGGCCAAACGCGGTTCAGGAAACCATTACGCATCTTATGCAATTGCTAAAAACACGATTTAACAGCACTGGACTCAGCACGTCATTGATACTTTTATCGGCGCTGATTGTGTTGCCATGCACACAAGCTTCAGCACAGGAAGTCAAAGCTACCCTCGAGCTATCCCCTTGTGAGCTGCGTTTGCCAGGCACTGGGCTGACCGCTCCGGCTGAATGCGGCTGGTTTGAAGTAGCCGAAAATCCTCAACAGCCGAATGCTAAAACAATTAAGCTGCGCGTGGCTCGAGTCCCGGCCACCAGCAACAAGGTAGAACCCGACCCACTGGTGTTGTTTGCCGGTGGCCCGGGACAAGCAGCCACTGAAGCCTGGCTGATCGTTGCGCCGGCTTTTCGCAAGTTGACCGAGAACCGTGATGTTTTGCTGATCGACCAACGCGGCACTGGCCAATCCAACCCCTTGCGCTGCCGCCAGATCGGTTTGGACGAAGCCTTGAGCTATGACTGGGAAGATCTGGAACGCACCACTCAGGAATGCCTTGATGGCCTGCAAGGCGACCCACGCTTCTACACCACCACCATCGCCATGCAGGACTACGACCAGGTTCGTGCAGCATTGGGCTATGAGCAACTGAACCTGTTCGGAGTTTCGTATGGCACGCGTGCGGCGCAGGTATACATGCGCCTTTACCCGGAACGGGTCAGAACCGTAGTGCTCGACAGCGTGGTACCGCAAACCCTGGCTTTGGGCAGTGAGCACGCAGAAAAACTGGACCAGGCGCTGGACCGCATCCTGAATGCCTGTGAGGCCGATGCCGACTGCCGCGAAGCTTTTCCGGATAGCCGTGAAAATCTGCGTCTGATGGCCGAAGCCGTTACCGCCAACCCGGTGATGATCACCATCGATCACCCACTGACAGGCGAACCACAACAACTGAAATTTGACCGTGATGTGCTGGGTGGGGCCATACGTTTTCTCAGCTACGCTTCTGAGACGCAGGCTCTGCTGCCGCTATTGATACACGAAGCTGCCACTACCGGCGATTACTCCCGCATCGCCAGCCAGCTGATGATTACCGCCACTGGCCTGGCCGAAAGCATCGCTCAGGGCATGGAACTGTCCGTGGTTTGTGCGGAAGATTTTCCGCGTTTCCCTGCCAACAGCGGAGCTGACCCATCCTATTTGCTCGGCGACAGCATGCGGCGATCTTCTGATATTCAGTGCGCTCTGTGGCCGCGTGGCGCGGTTCCGGCCGATTTCAACCAACCCATAGACAGCGACAAGCCGGTGCTGTTGTTATCGGGAGAACTGGATCCTGTGACTCCTCCTGAATACGCCGAACAGGTATTGCAGCACTTGAGCAATGGCAAGCATTTGGTAGCACCGGGGCAAGGTCACAGCGTGACCGGCAAAGGCTGCTTGGGTAAACTGGTTTCTGAATTTATCGTCGCCGCCGATTTCAGCGAGTTGGATACCAGCTGCATCGCACAACTACAGGCTTCGCCCTGGTTCATGTCACTTACGGGGCCCAAGCCATGATCGTAGTAAAAAACCTGCACAAATCCTTTGGTGATGTGAAAGCCGTGTGCGGCGTGAGTTTCGAAGCGCGCGATGGCGAGATCACCGGCTTGCTGGGCCCGAACGGCGCTGGCAAAACCACCACGCTGCGCATGCTGTATTCATTGCTGCCGCCGGATGAAGGCGAGATTCGAATCGATGGTCTGGACCCGGGCAAAGACGCCATGGAGATCAAGCGCACGCTGGGCGTAGTACCCGATGGTCGCGGCCTGTACAACCGGCTGACCGCACGGGAAAACATCGAATACTTCGGTGAGTTGCATGGCATGACACGCGCGCAAATGAACGAGCGCATAGATCACTTGACCAAAACGCTGGGTATGGAAGATTTCATCGACCGCCGCACCGAGGGCTTTTCGCAAGGTCAACGAGTGAAGGTCGCCATCGCCCGGGCCATGGTGCACAGCCCGCAAACCGTGCTTTTGGACGAGCCCAGTAATGGCCTCGATGTGATGGCCACACGGGCATTACGCAACTACATACTCTGCCTGAAACGGGATGGCCATTCGGTAGTGCTCTCCACCCATATCATGCAGGAGGTCGCCGCCTTGTGTGATCGTATCGTGATTATCGCCAAGGGCGCAGTGGCAGCAGACGGGACAGCCGAGGAATTGATGGAACGCAGCGGCTCAAGCTCACTGGAAGATGCCTTTGTCAAATTGATTGGCTCGGATGAAGGATTACTGGCATGAGCGGCGTCAAGCAAAGACAAGTGAACGGCATTGGTACCGTCTTCCGCAAGGAAACCCGTGAGAACTTCCGCGATCGCCGGACGGTTTTCAATACGCTGTTATTGGGGCCCATTCTGTTCCCCTTCATGTTCATCGCACTGGTGTGGTTTACCACGTCTGCAGAACAGGAACGCGCGGAAAAGACCCTTGAGGTACCGGTCATTGGCGCCGAGCTGGCACCCAGCCTGATGCGCTTTCTGGAACAACAGGGCACCGTGATCAAGGCGCCACCGGTGGACCCCGAAGCAGTGGTGCGCAGCCAGGAAGAATTGGTGGTGTTGCGTATATTGCCGGAGTATCCGGAAAAATGGCTGGCGGGAGAGCCGGCGCCGGTCGAGGTGATTGCTGATCCGTCACGACAGGAATCATCGGTGGCCATAGGTCGGGTTAAAAACCTGCTGGCCGTTTATGGACAACAAACTGGCTTGCTGCGCCTGCAACTCAGAGGCGTAGCGCCGCAAGCCATGGCTGCGGTTGATGTGCGCGATGTCGACCTTTCAACCGCCAAGAGCCGCGCCATCCTGGCGATGATCTTCCTGCCTTATGTGCTGATGATCACGGCTTTTACCGGCGGCATGCACCTGGCCATGGATACCACGGCCGGAGAGAAAGAGCGTAAGAGCCTGGAGCCTTTGTTCATCAACCCGGTGCCCCGCTGGCAGATCATGGTTGGCAAATTGCTGACCACGACATTATTTGCCATGGCCTCGCTGGCATTGACGCTGGTGTCGTTCAAGCTGGTGCTACCCTTGATGCCGGTGGGCACGTTTGGTATCGACTTGAGCCTGTCCGTTACGGCGCTGCTGCAGATCCTGCTGGTCATTGCGCCGGTGGCGATACTGGCTGCCAGCCTGCTGACTTTGCTGGCCTCATTTGCCAAGACTTACCGCGAGGCGCAGTCCTATATGAGCCTGGTGGTAATGATTCCGCTGATTCCCAGCATCATCTTCATGGCCAACCCGATCAAGCCCGAACTATGGATGATGTCGGTGCCGTTGTTCTCGCAAAACCTGCTGATCGGCGAAATCATCCGTGGCGACGGCGTGCCGGCGTTGTGGTATGCCTTGTCGATCGGCAGCACGTTGGTGATTGGCCTGACCCTGGCCGCGGTGGCCGCCACGCTCTATAACCGGCCGAGGATTATCTTCAGCGGCTCCTGACTTCGTCATCCCAAACCTTCTGGCCGTCATCCCAAACCTTCTGGCCGTCATCCCAAACCTTCTGGCCGTCATCCCAAACCTTCTGGCCGTCATCCCAAACCT
>JAWXBM010000013.1:0-3701 GCA_034440115.1 Lysobacterales bacterium | reverse complement strand
TGCGCTTGCTGGTAGTGCGTCTGATCGCTGGGCGATGCCTGCGCCCTCTTCGCGCGCGAGCGACGCGTGATCCTCCACCAACTGCGTTGCAGGCCGGCGCGATCCCAGCGTTTGCGCATATACCCAGGTGAACTCCGCGCCAATCAGAAAAATCTGCGCCGAATAGTAGACCCACGCGAAGATGATGATCACACCAGCAGCAGCGCCAAATCCATTGGCAACGCCAGCACGGCCGATGTACATACCAATCAAGACACGGCCTACGGTGAACAACAGAGCGGTCACGAATGCGCCGATCCACACGTCCACCCAACCCACCTGCACCCGAGGCATCAATTTGTAGATGAGCGCAAATGCAGTGGTCGTCAACCCGAAACCCACCAGCACGTCCACTACCCGACCCAGCACTTCCCAGTCGACGAAGAATCCTCCGTACCACTTGCCGAGGGCAGACAAAGCCGCACTGAACAGTAACGAGACCATGAGCAAAAAGCCAAGGGCCAACACCATGCCAAAGGAAAGCAAGCGGGTCCGAAGCAGGAACCAGATACCGCTGCCGCCAGGTTTCCGGGGAGTGCGCCAGATTCGATCGAGTGCACTTTGCAGTTCGCCAAAAACCGTGGTTGCACCGATGATCAATGCCACCGCTCCTATGAACGCGCCGCTGACACCCTTGGCCGGCTCGTCGAAGCTTGCCAGCATCTGCTGAACACCAGCGGCAGCTTCGACGCCCATCATGCTGGTCAGGTAGCCGAAGATCTCACCACGCGCAGCTTCCTGGCCAAACACCAAGCCCGCAACAGAGATGACGATGAACAGCAAGGGTGCCAGCGAGAAGACGGTGTAATACGACAATGCTGCGCCCATGCTGGGCGCCTCGTCGGCTATCCACGACGCGATTGCCGCGCGTGTAAGTGACCACAATGCGACCCAACGCGACGCCTTTACAGCAGGGACGTCAAGCCGCGCCATAGCCTATTAGCGCAACCCGCTTCATGCCGATGCGCGCTTTACGCCAGCACTGGTGGTTCGATCCGCTGCGGGTATCTTTTGGCGAGCGCCTTAATGAACAGACGGGCGGCGACGTCCGTTTTGCCTCCTACGATCAGCCCTGGGTCCGGTTCTCCATTCGGCAGCGCCCGAGGTAGTTCGGCCGCGTCGATAAGAGACTCGGACTCGCCGAGTGCCAGAACCGCTTTCCCGTGCAGGTAATGGTCTTTGATAAAGGCCATGGAGAAGGGATGCTTTGATAGAACCTCTACCGCGCCCGCTCCCGCCGGAAGCACGAGGCCATCGAACAGAAACGCTGGCTCGTTCTCCATCGATGCGCTAGCTTGAATCAAGTCACCGGCAGCGGTCGAGATCCCCCCGATGCGAGGCCCCACCAGTCTGCAAACCGCGCCTTGGGCAACCAACGCCTTCTGCACCGTCATCACCGCTTCGGCATCGACTCCTGGCGCAATCAATACTGCGATATTGCGCGTGCGAATTGAACCATCCCCAGGTCGAGCGGTCAGCGAGAGAGCAGGCGACAGGGCGATTTCAGGCGCTGCTGGCGCTTGCAGCGCTTTCGGTAGCGGCTCGGGTAGTGGGTCGATACCCAGCCCTTGTGCAACACGTATGGCCAGATCTTCCGATACATTGCGCAACCCGGCCACCATGCGCTCACGGATGGCAGGAACTGTCAGCTTGGACAGCTCGAATCTGAATCCATCGACGATATGCGCCTGTTCCCAATCCGTCTGGCTTTCATAGAACAGCGTAGCCTGGGTGTAGTGATCTGAGAATTTCTCAGGGTTGCCGCGAACCTTGTCTTCCAGCACGGGCTGGGGAAACGATACAAAGCCAGTCGCTGCGCCGGCTTGGAATGGGCACCCTCCCGCCAGCGAGTTGGGTTCGTAAGTTACGCGACCGCGGTGAATCGCCTGGCGATGTGCGCCATCGCGCTGGTTGTTGGATACGGGAGCGATCGGTGCGTTGATCGGGATCTCATGGAAATTGGGGCCGCCCAATCGACTGATCTGCGTATCGATGTAAGAATGAATGCGGCCGGCCAAAAGCGGGTCATTGGTGAAGTCGATTCCGGGCACGACGTGCGCCACGCAAAAGGCCACCTGCTCCGTCTCCGCAAAGAAGTTGTCGGGGTTGCGATTGAGCACCATGCGGCCCACGATGTGAACTGGAACGAGTTCCTCTGGCACGAGTTTGGTTGCATCCAAAAAGTCGAAGCTCCAGTTTTCGGCCTCCTCTTCAGTGAAAACCTGGAGGCCCAACTCCCACTCGGGATACTCCGCTGCTTCGATCGCCTCCCACAGGTCGCGTCTATGAAAGTCAGGATCTGCACCAGAAATTTTGACGGCCTCATCCCATACCAAAGAATGGGTTCCAAGCTTGGGCTTCCAATGGAACTTGACAAGTTTCGATTCGCCGTGCGCATTGACCAGGCGATACGTGTGGACTCCAAAGCCTTCCATCATCCGGTAGCTTCGCGGAATAGCGCGGTCACTCATCTGCCATACGAGCATGTGGGTGGATTCAGGGCTGAGCGATACGAAATCCCAGAAAGTGTCGTGGGCGCTTGCTGCCTGGGGCATCTGGTTGTGCGGCTCTGGCTTAACTGCATGGACCAGATCGGGAAACTTCATCGCATCCTGAATGAAGAACACTGGCATGTTGTTACCAACCAAATCCCAGTTGCCCTCGTCAGTGTAAAACTTCACTGCGAAACCTCGTACGTCGCGAGCCGTATCCTTCGATCCCCGCTCGCCCGCAACTGTAGAGAAGCGCGTGAAAAGTGGTGTGATTTTTCCCGCGGCCTGAAACGGGGCGGCCGCAGTGAGGTCGGGTAGCGCCTCATAACATTCGAAATAGCCGTGTGCAGCCGATCCTCGTGCATGAACAATGCGCTCCGGGATCCGCTCATGATCGAAGTGGGTGATTTTTTCCCGCAGGATAAAGTCTTCCAAAAGAGCAGGCCCTCGCAAGCCAGCTTTGAGGGAGTGCTGGTTATCTGCAATCCGAACGCCCTGGTTTGTCGTCAGAACTTGACCTGAAGCATCGGCGCGCACACGGTCGAGCGTTGAAATTGTGGCGTTGTTGCCAGGTAATGCAGAAGTGCCTACTTTATCGCTCTCGTTTTGCTCTGCGAGCGTACTCGCCCCGACAAGGGGAGAGGGCGTTTCCACGTGGGAGCCCTTTAGCGGCGATAGGCCGTAGTCATAGCCATTTTCGGCCAGCTTGTGGTCGGCCGTTGGCATGGATGCAGCCAGCAAGTTAGTTGCCTTGGCCTTTTGAACGGGAAGATCTCCAGCCGTCCCGGGTGGCATTTTTGCCTGAGCGCTATTTGATTTGCGAGCAGTTGATTTGGCGGCCGCAGCGTTGGCCTTTTTTGCAGGGGTAGGCATGGTTTTCTCCGGTTCGGTAAAAATGTGACGGACGAGAAAGGGAAGAAAACGAGGCAGGTCTCAAGTGCTGTCAAGAGGTTTAGCCGCCTTCGCCTTTTTCAGACCGCGAATATTCATCGCAGCCAGGACAATCTGCAATGCGACAAGCGCCCAAGCCCGATCGGGCCAAGCCCAAACGATCCACAGCACATTGCTGACCAAAAATATCCAGAACCCGAAAAACCTGCGTCGTTCGTTGGTGGAGCCGACTAACCAGGCCGCAGCAACCGATGCAGCAAATGCTGGCCACTGCAAGAT
>JAWXBM010000012.1:0-57004 GCA_034440115.1 Lysobacterales bacterium | reverse complement strand
GCTCCTTAGGGTGAGCAAGAATGCTCCTTAGGGTGAGCAAGAATGCTCCTTAGGGTGAGCAAGAATGCTCCTTAGGATTGTTATGAGTTTGACCCAGCGAGGGCTATAGAGCTGCCAGAGAAGTTTCTTTACATTTATCAGCCAGGAACAACATTCCAATGACACGTATCAAATCCCTGCACGCAAGACAGATTCTCGACTCCCGCGGCAACCCCACACTGGAAGCAGAAGTATTGCTGGAATCCGGTGCCTTTGGCCGCGCGGCCGTGCCTTCGGGTGCTTCCACCGGAACGCGCGAAGCCATTGAACTGCGTGATGGTGATAAAAGCGTCTACGGTGGCAAGGGTGTTAGGCAAGCCGTTGCCAACGTCAATACGGTTTTGGCCAAAGCCCTGGTCGGCAGCGATGCCAGTGACCAGGAAGCCCTGGATAAACGCATGCTGGAACTGGATGGCAGCGACAACAAAGGCCACCTCGGCGCCAATGCCTTGTTGGGCATTTCGCTGGCGGTAGCGCATGCGATGGCAGCGGAACAGGGTTTGCCCCTGTGGGCCCGCCTGGCGGAAAGCTCCGGGCTGGAAGGCAAGGAACTGGTTTTGCCGGTACCCATGATGAACATCATCAACGGCGGCGCACACGCCGACAACAGCGTGGATATGCAGGAATTCATGGTGTTGCCGGTGGGTTTCAGCAGTTTTTCCGAAGCACTGCGCTGCGGGGTGGAAATATTTCACGGTCTGAAGTCAGTATTGCATGCGCGCGGCTTGAGTACTGCGGTGGGCGATGAAGGCGGATTCGCTCCGGACTTGCCTTCCAACGAAGCGGCGATTGAAGTCATACTCGAAGCGATTGAAAAATCCGGTTATCGGGTGGGCGAGCAGGTTTACCTGGGGCTGGATGTGGCATCGTCGGAATTTTATCGCGATGGTCGTTATCACCTGGATTCCGAAAAGCGCAGTTTTGACGCGGCGGGTTTCACCGATTATCTGGCCGGTTGGGTGGCCAGGTACCCCATTATCAGCATCGAAGACGGTATGGCCGAGGCCGACTGGGCTGGCTGGAAGTTGCTCACCGGCCGCGTGGGCCAGGACTGCCAATTAGTGGGTGATGATCTGTTTGTAACCAACACCGCTATCTTTCAACAAGGTATTGACCTGGGCGTGGCCAACTCCATCCTGATCAAGTTTAACCAGATTGGCACACTGAGCGAGACCCTGGAAGCCATACAAATGGCGCGTGATGCGGATTACAGTGCGGTTATCTCGCACCGTTCCGGCGAAACTGAAGATGCCACCATTGCCGATCTGGCCGTTGGCACTACTGCCACCCAGATCAAGACTGGCTCACTGTGCCGCTCTGACCGCGTGGCCAAGTACAATCAACTGCTGCGCATTGAAGAATCGCTGGGCAAACGCGGTGTTTATGCGGGCCGCAATGCTTTTGGCAATATTGCTAACTGGAAAAAATAAAAACTCCGATGCGCAGCCTGTTACTGGTCCTCGTAATACTGTTGGCAATGTTGCAGTACAAGCTGTGGTTGGGTGAGGGCGGCTTCACGGACGTCAAACGGCTGGAGCTGAAAGCCGAACAGCAGGTGCAGGAAAATGCTCTGTTACAACAGCGCAACCAGGAACTGGAAGCCGAAGTGGCTGATCTGCGCGAAGGCATCGAAGCCATAGAAGAAAGAGCCCGTAGCGAGTTGGGTATGATCCAGCAAGAAGAAGAGTTTTACCTGGTGGTGCCTGGAATCGGCGGCGATCCAGATGAGAATTAAAACTCTTTGAGTCAGGCACGCATTCATGCACTGCTACCGGCAGCCGGTCAAAGCCTTCGTTTCGGTGGCACCATCGTCAAACAATACGCCAGCCTGTTGGGCAAACCGGTTATGGCGCACAGCATTGCTGCGCTGCGCCAACATCAGGCAGTAGCTGCAGTTACGGTGGCTATTTCTGCGGATGATGGCTTGTATAACGAACTCATGCGCCCAAATTTTCCAGAACAGACTACCATCATCGGTGGAGACAGCCGAGCCCAAACGGTGCTGAACGGTTTGCAGTTTATAGCGGCCAATGATCCTGAGGCCGAATGGGTTTTGGTGCACGATGCTGCCAGGCCTTGTCTGAGTGCAGATGCTCTGAATCGCCTGATCGAGTGGGTCATGAGCGATGCGCCCAAAAACACTGGACACGGCGCCATTTTAGCGGTGCCGGTCAGTGACACCCTCAAGCAAGCCAGTGAGGACGGCCAGATCATTGCCACGGTGGATAGAAGCACCCTGTGGGCAGCGCAAACACCGCAGTTGTTCCGGCTGAAAGATCTGCTCGACAGCTTGACAGCAGCACTGCAGTTTGGGCCGCTACCTAGCGACGAAGCTCAGGCCATGGAGCGCTGTGGACACCCGGTTCATCTGGTAGAAGGCTCGGTGGACAACATCAAGATCACGCGGGCTGAAGACCTGGCCATAGCCGAAGCCATATTATTGCGACAGCAAGCGAGCATGCCCCAATGAGTTTTCAGCCAAAATGAAATTGCAAACAATATGAATTTTCGCATAGGACAGGGTCTGGACGTACACGCCTTTACCCCGGGCGATCACGTCATGCTGGGTGGTGTGCGGATTCCGCATCACCATGGCATCGATGCGCATTCCGATGGCGATGTGGCCTTGCATGCTTTGTGTGATGCGCTGCTGGGGGCAGCAGCCCTGGGTGATATAGGTCAGCATTTTCCACCCAGTGATGAGCGTTGGAGAGGCGCCAGCAGCATAGCTTTGCTGCAGCAGGTATTGGCCTTGTTACAAGCAAGAGGCTGGGCGGTAGTGAATGTGGATATGACCATAGCTTGCGAGGCACCGCGCATCGCGCCGCATGTGCTGCAGATGCGCCAGGCCACTGCGGCCGCATTGCAGATGGATGTGGCTGCGGTATCGGTCAAGGCTACCACTACAGAACAACTGGGCTTTTGCGGTCGGCAAGAAGGCATCGCTGCGCTGGCCATCGCCATGCTGCGCCAAGATATTTAGCCAACTGATTTATGCATACTTCCAATCAATGGGCCTTGCCGGATTGGCCTTATGCTTATGGCAAGCCCACCGTCAGCGGACAATTACGCTTTCAGCCAGCAGATTTCGAAGTGGAAGAAATCCCGGCTTTTGAACCATCTGGTGAGGGTTCACATTTGTGGCTGTGGGTGGAAAAAACCGGCGCCAATACGGATTGGGTAGCGGGCCAACTGGCCAAGGCCGCAGGCTGCTCGCCACGTGATGTGGGATTTGCCGGCATGAAGGACCGCCACGCAGTGACCCGGCAATGGTTTTCATTGCCATGGAAAGCAGGTGAGGCCGCTGAATTCGCCGATCCCGCTATAGAAGGTGTGCGGGTATTGCGGGTTACGCTGCATGAAAAAAAGCTGCGTCGAGGCATCTTACGCGGCAATCGTTTTCGTATTCTGCTGCGGCAATTGCAAGGTGACCCAATTCAAAGTGATCTGAACAGCCTGGAAGCCAGACTCAGCCAGATAGCAGCGCAGGGCGTACCTAATTACTTCGGCCCGCAGCGATTCGGCTTCGGTGGCGCCAACGTAGAACGAGCGGTGCAGTGGTTGCAACAGGGCGGACGCTTGCCGCGGGCCAAGCGCAGCATCTATCTTTCGGCTTTGCGCAGTTTTCTGTTCAACCAGGTGTTGGCTGCACGCGTACAGGAAGGCAGTTGGAACAGCTTGCTGCAAGGTGAGTTGGCCATGCTGGATGGAACGCATTCCATTTTTCTGTGCGAACAGATTGATGAACTCTTGCAACAACGTTGCAAGGATTTCGATTTGCACCCCACCGGGCCCATGCCGGGACGCGGCGGTATGGCCACGCAGTTGGCGGTGCTTGAGTTGGAACAAACGATGTTGGCACCTTATCAAGACGGCATCGCCAGCCTGGCCAGTTTCGGTGTTGACGCTGAACGACGCAGTTTACGTTTACGGGTCAATGAACTGAGTTGGGAGCTGCAGCCGGATACTCTGCTGCTGGAGTTTTCCTTGCCTGCTGGTGCCTACGCCACCGTCGTCATACGCGAAATCACCAATGAATTGTGATGCGAAATGTGAAGCGGATCTTGTCTGGCCAGTGACCAGGACCTATGTTGATGGCTCATGAATAAATACAGATTAAAAGGTGCATCCGGCAAAGTGGCCGGTCTGTCACATGATTTGGGCCAGCGCACGCGCATTGGCAGTGATGCCGCGTGTGAATTGCGGGTGGACGATCCTAAGCTATCAGCCATGCAGGCAGAAATCAGCCTGCAGGCCGATGGCAGTTTGCGCTTGGTGCAACTCGATAACAGCGGCGATGTTCTGCTCAATGGCAAAGCAGTCAGCGATGCCCTGATCAACAGCGGCGATGAAATCCGTCTGGGTACTTGCCGCTGGGTGTTGCAGGCACCGGGTTTGAGGCCGGAAAAGGTGTTGACGCAACAGGCCGTTAAGCGCGGGATGAATTGGATGCCGTGGTTAATGGCTGCTGCCTTGTCGTCCGCAGCGGCACTGGCCTGGCAGCGTGGTTGGTTGCCTTTCTAGGACTGCAGATCCAAATATTGCATCAGCACCTCTGCAATTGGGGGCTATGCCAAACAGCTCTTCACATTCGGTTATCGTTTGACAAACAGGTCCATGAATTGGCTGATCGGCAGCTCGGACAATGATTGCTCGTCGTCAAAGGTCGCCAGGATGGTTTGGATTTGATCGTTTTCAAAGATATCGTTCAAACTGTTTTTGAATTTTTCTTTTAACAGCGGGATACCTTCCTCGCGGCGATTTCGATGACCGACCGGATACTGAATTTCCACCCGTTCCGTTTTTGAACCATCGTCGAAAAAAACCTGGATGCTGTTTCCAATAGCCCGCTTTTCCAGATCATAATAGTCTTCGGTAAAGGCTTTGTTTTCCCGAACAATCATTTTCGAACGCAGCCGGTCAATTTGCGGATGGGCGGCGATCTCGTCAGTGTAGTGTTCAGCAGTCAAGCGACCAAAAATCAACCCGATCGCGGCCATGTATTGGAGACAGTGATCGCGATCGGCAAAATTATTGAGCGGTCCGGTTTTGTCGATGATCCGGACTCCCGGCTCCTGCGTCTCTATCTCGACCCGCTCGATCTCGTCCAATCGATCTCGTACCTTTGGGTGCAACTGCAAGGCGCATTCGACAGCGGTTTGTGCGTGGAATTCGGCGGGAAACGAGATCTTGAATAGTACGTTTTCCATCACGTAACTTCCCAGCGGCCGGGCCAGCGACAGTTGTTTTCCATCAAACAACACGTCTTGAAAACCCCAACTCTTGGCCGTCAGCGCTGTCGGGTAACCCATCTCTCCAGTCAGAGCGATCAGTGACAAACGGACCGCACGAGAGGTCGCATCGCCTGCGGCCCAGCTTTTTCTCGAGCCGGTATTGGGTGCGTGTCGATAGGTACGCAATGCCCCGCCATCGATCCAGGCATTGGAAATTGCGTTCAAGGTCTGCTCATAACTGCAGCCAAGCATTTGACTGGCGATGGCTGTGCTGGCGATTCGCACCAACAGCACGTGGTCTAGTCCGACGCGATTGAACGAATTATCCAGCGCCAGGATTCCCTGGATTTCATGGGCTTTGATCATTGCCGTCAGCACATCGGCAACATTGACTTTCTTCTTGTGGACGCGATTTTGGTAATCGGCAACGGCCAGGATCGCGCCGAGATTATCCGAAGGGTGTCCCCATTCGGCGGCCAGCCAGGTGTCATTGAAATCCAACCAGCGGACAATTGTGCCGATGTCGAAAGCAGCTTTAACCGGGTCCAGTTCTACATTCGTTCCCGGCACGCGACAGCCTTCTTTCAAGGATGCTCCGGGTACGATGGGTCCCAACAGTTTGCGGCATTGTGGGTAGGCTAAAGCCAGAAAACCACAACCCAGGCTATCCATCAGACAGAGTTCGGCTGTCTTATAGGCCAGCGAGCTGTCGATGTCCTGCTGGTGCACGTAGTCGGCAATTTTGATGAGTAAGGAGTCCATTGATTTCCTTAGCCCTGGTTTGAAACCAGGCCCAGCATCAGGCTGTCGCACCAAACGCCATTGACCAGCCAGCGATCGCGGAACAGGCCCTCTCGCTCAAAACCGAAATGTTCGAGTATGCGAATGCTGGCCGCATTTCCCGGATCGGTGTCTGCTTCCAGGCGGTGTAATTTCAATACGGTGAAGGCATAAGCAATAACGCTTTCCATTGCTTCAGACATTAGGCCCAGATGCCAGTACACACGGTTGAGTAAATAGCCGATTTCACCGCGCCGGTTGGTGCTGTCCAACTTGAACAAGGTGCAGGTACCGATCATTTTACCGCTGGCCTTTTCTTCTATGCCCCAATACAGGCAGTGGCCATCTTCCATCCAGCGCAAATTTTCACGGGTATAGTCTTGCGCCTGCTGCAGCTCGGTCATCACTGGCCGGCCCCAGTAACGCACGGTTTCTTCGTCCGAGAGGATTTCCAGCATGGCAGCGGCATCATCCATACGCAGGCAGCGAATCAACAATCGGCTGGTTTCCAGCTCAGGTACATGCAATGCCGTTTGGTTATTCGTTGCCATGCTTTTATTTTTTGTCGTGCTTTTAAACTTTGTCTGCATCATCATTGCGGAGTTTAAAGGAAGGCTGGCCTGAGGCGTCAATCAATTGCCAGTCCATCAGCGTTTGCCGGGCATCGGCCGCGTCCTGCACAAACCAGGCTCGCGCGCTACCCAAGCGAAAACTGTAGCCCCATGCATCCATGTCCTGCAGCATGCAATCGCGGCTAAACCCGGGCACATGATCTGCCAGCAGTATCTGCAGATAGCACACGGCATTTTCTTCGTTATAATCCCCGCCCGCATTGGTGTCCAGGCCGTCGCGTCGGGCAGAGTCCATGCAGATGTAGTGACAGGCCTCATGCAGCGCGGAATGTACCGGCGTGTCGTCGCGCAACAACAGGCACCGGCCCTTCAGCCCGGCCTCTTCATCTCCCCAGAAGGATCCGGGTATGTCCGTTGCTGCCGTGACTTGTCGGATTTCCATGCCAAAACGCCGCAGCAAAGCCGCCAATGCAGCTTGATCTGCATCAGCCCAAGTCAGCATTTGGCCAGCGGGTTCAGTCATTGGATCTCCAGCGCAGCATAGTTTGCCCAACATAAGTGTCTTTCGGCCCATGCATAATTAATCAGTGTCCTTCTAAGATAAAATAACAGAACCAACAGCCGAGGTAGCCACCGGTGAATGCCGACAGGCTCAAAATAACACTGACAGAAAACTACCGACCAACGCAGTTGATGCGCAATGCCGGGCTATTTACCTGGCTGTGTGCCTCGGTGCCGTTGATCTGGATGCTGACCAACGACTCCAGTCAACTGGATCAGGAACGCTATGTGGGTTGGTGGATATTGCACCTGGTATTTGGCTTGACCTACTGGAACCTGGTGCGCGAACTGCCAGTGCGCACGCCGATAGCACATCGGGTATTCGCTGCACTGGTGTTGAGCGTCAGCGCGATTGGTATCAGCCTGACCTCGCAATCCGGGCTGGGTGGCTTGCTGTTGCTGCTGGTGGCTGGCCTGTTGCCGTGGATATTCAGTATGACCTGGGCTTGGGTGTGGTTGCTGGCGCAAAGCTTGATTCTGGCCGCTGCACTGACAACCGTACCGAATGTGTCTTTTACCGATGCGGCCATGACCGCTGGTTTGTTTATGGGCATTTCCCTGTTTGCCTTCATGAGTTCAGTAGTGGGTTTGCGGCAACATGCTGCGCGTGACGAGTTGCGCAAGCTCAATTCGGAGTTACATGCCACTCAGGCCTTGTTGGCCGACAACACCCGCATTGCCGAACGGGTGCGCATTGCGCGCGAATTGCACGACCTGGTCGGTCATCACCTGACTGCCCTGACGCTGAACCTGGAAGTGGCCACTCACCTGGTTGAGGGCAAAGCCCTGGAGCATGTGCAACAGGCCCGATCGCTGGCGAAATTGTTGCTGGCGGATGTGCGCGAAGTGGTCAGCGATATTCGCGAGAACGACAAGGTTGATTTAGCCGCTGCGCTGGGAACGCTGGTTGAGGGTGTGCCGGAGCCAGTGATTCACCTGGACCTGCCGCGCAAGCTGGCCATGATGGATCCGGTCCAGGCCCACGTGCTGTTACGCTGTGCCCAGGAAGCCATTACCAACAGTGTGCGTCATGCCGGTGCCCGAAACCTGTGGATCAGGCTGGCACAGGATGAGAATGGTGTTGTTTTGACGGCGCATGATGACGGTCGCGGCGCCAGTGATCTGGCCGTGGGCAACGGCTTGAGCGGCATGTCGGAGCGATTGCAGCAACTGGGTGGAGAACTTAGGTTAGAATCCAGCCCCGGTGCGGGTTTTTCGTTGCATGCCTGGTTACCTTTGGAGGTTACTTCATGATTTGGAGGCTACTTCATGATTCGAGTGATGCTGGTTGATGATCAGAACCTGGTGCGCAAAGGTGTGCGCAGCCTGCTGGAGTTGTCCACCGACATAGAAATCGTCGCCGAAGCAGCGGATGGTGCTGAAGCCATACGGATGCTGCCGGAGATCAATCCGGACGTGATGCTACTGGATATGCGCATGCCGGGCATGTCGGGTATCGAAATGCTGCAAACCCTGGCCAAGAACGATGCCGTTCCGCCTACCATCATTCTTACCACTTTTGATGATGATGAGTTGGTGCTGGCCGGTATCAAGGCTGGTGCGCGCGGCTATCTGCTCAAGGATGTGTCGTTGGAAGACCTGGTGGAAGCGGTCAAAACCGTGGCTGAGGGCGGAACTATCGTCAAGCCAGCCGTTACCCAGCGCTTGTTGAAAGGCCTGGCCAACCTGAAGACAGAATTTTCCAGTCTGGACCGGCCAGACCCCTTAACCGAGCGCGAAACGGAAATCCTGCGCCTGATGGCGGGCGGCTACAGCAACAAGGAAATTGCCAACAGCCTGGGTGTGGCTGAAGGAACCATCAAGAATCATGTGTCGAACATACTTTCCAAGATGGGTGTACGCGATAGAACCCGGGCGGTGTTGAAAGCTTTTGAGTTGGGGCAGATTTAGGCGGAGCGCGGATAGCTCTGGTGCATCCTTTGATAGCTCTCGGGCATCCTCGGCAACTGCTCCTGCGTTGCTCTATCTCCTGCAGTCGTGCCCTCCGCTATCTAAGCATCCCTGCACAAATTTGCGATCTGAGAACAGCCATGTTCAAAATGTGCTTCGTTATTGTAGCAGCGCGCTTTGCGCGCGAAAGGTCGGATGAAAAGGCCGGCCGCAAAGCGGCCTCCGACAAAGTATTAACCGGCTTTGTCCAGGTGATCAAATTTGCGCTTCAGGCTTTCATTGCGATCGGTAACGATACGTTCCAGGGTTTCCACCCTTTGCTTCAGGTCGGATTCCAGCGAGTCCAGCCGACGATTGAGGGCATCAATAGACTGGTGGTCGGCCTTGGACAACTTGTCCTTGGCATGATGGCGGTACGCCTCACCGACAATTCCGGCGATGGCAATGAGTGCGATGGCGGTCCACATGGTCAAACTGAAATCTCCTGTAACATTCGTCTCTAATTTGTATGGAATCGGCTGCTGTTGCCAGTGACAAAAGTCATGGCCGCGCATTCTGAATGCAACAGGACTTGAAAAATCAGCAGCGTGACCTGAAATTTTTTACCGCGGCTGTGGTCCATCGCTGAGGTCCATGGTGGCCTCAGCATGATAACGAATTATGGCTTTTGGGTAGCCATTGGCCAGAATAAGAGAAAATCATGAATCTGCTATTGAGCCAGAAAATTTCCTTGGGAGAGAGTTTATGAGTAAAGTCAGGATTGAAGCGCGTTCCTTGACCAAGCATTACGGCCAACTGGTCGCCGTCAGGGACATGAGCTTCGAACTGCAAGCCGGCGACGTGCTCGGCTTCCTGGGGCCCAATGGTGCCGGCAAATCAACCACCATGAAAATGCTGACGGGATTTCTGACCCCCAGTGCCGGCACGGCGCTGATCAGCGGTCACGATATCGTTGAGGATTCTTTGGCCGCCCGCCGCTGCATGGGCTATTTGCCTGAAGGCGCACCAGGTTACGGCGAGATGACCGTCACCGCATTTCTGCAATTTATCGCTCGTGCGCGTGGCTTCAGCGGCGCCGCAGTGACAGGCAAGGCAGATGCCGCCATGGAGCGGCTCAATCTGCGCCATGTCAAACACCAGGTCATCGATACCCTGTCCAAAGGCTACAAGCGCCGGGTAGGGTTGGCGCAAGCCATCCTGCATGACCCGGACATACTGATCCTGGACGAACCCACCGATGGCCTGGACCCCAACCAGAAGCATGAGGTCAGAAGCCTGATACAGGATATGGCGGCGGAAAAAATCATCGTCATTTCCACCCACATCCTGGAAGAAGTACAGGCCGTGTGTAACCGTGCCATGATCATTGCCGATGGCCGCCTGTTGCTGGACGACACACCCAGCGGGTTGTTGGGCCGATCGCGCTACCACAATGCCGTCACGCTGGTGGTCGATGATCTGCAAAAGGCCGCCAGCGTATTGAGCGAATTGCCACAAGCGCGCAAAGTGGAAATTCGTGACGGTGAGCTCACCGTATTCCCGGACCGGGACGCTGCTCTGTTCCAGGTCGTTTCCGAACTGGTTAAGGAGCAAGGCTGGAAAGTGCACGAATTGCGCCTGGAGCAAGGGCGCATGGATGAAGTTTTCCGCCAGGTGACCAGCATGGAGGGTCGAGCATGAACACAGCGACACAAAATATTGCAACTCCGGCAGCCGCCTATCCGGCGCTCAACGTCATGCGCCGTGAGTTGGCCGCCTATTTCGTCACCCCGGTTGCCTGGGTATTCATTGTGATTTTCCTGGTAATGGCCGGCGTTTTTACTTTCTATATTGGCTCGTTTTATGAACGAGGCCTGGCTGACCTGGGGCCGTTCTTCCAGTTTCATGCCTGGCTGTATCTGTTCCTGGTACCTGCCATGGCCATGCGGTTGTGGGCTGAAGAACGTCGTTCCGGCACCATTGAGTTATTGCTGACTCTGCCGGTCAGCCTGTGGCAAGCGGTACTGGGCAAGTTCCTGGCGGCCTGGTTATTCCTCGGCCTGGCGCTGGCGCTGACCTTGCCGGTCTGGCTGACCGTCAATTACCTGGGCAGCCCCGACAATGGCGCCATTCTGGCTGCCTACATTGGCAGTTGGCTGATGGCCGGTGGTTTTCTCGCGATTGGCTCCTGCATGTCAACGCTGACGCGCAACCAGGTGGTCGCCTTCATCCTCAGCGTCGCGGTTTGTTTCGCCTTTATGCTCAGTGGCCTGCCCATGATCATGAATCTGTTTGCCAGTTGGGCACCGCAGGGCTTTTTGGACATGGTCGCTGATTTCAGTTTCCTGTCACGCTTCGCTTCCATTTCCAAGGGCGTGCTGGATGTGCGCGACCTGATTTATTTCTTCCTGGTGATCGTCTTCTGGCTGTTGGCCAGTGTGGTGGTGCTGGAAATGAACAAGGCTGATTGAGGATATGACCATGATGAAAAAACCTCTTATGCCGGCTGCTACGCTGGTCCTGCTGGCGGTATTTTTTGCTGCCCTGACGGTGTTATCGGCCAAGTTGTTCAGCGGTGCACGGCTGGACCTGACTCAGGACAAGCTCTATACCCTGAGCCAGGGCACACGCAATATCCTTGAAGGCCTGGATGAACCGGTGAAGCTGTATCGCTTTTTCTCCGAAGAACCCAGCCGTGAATTGCCACAGATTCGCAGCTACGCCAAGCGGGTAGATGAGTTGCTGGGTGAAATGGTTGATCGCAGCAACGGCAAGCTGAGCGTGCAGCGCATTGATCCGGTGGCATTTTCCGAGCAGGAAGATGAGGCAGCCCGTTTTGGGCTGCAGGCTGTGCCGATAGGCGCCAGTGGTATCACGCTGTACCTGGGTATTGCCGGCACCAATTCGCTGGATGAAGTGCAGACCATGCCCTTCCTGCAACCGCAGAAGGAGCAGTTCCTCGAATATGACCTGGCCAAGATGATTTCTTCGCTGGGCAAGCCTGAGAAAAAGACCATCGGTGTACTGAGCTCTTTGGAAATGCAGGGCGGTTTTGACCCGGCCGCGCAGTCTGTGACCGACCCCTGGGTGATACGCGAGCAACTCAGCCAGTTGTTCACGCTGCAGGACATTGACCCACAGACGGAAGGCATTCCGAAAGAAATTGACCTGCTGGTTTTGATCCATCCGCGCGACTTGCCGGAACCCATGCTTTACAGCATTGATCAGTTCGTTTTGGCGGGCGGACGCCTGGTGGCCTTTATGGATCCGGTAGCTGAATCCGATCAGGGCACGCCGGGCGATCCCATGGCACAGATGCAGCGTGGCAGCCCATCAACACTGGGCAAATTGCTGGCTGCCTGGGGTGTGGACTTCGATGTTAACCGTGTTTTGGGTGACCTGCAGTTTGGAATAGGCTCGGGACAGAACCGCCATATCGGCATCCTGTCGGTACCACCGGAGGGTCTGAACACGGACGACATTATCAGTGCGGACCTGGAAGTGGTTAACTTTTCCTCGGTCGGCTGGTTGCAACCGATTGAGGGTGCTGGCACCAGCTTTGAAGTTCTGGCACAAAGCAGTGAAAACGCCGCTCCGCTGGACGCGTCGCGGTTGCGCTTTCTGACCAATCCGGCTGATTTGATGCAGGACTTCAATCCCACCGGTGAGCGCTATGCATTGGCGGCACGGGTTACTGGCCCGGCTGCATCGGCTTTTGAACAAGCCCCAGAAGTCGAAGCAGAGCCAGAAGGTGAAACGGAGCCAGAGGCTGAAACAGAAAATGAATCAGCCGGGCATATAAAGGCGGCCACAGCGCAGGGTATCAACGTCGTGCTTTATGCTGACACGGATATGCTGACAGATCGGTTGTGGGTGCAGAAACAGCCCTTCCTCGGCCAGGTCATCGTCAACTCCTTTGCCGATAACGGCAATATCGTGGTCAATTCGGTGGATAATCTGCTGGGTGATGTGGACCTGATCAGCATCCGCACGCGCGCCAGTTCCAGCCGTCCGTTCGAACGGGTGGACGCGCTGCAGTTAAAAGCGGAGGAAAGCTATCGCGCGACCGAAGAACGTTTGCAGTTGGAATTGGCCGAAACCGAAGCGCGCCTGACAGAATTGCAGTCTGCCCGCGGCGAAGAGGACTTGCTGGTATTGACCGATGAGCAGCAGGCAGAAGTACAGCGTTTCATGGACCGCAAACTGGAAATCCGCAAAGAGCTGCGCCAGGTGCAGCATGATTTGCAGAGCGATATCGACAGCCTGGGAACGCGGCTGAAACTGTTCAATATTGCCCTGGTGCCTGTGCTGGTGATTCTGCTGGCGGCATTCTTTGGCTGGAGACGGCGAGCTTTGCAGAATCAAAGTAGTGCAGGGGTTAAAGCAGCATGAGCAAAAAGCATTTCTCCTGGTTATTGGTGGCCACTCTGGTGGTGGGAGCGCTGATCTTCATTCTGCCAGGTGGCACCAGCAAGGACAGTGAATTCCAGGTGCAGCTATTACTGCCGGATCTGGCAGGCTGGGCAAACAATATTGACCGTGTTCAGGTAAAAGCCGCAGACAATCAAACCGCAGCAGGCCAAATCGTGGCTACTTTGAAGCGCCAGGACGACGCCTGGGTGATGGAAGAGTTTCACGACTACCCAGCCGACTGGCCGAAATTACGGGAGCTGTTGTCCGCGCTGGCGAAGGCCCGAATCATCGAGCCCAAGACCAACAATGCCGAGTACTTTTCGCGCTTGGGAGTGAGTGACATCAGCAATGAGGACAGCCAAGCCATGCAGATTCAGCTGCAGAGTGGCGACGGCACCATGGCGGTGTTGATAGGCAATGCCGCAGAAGGCAGAGAAGGGCAGTACGTTCGACTGGTCGATGGCGACCAGGCTCTGCTGATCGACCAGCAATTGAACTTGCCTGCCGAGGCTAAAGACTGGCTGCAGCGCGACCTAATCGATGTTTCGGATGCGGAAGTAGTGGAATTCAGCGTGGTTCATGCCGATGGTGCGGAGCTCAAAGGCAGCAAGACCTCGGCCGATGATGACGATTTCAGCTTGCAGGATGTCCCAGAAGGACGGGAAGTGCTTTCAGCCTGGAGTGTGAACTCCATCGCCAATGCGCTGGCTACCCTGCAATTGGACAGCGTGGCGCCCGCCGCTACGGTGGATTTCTCGGCAGCGACACAATTCCGCCTGCTCACGGCCGACGGCTTGCAGGTGCTGGCTGAACTGGCAGAGTTTGAGGAGCAGCAGTGGCTGCGCATCAGTGCCAGTGCCTATGAGTCTGATGGCGCTGCTGAAACAACCGACACTGCAAACACTGATGCTGCTGAAGAGGCTAAAGATGATGTTGATAATGCATCCGGCATCGCTGTCGCTGAGCCCAGCGAAGCTGACCAGCTGGATCAGACTGAGCGGGTCGATGCCAAGGAACGCGCAGCTACAATCAATCAACGCGTGAGCGGCTGGGCTTACCGCATTCCCTCATTCAAGGCCGATGCCATGAACAAGCGCATGGAAGATCTGCTCAAGGCGCTGCCGGCCAATGAATGATTGGTTGGGAATGATTCGTTGGGAATGATGAGTTGCGATTGAAGACAAACCCGCTAAATTCCAACTGGCGTTGGCTGGCTATCGCGGCAGCCTTGCTGGGGTTGAGCGCCGTTGCTCTTGGCGCGGCGGGATCACATGCCATTCAACTGGCTGACGCGGTGGCTGAAAACCGCTGGGCCGTTGCGCTGCAGATTCACTTTTTCCAGGCTGCAGCTTTGCTGGCACTGGCTGCACTTTCAGCCACAATTCCCGCTGGCCATCGTTTGCTGGTTCCATGCTTGGTACAACTACTCGGAACGCTGCTTTTTTGCGGCAACCTCTATCTCCGCGCGGTAGCAATCGACGTGCTTCCCGGCTGGACTACACCCATGGGCGGCATCATCCTGCTGCTGGGTTGGGTGGGTCTGTTCCTGATGCTGGTTACAGTTCCTATCTCTGATAGCAGGCAGCCATGAGCCGCCTGCGTTATAACCGCCAGCAAGCAGTTCAACATCTGCAAAATAATTGTCCCAGGCTGGGGCAATTCATTTCTGAGCACGGTTCTTTCAAACTGAAGGTGGCCTCTGATGCCAGTCTGTTTGAAGCCTTGGCCCGTGCCATTGTTTATCAACAACTCTCCGGCCAGGTTGCGGCTACGATTCATGGACGTTTTTGTGCACTGTTCGGAAATGATCAGCCCTGCCCGGCAGATTTGACCACAATGTCTTTTGAGCAATTGCGCGCGGTTGGTCTATCGCGCAACAAAGTGCTGGCGATACAGGATCTGGCTGAAAGATCCTTGCGTGGACATTTGCCGGGTTCACGCCAATTGGCTGCCATGAACGACGCGGCTGTAATTGAAAAGCTCTGCGAAGTTCGAGGCATAGGCCCGTGGACAGCACAGATGTTGTTGATGTTCAACCTGGGCAGGCCGGATGTGATGCCAAGTACCGACCTGGGCGTGCAGAAGGGTGTGCAAGCAATTTACCGCATGCGGGCTTTACCCGATCCCACTCAAGTGCTGCAAAGCACCCGCCACCTGGCGCCCTATCGATCGGCGGCAAGCTGGTATTTCTGGCGAGCGGCGGATACCGTGTTGATGACTTGATGTCTCGATGCAATTTGCCCAAAAGCTTGAAAAAAAGCCTCAATGGGCGCATTTGAACTGCCATGAGATTGGCATATTTACCATGAATTTTCCGTATTTATCATGAATTTTCCGTATTTATCATGAATCTTTTGGATCATTTCATGCTGCAACAGGTGCAACTGACCACGTTGCAGGCCGAATTGCTGCAGTCGCCGGCCGAGCCAGGCAATCAGGAAGCCAGGGTGGAACTGAACCTGGCGCCACGCTTGGTCAAAACCGATTCCGGCACCGAACTACCCTCTTATCGCGTGACCGCTCGCTTGAGCTGTGAGAGCAGCGCCACCTCGGGTGCAGCCCGGTTTCGCGCCATGGTCAGCATGGAGGCCGTTTACCAGCAGACCAGTGGCGAGGCCATCGATCTGGCCGAATTCATGCGCAATAATGCCAGTTTGACCCGCCAGATTTATCCCCTGCTGCAAGCCGAGCTGCGCCAGTTGCTGCTGCGTTTGGGATTGCAGCATATCCAGTTGCCTTTCGATTTACCGCCACACACCCAGAAAGTCTCTGGCCAGACCATCGAGTTTTCAGGTGCGCTGCACTGAATTCGGTTGATTTCCAGGAAATCTCTGATTTATTCAGAGATTCCCGCGACACAGGGAAGTGTCCTTAATTAAAGTAGTACCAGTGCCAGGGTTCGTAAGTCACGCCATGCCGATTGCTCTTTGGATAAGACATTCGGAAGCCAAACTCACCCGCCCTTTGGCTTAGCCAAGTGAATGCTGCACTATCAGCAAATTCTTCTTCCAGGGGTTTGAAGTTCGGTGTGGTTAGATCAACGGCTCGCCCGCTGTGATGTTCGCTGAACCCCGGTGCGGCAGATACTCGCAGGATTTCCTCCATGCTCTGGCCCTTATCCAGTTTGTTTTGTAGCAGGACACCTTGGTAATCCACCGAGCGGAAGGCTGATACCGGCTGGATTGCGATATGCTCTGCGGCAGCGGCGTGGATCAACTGATGCAAAGCCTTGGCGGCCTTCGGCGTCATGAATTGTTCGCGGTTGAACACATCCAGCCCAATGGAAGCCAGTTGGCTGGGTTCAGCCTGCAGGCGTAAACGATGGGCGCAGCCATAGTCCCCCGGCACGCCCAGCCGTTGGTTGAGTTGCAGTGCCTTACGGGCAGGTGGAGTCAGCCGTCGCTTGAGTTGGCGTTGCCGTATTTTCTGCGACTCCACGCTGAGCGGGTAAGCCGCCAGTTTCAGCTTGCGTGCATTGCCCGGGCTGATGTCCAGGCGCAGCTCCAACATGCCAAATGAAACTGCCAGGCGTTCAAGAGCGGTCAATAAATCCGGCAGGTCGGAGCTTCGGTCGAGAGCCAGCAGGCAGATGCTGGCGAGTTCCAGGTCCAGCCCGGCAACACCCAGAATCTTTCCGGGGATTGATGCCTTGCTCTGGTTTGATGTGCTTCGGGCCAGCAACAGACACTGGTCTTCGACAAGTCCTTCCAAGCCTGGCTGGCGCGGGGTCAGTGCCAGGTTTTCGCGACTGATCAGCCACAGTCGGAGCTCTTTCAGATCCGGTTGTTTGCAGGCGTCAATGCGGAATATGCTCATCTTGGGTCTGACATTGCTCGCTGCAGGCCTGTTCTGTGCTGTTGTGGTGAAGTTCTCATCTTACACGCAAAGCAATTTGGCTTGCGGCGTTGTCAAACACCCTTAACGCATGGATGCTAACCTGAATTCAGGGTCATGTGTTGGCATGACCAAACAAGTTAAGATGGCACTTGAACAAGAGCAACACAGATCTATATGAATACTGAAGCACAGATCACTGCGCATAAATTCAACCAGGAACTGGAGCAGGTGCGCAGTCGAGTATTGCGCATGGGCGGCCTGGTGGAAGAACAGCTTACCCAGGCGGTACAGGCCATGGTGGAAGGTAACGTGGAATTGGCCCGTGAAGTGGTTGCAAACGACTATCGTATCAATGAGCTGGAAGTAGCCATCGATGAGGAGTGCACGCGGATTGTAGCCGAGAGACATCCCGATGCTTCGGATTTGCGTCTGGTCATGGCCGTGATCAAAACCATCTCCGACCTGGAGCGCATTGGCGATGAGGCCAAGCGTGTGGCGCGCATGGTGGTCGATGAACTCAATGGCACAATCAACCTGGAAGTTCGCCAGGAACTGGAGCACATGGGTAATCTGGTGCGCGACATGTTACGGCGCGTACTGGATGCATTCGCGCGCACCGATGTGGAAATGGCGATGGTGGTATTTGAGCTGGATAAGCGGGTGGATTCCAAGTACGGCGCCATCACCCGGCAATTGATGACTTACATGGCGGAAGATCCGCGCGCTATACCGTTCATGTTGAACATTCTCTGGGCCATACGCTCCATGGAACGCATGGGCGATCGCTGCCAGAACATTGCTGAATACATTTTTTATCTGGTTCATGGCAAGGATATCCGGCATATCCAAAAAGAGCATGTGGAAAAGGAATTGAGTCTGGTAAACCGGAATGCTGGTGAAGAAAACTCACCCTGAAAAAACTTTTATCAGGTTTCAGTAGTTGAACTCAAAAGACAGACTGACTTCACGGCCTACCGCAAACTGGATGCGGGTTTCCGGGCCCTGGGTGATTTCCACGTCAGGATCCAGCAGGTTTTTGGCCTTGAACTGGATTTTCCAGTTTTCATGTACACGCTGCGAATAAATGAAATCCAGTTGCGGCCGGGGTTGCTCATAAATGTCCGGCGCATCATTGGTGCCTACATCGACAATGCGTTCGCCGAAGATGTTGTATAGCAAAGCGGTGTTGATACCACGGTCGATATCGTCATAACCAATCTGGAAATTCCACACATAGGGTGATTGTCCCTGCAGCGGGCGTGAGGAGGAGGTTTGCACTGCCGCGTTCTCTTCGGACAAGGTGATGTCCGATTCTATCCAGGAGTAGTTGGTGTTGAGGTAGAAGCGTTCCCAGAATTCGCGTTCGCCCCACCAGCGACCGAGGATACCCAGATCGCTGTAAAGTTCGAGTTCTATGCCGAAGTTTTCGGCCGCCAACGCATTATCAAATGTGGTGATCTGTGAAGCGCCGGCCAGGATCACCGTCTCGATGGGATTGGTAAATTCCTTGTAAAACCCACCCACAGACAGGAAATTGTTCTGCTGGAAATACCAGTCCCAGCGCAAGTCATAGTTCTTGATAAACGCGGCTTGCAGGTCGGGGTTACCAATAACCTGTCGATCCAGAATCGGGTCTTTGAACAGCGAGGGCGAAAGTTCCTTGAAATCCGGGCGGTTAGTGGTTTCACCGTAGCCTGCACGAATCTGATGGTCGCCAAAAATCAAAGTAGTCGTAAACGACGGAAACAAGTCATCCGTAGTCAGCGTAGAAACCACCGCATTGCGCGCCGGATCAAAAATGTCGAATGTAGTAACAGATTGATCCGAATTTTCCTGGCGCACGCCACCGGTCAAGCGCAGCCACTCATTCCAGAAGAAGTCGACGGCAACAAACCAGGCATCAATGGTTTGATCAGCGGTGTAAGCGTCGGTAGCGATGGTCGCATCGTTGATTTGCCAGCCATTCGGCGCGATGGTGGCAGCGTTAATAATATCTTCTGGATTCAGCTTAAGGCGCAAGGCCGGATTACCGGACAAAGATCCCCTGGATTGGAAAGCGAACCTGCGAACGTCTGAATCCCGGTCCTTTTTGACTGAGTCCACACCTGCCTGCAATTTGAAGTCCATCTTTTTCCAGAACTTCAAGGGCTGGCTGACAGACACACTCCAGTTATCGCTGTTGTCTTCGAGTTCACTCCAGCGCCATTGGTTGCTGTCGTTGCGCAGGGAAAAAATCAGGTCATCTTCCGTTTCCGTCAGTGAGTTGGGATCATAACGATAGTCACGGGTAGCGGGTTCATCAGCGTTGGCGGTGGCTGTGGTGTAAGCCCAGTTTATTTGAGTATCCCAGAGTTGCGGGATCAGGTGTTCGCCCAACAACTGATTGGAGATGACTTCTCGCTCGATCCATTCCAACAGTGTGAATTGCACATCACCGCCGTCAGCGTCGATGTTGAAGCCCTGCTCGCGTTGGGCACGGTCGGTGGTCTGACGCAAAGTCATCCAGTTGTAAGTCAGTCGGTGATTGTCCGCAATTTCCGCGCCGATAGTGAAAAAACCACTGAGCCCAATTTCACGCACGGTGGCGACACGAGTGAAGTCATTTTCTGAAACCAGCTTGCCACCCGACACGATGTAATCGGTTCTTTGCTGCGTGGTGGTAGCCCAATCATCGCCATAATCCAGTGCCGCAAGGAAACCCAGGTCCAGGCTATCGCTTACGGCATAGCGGTCACCGCCACTGAATTTGAAGCCCCAGTTGGGCGCAACATCTTCGGGGTAGATGTTGTAGTTAATCGGCAGCGACTCTCCAATCGCCTCAAGTTGTTCAGAGGTGTAGCCAGTGCCGGTAAAACGATTGAACTGAGTGACTCGAGTGCCGTCCGCACTGGCTTCGGCCAGCAGGTCTGGCAATGCCCGCGTGCCATCATCATAACCAGTCCAGTCGCTGCCACCGCCGTCATAACGTAAGCCCGACTTGCCGGTGGTCCCATCACGGTAGCCGATATCCAGTTCAGCCTCGAAAAAGCCCTCTTCGGGCAAGTGTTTGGTGCGCAACAATACGGTTCCACCACCGAATTCAGCTGGCAGGTCGGGAGTGAAGCCCTTTTGTACCGCGATGCTGTCTATGATGCCGGACGGAAACAAATCCAGCGGGACCACGCGACGCACTGGATCGGGGCTGGGAATGTTGGCGCCGTTGAGCAAGGTGCTTGAATAGCGTTCACCCAGGCCGCGAACATAGATAAACCGACCACCCACGATTGTCAGCCCGGTAACGCGTTTCAAAGCCGATGCTGCGTCGCTGTCACCGGCCTTGGAAATCTGCTCCGAAGCGAGGATATTGCCAACGGCGATATCCTCCTTACGCTCTTCCAGAACAGCCGCCAGACTGCCGGAAATATGCGGAACCACCACCACGAATTCGGGTAGTTCGGAGCCTGCAGGAGTCAACTTCAGATCAAGTTGGGTGGTTTCGCCGACCTCAATCTCGACGGAGTCGCGACTGAGCGTATTGAAGGCAGAGTGCAGCACCGATACCGAGCGCGAACCAGAAGGAACCTCGACTGTGTACCGGCCCTGATCATCGCTGCGAATTTCCTGCGCGACACCGCTGACATAGATTCGTGCGCCGATAACCGGCTTAGCGTCATCGGAACTGAGCAGGCGGCCTTCCAGGGTTCCAGGCGCAACAGCGCTGTCGACTTCCTCGGCGGCGACCATTTCTTCTGCTGCCAGGCCGCCGGATGACTCCACATCATAAATGGCCGAACCGCCACCAGTGACATCGACAATCCACTGGGCCAATTCGTCCTGCACCGCCAGAATCTGCTGTTCCAGCACCACGGAATCCTGCAGCCGCAGCTCCAGGTAATGCAGGCCAGGCGGCATGTTTAGCTGTGCAAAGCCTCGTGCATCAGTGAGCGTTTGCAACTGGCCGTCGATCAGAACTTCAATCCCGCTGATCGGTGTGCCGGTATCAAATACATATAAGGTCAGGCTGGCTTGTTGGGCCCAGGCAGTGCTTGTCAGGATGAGGCCCAGCAGCAGGCCCAGCTTCAACTTCTGCAAAGCAGCTTGAAGCCGGATGGTTATCAGAGACATTTCCAGCGATCCGTAGTGCAATCATTGATCGAGCGGCGCAACTCTGCGGCCTTGCGGAACAGGTCCGGGCGGGTCAGTTCAGCCAGTTGTGCTTCGGCAGCATCAAAGTCGCCGATTTTGAAATAGGCGTAAGCAATGGCGTAGCGCAGGTCTTCTTCCTGCAACAAGCCCACGCGCCGCAAAGGCGTTTCCATGGCGGCTGCCTGCTCGTAACTGCCCATCTGCAGGTACAGCGCGAGTCGCTGGCGGAATTTTTCTGGCTGGTCAGCCAGTTGGCTGTTTAATCCCAGTGCGCGGTAATACTGTCCGGAACGACGATACAGTTCGGCAGCTTCGGTCATGAGTTTTGGTTCCAGCAGCGCCGCCTGGTAGAGCACATCAGCGGCTGCATTCATCTCACCGCGGTCTATGTAAACATGGGCCAAAACTTTCTTGACCTGGGCAGAGTCCGGGTAACGCAACTGTGCGTCTTCCAGCAGCATGGCCGCTTCTCCCAGCTCACCGCTGGCACGCAGGGCATTGCCAATCGCCAGATAGTCTTCCACTTTGCCAGCACTGGCTTGCAGGTATTCGCGGCTGAGCACAACGGCTTGCTGGAACAGCCCCATATCGACCAGGTAAAAAACCTTGCGCCGCAGGAAGCTGTCATCCTGGGGAAACAGCTCGCTGCCCAGATCCAGCGTGGCCAGAGCTTCAACCGGTTCGTCCAGCAGCCAATGGCTTTGGGCCCGCATGTGGTAAACCGAAGGCAGGCGTTCCAGCTCGGGTCCAGCAGCCTGCAAAGCTTCCAGGGTGCCGCGATAATCTTCCAACTGATAATTGATTTGCGCCAGGTAGACATACACCACGGCGTCTACTTGGCCATTTTTGATTGCAGTCTGGAATTCTTCACGGGCGGGCTCTGGCTGCGAACTGCGCATGAAGGTGATGCCGCGCAGGCTGTGAAAGCGTGCTGTTTCAAAATCGTCTGCCTGCTGATCTACCTGATCGAGCGCGATCAGGGCTCGCTCGGTGTTGCCGTCGCGCAGCATCAGTGCGGCCAAAGCCAGGTAATCCACGTCAGCGGATGCTTCTTTGGCCGATAGCGGTGAACTTGTCAGCGTTAGGCTCAGGGTTATGCTCAGGGTTATGCTCAGGGTTATGGCCAGCTTTAGGGCCAGAAGCAGAATGCTGGATTTTCTGAAGGGTTGCATGGGATCAATCCAGGTCAAAGCGGATGCGTTGTTTGGCCCAGGACCGGACAGCCTGGCCCTGGTACAGAGCGGGCTCGAAACGCCATTGGCTGATGCCCTGGGTGGCAGCTTCTTCGAACACACCTTCGGGCGATGCTTCTATAACCTCAATCTGCTCGATCTCGCCGGTCACTCCGATCAGCAGCGAAAACACCACAAAGCCCTCGATACCCCGTGCTCTCGCCCGCGGTGGAAATACCGGTGCCGCCTGGTGGCTGGCCTGCGGCGGTTGATCCACCGTGTCGTCGGTCATCACCATGCCATCAGCACCGCCCAGCAGGTCGCCCTCCAGTGCGCCCAGGTCATCCGCAGAAAAGCCCGGCAAGCCCATATCAATGCCGGACAAGGACGTGTCGAGACCTGTCAGCGGTGGAGGGGCGTTGCGTGGCGTGTTGCGCGGCTTGGGTTTAGGTTTGGGTTTCTGCACCTGCTTGTCTTCTGGAGGTTTCTTGCGCTCAAAGGCAATCTGATTAGCGGCTTCGGCCCGGCTTTCCTCCAGCGCATCGGAGTAGTAATTCACCAGCAATACCGTGCCCAGCACCATCACGGTGCCTATGGTCATGGCTGCAAGCGCCCAGGCAAGACGCCTCAGGCGTTCACGCGATTGCATCTTAACCAGCTCCGGCTTCAGCAACGGTGGCGACACCCACATCGGTGGCGCCGGCCAGGCGAGCCTGGTCAATGACTTCAACCAAACGACCGGCAGGTACGCCATCATCGGTAATCACCAGCACCGATTTTGCTGTCATGGTTTTGAGCTGATCGCGCAAGCGGCTTTGAATTACCCATATTTGGACTGGTTCACCATCCAGATAAGTATCGCCGCCGGCGTCGACATACAGCCGAATGGCCTTGGTGGATGCCGCCAAGGCTGATGATGCTGCCGGGCGGTTCAAGTCCAGCTTCATGTCCTTGACAAAGGTGGTGCTGACCATGAAAAAAATCAGCAGGATGAACACCATGTCGATCAAGGGTGAAACATCGATGGCCTGGATGGCTTCTTTTCTTTCCCGATAACGCATCGCTTACAGTCTCCTTGCAGATTGCTCTGCGCACAGGATGTCTTTCATCTGGGCCAATTCCAGCTCTATGTCTAACTGCTTTCGGTGCAGCGCACCATTAACAATCAATCCGGGTATGGCCACAGCCAAACCCATCTGGGTGGTTATCAGTGCTTGTGAAATACCGCCGGCAATACCTCCGGATTGGGAGAAAAGCGACATATTGCCCAGCGAATCGAAGGTTTCGATCATGCCGATCACTGTGCCGAGCAAACCCAGCAGGGGTGCGGTCATCACAATGGTCGTAATCAGTACATTGAATTTATTGAGCTCACGCTCCTCGGCATAAAACGCGTCATCCAGCATGGCCCTGAGGTGTTCCGGGGGAATACTGTCACGCAGTTCTATCCCCTTGAGCATGGCGCGGATCAGGATGCCGTCGTTGTTACCCTTTTTGCCGCGGTCAGCTCGCCACAGCAAGTTCCGTGCGCCACGCTTGCTGCCACGCTTCAGACTGGCGAAGCGATAGCCAATGGCGAACCACAGCAGCAAGGTGGCCACCAGCAATGGCGGCATAACCCAGCCGCCAGCCGCGATGTATTCACCAATTTGCTGCAACAAGGACGCCAACATGTTTTACGCAGCCTGGCGCTTGGCTACTGAGTGACTGGTGTAAAGATTGATTACGTGCAACGCGGCCTTCTCCATTTCATCCTTGATGGACTCGGCCCAACCGGACAAAAGGTTACCGAATATCAAGGCTGGAATGGCCACAGCCAGGCCCACTTCAGTGGTCACCAGGGCAATGGAAATACCACCTGAAAGCAGCTTCGGGTCGCCAGTGCCAAACTCGGTAATGATGTCAAAAGTC
The DNA here is from genome assembly GCA_034440115.1 of Lysobacterales bacterium. GTDB lineage: Bacteria > Pseudomonadota > Gammaproteobacteria > Xanthomonadales > SZUA-36 > JAWXBM01. The sequence goes on along the minus strand of JAWXBM010000012.1, from coordinate 32,470 downwards.
GAGATCATTCCGGTGACGGTTCCCAACAGGCCTAACAAGGGCGCCACTGCTGCAATAACGATGATGAAGGCGCCAAAGCGGTTGAGGTGCGCGCTTTCATGCAGAATTTGTTCGGAAATAATGTCTTCAATATGTGCGCGATCGCGCTCAAGATTGCGCACCGCTGAAGCCAATACGCGTGAAGTCGAGCCCTTCAGTTGCTTGCAGGCTTTCAGCGCTGCTTCCAACTTGCCTTCCGCCACCAGACTGCCTACTTCCTGCTGGGCACGCTCGGTGCTGGCGCTGGCATTTCGCAGGAAAACAAATCGCAGCAATATCAATATGGCCGCCACAACACCCAGCCCGACGATGATCCAGGCGATCACACCGCCACTCTGGATCACGCTGAACAGGGTCTTGCCAGCCTGTTCCTCGATGGCTTTCTGGCTGGATTCATAGAGAAATATATCCAGAACGGCAGGCGCTTCACCGCGTGCCAGAGCCTCGGCCGTTGCCGGAGTCGATGCTGACCAGACTTTCAAGCGGCCCTCACCTGCCGGCGCCAGCGCTCCGCCTTGTTCCTCACCTTCTGCCTGGGTAAGGCCGTAGGCAGCAATATTCCCAATGCGAATGATGGCGCCATTAACCTGGGTGCCATCAGCCAGGAAGAAGTCCCCGGTGGTTTTGCGCAAGGCACCTTGCTGTTTCAGCAGGTCGAGGGTCAGGCCAAATAATGCAGCGATTTTTTCGCTGTCGCTGCCGGTATTCCAATCGCTTTCGTTAATGGGTCGCTGATCAAGATTTTCCAGCGTGGAGCCCGCCTGCAGAAAAGTGGCCTCCAGAGTATTGCGGCTGTCCTCTGCTGCCGAAACCTGGCGCTCGGCATCTTCCAACATTTCGTTGATACGGTCACTGCGGGTTTGTGCGGCAATGTACTCGCCTTCGATGCGGTCGATACTGGCTTGCTTGTCTCGCTGAGCCGTGCTGGAGCTGGCTGCAAATTCGACCTGGCGAGCGCGCAGGTCTTTCAGTTGCGCATCCAGGAAGGCGTATTCTTTCTGGTACGCGGCCTGCAGTTCGTCACGGGTTTTCAATGGATTGATTGCCACTGCCGGAACCTGTTCGACTGCAGCGGTAGCACTTGTTTCATCCTGTGCCCAGGCTGTGGCCAGGCCGCTGAGGCAGAGGCAAGTTGCGACTGCCACTGCCAAGGCCAATGTAAATCGTGATTTGCCCATGACTGGGTTGTTGGATAAAGGCTTCACAGAGTGTGTTACTGAGTGCTTCATTGACCAGCTCCTGTCATGCCAGCCGCTGCCATAGGCAAGGCATTGGGTAATTCGAAGTAACCCTGGCGAATCTGCTTGCGCAGGGCATCAAACAAACGTGCTGTGCGTTCCTGATCAGCGGTAGTTGTGAACAACTCGAAGCGCCAGCCCTGGCTGGTTTCAACAGCACGCCCGTATTTCAGGTCGCGGGTACGGAAATACATCATGGCATTGCCGAGTTTGGCGATATCCACCAGCACGTTGGAACCATCCAGGCTGATGGACTGACTGTAGATGGCGTTTTCGCGGCTGATGCGCATCTCGTCTTCGACGAAGGCCCACAGGCGATTGAATGCGCGTTGCGCTGGCAGTACGCCACCGCTGAGCTGGGACTCAATTTCGTCCAGCTCCGCCAGCCGTTCACCGACCTTGAATGGAAACCCGCGGCTGACCTGCTGCCGCAGCGCAGCAATTTCCTCCATCAATATCGGTTCTAACGTGGTTGAACTGTCACCCGCTGCTGCCACATCAACGCGCATTTTTTCCAGCTCCGTTTCGAGCTGCTGCAAACGCAGTGCTTCACGGTCCCGGCCGGCTTCCAGTTCAGTTAGTTGTGCGGTCAGGAAAGCCATGCGGTTCTTGTGCTCGTCGCGGGAAAGGCTCAACTCGCTCTGCAATTCATCGACCTGGCCGCGCATCTGTACCAATCGGCTGGCCAGGTTTTCGGAAGCTTCATCGGCCCATGACAGGCTGGGCAGTATGACAATGCCGGTGAGCATGGTGCAGGCCATGAAACAACGATTAAGTGTGGTGGTCATGATCCCTCTCGAATTGAATTTACAGACTGAATAAGCTTTGAGTTTTTTTCCAGCTTTAATGCGCCGCAGTCTAGGACGCGTTTATTACATAGTTGTGACAGGCGCGAGCTTTAACGTGTCACGAAGCTGTCACAAGATGGTCACCATCCTGCAACACAACACCCCTAGGATTCGTTTCCGACCACATTGGTAAACACACGTGTTCACAACTGAAAAACAGGTAATGGAGGAAATGAGAATGAACTACAGGAATTCAATAATGGCAGTCATGGCAGTACTGCTGAGTTTCATCAGCGCATCCGTAAGTGCGTTTACCATCGACCGTCAACTGGATGGTTACTGGGTTGAAAAAGACCTGGACACACGCCGGGGCTGGGGTTTGCAGTACATTCCTGTCGGGCCAGAACAAGGCGCCATCTTCATGGCCGGTTTCGTTTATGACACAGCTACAGGCGCACCTACCTGGGTCAGCGGCAGCGCAATTGTAGTGCCAGGCCAATTTGAAGTATCCATTGTGCTGAATAGCGTAAAAGATGGTGTGTTTGGCCCGGAAGCAGGTAGCCCGGTCAATGACAATAACAACTGGGGCACCATGAATATCGAGTTCATGGATTGCAACAATGCCGAGTTCAGTTGGACTAATACCCCGTATGGCAGCGGCGACAATCCGTTCGAGCCCATTTTGCAAGTCACCAAAGGTTCGGAGAATGACAAGTGCGTTTACCAGCAACCGTTTACCGCTTGCCCTGCATTCTCAACCGCAGCCGCAACGCCGCGCACTTGCGTACTGACAGGCACTTATACCGACGACATCACTTTAACCAATAACACCATCTGGGTTTTGAGCGGTGGTGTGTTTATTGGTGCAAAAGATGCTACCAACAACAGCAACACTCTGACCGTTGAGGCGGGTACCCGCATTGTCGGCAGTGGTGGCATCGATCTGCTGGTTGTCAGCCGCGGCAGCAAAATTGTTGCTGAAGGCCAGCCCCATGCGCCGATCGTGTTTTCCGGCCCATTGACGGTAAGTGAAGGCGCTTCTTCCGGCGATTGGGGCGGTCTGGTGATCAACGGTTATGCACCGATCAACACCTGTACCACGCCTCCTTGCACCGCTGTAGGCGAAGGCAACAGCGGAACCTATGGCGGTGACGACCCATCCGACAGTTCTGGCGTGCTGCGTTATGTGCGCGTGCAGTTTGCCGGCATTCTTTTCACTGATACCGATGAGCTGAATGGTATCGCCCTGCAAGGTGTTGGTAATGGCACGGTTATCGATTATGTCCAGGTGCATCGCAACGCCGATGACGGCATTGAATTCTTTGGCGGTACGGTAAATGCCAAGCATCTGATCCTGACTGATATTCAGGATGACAGCATAGACTGGACCCAGGGTTACAGCGGTAACATCCAGTACGCCATTGTCAAACAGATTCAGGACCTTGCGGTAGAAACCGACCGGGGTATGGAACTGGATAACCTGGAGCAGAACAACGACGCATCTCCACGCGCGCGGCCCCATATTGCCAACGTAACACTACTGGGTAGAACCGGAGAACTGGGTATCAATCCGCGCCGTGGCACCGGTGGCAACTTCACCAATATGATCGTGACTGGCTTCAGCACCTGTATGAATATCGACAGTGCAGCCACCTTCACCGCAGCCGGAACACCAGCAGCGCTGACCGGCGTGCTGACTTTTGAAAACACACTGTTCAACTGCACCACCAATTTCGCAGAAGACGCTGCTGATCCATGGACCACCGCATCATTCATCGCTGCACAAGCGGGTAACGAAACCATCAACCCAGGCCTGACGGGCGTATATCCACCCGATGGCGCGGCATACACCGGTGGCAAGACTATCGACTCAGAAAAGTTTGGCGAGTTCTTTGACAAGGTCGATTGGGCCGGTGCAGTACGCAGTGCAGATTCAGCCTGGCATTACAACTGGAGTATTTTTGTAGACTAGTCATCAGTTAACCAATTTTCGAAGTCCCTTGGGCGCACTACGGTGCGCCTTTTTTTTCGCCATGCGTTTTTTCTGCCATGCGCGCCGGGATTGGATAGAATGAACGCAGGCTTCCATGAGTCAAGTGCCCGAAATGCAAACAAATATCCTCATTGCCGATGATGACGTAGAGCTTTGCGAGCTGCTGCAAGAGTTTTTCGAGTCAGAAGACTTCAGGGTCAAGCTGGCTCATGATGGTAAAGCTGCCTTGCAGGCCATGGAAGCGCCTGACATCGATCTGGTGGTTCTGGATGTGATGATGCCGGAAATGAACGGCCTCGATGTGTTGAAGGAATTGCGTCGCGACAGTCGCCTGCCAGTGATCATGCTGACCGCCCGTGGCGATGACCTGGATCGTATCCTCGGTCTTGAATTGGGTGCAGATGATTATGTAGCCAAGCCCTGTAACCCGCGGGAATTGCTGGCACGAATACGCGCAGTCCTGCGTCGCTCTGGGGGAACCGGAGTATCCAATGTGATCCATGTGGATGACCTGGAATTGAATCAGGGCAGCCGCACTTTGTTGCTGCGGGGTGAATCAGTCGAATTGACCAGTACCGAATTCAGCATATTGCACTCGCTGTTGCAGAACGGCGGAGCCGTGGTCAGTAAACGCGATCTCTATTTGGAAGCTTTAGGTCGTGAACCGGTTGCACATGATCGCAGTGTGGATATGCATGTGAGTAATCTGCGGCGCAAACTGGGCCCCGGCCCCGATGGCGAAAATCGTATCGAAACCATACGGGGCATCGGCTATCAGTACCGCGTCGGTTAGGTTTTAAGCAGTGTCACGCTTATTCTGGAAACTGTTTCTGACCATGTGGCTGAGCATAGTCGGGTTTTCGGCTGCCATTGGCCTGCTAAATGACAAACTGGCGCGCGAGCAATGGGCTGAAGAGCCTGCCAATACTTTTTCCCGTGGCATGTATCGCATTTCCCAAAGGCTCAAGATCACGCTGGCTACAGCAGGTTCCGAAGCAGCCAAAGAAGAGCTGGTGGCGATCCCGCGCATGTCGCGTAATTACATTTTTATCGTCGACGAGAACGATGCGGAAATCCTTAGCCGCGACGCCATCTTGCGTGCTTTGCGTGCCCGTCATGGGGGCATGGAAGCTGAAACCGTACAGGCCAAAGGTGGTCAAGAACACACCATCTTCCTGGTCGATCGTATTCCTCCCACCACCATACTTGCGCCTGGCCCGGATGGCACAGCGCTGCGCATCCTGGCGGGCGCAATCATCAGTGCGCTGGTGAGTTTTTTCCTGGCTCGATCCCTGACGGCGCCATTGGAAGCGCTGCGTACGGCGACGCGGCAAATTGCTGCCGGTGACCTGGAGGCGCGCGTGGCTGAGACGACTCCGCAACGGCGTGATGAATTTGGCCAGTTGGGAGCGGATTTCAACCAGATGGCGGCGCGCTTGCAGACCATGCAGCAGGCCAGTCGAAGATTGCTGCGCGATGTCAGTCATGAATTGCGCTCTCCTCTGGCGCGTTTGTCGGTTGCTTTGGAAATCGCCCGCAAGAAAGGCTCCGACGCCATTGCGCCTGAGCTGGACAGAATAGCCCTTGAGGGTGAGCGGCTGGAGTCACTGGTCAACGATGTGCTGGGTCTGTTGCGCGAAACTTCGGAAAACTCACCTAAGCAGGATGAAAATCTGGACTTGTCAGCCTTGTTGACCGAATTGGTTGAAGTGGTTAATTACGAAGTGCCGGATGGCAAACCCGGAGTTCAATGGCAGCCTGCTGAAGCGGTTTTATTTCATGGTGACCGCGAGTTGCTGTGGCGCACCATGGAGAATTTGTTGCGCAATGCTCTGCGGCACACTGCTGTAGAACGTGGTGTGTTATTGGACCTGAAGACCCATAGCAGTGATCGCCAGGTGCTGCTTACCGTGCGCGATTTTGGTACGGGTGTGCCTGAAGTGGAACTGGAGAAGATTTTTGAACCGTTTTACCGGGTGCAGGAGTCGCGCGATCGCCATTCCGGCGGGCACGGTATCGGCTTATCCATCGCCTCTGCAGCGGTAGGCCGGCATGGCGGTGTGATCAAGGCGAGCAACGTGGCTGGCGGCGGTTTGTGCGTCAGCATTTGCCTGCCCTGGCACGAAGGCAAGGTCTGAATCAGTCTTCAGATCAGGCCCCACATCAGACCCCAAATCAGGCTCGGTCAAAGGGGAAAGGCAGCACCATATCGATATGGTCCACACCCAGTAAGGCCATCAACAAACGATCCACTCCAACCGCCACGCCGGAGCATTCAGGTAAGCCTGCGTTCAAGGCAGCCAATAAGCGTTGATCCACGGGTGCAATATCTTCGCCGCGCAACTGGCGTAATTTTCTGTCCTGCTCGAATCTTTGCTGTTGCTCTTTCGGGTCGGTCAGCTCCTGGTAACCGTTGGCCAATTCGGTTTGTCCGAGGTAAACCTCGAACCGTTCTGCCACGGCGATACCGTCACTGGCTTCCTGACGTATCCGTGCCAGTGCGGCCTGTTGTGGCAGGAAATCCCTAATCACGGTAACGCCTTCAGGATTCATGTTGGGCTGAATCAGATGGGTCAACAGCAGGTCCAGCCAGCCATCGAGATCCAGTTGGCCGGCATGAATATCGCGTTCCAGCGCCAGTTCGCGGCACTCTTCCTCGTCGCAATGATGCGGGTCCAGCCCCAGGTGCTCACGAAACAGATTCCGATAAGTAGTGTGCTTGATGGGCCATTGATCAAACTTCCCATGGCCACAATGCTTGACCAAATCCAGTACTTCCTCTGCCAGCTCGCCATAACTGAATTGCTGCCGGTACCACTCCAGCATGGTGAATTCCGGATTGTGACGGGAACCTTTTTCGCCCGCGCGAAATACGCGCCCCAGTTCATAAATATCAGGCAATCCGGCTGCCAGTAAACGCTTCATCGGGTATTCGGCTGAAGTCCTGAGAAATCGGGCGACAACTGCATCCGTTGCAATGCTGGCAATGTTCGGGTCAGAATTACCTGCGCTGGACAACTGCGCAGTTTCAACTTCCAGCACTTTGCGTTCTGCAAAGAACATGCGTATGTCGGCGAGTAGTCGGGCCCGGGCTTCTATGGCTTGCCGTGATGCGGCAGGGCGCCAGTCGTCAGCAGCTCTACTGGTCATGTCGAGCGTTCGTGGTCATGCCTTTGATGGCTTCGACCCGCAGGACGATGCCAGTGGGTCTGAGCTCCAGTGCTTCGGTCTGTAAATTATGCATGGTCAGCGGGTGTGAACGCATCCAGTCTTCAGCCAGCAACAAGGTAAAGGATTTTGGGCTGACCTTGATACCGAGATGCGGAATGGTGCTGCTGTCGCGGGAACGGCAAAAAATACAGGCCAGGCGCAGGCACAGCAGGCATTGTCTGAGGGCATGGTGAACCCGTGTCGGTAAGGCCTGGGTGAAGTCTCCGACGATGACGCGGCGATGATTGCGCACCAATGCGGCGATAAACTGTTGTTCCGTAGTGGTGAAGCCTGGCATATCCGATTGCTGCACCAGGTAGCCGGAATGTTCCGGGTAATGGCTGTGTGAAACACTCAGGCCCACTTCGTGCAGATCCGCTGCCCAGTCCAATATCTGTTGGTGAATGGGACGCAAGCCGCAATCGGCGGCCATCTGTGTGAACAGTGTTGCGACCGTGGCTTTGACTCGTTCAGCCTGGTGTTCGTCCACTCCATGACGTCGTTTGAACGCCAGCACGGTATTTTCCCTGGGATCACGATGTTGCAGGCGACCCAGCATGTCGTACAACAGGCCTTCGCGCAGTGCATAAGGTGAGGTGCGAAGCTTTTGCAATTCAAAAGTTTCAAAACAGGCACATAACATCAGCAGGCCGCCTGCCAGCACCGGTTGTCGTTGTTCGGAAAGGCCCGGGAATTGAACCGCGTTGGTGTTTTTGAATTGCAATAACTGAGCGCGTATTTTTTCCAGGCTGGCCCGATCAATATCGGTTTCGCCCAGTCCGGCCTGGTGGCAGATTTCGCTGATCGCGAGCACTGTTCCTGATGATCCGATGGCGGTTTGCCAGCCCGTTGCCAGGTAACGCAGGCGCAGTTCCTGCAGTTCGGCCATCACGGCGTCCATGCCCTTGTTCCAGCGTTTGCGACTGATCTTGCCATTGGCAAAGAATCGTTTGGTCAGGCTGACACAGCCAAACTGCACGCTTTCCAGTTGCAAGGTTTCGGGGCCCTGCCCAATGATCATCTCGGTACTGCCGCCGCCGATGTCAATGACGAGTTTACGATCCTCGTGCCCAGATACGCCTTGTGACACACCCAGGTAAATCAACCGGGCTTCTTCGCGCCCGGCGATGATGTCGATGCTGCAACCCAGGCTGGCTTCAGCGGCCAGCAAAAAGGCATTGGCATTTTTCATGCGGCGAAAAGTCCAGGTGCCCACCGCGCGCATATTGTCGGCAGGTATGCCTCTCAGCCTTTGACCGAAACGGGCCAGGCAATCCAGCGCATTTCTCTGCGTTACAGGGTCAAGACGCCCTGACTTATCCAACCCGCCGCCCAGCCGCACCATTTCCTTGATGCGGTCCAGCACCCGCAGTTCGCCATGCTCACGCCGCGAAACCAATAAATGGAAACTGTTACTGCCCAGGTCGATGGCAGCATAGGTTTCGGCGCGTTCGGTTTCAGGCATGGAGATTTTTCCGGCTTATGTAGGGCCTGTTAACACTGCTTTGAGATTTGCAGGATTTGCTGGACAAGTATGCCACTTCACTCGCTGGGCCGGGTCAGCAGTTTGACCCGGTCAGCATTTTGCGGTGCGATACAGCCGGTTATTTGTATTTGAACTGCAGGTCCAACTGCAGCCGGTCCACATCTCTTGGGTTGTCACCATCGATGCCTATTTGGTTGATGAAATAGGTCATGCGGAAATTCCAGTTGTCATGTACCGCATACGCACCACTGATCACAGAACCCTTGGCATTGGTTCCGCCAATGCCAAAATTTGAATCGGTCAGAAGGCCAAGGACTGCATCTGCTTCGAGCTTCTTATAAACATAGTTCAGTTCCCAACTGCCTTTCTTCTTGGCTTCATTGAAATTGACGCCCAGGGCGTAACCCGTATCGTTGTCATTCACTTCAAGATTCTGTACATAATCTGCAAACAGCATGACCGGGCGGTCAAACAACTCGAACTCAAACTCGGCAAACGCCTCCACTTCGTTGTAGTCGTAAAGGTAAGTTTTAGTCACTGGATCGAAGCTGTTGCCAAAGAAAATCCTATCACTGAAAAAGGCGGAGTTACCCTTGCTGCCAATACTGTAGTAACTACCACCCAGAATGATGTTGGTTTGTTCGCCCAGCGGCAGATTCAAGCCGGCCTGAAGGCCATAAGCGAATTCCTTTTTGCCCGTGTTACTGTCGCTTTCTATCCAGGTGCCCAGGCCAACCGCGAAGAGCCGACCGTTGTCATAGCGTACGGACGTGCCTTCCGGGCGCCAGTCGCTGTCCCACAGCAAGCCTGAGCCTCCCACATTGATCTGTTGCTGTTTGAACTTACCGCCCAGAACGCTGGTGTTGCTCAAACCAGTCCATTCAACGTATGCCAGGTCCAGACTGATGGGCTTGGATGAACCGCCGCCGCCCAGCGTCTGATTAGCGGATACCGGATTGTCACCACCGGTGGCCAGCCCGAAGCCAACCTGGATCGTGTCGCTGATATCGGCTGAAAGGTGCGCACGGGCCCGAATGCGGTTGCGGTTGCGATCTTCCTGGCCTTGTACGGCGATATTTTCATAGCGATAACGGAAGTCACCTGACCAGCGCATGCGCTCCGCCCATGATACCGCGGCCATGCGCTCGCTAACCTTGGCATCTACTGCCTCATCGATTCGGCGATTCAAGTCCTGCGCAGCGTCGCTTATCGGTGCCGATAATTGTGAGTCTGAGGTAACAGTAGCCACATCGTTCTGAGCACTACCTGGCGCTTGTTGTGAAGATTGTTCCAACTGATCCAGTCGTTCCGATAGTTGGCGAATCTGCTCTCGCAGCGCTTGAATTTCACTGCTGCTGACGTCTGCCGCCCAGGTGCTGGGGCTGATAACGAACAGTATGAGTGCGCAATATGCGACCAGGATTTTCATGTTTGACTCCTGCTGGCTTATAAATTGTGTCTGACCTGCCTGTCGTGGCCTGAAAAAGGTCATGATTTAGCTGCCAGAGGATGTGCGCAGGGAGTTTATTTCGGTTTTGTTACAGTTCTATGACTGATTAGTGACAAGATGACAAAAATCAATCGTAAAATATTGGAGACTGCGTAATCAGGGTTGGGCCAGTTTCTGTAATTCGCGCCGGGTCACAGAGTCAGGTAATGCGGCAAAGCCAGCGCGGGCGACCTGTTGCTGCCCCTGTCTGGACAAAACCATGCGGATGAATTCAGCTTGTAGGGGCTGCCAGGCCTTTGCCGGGTCATGATTGAAATAAATGTACAACAGGCGGGCCAATGGGTAGCTGCCGTTTACCGCGTTTTCGCGTGTGGCTTCAACCAAAGCTTGGCCTGAACTGCTTGCCAGAGGCAAAACCCTTACCGATTTATTGGTATAACCCAGAGCAGAATAAGCTATCCCAAAAGGAGATTGACCCACGGCCTGCACCACTGAGGCAGAGCCTGGCAGTTCATTGAGATCAGGCCGGAAATCCCCATCACACAAGACGTGTCGCTTGAAATACTGGTAGGTGCCGGAAATCGGTTTACGGCCGAACAGCTCTATAGCTTGAGTCGACCACGGGCCGCTCATGCCCAGGGCGCTCCAAAGTCTTACGGGGCTGACTTCTGAACAGACAGGGTTGGCAGAAAATATGCCATCAAGCTGCTGCATCGTCAGCCCGGCCAGCGGGTTATCCAGGTGTACCAAAACCGCCAGCGCGTCAATGGCGACGGTGAATGGTGTGGGCTTATAGCCCAGGCGGGTTTCAAAATCCTGGATTTCCTGCTCGTTCATCAAACGACTCATGGGGCCAATATCTGCAGAGCCCATCGCCAGCGCTGGTGGGGCAGTCGCTGAGCCGCTGGACTGAATGTTGATGTCGACCGATGGGTACAGTTGTTTGAAGGCTTCGGCCCAGAACACCATTAAATTGCCCAGGCTGTCGGAACCCACGCTGGCAAGACTGCCGCTGAGTTCACCGGCTTTGTGGTAATCAGCCAACACAGTTTCTGGCTTGGAGTCTTGCTGAATTTCGGCCATTGCCTGAGCCAGTGCTTGTGATGGGGCCGTTACAGACCAGCAGAACAGGGCCAATACTAAAAAGCCACTTTGCAACGAGGGATGAATTTTCATGAATAGCCGATGAGTTCAGGGTAAATCCCGATGCTAAGCGCTGACTGTGACAAAACGGTTACGAAACACGCTTGGCTAACTACAGAGACAGGCTGAACCGCTGCGGCTCCGTGAGTAAATGCTTTTCACTGTTGGGAATCGTTGCCAGGCTTGGGAAACTGGCAACTGAATACACTGCCTTCGCCCAATTCACTCTTGATCACCAGTTGAGCATCGTGTGCATTCAGCACGTGTTTGACGATGGCCAGGCCCAAGCCAGTACCACCACTTTGCCGCGAGCGGTCCGGACTGACCCGGTAAAAGCGCTCGGTCAGGCGCGGAATATGCCGCTGGGGAATGCCAATTCCGGTGTCACTGACAGAAAAAACCGGCCCTTTGGACGAATCTTTCCATTGCACGGTGATTCGGCCGCCTTCGGGCGTGTAATTGACGGCATTGAAAATCAGATTCCTGAAGGCACTTTCCAGATTGGCGGCAGCACCCTCAAGATTCAGGCCTGGCTCGGCCTCAAATAGCAGTTGGTGGCGACCGCGGCTCAATTCTTCAGCCTGTTCCCGCAACTGGCTAAGCAGGGCGCTCATGGCCACTTCATTGCGCTTGAAGTTATGTCCCTGGCTTTGTAAGCGCGACAGTTCCAACAAATCATCCAGTAAGTCTTTCATCTGGTTGGCCTGGCCCAGCATTCGACCGGCTACCGTTGCAACGTCTTCACTACTGTGATCTTTCAGTATCTCGAGATAGCCCATCAGCACGGTTACCGGAGTGCGTAGCTCATGTGAAATATTGGCCACAAAGTCTCGGCGCATCTGCTCCACATTGTGGATGCTGGTGATATCCCGCAGTATCAATAATCGTTCGTTGTCCTGCAGCGGCACGGCAGTGACCTGCAGCCAGATATTGTCATCCGCGGGCGAAGGCATTTCGAGCTTGCGGAAAGGTTGCCTTCTGTCCTGCAACCATTTGGCAAATTCCGAGTGACGCACCAGGTTGGTGACCGCCAGCCCCAGGTCTTCCGGCATGCGAAACTTCAAAGCGGCTATGGCCGCCTGATTACACCAGGTGATGCAATCCTGATCATCCAGCAGCAATGTGGCATCCGGAAAAGCGTCGGTGAATTTGCGAAATCCTTCGTGCAGCCGGTCTTGCTGTCCATCCGGCGCAGCGGGCTCGGTGTTACTGTTTTTCGTAGTATCTTCCGGTTGCTGCATAGTGTCGGTGGCCCGCTCAATGGATGACGATTCCTTTAATACATCAACCATAGCGCGGCTCACGCCTTGCTGCCAGCTACTGGTTCAGCCAGGAAGCGGTAGCCATGACCGCGTACGGTTTGCACATACATGCTGGCCGGGCTGGGCTCCAAAGCTTTTCGTAGCCTGCGTACATGCACATCCACGGTACGTTCTTCGATGTAGGCATTGGTGCCCCAAACGTGATCCAGCAACTGGGTGCGGCTGTAGGAGCGGCCTGGGTGGCTCATGAAGAATTCAAGCAAACGGAATTCGGTGGGTCCCATGGCCACTTCGGCATCGTTCAACAACACTTGCCGCGACACCGTATCCAGTGTCAGGTCGCCGTGTTTGATGCGACCTTGTTCGTCGGTGGATGAGCTGCGCCGCAATACCGCCTTGATGCGCGCCAGCAGTTCACGCGGCGAAAAAGGCTTGATGACGTAATCATCGGTGCCCGCTTCAAGGCCAGCCACCTTGTCGTCCTCGGATACCTTGGCCGTCAGCATGATGATGGGAATATCCTGCGTGAGACTGTCGCGTCGCAGGCGCCGAGTCAGCTCCAAGCCGCTGACACCAGGCATCATCCAGTCCAGTAAAATGATATCCGGACGCTTGCTGTTAATGGCCAGCAAGGCCTCATGGGCGTCGCTGGCCAGTTGCACATTCATACCCTGGCGTTGCAGCGCAAAGGCAATCATTTCGCGGATAGCGGGTTCATCATCCACGACCAGTACGTTTGCTTGTAATGAGCTCATTCCGCTTTCCCTGGATGCCAGAGCTTCATTATAAGGATGAGGATGACGATTTGATGACAGTTGGCAAAGGATCAGGCCACAGGTTCTGCCAAAGGTGCGTCAGCGCGGCACAGGCCGGGTATCCAGGCCCATTTTCGCCAGTTCGATCTGGTATTCGTTCAGGCGGGAGGTTACGCGGGCTCGTTCGTAGTAATCCAGGTCATCGCGCTGGATCAATTCCTGCAGTTGCAACACCGCCTCGTGAACCCCGCCGCGCAAATAATAGGACTCGGCAATGGCCTCCTTGGCACGTACGGTGTTGCCGGCCTCATTGGAGGCGCGGGCATAAAGGGCGTATAACGCCGGGTCCTCATTGTGGCTGAGTATCTGCTGGCGCAGAATTACGCTGGCTGTTTCGGCCTGTATTTCATCGCCGTCATGCAGCAACGCGCGGCTGTATTCCATGGATATGGCATTGTTGCCGGGAAAACTGTGATAGAGCCCGGCCAATCGATCCAACGCCGCAGCGCTGTGGCCGGAGGCCAGGTCCAGATCGGCCAGTTGGATCTCGTAAGCCAGGTGCTTACCGCGTTCCATCAGGTTCAGCAGAATTCTGCGTGCTTCCTGGTAGTTGCCCTGGCGTTGCAACGAGATGGCGCTGCCATAGTCGAGCGCATCGCCCTGAGCCTCGTTTAAATCAGCCCGTTGTTTCAGGTATTCAAAATGCTCCAGCGCCTTGGTCGGGTAAGTTTCAACCAGCGCACGCAAGCGCGCCTGGATCAGGTAAAAATCGCGGCCGTCCGAGGCGGGCGGCAGGGGCATGTTCTGCGCCCGGCCATCGGCCTCGGCGATGCGGCTGATGGTGACCGGGTGCGTACGCAAATATTCCGGTGGACCCTCGCCCATGGCGCGGGTAATGCGATTCATTTTCTCGAAGAATTCACCCATGCCACGCGGGTCATAGCCGGAATTGGACAAGGTTGTAATACCTATGCGATCGGCTTCGGCTTCATTCTGCCGGGTGAAATTGATCATGTTCTGTTGGGCCAGCGCCTGGCCACCCATCAAGGCGCCCTGTATGGCATCGCCACCGCCGCCAGCCACCAGTATCAGTCCCACCATGGCCAACATCAAAGGGATGCTCATGGCCTGGGCATTCTCGATTGCGCGGTAAATGTGTTGTTGGGTGACGTGGGCAATTTCGTGCGCCACCACACCGGCTACTTCATTCTCATCGTCGGCTGCCAGGATCAGGCCGCTGTAAAGGGCAACCACACCACCGGGAGCAGCGAAGGCATTGACCACGTCCATGTCGACGACAACGAAGGTAAAGGATTTGTCCGGCCGGTCGCTGTTGGCCACCAGGCGGTAACCCATGTCGTCGAAAAAAGCCGTGATAAGCGGATCTTCATTCAGAACTTCGTAGGCACGCATTTGCCGGACCAGGGCCTTGGCGTACTCCTCCTCTTCCTTGCGCGACAGTATCGTATCGGCAGAAGCACCCATATCGGGTAAGGCCAGCCGGTCAGTCTGGGCGACACTGGGCAGGCTGATCGAGAATATCAACAGGGAGAGGGCACAATTTGCCAGAGCGCAACTCGTAATGCGGCCCGGAATATAATTGTAGTTCTTGACCTTCATCTTGCCTTTCACTGAGACTGTTAAGTCCGCTAGACTCCTAGAGCAAAATCAGACATTGAGCTGTCTGACAGGTTCTTATCATCATGGACAAATTCACATGCCGCAAAGATTGATCCCAAGTTTACCGTGAAGTGCCTGATCATAGTTAATGAAAGCCCCTGGCAAACAGGCCTGGCATTGTCTGCCTTGCGTTTCGCGCGGGCGGCAGCGCCTGCAGGCCTGGCAGTCACAGCGGTATTTTTTCGTGAAGACGGGGTGTACAACGCATTACCCTCGACCGTGGCTGATGCCGGCACTCCCGAGCTGGCCGGTAGCTGGCAGAGTTTTGCTGAACAAAGCGGTGCGCGATTGTTGCTGTGCAGTGCTTCGAGCCTGCGACGTTTGCCGCAAGGCACTAATGAGCCGGGCTTTCTGCAGACCGGCCTGGCAGAAATGCTCGAGTTGATGCAACAGGCAGATCGGGTGGTGAGTTTCTGATGTCCTCTCAAGCGCCATTTCGACTGGGGCTGATTGTTCGCACTAACCCCTATGCTCAGCGTTCAGCGCGCACCCAGATGGACATCGCTTTGCTGGCCGCTACTCTGGATTGGGATTTGCGCCTGTATTTTGTCGGCGCTGCTGTTTTGCAGCTTATTCCCCGGGGTGATACCGGCCCTGCTTTATTAGCTGCGGGTTACCGGGCCTGGGCCAGCCTGCCAGACCTGCTTGAACGAGCGGAATTTCAGGTTTTTGCGGAGCCAGCCTGGCTGGATCAGTTGCACGCCAGCAACTTGCAGGCCTGTTTGCCCTTAATGGCCAGTTCCCCGCGGGAGATGCGCCGCGACTGGGTTTCCTGCGACAGGTTATTAGTGCTATGAGTGCAGGCTCGCCCACGGAGCAGCAGGGCTGTCTGCACCTGTTATTCAGTCACGCTACGGACGCGGTTCAAGCTTGTCTGTCTCACTGCCTGAAAGGTGACAGTGTGGTGCTGTTGAACACGGCAGTCATTCTGTTATTGGATGACGCCTGGAAAGAGGCCATGGTGGCCGGTGTTTCAATCCATGCCTTGCAGGCAGAAGTGCTGGCGCAAGGGATGTCTGAACTTGCGGACAGCAGTGATTACCAATTGATCAGTGACGCAGGCTGGGCTGGGCTGGTGATGCGTTATTCGCATTGCCTGAGCTGGAAGTGACGGTGGCGCTGCTCCAAGTAGCCGATGGCTCAACCCTGGAGCTTGACGAAAAGGGCTACTTGCTCAATCCCTTGCTGTGGACCGAGGAAGTCAGCCGCATCATGGCTGCTGCAGACGGCGTGGAACTGAGCGCGGATCATTGGGTGGTTCTGCAAATATTCCGCGACTATTTTGCGCGTTTCGACATAGACCCGCCCATGCGCGTTCTGGTTCGAGCCACGCGTGAGCAATGGGGCGAAGCCAAAGGCAGCAGTCGCTATTTGTATCGGTTGTTCCCGGCTGGCCCGGCAACGCAAGCCTGTCGCTATGCCGGCTTGCCCAGGCCAATCAGTTGTATCTGAAAGTCCTTTGCCTGGCTTCAGGTATAATGCGGCGCGCTTTTGCGGTGCATGGTTTGTCGTGTTACGTGCCTATTTCAGTTCTTGAACGCAGGGAGTCAGCCCAATGAGTCAAACCATTACAGTGATCGCGGGCGATGGCATAGGCCCGGAAATCACCGAAGCTGCATTGCGTGCGCTGGATGCTCTGGATTGCGGTTTGGATTACGAATTCGTTGCTGCGGGCCTGGTAGCACTGGATCAGGTTGGTGAATTGCTGCCTGAGGCAACTTTGGGCTCCATTCGACGCAACGGCATTGCACTGAAAGGCCCGCTAACCACGCCAGTGGGCAAAGGCTTTCGCTCGGTCAATGTTCAATTGCGCACCATTTTTGACCTCTATGCCAATGTCCGGCCGGTTATTTCCATGCCAGGCACCCGCGCTCGCTATGAAGACGTTGACATCATTACAGTGCGGGAAAATACCGAAGGGGCTTACCTGGCGGCTGATGCCATGGTCAGCGAAGACGGCACACGTGCTGAGTCAAAAATGGTCATTACCCGCAAGGGTTCAGAGCGAGTTACCCGCTATGCCTTCGATTTGGCCCGTCGCGAAGGGCGCAAGAAAGTAACGCTGGTGCACAAGGCCAATATCCTCAAAGCCGTTTCAGGCCTGTTTCTGGATGTGGCCCGAGAAGTGGCGGCCGAATATCCCGACATCAAGAATGAAGAAATGATTGTGGATGCAACCTGCATGAGGCTGGTCATGGACCCGCATCAGTTTGATGTGATTGTGACCACCAACCTGTTCGGCGACATCATTTCTGACCTGTGCGCTGGATTGATCGGTGGTTTGGGCCTGGCGCCCGGCGCCAACATTGGCAAAACCGCTGCCATGTTTGAGGCGGTGCATGGTTCGGCGCCGGATATCGCCGGCAAGCAGATTGCCAATCCCTGCGCATTGCTGCTGGCTGCGGCCATGATGTTGACTCACCTGGGCATGACAGACAAAGCCAATCTTCTACGTGCGGCCATCATAGACACCATGGCCGCAGGCGACCGGGTTACGCCAGATCTGGGTGGTAGCGGCAAGACTGCTGAATTCGCTGATGCCATCATAGAAAGAATTCGAGCTTCCACCTGAAAATCGCTGGTTTTTACAATAATTTAACCATTTCACTATCCGTTGTTGCGTGTAGGCAACTAACGGGTTTTCTGGTGGTCATTTTGGGACCAATCCGCTGGTCTAAAACGACTCTGTTACCCGGTGGCAAGTCATTTACAAATCAGTAACTTGTGCTTTGCTCGCTCGATGGACTCGAAAAGCATCCGGCGCGTCGTCGCAGAGCATTGACAGAGTGTTGTATTCCTGCCATATTTCGCCTTTAATACGTGAATTCTGCAGAGGATTTCGTTTGAGAGTTCGTTCAAAACTCGTCAGATCGATTTTATTGGCCTTGGGAATGTCGCCAGTCATGGCGGGTGCTCAGGGGGTTGGCTTGCCTTCTGTCAGCTTCGCAGCAGGAGGCACTGGGCTCACTTCTTTCTATGTTCTGGGTTTTGAATTGGGTCCCTGGCAGGAATATCTGGCGCAGGAACTTACCCCCAGCTACATGCTTCCTGACAACGTGGAACCGGTGCATGTCAGTTGGCTGGGCAACAGCGATGCCTGGTTGTTACCGGATTTTGCCAATGGGCTGGAGCGCAACTCCAATACTTATTTCTACCTGAATTTTGAATCGCAGGCCGATAGCAGTTGGCCAGGCACTAATGATGTGGAGCCCGATGCCAATTTCCAGGGTTCATTATTTGAACGCCAATATTTCACGCCAGGCCTGGAGCACCAACTGGCTGAAAACAGCGTGTTGGGCGTGGCCGCAGTCATTGCTTACCAGCGTTTCAGTACTTCAAGCCTGGGCATGGTATCGGCGACCACGCCGGAAAATCTCTGGATGGCTACACCGAATGTTTACTCACCCTATGAGGAATCTGGATACGGTACCGGTGTTCGTTTGGCCTTGCGCCAGGAGATAGTCAGCGGGCTGGCTTTTGAGACCGGCTTCCAGTCACGTATCGATAT
Source organism: Lysobacterales bacterium (assembly GCA_034440115.1). Lineage (GTDB taxonomy): Bacteria > Pseudomonadota > Gammaproteobacteria > Xanthomonadales > SZUA-36 > JAWXBM01. The sequence goes on along the minus strand of JAWXBM010000012.1, from coordinate 13,918 downwards.
GGAAGAGTTTGCGCAGTATCGCGGCGTCTATTCCAATCCTGCCGATCTGGATATTCCGGCCCGCGCCAGCGTGGGCTTACAGCTTCAGGCCAGCGCGCGCTCATGGGTGAACGTCGCGGTTGAGCGGGTGATGTACAGCGATATCAACGCATTCCCCAGCCGTTACTTGCCTAATCGTTTTCTGGCTTTGCTGGGCGACTCAACCAGCCCGAATTTCGAATGGAATGACTTGACCGTCTATTCGGTTGGCTGGACCTGGAGCGATGGCGACAAACAGCAATGGCATGTTGACTACAGTACGCGCCAGCAGCCTTCACCATCTTCCCTGTTGCTGAGCCAGGCGCTGGAAAATGACCTCGCAGACAGTGCTGTGACTGTGGGATACGCAGTCAGCACCACGCGTAACAGCCGCTTGAACCTTAATGCTGCTTATGCGCCTTCAGAATTTGCTTTCGGTGGCAGCGTATTAGGCGTCACTACTGAAGATCTGGGTCAACGCTTCGAGCTTGAAGCGCTGTGGACTGTGAGCTTCTGATTCGAAGTTCCGCGCTTCGGCCTGATTCTCAGGGCTGGCAATTAGTGTTAACAAGCCCTATTACTCTCCTGCATGTATGGTAGCTACTGAGTGGCTGTATTTGTGCGCCACGTAAACGGGATTTTCTCTTGGAACTGCTGAAAAATTGGTTCAAACGCTACTTCAGCGATCCGCAGGTTGTCATCCTGGGGGTAATGCTGCTGATCGGTCTGTTCATCGTGATCGGCCTGGGTAAATGGCTTGCGCCCATGTTTGCCGCCATCATCATTGCTTATTTGCTGGAAGCACTGGTAGTCAAACTGCAGCGTATCGGCTTGCCGCGTATGCCATCGGTTATCGTGGTGTTTCTGGGTTTTGTGGCCCTGTTGATTTTCCTGCTGTTCGTGGTCATTCCGCGTATCTCCCGGCAGTTGACCCAGTTGGTGCAACAACTGCCTGAATACCTGGCCAAAGGGCAGGTGGTGCTAACAGAACTACCCGCCCGCTACCCTCAACTCATCAGCGATGAACAGATTGATGCGGTGGCCACTGCTATCAGTCAGGAGCTCGGTAATGCCGGCCAGCTATTGCTGAGTTGGTCATTGGCTTCTTTGCCCGTCTTGATGGCATTGGCAGTGTTTTTGGTTCTGGTGCCGGTGCTGGTGTTTTTCCTGATGAAAGACAAGGACAAAATGATCGTCTGGTTTGTGGGTTTTCTGCCGCGTGATCGCAGCTTGGTTAATACCGTCTGGGTCGAGGCGGAAACTCAGATCGCCAACTATGTGCGGGGCAAGGTGCTGGAAATTTTTATCGTCGGCTCGGTTACCTATGTGACCTTTATCCTGCTGGACTTGCAGTATGCCGCCCTGCTGGGAGCACTGACCGGTTTCTCCGTTTTGATCCCTTATATTGGCGCAGCAATTGTGACCTTGCCCATCGCTGCGCTGGCCTGGATCCAGTTCGGCTGGGGTTTCGAGTTTGGCCAGATCATCATTGCCTACGGCATCATTCAGGCCATAGACGGTAACGTGCTGGTACCACTGTTGTTCTCAGAAGTGGTCAACCTGCATCCTGTAGCCATTATCCTCGCCATACTGGTATTCGGCGGGCTGTGGGGTTTTTGGGGCATATTCTTTGCGATACCGCTGGCAACCCTGGTGCACGCGGTACTTCGCGCCTGGCCCAGGGATGTTGCAAATGCTGAGCCAGCCGCTGACGCCTAGTAGCCTGTCGGATTTTCCGCAGCAGATCATGTTAAATCCGACAGCCTCTTAGAGCGCCTCTGAAGCAAAGTCAGCCAAGCGCGAACGTTCACCCCGACGCAAGGTAATGTGCCCGGCGTGGGCCCATTCCTTGAATCTGTCGACTGCAAAAGTCAGGCCTGAGGTGGTTTCGGTTAAATAGGGCGTGTCGATTTGCTCTACATTGCCCAGGCAAACCACCTTGGTGCCAGGCCCGGCCCGGGTTACCAGTGCTTTCATTTGCTTGGGCGTGATGTTTTGTGCCTCGTCGATGATCAGATACCGGTTCAGAAAGGTACGGCCACGCATAAAGCTCAAAGAGCGTATCTTCACCCGGCTGGCCAGCAGGTCATTGGTAGCCGCGCGACCCCATTCCCCGCCTTCCTGCTGCCCGGTCAACACTTCCAGATTATCGGTTAACGCACCCATCCACGGCGTCATTTTCTCTTCTTCGGTGCCGGGCAGGAAACCGATTTCTTCACCGATTGAAACAGTGGCTCGCGTAACTATGATTTCGGTGTAGCGCTTTTCATCCATGGTTTGAGCGAGGCCTGCGGCCAGGGCCAGCAAGGTTTTCCCGGTGCCTGCGGTCCCCATCAGGGTAACGAAGTCGATGTCAGGATCCATCAGCAGGTTGAGCGCGAAGTTCTGCTCGCGGTTGCGCGCATGTACACCCCAGACATTCTTGTTGCCGGAGTAGTAGTCGTCTACCAGGCGCAGCTTGGCGCTGTTGCTGGTGACATCTTTGATAATGGCTTCTACACTGCTTTCATCGGCTTCATCACCAATGGTCAGACACTGATTGGGGTACCAGTCGTTGCCTACCAGCGGCTCCAGTTTGTACCAGGTGCGGCCGTTTTCCGTCCACGACTCGAGATCGGGGTAGGATTCCCACAAGTCAGCGCCATCGCTGCGCATACCCCGGTACAACAAAGACAGATCATCCAGCGCCCGATCGTTGAAATAGTCTTCAGCCGGCACGCCCAGAATGGCAGCCTTGATGCGCAGGTTGATGTCCTTGGATACCAGAATGACTTGCCGGGCGTTGTCGGCGCTCTGCAGGGCCAGGGCGGTGCTGAGAATTTCGTTGTCGGCAAAAGACCCATCCCGCAACAGACTGGAGTGGGTTTCTGGCATGCTGGTCTGGAAGAACAGCTTGCCATTGCTGTGCGACAGTTCCAGACCATCGGGTACGACCAGATCCAGGCCCTCGTGCAGGTTAGTCACATCCTGCTGCTGCATCATCTCGCCGATGAAGCGGCTGACCTGGCGCACATTCCGCGCTACTTCTGTCAGGCCCTTTTTGGCTGCATCCAGTTCTTCCAGCACCATCATGGGGATAAACAGATCATGCTCTTCGAAGCGGAACAGTGCGGTTGGATCGTGCATAAGTACGTTGGTATCAAGGATATACAGGCACTTTTCACTTCCCATGTGTCATGGCTCCTTCAACAAGTATGCGGCGAAATTGAAAAACGGCAGAAGACAGGACTATAAACCCTGGGCTGCTGCAAGAACTTCAGCGACGTGGCCCTTTACCCGGACTTTGCGCCATTCCTGGCGCAGTACGCCCTTGCCATCGAGCAGGAAGGTGCTGCGCTCAATGCCCATGACTTTTTTGCCATACATGTTTTTCTCGCGAATGACGTCAAACTGTCGGCCTAATTTTTCATCGGCATCGGACAGCAGGTCAAAAGGGAAAGACTGCCTGGCGCAAAAACCTTGGTGCATTTGAACACTGTCGCGTGAAACGCCCAGTATTGCTGTGTTGCATTTTTGGAATTCCGCATAGGCATCACGAAAATCCTGGCCTTCCAGCGTGCAACCGGGGGTGTTGTCCTTGGGGTAAAAATACAGAACCAGATTTTTGCCTGCAAAATCTTTCAGCGACAGTGTTTTGTCGCCGGTGGCGGGGAGTGTGAAGTTTGTGATCTTCCTCTCTGGGCTAGTCATTGATCTCCAGATTCCGGCAGTGAAATGGGTGGACTGATTATCAGGCAGCATACTTGTCAGTAGGGGGTGCCGCAAGTACCATGCAGTCGATAGCTCCTCAACGGATTTCTCATGTTCAAAGGCAGTATTGTCGCACTGGTCACACCGTTCGAAACTTCGGGTGAAATCGACTTTCATGCACTGCAACGACTGGTAACCATGCACCTCGATGCCGGCACCGATGGAATTGTGGTGGCCGGATCAACTGGTGAGTCGGTGAACCTGAATGCCGGGGAAGTGGCCGCCTTGCTGGATGCGGTGGTTGGTCAGGTCGCCGGGCAAGTGCCGGTGCTTGCGGGTACCGGTGGTGCTTCTACTGAAAGGGCGATCGCTGCCACGCAACTGGCTGAGTCTTTAAATGCTACTGCGGCTCTGGTGGTTACACCTTATTACAACCGGCCCCCGCAAAGAGGCTTGGCTGCTCATTTTCGCGCCATTGCCGACAGCACGGATTTGCCCATTGTTCTGTATAACGTGCCCAGCCGAACGGGTGTGGATCTGTTACCCGAAACAGTGCAGGACTTGGCGACACACCCGCGTATTGTGGCGCTAAAGGAGGCAGTGGGCTCGGTGGAAAGAAATAAGGCTTTGTTGAGTTTCTGCAATGAGGATTTCTGCCTGCTCAGCGGCGATGATCCCACTTGTGTGGCAGTCATGGAGCTGGGCGCCAAAGGGGTTATTTCCGTGGCGGCGAATGTGGTGCCCGGCCCGTTTCACGAGCTGTGTGCGGCTGCGGCTAAAGGCGATTTCGCCCGCGCCAGGCAGATCAATAACGAATTAAAAGAAATTTTCGACATGTTAATGCTCGAATCGAACCCCATTCCTGTAAAATGGGCGCTGCACGAGATGTCCCTGTGTGGACCCAGCTTGCGGCTGCCACTGCCTGAACTCAGTCAGCAAAACCGCTCCGCCATGCGGCGCTGCCTGGCAAAACTGGGCTTGTTGGGCGAATAGTGATGCCGGACAGTGTTGTGGCTCAGTGATATTTCTATTTGCCAATTTGTTAAATGCCCGAAGCCGACGAGATTTGAAATGAATTTTTCTTTATTTGCCAGGCCCGCAGTATCGCGCTGGATGCTCACTGTCCTCGTGCTGGTGATGGCGTTGTCTTTGGCTTCCTGTGGCATGTTCGGCAAGAAGAAGGAAAAGCAACCCAATTACTATGCGGCCAAAGAAGTCCCGGAACTTGTCATGCCCGAGGGTTTGAGTCGGCCCAGCAATGCCACCGCATTGATGATTCAGACGCCACCCGCACCCCTGCCGGAAAAAGAGTTGCAGGCCATACCGCCGCGGGTTACCAGCCAATCCAACTCCAAGGACGAAAATGCGACAGTGCGCTGGGGCAGTTCGGGCATATATCTGCAAGTTGCAGACACACAAGACAGCGTGATTCGCCGTCTGAACCATGCTGCCAAACGCAGTGGCTTCAACTATCGCGAGCAGAATACGGGCAATGGCTTGATCGTGCGCTACGTTCATGTCCGCAGCAAAGATCCGAATGAAGGATTTTTCAGCAAGATGGCGTTCTGGCGCGATGATGGTCCGGACTACAGCGGTGAGTATTTGATCACCACCGAGGCCGATGGCGAGAGCACTCGAATTTACCTGAGGAATGCCGACGGGTCCGATGCTGATCAGAACGCGGCAGAGTATTTGTTAGTGAAGCTGGATGAACGCCTCGGTTAAGCCAGGTGACCAATTTCGCTTGTTGGCCTAGCGTTCCAGTAAATGCAATTTATCTTTTACATCTTCCCAGTCAGCAGCACCGGCAGGTGCCTCCTTGAGAACGGCAATGACCGGCCACTGCAGTGACAGCTCAGCATTGAGCTTGATAAAGACTTCCTGGCCTGCCGGCAGATCATCTTCGGGATAAATCGCTTCCACCGGGCATTCCGGCTCACACAGGGTGCAGTCGATGCATTCTTCCGGGTCGATCACCAGAAAATTCGGCCCTTCGTGGAAGCAATCCACGGGGCAAACTTCCACACAATCGGTGTATTTGCACTTGATGCAAGATTCAGTAACAACAAAAGTCATGATTTCGACCTGGCTCGCGGAGAGCTCATTTTTGATTCAGTATTGGCGCTCCCTACGAGAATCGAACTCGTGTTTCAGCCTTGAGAGGGCCGCGTCCTTACCGCTAGACGAAGGGAGCATGTGTAATTCCGGATTAACCGGGCGCTCATGGTAAACTAGCCACTGCTTTATATTCAACCAGAGTTCATTTACTGGCCGTTGCTATCGGCTGTTATCATTCATCCAACCCGTGCCTCTGCGAGGCGATAATATTTCCAGCCTGGCTGGTCAGGACTTTTTTATCAGCAACCTTAAAATTATTCCCGCTTTCAAACACGGCATCGCCAGTGCCGAGCTGTGCCCGCATGCCTCTGAAGTGGTTCGCCAGTTGCAACAGGCGGGTTACGAATCTTACATTGTTGGTGGTAGCGTGCGTGACCTGTTATTGGGCAGTCTGCCGAAGGATTTTGACGTGGCCACCAGCGCCACGCCGGAACAGGTGCAGCAGGTATTTCCGCGTTGTCGCCTGATTGGCCGTCGTTTCCGCCTGGCACATGTACGCTTGCGCGGTGTGCTTACTGAAGTTGCTACGTTTCGGGGTCAACACGATTCCGCAGGCGAAAATGAGAATGATCACGGGCGCATCCTGCGAGACAACGTCTGGGGTGATGTTGAAGAAGATGCGGTGCGGCGTGACTTCACCATCAATGCCATGTTTCTCGATCCCATCAGCGGCGAGATCAGGGATTATCTTGATGGTTACCAGGATCTTGCAGACAAGCGTCTACGCTTGATTGGTGATCCGGAACAGCGTTACAAGGAAGATCCAGTGCGCCTGCTGCGCGCCGCGCGCTTTGTGGCCAAGTTGGGCGTGCGGCCTGATCCCGCTACCGAAGCACCAATCCGTAAAATGGCCCGCTTGTTGCAGGACGTACCACCGGCACGTTTGTTTGAAGAAGTTTGCAAGTTATTCCTGACCGGCCATGGCCGTGCCAGTTTTGACGCTCTGCAGGAATTCGGACTGACCAGCATTCTGTTTCCAGCGTTAAAGCCCGAAGGCAAGGATGGCAGGGTAGAAGCCGGTCCGTTGTTATTGCGCGCCTTGGAAAACACCGATCTGCGCGTGCGTGAAGACAGGCCCGTAACGCCAGCTTTCCTGTTTGCCGCATTGCTGTGGCAGCCCATCCGTGACCGTACGGCCAAACTGTTAGCGGGTGGCATGACCGAGGATGACGCCATCGGGGTGGTGGCTGAAGAAGTTTTCCTGGCGCAGTCTCGGCGTACCGCCATACCCCGGCGATTCAGCGCGGTCACCCGCCTGATCTGGTCCATGCAGCCACGTTTGGCCCGCACTCGCGGAAAACGCTGGAAGAAGTTATTGGCAGAGCCGCGTTTCCGCGCCGGATACGACTTCCTTTTGTTGCGTGCCGTTGAAGATCCCACATTGCAGGAGCTGAGTGAATTCTGGACGCAGGCGCAAATCGATTTTCCGCTGGATGAAGCCCGGGCAGAAGCTGCCAACGACCCGGACCAGCCCGCCACTGAACAACGCGATGGTCGCCACCGGCCGCGGCGCCGTCGCAGAAAGCCAAGCAATAAGAACTGACACATGTCCGGGCAGCACTGTTTTATCGGCCTGGGTAGCAATATCGGTGATGGTCTCGGAATCATTCGACAGGCACTGGAAGCGCTGGCACAGAACAATGCCATCAATGTCTTACGAGTGTCATCAATGTACTGCACTGCAGCTTGGGGCCGCCCCGATCAGCCGGATTTCACCAATGCAGTTGCCGAGATAACAACCACGCTGTCAGGCCAACAACTGTTGCAGAGCCTTCTGCAACTGGAATTGGAACTGGGTCGTACGCGCGATACCGGCCATTGGGGCCCACGGTTGATTGATCTGGATCTGCTGACTTATGCTGATGAACAGATCAGCAGCCCGGAACTCACCGTGCCTCATCCTCGAATGCATGAGCGCGCGTTTGTGTTGGTTCCATTGCTGGAGCTAGAATCTGAATTCGAAATTCCGGGCTTGGGTAGTGCCCGGGAGTGGCAGAAAAAACTACAAAAACAACTAATCCAAAGAATTAATTAAAAGGGTGTTGCATTCTTGCCCAAGAGTGGTATTATTACCACCAATCTTGGTAAAACTGCAACGTTCACCGAGATCGCAGGGCGCGAAAGACGGGTACATCACTCCAAAAGTCTAACCTCTCCCCTCCAAGGGAGAGGTTTTTTTTTGGGCGTAATAAAAATTCTCTGCACAATCTAAAGAAATCAGGCTAAAACCCAGCAGATATGAGCTTTTGCGACGATTTCTGCTGGCTGGAAAAACCTACGAATAAGCACTATAAAACTCTGCCAGAGCGGTGGGCGAGTTCAAGTAAACTGTGGCTGATCTGAATGAGCAGTTTGTTCAGCGTTATGCCAACAAGTAATTCCCCAAACAATGGATGTCATTGTTGCAAAAAAGCAACAAGACAAGTCTGGGCTTGCGCAAATTACTCACGGCTGGGGTTCACCGGTTCGAGAAATATTCACGCAATTTCAAAGGCTTATTGTTTGATTTTTCTCGCGTTGCAATCGACCAGTAAGCATTCGACCAACTTCCGGAGCGTCGGAGCAGCCTGGCGTAGCTGCAAAACGAGAACGAATGTTCACAGGCGATGCCATCAACAACACGGAAGAGTGACCCGTATTGCGTCATTTATCGCGCACTCGATCGTTTTCTGAACTTTTGTCCCGTGCGGACGCATAGCGCTGCGCTAAAGCGTTGGCAGAAATGGACAGGCTCCCAGCTTATTTTTTAATCGCGCCTAGTATTCCGCGCGAGATGGCGCGACCGAGCGACGTACCCATGCTGCGCAGCATGCTTTTGAATGCGGCTTCGGTGGGTGACTCGCGGCTGCTGCCGCGGGATTTGCTCGCCGCTTTTTCCGCCTTTTCTCTGGTCTCAGCCTCGGCTTGAGCCTTGGCTTCTGCCTGCTTGGCTGCTTGCTCGGCGCGTTTGAGCAATACCTCGGAAGCCGATTCACGATCCAGCGTCTTGTCGTAGCTTGCACCAACCGGACTGCGTGAACGTACCTCGCTGCGTTCTGCGTCGGTGATTGGGCCTATTCGCGAGGTGGGTGGGCGGATCAGGCAGCGATCGACAATAGCGGGTACACCTTTGGCTTCGAGCATGGATACCAGTGCTTCACCCACGCCCATTTGAGTAATCACGGCCTCAACATCCAGCTCTGGATTGCTGCGGAAAGTAGTGGCGGCGGCCCGCACAGCTTTCTGGTCACGCGGTGTAAAGGCTCGTAGCGCATGTTGTATTCGGTTGCCTAACTGCCCCAGTACCGAGTCAGGAACATCCAGTGGATTTTGCGTAACGAAATACACGCCAACACCCTTGGAGCGAATCAATCGCACAACTTGCTCGATTTTCTCCAACAGTACACGCGGCGCATTATCGAACAGCAGATGAGCCTCATCAAAGAAGAACACCATGCTGGGCTTTTCCGGGTCGCCCAGCTCGGGCAGGTTTTCCCACAGCTCCGAGAGCAGCCACAATAGCAGGGTGGAATACAGTCGAGGCTTATGGATCAAATGGTCTGCTGCCAGTACATTGATGATGCCGCGTCCGCTCAGGTCGCGGCGTTGCAGGTCGCTCAATTGCAAGGCAGGTTCGCCGAAGAACTCTTCCGCACCCTGTTCATCCAGAACCAACAAGCGCCTTTGGATGGCGGCAACAGAAGAAGCGCTGACATTGCCGAATTCAGCGGAAAATTCCTTGGCGTTTTCAGAGACAAAGTGCAGCAAGGCCCGCAGGTCTTTCAGGTCCAGCAATAACAAGCCCTGTTCGTCAGCCACACGGAAGGCGATGTTGAGTACACCCTCCTGCGTGTCGTTCAATTCCAGCAGGTTGGCCAATAGCAGCGGACCCATTTCGGATATCGTGGTGCGGATCGGGTGGCCACTTTTGCCGAATACATCCCAGAACACCACCGGCCAACCGGTGGCTGCGAAATTTTCAATGCCGATGGCGGCAATGCGCTCATCGACCTTGGGATGTGGACTGATGGGCTGGGTCAACCCGGACAGATCGCCTTTCACATCGGCCAGGAACACCGGCACTCCAATACCGGAAAAACCCTCGGCCAATATCTGCAATGTGACCGTTTTACCCGTGCCGGTAGCACCGGTGATCAGGCCATGGCGATTGCCGAAAGCTGGTAACAGAAATTTTTTCTCGGCACCTTTGCCAATCAGGATGGGGTTAATGTCAGTCATGGGTTTTCCCAGCATGGTTTAATGCGATAAGCCTACCTTATTTGGTGCAACAATCTACAGTTCGTTGGTTCGGACAGGCGCGGATTTTGCAGCGGTGCTTTTTTCTACACATGGGAGCAGTTAAGCTTCCGCATTCTTTACCCTGAAAAATACTGCCCAGGGCTAGTCCCGGGCGGTATGGTGAATCTGCGAATGTCAGAAACATTTTACAATCCGGCGCTTTACAACCCGGCCGAAATCGAGCTGTCGGTGCAACAACAGTGGAATGAGCTGGATGCTTTCCGTGCCGATGAGAATGCAACCGGTGACAAATATTATTGCCTGTCCATGTTGCCTTATCCTTCCGGCTACCTGCACATGGGGCATGTGCGCAACTACACCATTGGCGATGTAATCAGCCGCTACCACCGCATGCGTGGCCGCAATGTGCTGCAGCCGATGGGCTGGGATGCCTTTGGTCTGCCGGCAGAAAATGCCGCCATTAAGAACAATACGGCGCCGGCCAAGTGGACTTACGCCAATATCGAACACATGAAAGCCCAGTTGAAAAGGCTGGGCTTTGCTTACGACTGGTCACGCGAATTTGCCACCTGCACCCCGGAATATTACCGCTGGGAGCAGTTGATGTTTACCCGGCTGATGCGCCAGGGCCTGGCCTATCGCAAAGATTCTGAAGTGAACTGGGATCCGATTGACCAGACCGTTCTGGCCAATGAGCAGGTGGTTGATGGTAAAGGCTGGCGCTCAGGCGCTCCGGTACAACGCAAATCCATTCCACAGTGGTTTTTGCGTATCACCAAGTATGCTGATGAATTGCTGCAGGGCCTGGATGAGTTGGAAGGCTGGCCGGATTCGGTCAAGACCATGCAGCGCAACTGGATTGGCCGTTCTGAAGGTGCTGAATTCCGCATGGTGGTGTGTAATGAACAGGGTGAGACGCAGCCCGGTGATTCGGCCATCGCTGTATTCACCACCCGGCCGGATACAGCATTTGGTATGACTTACACTGTGTTGGCGCCAGAGCATCCGCTGGTGGACGTTATCGTGACGGCGGCGCAGTCGGAAGAAGTTAAGGAATTTGTGGCCAATGCGCGAGCCGCTACTGAAGCCGATCGGCTGGCGACCGAAGGCAGCCTGGCAAAGCGCGGTGTGTTTACCGGCGCCTATGTAATGAATCCATTCGCGCAAAAGCCCGTTCCAGTGTACATCGCCGATTACGTGTTGATGGCTTATGGCACTGGCGCCATCATGGCGGTGCCGGGGCAAGACAAACGTGACTGGGATTTCGCCATCAGCCACGATCTGCCGATATTGCGCACCGTGCAGCCACCGGAAGGTTGGGAGGGCGATGCTTATACCGGTGATGGTCCGGCCATCAACAGCGATTGGTTGAATGGCCTTGAAGTTGCCGAGGCCAAGGAAAAAGCCATGAACTGGCTGGAGGAGCAAGGCCTCGGTGAGCGCGCCGTTAACTATCGCCTGCGCGATTGGGGCGTCAGCCGTCAGCGCTATTGGGGTTGCCCGATTCCGGTTATTTATTGCGACCTCTGCGGCGCGGTGCCGGTGCCGGAAGATCAACTGCCCGTCATTCTGCCCGAGAACGTCAAGTTTATGGGCGTGCAATCGCCCATCAAGACTGATCCCGAGTGGCGCAAGACCACTTGCCCGGAATGTGGCGCGGCTGCCGAGCGCGAAACCGATACCTTCGATACCTTTATGGAGTCTTCCTGGTATTACGCACGTTATTGCTGCCCCGGCGCCGATATGCTGGATGAACGCGCCAACTACTGGCTACCGGTAGACCAGTACATCGGCGGTATTGAGCACGCTATTCTGCATCTGATGTATTTCCGCTTCTACCACAAGCTGCTGCGTGATGCGGGCATGGTTCAGTCCGACGAACCGGCCACCAATCTGCTGTGCCAGGGCATGGTGGTGGCGGAAACGTTTTTCCAGAATAAGGGCGAAGGACAAGTTGATTGGATCAATCCGGCCGAGGTGGAATTGCAGCGCGATGAGCGCGGCAAGATCAGCGGCGGAACATTGCGCAGTAATGGCAGCGAGGTGCGAATCGGCGCGGTTGAGAAAATGTCCAAGTCCAAGAACAACGGCGTGGATCCGCAAGGGCTGGTCGACAGATACGGTGCCGATACCGTGCGTTTGTTTTCCATGTTTGCCTCGCCGCCGGATCAGTCGCTGGAATGGTCTGATTCGGGTGTTGAAGGATCCTTCCGCTTTATCAAGCGGCTGTGGGTGCAGATCACTGCACATATCGAGCAAGGGCCTGCGTCGAGTCTTGATGTGGCTGTATTGAACGATGGGCAGAAAGAAATGCGCCGCCTGCTGCACGACGCCATTGCCAAGGTTTCGGATGATGTCAGCCGGCGTTACACCTTCAATACCGCCATTGCGGCCATCATGGAGCTGTGCAATCACCTGTCACGCTTTGACGACAACAGCGAGCCGGGCCGGGCAGTGCAACAGGAAGCGTGGCTGGCGGTGGTGCGCATGCTCAACCCGATTATTCCGCATGTTTGCGAGCACCTGTGGGTGGCTTTGGGTGAAACCACGCCGCTGTTTTCGGCAGAATGGCCAGTAGCCGATGAAAGTGCTCGCGAAAAACTGCAGGTGGAATTGGTGATCCAGGTGAATGGGAAAGTCAGGGGCAGGCTGGACGCTGTTCCGGGTATCAGCAAGGAAGCTGCACTGGAGCAGGCCATGCAGATTGAAAATATCCAACGTCATATCGAAGGGCTGAGCGTGCGCAAAGTCATTCTCGTGCCTGATCGCTTACTTAATATAGTAGTAGGCTAAAGGATCGTAGTAGGCTGAGCAGATGAACAACTTCGTTACCACACCCGTCGTCCCGCACCCTAACTTCGTCATAGCCCAGGCCAGCTTCTCGCCCGCCGCACGGGCTCACCTTCTCCCGGAATTGATCCGGGGTCCACCGGTGTGTGCGAAAACCAGAATCATATGCGTCGGCTTTTTGCTGACCCTGTGCCTGCTGCTTTCCGCCTGCGGATTCCAGTTGCGCGAAACCGCCCAGTTGCCGCTGGAAATGCAAAATACCCAACTGCTGATCGGTGATGAGTACAGTCAATTGGCCAGGAGAGTGCGCATAGACCTGGAGCAAGCTGGAGTAAAAATTGTCAACCAGGACAGCGCTACCGCTATTCTGGAAATACCCAAGAACGAAGTGCTCACAGAAGTCCTTTCCATTGGTGACAATGCCCGGGTGCGCGAGTACCGAATCACTCACACCGTGCAGTTCAGGCTTACCGATATGCAAGGCAAGGACATCGTACCGCTGCAAACCATACGCCAAAGTCGCGAAATCAGTTTTGACGAGCAGCAGATACTGGCCGTGTCGCGCGAGCAGGAGTACGTCAAGGATGACCTGGCTAATACCCTGTCGCGACTGTTGCTATCGCGGCTGGAAATCGTTGGCAGCCAGTCCTGACAACCAGGCCCTTGCTGTGAGCATCATCCGCCCTGACAGTCTGTCCCCCAGCCTTGCCAGGCGTCTTGAACCTGCGTATCTGTTGGCGGGCGCTGAGCCGCTGTTGGTGCAGGAATGTCGCGATCAGATCATTCACGCTGCCCGTGAACAGGGTTTTGAGGAAAGACAGATTTTCCAGGTGGACAAGTCTTTCGATTGGCAGGAGCTGGAAGCAGCAGGCATGGAACAATCCTTGTTTGCCAGTCGTAAAGTCATCGATTTGCGAATTCCCACGGGTAAACCCGGTATCGATGGCAGCAAATATTTTGTGAACTTTGCCGAGCGCCAGGATCCGGATGTGTTACTGGTTATCAGTTGTGGCGCCTGGGATGGGGCCTCGCGCAACAGCAAGTGGGCCAGCGAACTGGCCAG
>JAWXBM010000011.1:0-131145 GCA_034440115.1 Lysobacterales bacterium | reverse complement strand
CGTCTTTTCATACCAGGAGGGTAATTTTGTGAAAAATACTAAAGGTTTTACATTGATCGAACTGATGATCGTTATCGCGATCATCGCCATTCTGCTTGCTTTGGCTTTGCCGGCGTATCAGGATTACACCATTCGTTCTAAAGTTGGTGAGGCATTAAGTGTTGCTGCTTCAGCCAAACTGGCAGCTGCAGAAACCTGTCAAACGAACCCAGCCAACGCACTTGTCGATGCTGCTGACGCTGGGTACGTTTTTGCAGCATCAAAATATGTTACAGGGTTGACCATTACTGGTGGGTGCGGTCTTGCTTCGACAATTGTTGTAACGGCCGCAGTAGGCCCAGATGCTGGCGCGGGTACTGGCAATGTCGTTCTTACCGGCACCGTAAATGCCAGCAATATTGATTGGGTTTGTACTTCAACCCTGGCATCTCAACACGTTCCAGCAACCTGTCGTTCATAAGTTTGTAATTTGTTCAGGCTTGTTTTCGACAGAAAAAACCCCCGCAACAACCATGCGGGGGTTTTTTTAAGAGCACCCACAGCACACGGTGTTGATTTGGCAACCAGTACCAAAAATGCGATAGTACTTTTCTAGTTAATTTAAGGGGAAGATCATACTGCCTCAAACAGGGAAGTAATCAGCTAGGTTTTTCTCGCTATTATCAATCTAGTTGGAGTTTCGAATTCTTAACAAAAGCAATTCGAAGGAAGGCAGGTCAGGAAGAAATCAAATGACCTACAGATGCAAAAAAGTTAGACGCACAAGCTCAAGACACTTAAAAAAAAGGAACAAACCAAACCACAAGTTTAGTGGATTCACCTTGATTGAATTGATGATTGTGATTGCAATCATTGCAATCATCCTCTCGCTCGCTTTGCCGGTTTATACCAATTACTCTATTCGAGCCAAGATCGGTGAGTCGCTGTCAGTAGCAGCGGCTACTAAAACAGCGGTGGCATCTGCTTGCATGGAAGACACAACCCTGACAGGTCTGACCAATAATAAGGTAGGATATTTGTTCACTGGATCCAAGTGGGTTGACGAAATCACCGTTTCCAATATCTGCCTGCAGCCCATCATAACCATCGTCACTAAAGATACCGGTGCACCCACTCCCGCGCCAGAAATCATATTGACAGGTAGTTTGACCGCATCTTTTGGTTCCATGACCTGGGTATGCGGTTCATCAAATGCAGAAAATTACCTGTTACCCAAAACATGTCGCAGTTAAGCTCTTGAAGCACACTTTGATAGATATCGTTGACTTCTAATTACGATACGCAACAACCACTTGCAGACATGAGGTGATAAATAGGTATAATGCCAGTGGGGGAAATGGAGTGACCCGTTGAATGAATACTGAACTCAAGGCCGGCAGCAAATTGAATGGCCTGGCCAGGCGAATCGTTGACGAAAACATTCTCGACGAAGCCTCGGTCGAAGCTGCGTGCGCGCAAGCCATCAAGAAAAATCGGTCCCTGCTGTCCTATCTGATTTCCAACACTGATGCTGCTCCTGTTCGACTGGCTGCAGCTGCATCCGAAGAATATGGCATTCCACTGGTTGATGTCCGCGCCTTTGATCTCAGCCAGGCACCTCTCAGCCTGGTTTCCGAAGCACTGATCGAAAAGCACCAGGCTCTGCCCTTACACCTTCGTGGCAACCAATTATTTATTGCCCTGCGCGATCCAACCGATCATCAGGTACTCGACGAAATCGCCTTCAGCTCCGGTTTTCATGTAGAGCCCATTCTGGTCTCGGCCGACCATATAGCCAAGGCTATAGAGCGGGCCATGGAATCTGCCAACACTGTTTTTGACGATCTGGAAGAAGAGGAAGGCCTGGAGAATGTGGCCTTCGGAGCCGAAAAAGAAGCCGCCGATGACAGCGACCCTTCGGTAGATGAGACTCCCGTTGTACGCTTTATCAATAAGGTGCTGTTGGATGCTATCCGCAAAGGCGCATCCGATATCCACTTCGAGCCCTATGAAAGCCGCTACCGTATTCGCTACAGGCTGGATGGTGTATTGAAAGCGGTTGCCGCGCCGCCGGTACAAATGTCACGACGATTGTCGTCCCGTTTGAAGGTAATGGCCGGACTCGATATCGCTGAGAAGCGGGTGCCGCAGGACGGTCGCATCATGCTGAATATCAGCCGTAACAAGAGCATCGACTTTCGTGCCAGCACTTGCCCCACTTTGTTTGGTGAAAAGGTCGTACTGCGTATTCTGGATTCTTCGGCCACCAAGCTGGGCATCGAGCAACTGGGTTTTGAAAGCGAGCAGCGGCTGCTTTACGAATCTGCTATTAAAAAACCCTATGGCATGATTCTGGTAACCGGCCCAACGGGTAGTGGTAAAACGGTAACCTTGTATACCGCGCTGCAGATGCTGAACGATGAAGGGCGCAATATCTCCACCGTTGAAGACCCGGTGGAAATCCGCGTACCGGGTATTAACCAGGTGCAGCAGAATGTAAAACAGGGAATGACTTTTGCCCGTGCCTTGCGCGCCTTCCTGCGGCAGGATCCGGATGTGATCATGGTCGGTGAGATTCGTGACCTCGAGACGGCGGAAATCGCCATCAAAGCGGCGCAAACCGGTCACTTGGTTTTGTCGACACTGCATACCAATGACGCTCCTCAATCCATCACCCGTTTGATGAACATGGGCGTGCCTACATATAACATCACTTCAGCGGTTAACCTGGTGATTGCCCAGCGCCTGGTGCGCACTTTGCATGTGTGCAAACAACGCGATGACTTGCCACGCGAAGCGTTGCTGCAGGCGGGTTTCGACAAAGCCGTGCTGGATGAACTGAAATTGTTCAGGCCCGTTGGTTGTTCGGAATGCAATGAGGGCTATCGCGGCCGCTCAGGTGTTTTCGAAGTTATGCCCATTACCGATGAAATTTCGCGTATCATTTTGGAGGAAGGCAATGCCATGCGCATTGCCCAGCAGGCACGCAAAGAAGGAATTAACGATTTGCGCACCTCAGCATTAAGAAAAGTCGCGGCAGGAGCCACAGACATCATTGAAATGAACCGGGTAACCAAGGACTAGGTTATGGCGACAGCACAAGCAGAACCGCAGGTATTCCTTTGGCAAGGGCGCGATAAGCGCGGTGTCAAACTCAAGGGGCAACAAATTGCTTCCAGCCCGAATTTGGTGCGGGCAGAATTGCGCCGCCAGGGCATTAACCCTATTTCGGTCAAAAAGAAGAGTAAACCCCTGTTTGGCGGTGCGGGTTCGCGCATCACTTCCAAGGACATTACTTATTTCAGCCGACAGTTGGCTACCATGCTCAAATCGGGCGTACCGCTGGTAACCGCTTTCCAGATTATTTCTGGTGGTTTGAAAAACCCGCGTATGCGCACCGTGGCCGACAAGATTCGCGCCGAAGTGGAATCCGGTGGCGCTTTGCACGAAGCGCTCGCCCAATACCCGGTGCAGTTTGATGAGCTTTATGTCAACCTGGTGGCGGCCGGCGAAAGCGCCGGTGTGCTCGATACTATTCTCGATAACATCGCCTCGCATAAGGAACGTATTGAAAGCATCAAGGGCAAAATCAAGAAGGCTTTGTATTACCCGGCCGCAGTAATAGCGGTGGCGATCATTGTTACCAGCATTCTCTTGATCTTTGTAATTCCGCAATTTGAAGCGATCTTTATATCCTTTGGCGCCGATCTGCCAGCCTTTACCAAGATGGTCGTGAATGCATCCAAGTTTATGCAAAGTAAGGGTGTTTTTGTGCTCGCGCTCCTCGTTGCCGGCATTGTTGGCCTGATCATGGCCAAGAATCGTTCGAAAAAGTTTTCCCGTTTTATTGACCGCATATCCCTGAAAATCCCGATTGTTGGCCAGATTCTTGAGCAAGCGGCTATAGCGCGCTTCTGCCGCACTCTGGCCATTACTTTTGCCGCGGGCGTGCCGTTAGTGGACGCCTTGAAAATCGTTGCTGGTGCTACGGGTAATGCGGTTTACGATGAGGCTGCTTTACAAATCCGCAGTGACGTATCAGTGGGACATCAGTTGCAATTAGCCATGCAACAAACCGAAGTATTCCCCAATATGGTGATCCAGATGGCAGCCATCGGTGAAGAAGCCGGCTCGTTGGATGCCATGCTGGTTAAAGTAGCCGAAGCCTATGAAGAAGAAGTGAACAATTCTGTGGACGCCTTGAGTAGTCTGCTGGAACCCGCCATCATCGTGTTCGTTGGTGTGCTGGTTGGCGCCATGGTAATTGCCATGTACCTGCCCATCTTCAAGATGGCTGCGGTTATCTGATCGGCGCTATAAAAAAGCCCGATTAATTACGCAGACAAAGAACAACAAGAACGGACCTGATGCTGGAAACTTTGCTTGAAACACCACCCCTGCTCTATGCGGGGGTGTTCCTCTTAGGTGCCTTGATTGGCAGCTTTCTGAACGTGGTCATACTGCGCTTGCCGCCGCTGCTGGAACACGACTGGCGCTGTCAGTGTCACGACCTGCTGGATGTTCCGGGTGAAGCTCCGGTCGCGCCCCCTGGTCTGGCCTTTGATCGCTCACGTTGCCCGCATTGCGGCCACACGATTCGCGCCCATGAGAATATCCCGATACTGAGTTTTATTCTGCTGGCTGGAAAATGCTCTGCCTGCAAGGCACCTATTTCCTGGCGTTATCCACTGGTTGAATTGGCCACCGCTTGCCTGTTTCTGGCCACAATATGGCATTTCGGGCCTACCGCTCAGGGCTTATTGGGTTTGCTTTTAACTGCTGTATTAGTGGCCTTGACGGGCATTGATGCAGATACCCAGTTATTGCCCGACAACATCACCCTACCCTTGCTGTGGGCTGGGTTGCTGGCCAACTACTTCGGTGTCTTTACCAGCCTGGAATCCAGCGTGCTGGGTGCCATCATCGGCTACCTGATCCTGTGGAGCATCTACCACCTGTTCAAGTTGATGACGGGCAAGGAAGGTATGGGTTACGGCGATTTCAAGCTTCTGGCCGCGCTGGGAGCCTGGATGGGCTGGCAATTCCTGCCTTTGATCGTATTGATGTCATCCGTTGTCGGTGCTGCGGTTGGTATAGTGTTGATGGGTACCGGCAAATTGCAACGCGACAAACCCATGCCCTTCGGCCCCTTCATTGCCGCTGCCGGCTGGATCACATTGATCTGGGGCGAAAAACTGCTGGACTACTACACGCAGTCCAGCCAGTTTGGTTAATTTTCCTACAATGTGTGGGTTGTTTATCCAATAGTACCTACATCGGCTATATGCTAAATTCTTTCCCACAAGAGCAGAGTTACTTTGAGGTTCTTGGTCAACCTGCACCATAGAAATGCGATTGAGAAAAAT
This sequence comes from Lysobacterales bacterium, assembly GCA_034440115.1. Lineage (GTDB taxonomy): Bacteria > Pseudomonadota > Gammaproteobacteria > Xanthomonadales > SZUA-36 > JAWXBM01. Next base: position 125,800 of record JAWXBM010000011.1, on the reverse strand, counting down.
TGCCGGTCTTCAATTGAGTTCTGAAATTAAGTTGTAGAGGATAATCAGAGAATTATGAAATCATCTGTAAATATGATTATGAATCAAGCGCTTGAATTGAGTGCTTCGGAAAGATCCGATCTGGTAGAAAAACTTCTCACGAGCCTGGATGAGCCAGATTCAGCAATTGATGCGATTTGGGCACAAGAGGCCAATGCCAGAGTCGAAGCATTTGAAAAAGGTGAACTCGAGAGCAAATCAGCAGAAGAAGTTTTCAGTAAGTATCGCAATCGTTGAAAATCACATTCCTTAAACCAGCCGAAAAGGAGCTTGACGACGCAATCGAATATTATGATACGGAAAAGGCTGGACTGGGCATCAGGTTTCAAATTGAAATTGCTCGAACGCTTTCTCGTATAGTCAGGCAGCCATTGGCATATCAACAGATTGGCGAGTATTCGCGAAGATGTTTAGTTTATAAATTTCCATATGGCGTGATATACCAATACCGGGAAGAGCCCGCAGAAATTTTGGTAGTATGCATGGCGCACCTGCATAGGAAGCCAGACTATTGGATGTCGCGAGAACTTAAAACACATTAATTCTTTCGTTGAAATTCGACTCTGAGCTTTTTACATGTCCATTGGACGAAGGTTTTAATTCTCGAGATGATGCTGCCCTCAACCCATTGAATATAAGAAAACACTCAACTTTAATTGTTGCGCTGACCGGCGGAATAGCCTCGGGAAAAACGGCAGTTTCTGATCGGTTTGCCGCACTGGGTGTTCCGATTATCGATACGGATGTGATCGCTCATCAGGTGGTCGCGATCGGCCAGCCGGCCTTGCAGGAAATTCGAAAAGCTTTTGGTGATGAGGTGCTGTTGGCCGACGGCAGTCTTGATCGCAAAGCGTTGCGTCAAATCGTATTTTCCGACCCGGTTGCCAGGAAGAAACTGGAAGCCATTACGCACCCGGCAATCCGCACACAGGTTTTGGCTAGCATTGCTGCTGTGAGTGCTCCCTATTGCCTGGTTGTCATTCCCCTGTTTACCGAAACCAGCGCATACGATTGGGTCGATCGCGTTCTGGTAGTTGATACCACTGAGGAAACGCAGATTGAGCGGGTCATGCAACGTGATGGCGTCAGTCGTAAACAAGCCGAAGCGGCGTTGGCCGCCCAGACTTCAAGGCAGGCGCGCCTGGCATTGGCAGATGACGTGATCGAAAACAATGGTTCGCTGGCGGAGGTGGATGCGGTTGTTCAACGTTTGCACGGTTTGTATTCTGAAATGGCTCGCGAGGCGTTACTCCGGGCTTGATCATTCTCACCGGGATGACGGGGGGGTGTTGGTGGATCCCGGGTCAAGCCCGGGATGACGGAGGGGGTGTTGGTGGATCCCGGGCCAAGCCCGAAATAAGGCTCGCGCGCTATGTCGCTAGTAGTGAAAGCGTAGCTGGGCAATCAGCAGAGAGTCATCTGACACTTTGTACACAATTCGGTGTTCATCATTAATTCGCCGCGACCAATAACCTGACAGTGCGTTCTTTAGTGGTTCTGGCTTACCGAGACCTGCGAATGGTGATCTTGAAATAGCCTTAATCAGCGTGTTAATTCGTTCTAACAGTTTTTTATCTGCTTTTTGCCAGTACAAATAATCGTCCCAAGCCTGCTCGGAAAATATGAGTTTCATTCAGCCAATTTTCGCTCTTTACCCTTGCCAGCTTCCAGACTCGCAATTGATTCAAGCAATCGGCGAGCATTTTTTGGGCTTCGCAGTAAATAAGAGGTTTCTTCCAAAGCCTTGAAATCATCGAGCGACATCATAACGACCGCCCGCTGTCCGCTTCGGGTAATGATAATGGCTTCATGGTCATCGCATACTCTGTCCATGGTATCGGCAAGTTTAGCTCGCGCAGCAGAATAGGTAATTGCGTCCATAACGTCGCTCCTTATTTGTACGTGATATTGTACATATAAATGTGATCACTTCAAGCCCCTCACTGGGAAAGACGATGGCTTATCGGCAGCACGGTTGGGATGCCGTTTGTGTAGAGGCTGAATTAAGCGAAGTGGACAAAAAGCTGTTATGAGGGCGACAGTTTCTGAACCCCTATTCAACTCAGCAATAGGCGTGCCTGATTGGGTCGCGAGGCGTCATGCCGGGCTTGACCATTCCCTCCGTCATTCCGGACTTTCCCTCCGTCATTCCGGACTTTCCCTCCGTCATTCCGGACTTTCCCTCCGTCATTCCGGACTTGATCCGGAATCCAGGGTTTTATCGGTGATGGATCCCGGATCACGCGCTGCGCGCTTTCCGGGATGACGGAAGTTAGTTCAGCTTACCGTGGCACTGCTTGTACTTTTGCCCTGAACCACAGGGGCAAAGTTCGTTACGACCTACTTTGCGGCCTTCCCGCACATAGGTATCCGGCACCTCAACTCCTGGCCGGGCGGGCGGTGCCGCAGCCGCATTGGCTTCATCGTGCCGGAACTGAAGGTTCTGTTCACTGCGCTTCTGCCGCTCTACAGCAGCCACGTCTTCCTCAGCCTTGACCTGCACACGGGCCAGGATGCGCACCACCTCGTGTTTCATGTTGTTCAGTAATTCTGTGAACATCTCGAACGATTCGCGCTTGTATTCCTGCATAGGCTGCTTCTGGGCGTAACCGCGCAGTCCAATGCCCTGGCGCAAATAGTCCATGCGTGCCAAATGATCTTTCCATTGCTGGTCCAAAACATTCAGCATCAGTGCTTTTTCGAAATGACGCATCACTTCAGGGCCAGTCTGCTTTTCCTTGGCGCGGAAATGCGCTGCGACCTGATCCAGAATGCGCTCACGCAAAACCGCTTCGTGCATCTCTGCGTCTTCTTCCAGCCACTGCCCGACCGGCAGGTCGATGCCGAACTCGCCTTCTACAACTTTTTCCAGCCCGGGCAAATCCCATTGCTCGTCAATACTGCCAGGTGGCACATATTGATCGATAATTTCAGCGAATACCTCAGTCATCATTTCGGCTACTTCGTCGCCAATTTCGCTGGCTTCCATCAGTTCATTGCGCTGGCCATAGATCACCCGACGCTGATCGTTGGCCACATCATCGTAATCCAGCAGATGTTTACGCACATCGAAGTTATGCGCTTCAACCTTGCGCTGGGCATTTTCAATCGCTCGATTCAGCATGCCAGCTTCGATGGCTTCATCTTCCTTCATGCCGAAACGCTGCATCATGCTGGACATGCGATCCGAAGCAAAAATGCGCATCAGGCTGTCTTCCAGGGACAGGTAGAAACGCGATGAGCCTGGGTCACCCTGGCGGCCGGAACGACCACGCAACTGATTATCGATACGCCGCGACTCATGTCGTTCGGTGCCAATGATATGCAAACCACCCGACTGCAAGACTTCCTCATGACGCTTGCGCCACTCCGCCTTGATGTTCTCTGCTTTTGATGGATAAGGCGATTCGCCCAGCTCAGCCAATTCAACCTGCAAACTGCCACCCAACACGATGTCCGTTCCCCGGCCAGCCATATTGGTGGCGATGGTCACCGCGTTCGGTCGCCCCGCCTGAGCCACGATATGAGCTTCGCGTTCATGTTGCTTGGCATTCAGCACTTCATGTTTGACGTTTTGCTTGTGTAATTTCTTCGAGATCAGTTCGGAGGTCTCGATTGATGTGGTGCCTACCAATACCGGTTGACCGCGTTCCACGCAATCACGGATATCGTCAATGATAGCGCCCCACTTGGCCTCCACTTTGAGGAAAACCAGGTCGTCCTTGTCTTCCCGAATCATCGGCATATGGGTGGGAATCACCACCACTTCCAGGCCATAGATAGACTGGAACTCATAGGCTTCGGTATCCGCGGTACCGGTCATACCAGCAAGCTTTTCATACAAGCGGAAATAGTTCTGGAAAGTAATAGACGCGAGTGTCTGGTTGTCGCGTTGTATCGGCACCCCTTCTTTCGCTTCTATGGCCTGGTGCAAGCCTTCCGACCAGCGCCGCCCGGCCAGGGTACGACCGGTGAATTCATCAACAATAACGACTTCACCGTCCTTGATTATGTAATCCACATCCTTGTTGAACAGATGATGTGCCCGCAAGGCCGCATTCAAATGATGCACCAGGTTCAGGTTTTGCGCGTTGTACAGGCTGTCTTCTTCCTGCAGCAAACCCGATTTCACCATCAACTTCTCAACATGGCCCATGCCATCTTCGGTGAGGTAGACCTGTTTCTGCTTCTCATCGATGGTGAAGTCACCGGGGCCGGGCTCGCTGTTGTCGTCAACTGCTGGCTCAGCCTTGGAAAGATTGGCTATCAATTGATTGATGCGCACGTAAAGCTGCGGCGATTCTTCGGCCGGCCCGGAAATGATCAGCGGCGTACGGGCTTCATCAATCAGAATGGAATCCACTTCATCGACGATGGCAAAGTAACGATCACGCTGAACCTTCTGCTCAGCGGAGAAGGCCATATTGTCACGCAGGTAATCAAAACCCAGCTCATTGTTGGTCGCATAGACCACATCAAGGGCATACGCCTCGCGTTTATCGGGTGGAGCCATTCCGGGCACCACCACACCTACAGTCATACCCAGAGCTTCGTATACCGGCCGCATCCAGTCAGCATCGCGCCGTGCCAGATAATCGTTCACGGTAACAACGTGAACGCCCCGGCCGGTAAGCGAATTGAGATAAACCGCCAGGGTGGCCATCAGGGTTTTACCCTCACCGGTCTTCATTTCTGAAATCATGCCGCGGTGCAGCACCATGCCGCCGATCAGTTGGACATCGAAATGCCTCAAACCGAGACTGCGCTGCGATGCTTCGCGCACTGCAGCAAAAGCTTCAGGTAACAATTTCTCCAGGCCTTCGCCATCGCTATGCCGCTGACGCAACTGCGTTGTCAAGGCCTTGAGTTCTGCGTCGGACAAGGCCTGCATAGCGGGCTCCAGATCATTGATCTGTTGCACCGATTTTTGCATCTTTTTGACCAGTCGATCATTGCGACTGCCAAGGAATTTTGTAAACAGGGTATTGAGCATGAGGGTTCAGTTCTGGAATGGGCCAGGAATTGGATTGAGCTTACGCGTCATGTGGGGGCACAAACGGGCTCTTGCAAGCGGAAAATCAAACCAGGGCCTGTTAACGGGAGTGATTCAGACCAGCAAGGCTCAGCGTAAATTACTGACATAGCGCGAAGGATTGACCGTGTTGCCGTTCTGCAGAACCTCAAAATGAACATGGGGTGCCTGGGCCCGGCCCGAACTGCCCAATTTGGCAATCACCTGGCCCGCCTTGATGGAATCTCCTGGCTGTACGACCAGGCTGTCGTTGTGCGCATAAAGTGTTTGATAGCCGTTGCCGTGATCGATTTCTACGGTTTTGCCGTAGCCATTCCGATTGCCGGCCCAAACCACCACACCATTGGCAACGCTCAGTACATCGCTGCCTCTCTTGCCCACAAAATCCAGACCATCGTGATGGGTACGTTCACCCGAATAAGGATCAGTGCGTTCACCGTAACCGGAGGAGATCCAGCCGTTCTTGACCGGCCAACCGGTCGGCGTTATATCGCTTTCAAACTGCCGGTTCATCATCAGATACTGCAGGGCGTCCATTTGCGAAGCCTGATGGCGCAATTTCTCACCCAAGGTACTCGCCGCCAGCAACAATTCATTCTCAGAGTTTTGCAACGCTTTGCTCGCGTCAGCTTCGGGTCCGCCAATGGGCGGAGGCTGGTTGAAGTCGAATTCATCCAGTGACAACTGGCCCATCTGGGCCAGCCGTTCGCCGAGTGCATCTATTCTCGTTGATGCCGCCTGCAACTCCGCCAAGCGTGCAGAAAGTGCATTGGTATTGCTGCGATTGTCGCGCAACATGCGATCAATGGCGCCCTGTTGCTGAAGGATGGTAATGTTTAATTCCGCCTGCGCCTGAGCAAATTCGGCTGGAACTGTGATCGATTTTCGCCCTGCCACAAAGCTGATGGACATCGCGATTAAAAGATTAATGCTGAGCAGGCAAACAATAAACTTGCGGTTGCTGCGGAAGAGGTTAAACGCCTGATGCCTGGCGTTAGGGGCTGGGACTGCAGTAACCTTCATATATGTCTCAATCTCCGCATTCGCGAGGAAGCCCTTCCAGAGCAGGAGAACTGATCTCCGATTCCGGGAATAATTCCAACAAGAACCTTGGGGCTTTCTATGCCCATGCCAGAGTTCTGGCACAGTTGGATTCCCTGTTATCCGGCTTTAAAAGCCCGGATCTGGCTTCCCGGTTCCAGGTTGCCAATTTGCGTCAGGATCACTTGATCCTGATTACTCCAAGCGCTTCTCTGGCTACCCGATTGAAACTGCAAGTGCCTGAAATGCTGGAATTTCTTCATTCTTCAGGTGTACACCAAGTACACGACATTGAAATTCGTGTTGCTCCGCTGCAAAAATTGCCAGCGAAACCTAAAACCCGCCGCGAACCATCGTCTGCAGCACGTGAAGCTGCGGATTTGATCAACCAGCTTACCAAGAGCACAAAGCGCTGATGGGCGGCTGCTCTCCGTCATTCCGGGCTTGATCCGGAATCCCGCGCTTCGCGCTGTCCGGGATGACGGTGTAGTTACAGTTACGTCAGGTCGCCTCCACCGGGTGCGCATAAGACACCGGTAAACTTTCCTGCTCATCAAAAGTCACTTCTTCCCATGAGGCTGGCCGTGCCAACATCTCACACAGCAGCATATTATTCAGTTCATGACCAGACTTATAGCCGGCAAATGAGCCGATCAAACCATGCCCCAGCAGATACAAATCTCCGATGGCATCCAGCACCTTGTGCTTGACGAATTCATCTTCATACCGCAACCCATCTTCATTCAGAACACGGTAGTCATCCAGCACCACCGCATTATCCATGCTACCGCCCAACACCAGGTTGCGTTCGCGCAGCATTTCGATATCGCGCATAAAGCCAAAGGTGCGGGCCCGGGCAATTTCCTTGAGATAGGAAGTGGTGGAAAAATCGACTGCGGCAAACGACTGGTGGGATTTGAAAACCGGATGATTGAATTCAATCTTGAACGACACCCTGAAACCATCATGCGGATCAAAGCGAGCCCATTTGTCGTCCTTGCGAACCTCGACCGACTGCAGGATACGAATAAAACGCTTGGCGGCAGATTGTTCTTCAATGCCAGCAGATTGGATCAGGAAAACAAAAGGTCCCGCGCTACCGTCCATGATGGGGACTTCGGCATTACTCAGATCCACATAGGCGTTATCAATACCCAGCCCGGCAAAAGCCGACATCAAGTGTTCTACCGTTGAGACCCGAACGCCATTACTTTCCAGCGTGGTATTCATGCTGGTATCGCCCACATAGGTAGCGAAAGCTGGCACTTCAACAACAGGATCCAGATCGATACGGCGGAAAACAATGCCGGTGTTCACTGCGGCAGGCCGCAACGTCATGAATACTTTTTGGCCCGTGTGGATACCCACACCGGTTGCTCGAATAACGTTCTTGAGGGTTCGTTGTTTTATCATTATCTGGACTCCTCGTGCCCGGAATTGCAGCGCATACTAGCACAGCACTTGGGCGTCACAAAGCGAAAAAGCGGCATTTGCACCACATTTTGTTGTTTTTTAACAACAAATTAACACCCTTGTAACAAAGCGCGAGTTTTAGGTGATTCTGTAACAGTAGCCAAATCAGGATTGTCTCCAGAAACCCCTGAAAATTTCAGAGGTACCTGCGACACAGGGAAGTGTCGCTCTGAGCAACCCAGGATGGGTTTATGCAGAGCATTTATTAATTTCTCAGTGCGGTAACCAGTCGCACAGGTGGCGAGCGAGGAACGACTGGTTACCGCAACATTATAATTATCTCTTTCTTATTCTTATCTCCTACACGGGCACTACAACACCTTGCACTTCAAGACTTACGGCCTTGAATCTGCTTGCCAATGATCTGCCTGCTTCTAATCAGCCTGGTTGCGCAGGAATGAAGGGATATCCAGAAAGTCGATATCCTTCTGTCGCGCGAACAGATCCTTATTTTCTGCCTGGGCCAGACGGCGATCACGATCGCAACGTATGCTTTCAAGCGAAGCGAAGTCGGACAGCTCCACCTCAGCCCGGCCAGTAGTGCCATTGGCAACCAGACGCATCGGTTTCTCCTGGACGGCTTTGGCCCGCAAAGATGCACCCAAGCCCGTCGCAACTACCGTGACCCGCAACTCATCGCCCATATCCGGATCGATAACCGTACCGATAACCACAGTGGCGTCATCCGAAGCCAGGTCGGCAACCGTACTGCCAACATCTTCAAATTCACGCATGGTCAGGCTGGGGCCAGCCGTGATATTCACCAGGATGCCGCAGGCGCCCGACAGGTTGATGTCTTCCAGCAATGGACTGCCAATAGCCGCCTGAGCAGCCATTATGGCCCGGTCGTCACCTGAAGCCTGGCCAGAACCCATCATGGCCATACCCATTTCGGACATCACTGTGCGCACATCGGCAAAATCGACGTTGATCAGTCCAGGACGGGTAATCAGTTCCGCAATACCCTGCACTGCACCCTGCAGCACATCATTGGCTGATTTGAAAGCGTTCAGCAACAGGGTTTCGCCGCCCAGTACAGAGGCCAGTTTGGAGTTGGGTATGGTGATCAGAGAATCCACGTGTTGCGACAACTCTTCTATGCCTTTTTCAGCGATGGCCATACGCCGCTTGGCTTCGAAGTGGAAAGGCTTGGTCACCACGGCGACCGTCAATATGCCCATTTCCTTGGCTGCTTGCGCGATGACAGGTGCAGCACCAGTACCCGTCCCGCCACCCATACCACAGGTGATAAACACCATATCGGCACCGGCCAGCATTTCCATGATGTGTTCACGGTCTTCCAGCGCGGCCTGTCGCCCGACCTCGGGATTGGCACCTGCACCCAGGCCTTTGGTGACGCTGCTGCCGATCTGCAGAATGGTTTTGCCCTTGAACTGGCGCAAAGCCTGCGCATCGGTATTTGCCGCAATGAATTCAACGCCCTCTATATTGGCACCGATCATCTGTGCCACGGCGTTGCCGCCGCCACCGCCTACTCCAATCACCTTGATCATGGCATTGGGTGTGTAGTTTTCTACCATTTCAAACATTTTTACTTCTCCTCTCGCTCGCCGTTATTGTTGCCGCTGACCAAGGGTTAGCATTTCTGCGTTTTGCCGGTTAGTACCCGCCGCTTTTCTGCGATTTGTGTGGGTAATCTCCGCCCTTGGGGCAGCGGATCCTCTGCTTTTAAAACTCGCCCCGGAACCAACTCCGAATACGATCCACTAGCGTGTCTCCTGCGCTGTTACTGAGCAGCGTGCGGCTGTAATCCGCCCGGCTGCCATACAACAACAACCCCACACCAGTAGCGTGTATGGCGTTGGAGACTACATCCGACAAACCATTCACACCCTGCGGCGTGGCCAGCCTGACCGGCATATGAAAAATTTCTTCGGCCAGTTCTCCAGCCCCTTCGATGCGCGAAGCACCACCGGTCAGTACCAGCCCGGACGCCACCATGTTTTCCAGGCCACTGCGACGCAGTTCCGCCAGCACCAGTGAAAACAGCTCGCGATAGCGGGCTTCCACCACTTGGGCCAGAGTCTGCCGCGCCAGACGCCGTGAAGTCCGATCACCCACACTGGGCACCTGTATGGTCTCGTCGTTGCGCGCCAGTTGCTCCAGAGCACAGGCGTATTTGATTTTGATGTCTTCAGCATGTTGCGTCGGTGTGCGCAGAGCCACGGCAATATCATTGGTCACCTGGTCGCCGGCAATAGGGATGCAGGCGGTATGGCGAATGGCGCCATCGGTAAACACGGCAATATCTGTAGTGCCAGCGCCGATATCCACCAGGCAAACACCCAGGTCTTTCTCATCATCGGTCAGCACGGCGTAGCTGGCGGCCAGCGGTTGCATGATCAGCTCATCCACCACCAGGCCGCAGCGTGCCACGCACTTGGTGATATTCTGCGTGGCGCTCAGCGCGGCGGTAACCACATGTACGTGAACTTCCAGGCGAACTCCGGCCATGCCGATGGGCTGGCGAATACCGTCCTGATTGTCGATAACGTATTCCTGTGGCAGCACATGCAGTATTTTCTGGTCTGCAGCGACCGGCACTGCACGAGCGGCATCGAGCACGCGTTCTACATCGCCTTCAGATACTTCTTTGTCCTTGATCGCCACTGTGCCATCGGAATTCAGGCTGCGGATGTGGTTGCCAGAAATCCCGGCGAATACCGAATGAATTTCACAACCCGCCATCAATTCAGCTTCTTCAACCGCTCGCTGGATGGCCTGCTCGGTGGAGGTCATGTCGACGATGACACCGCGCTTCAGGCCGCGTGAAGGATGCGAACCCAAACCGATGATTTCAACCGAACCATCGGCCTGCATTTCGCCGACGATGGCAACGATCTTGGATGTACCTACATCCAGGCCTACCACCAGTGATTTTTCCGGCTTCCTTACCATTATTCTGCCATTACCTTTGTTGTATCCCAGCAATTACCTTGGTTTCATCAGGCCAACGAACCGCAAACCCGTTGGTGTAACGCAAATCGATACGCAGCGGCGGCAGTTGGTGGTCAACCATCAAGCCACGCCAGCTATCCATCAGACGCTGCAGCCGTTTCACTGGATCATCCCGCCCCAGTTGCACCACGGTACCGTTGTTGACGTGCATCGCCCATGAGCCACGCTCCTGCAACTCCAGACGATCAATTTCCAGGCCGGCTTTAACCAGCATGGAGTTGAACAGATCCCACTGCTGCAGCACTTCTTCCAGTCGGCCTTCTGGCCCATCCAGCCAGGGCAACCCCTGGATTTCAGGCGCATCGGGGGCATCGAATACAGAACGACGGGTAGATACCAGACCAACCCCATTCCAATGCGCCAGCGGCTCGAACTCTTCAACTGTGACCACTACGGTATCGGGCCACTTTTTCTGCACATTCACCGCAGCGACCCAGGGCTTGCGCAGTGCAACTGCGTGCAGATTCTGCAAGTCCACTGTAAAGAAACTGGCACTGACCAGCGGTGCCAGGCTGGAGCGCAACTGCTCGGCACTCACCCGCTGGAACGAACCATTCACTTCCAACCAGCGAATTGGCCAGCGCTCGGAGGCGACGATGCCCGTGCTCACCCAGGTGGTCCCAGCAACAGCCAGCGCGAACAAAGCCAACACCAGCCAGATACCGTGACTGAAGCCGCGACTCGCTTCGTAGCGGGTGGCGTGCCCCTTGGCGTGTCGCGTAGCGTGCCGGGTTGTGGAGTGGCGCATTCTGTTACTGCTCATAAGCTGGTCTCCAGGATGCGCCACACCAATTCATCGAAATCCACACCGATAGCGGCTGCAGCCTGTGGCACCAGGCTGTGGTCGGTCATCCCAGGGGTAGTATTGACCTCCAGGAACCAGGCTTGCCCCTGCTCGTCCAGCAGGAAATCTACCCGCCCCCAACCGCAAGCACCCAACAGCTCGAATGCTTCCAGTGACTTGGCACGCAGTTCCGCTTCGATCGCTTGATCCAAACCACAAGGGCAGAAATACTGAGTTTCATTCGACTCGTATTTGGCGCCGTAGTCGTAAAATTCCCGTGGCGTGGATACTCGAATCAAGGGCAGCACAACACCATCCAGCACGCCAGCGAAATACTCAGCGCCACGAACTTCTTGTTCGACAATCGTGATAGCACCGTATTGACGCGCCAGTGCCACCGCGACATCCAGATCTTCAGCCTTTTTAACCCGACTGATGCCGATACTGGAACCCAGCCCGGCCGGCTTGACAAACAAAGGCAAGCCAAATTTTTCCACCGCCTGATGGTAGTCGGTTGCGCTGTGATCAAAGCAGATAAAAGGTGGTGTTTTGATACCAACACGTTGCCACAACCACTTGGATCGCACTTTGTCCATGGTCAGCGCTGAGGAAGCAAGATCAGACCCGGTGACTGGAATGCCCATCAATTGCAACGCACCTTGCAGCGAACCGTCTTCGCCACCGGGTCCGTGCAGGATGTTGAAAACCCGCTCCACTTGTCCCTGGCGTATACCGGCGAACAGGGCCATGGGGCCATCGTATACCTGGTGAACAATACCCTTGCGTTCCAGTGCAGCAGCTACTGCACGGCCGCCGTTCAATGAAACTTCACGCTCGGCACTATCCCCGCCAACAACCAAGCCGACCTTGCCAAAATTCCTGGCATGTTGGGTTTTCATCGGCGGCAATTTGATTCGCTCAGTCATGCTTCAGGCAACCTTCAAACTGTTTGAGGCCGGTCTCGCGAATCTGCTGCGCCAGTTGACCAATGTTACCGGCGCCTAACAATAGCACCAGGTCATTGGCTTGCAGCATGGCAGGTAGTTCGGCAATCACCTTATCCACATCCGCAATCAGTACCGGCTCAACCCGGCCGCGGGCACGGATGGACTGGCACAGGGCACGGCTGTCGATACCATCTATCGGTGCTTCGCCCGCAGCATAGATGTCGGTTAAAACCACAGCATCAGCGACGGACAATACTTGCGCAAAGTCATCAAACAGATCACGGGTGCGGCTGAAGCGGTGTGGCTGGAATACCGCCACCAATCGCCGATCCGGCCAGCCACCGCGCGCAGCGGCCAGAGTAGCTTTCAATTCCGAAGGGTGATGGCCGTAATCTTCCACCACCAGGATTTCGCCATCACCCCATGGGTATTCGCCCACCTCAGCGAATCGCCGGCCAACTCCTTTAAATTCGGTCAGACCGGACAATACAGATGGAACATCAATACCCAATTCCCACGCCACTGCGATAGCACCCAGGGCATTCTGCACATTGTGCAGGCCGGGCAGATTCAGCACTACAGGGTGGGTTTTCTCTTCATTCGGCAGGTGCAGAGCAAACGACATGGCACGCCCGTGCTGTTGCACATTACTGGCGCGGATATCAGCCTGTTCAGACAGGCCATAGGTGACCACAGCACGGGTCACTTGCGGCAGGATTTCCTGCAGGCATTCATCATCCAGACACAACACCGCCACGCCGTAAAACGGCAGATGGTGTAGAAATTCAAGGAAGGCCTTCTTCAGGTTGTCAAAGCTGCCGTCGTAGTTTTCCAGATGATCGCGGTCGATATTGGTAACCAGTGCTACCACGGGTTGCAGCAGCAGGAATGAGCCATCGCTTTCATCGGCCTCAGCCACCAGGTACTCACCTGTGCCCAGGCGGGCATTGCTACCCCAGGCGTTGAGCAGGCCGCCTATGACAAAAGTCGGATCCAGGCCCGCTTCCGCCAGCAGGCTGGCCATAAGACTGGTAGTGGTGGTTTTGCCGTGGGTACCGGCCACGGCTATACCACGCCGGAAGCGCATCAACTCTGCCAGCATCTCAGCTCGGGGCACGATGGGAATACGCAACTCCCGTGCCGCTGCAACTTCTGGATTACTGGCCTTGACGGCACTGGATACGACCAGTACATCAGCACCTTCGATATGCGCTGCATCGTGGTGCAGAAATACCCTGGCCCCCAGTTCGCGTAGCCGCCGGGTTGTGCTGCTTTCCGACAGATCTGAGCCACTGACCTGAAAACCCTGATTGACCAACACTTCAGCTATGCCGCTCATGCCGGCACCACCAATACCCACAAAATGCACGCGCTGTATCCGCCGCATGGGTTGCAGATGTGTGCCGCGCTGTGTCATTTCTTGCGTCCTGCCCCATGTCCTGCCCCACGTCCTGGTGTCGCGCTCTGCAAACAAATATCGGCCACTCGTTCGGCCGCATCGGGTACAGCCACAGCACGCGCCGCTTTGGCCATCCGCAGCAGGCCGGCGCGATCAGACAGCAACTCCTGTAAGTGGCCGGTCATGGCATCGATCGTGCAACTGGATTCAGCCTGCAGACGGGCTGCACCCGCATTGACCAGGAACTCAGCGTTGCGGGTCTGGTGATCATCTACCGCGAAGGGAAATGGCACCAGGATAGCCGGCAGCCCTGCAGCGGCCAACTCAGATACCGTCAGGGCACCTGAACGGCAAACCACCAGGTCGGCCCAGGCATAAGCCTCAGCCATATCCTCGATAAACTCCCGCACCTCGGCCTTTACGCCAGCCTTTTGGTAGGCCTGAGCAGTTTCGGTGGCGCGACCTTTTCCCGTCTGATGCCTTACTTCCACGGCGCAGCCCGCCGGTAATCGGGCCACTGCGTTGGGCAAAAATTCATTCAAAGCCCGCGCACCTTGACTGCCACCGGTAATCAACAACCGCATGGGGCCACTGCGCCCGGCCAGACGTTGCTCGGGAGGCAGTATGGCAACCAGGTCGCTGCGCACCGGGTTGCCGCAGGTTTCCGCTTTGAAATGCGCTGGCCAGGTTTCCGGAAAGGCCTGCAGAACACGGCGTGAAAAGCGCGCCAGAACCTTGTTGGTCAGCCCGGGAATGCGGTTCTGTTCATGTATCACCAGGGGCACGCCACTGAAACGCGCTGCCAGCCCACCCGGACCAGCGGCATAGCCACCAAAACTGACCGCGCAATTGGGCTTTTGGGCACGCATGACCGCGCGCGCCTGCCGCACAGCTTGCAACAAATGCCATGGCAGACTGAGCCAGCGATTCAGCCCCTTGCCGCGCAAACCAGTGATGTCGACGGTATCCATGGGAATATTGGCCGCCGGTACTTTCTGGCACTCCATGCCACCCCGGGCACCGAGCCAATGCACCGACACGCCCCGATCACGCAAGGATGCAGCTACAGCCAGGCCCGGGAATATATGCCCACCGGTTCCACCCGCCAGTATCATGACTTTTTGCGGCACTTTTTGCGGTGCTGGTTTCTGGGTCAGTTGGTTAGCTGAATTCATGCCAATGCCCGCTTGATGCTGACGCGTTGCCGCACTTCCGGGCTGGCATCTCGGTCCAGTTCATACTTAATGCGTAAAACCATACCCAGCGCCAGTATCGTCATTAAAGTACTGCTACCACCTGAGCTGATCAGTGGCAGGGTCAGACCCTTGGTGGGCAACACGCCCAGATTCACGCCAATACTGACGATGGCCTGCATGCCAAACCACAGACCCACGCCAAAGGACAGAAAACCTGCAAAGGGCCGGCCGCGACGATGCGCAACCATACCGATGATCATCATGCGCGTTACCAGCAACATGAACAGGCCGAGGATGACCAGAACACCGAGTAAGCCAAACTCTTCGGCCAGCACCGCAAATATGAAATCGGTGTGTGCCTCTGGCAAATAAAACAGCTTCTGGATACTGGCACCCAGCCCCACACCAAACACTTCACCACGGCCTACTGCGATCAAGGCCTGAGTGAGCTGGAATCCGCTGGCGAATGGGTCTGACCAAGGGTCCATAAAGCTGACTATGCGGCGTAAACGGTACGGTTCCATGGCAGCAAAGCCAAAGACTGGTAAGGTCAGCATGGCCAGCAATGCGATATGCTTCCAGGCTGCACCGGCCAACCAGATCAGGCCACCAATGATGGCTACGATCACGGCGGCACTGCCCATGTCGGGTTGCAACAGCAATATGCCAGCCAGCGCCCCGCCGAAAATCAGCGGCTTGAGGGTATCAAAGAAACGGCTGGATACCTTGTCTGCCTTGCGCGCCAGGTAACCGGCGATGTAGACAATCACCATCAGTTTGACCGCTTCGACTACCTGGAAATTGACGAAGCCCAGCCGTATCCAGCGCTTGCTGCCATTCACTTCATGGCCAATACCGGGAATAAATACCAGCAACAGGGTCAGCGCCGACAACAACATCATGGGCCGACTGACGCGCTCAAGGAAATCAATGGATACCAGGCGGAACGAGCTGGCCAGCACCAATCCCATGCAGACGTAGATGCAATGCCGTAACAAATAGTAATAGGCCGGGGAGTTCTGTCCTTCGGCGATGGCAATCGAAGCCGAACCCACCATGACTATGCCAATAGACAACAGCAACACGGCAGGTATCAAGATCCAACTATCAAGGTCCACATCGGGCTTCGCCAATCCGCTTTCCCTGGCCTGAATTTTTATTCTGCCCGTTCGTGTGGCTGTTCGCCCAACCATTTTCATGCTGCTCTCCCTTGCCCGCTCAGCGAATCTTCAACGTGGCCAGGCCGGCCAGCACCAGGATGACGGAGATAATCCAGAACCTGACGATCACTCGCGGCTCCGGCCAGCCCTTCAATTCAAAATGATGATGGATGGGCGCCATACGGAATATGCGTTTGCCGGTGAGCTTGAATGAGGCCACTTGCAGGATTACTGAAACAGTTTCCATCACGAACACACCGGCCATCAGGATAAACACCAGTTCCTGACGCACAATAACGGCAATCAAACCCAGCGCTGCGCCAACGGAGAGAGCGCCGATATCGCCCATAAAGATCTGCGCCGGGTAGGTGTTGAACCACAGGAATCCCAAACCTGCGCCGCCCAGTGCACCGCAGAATATGGCGAGTTCGCCCGCGCCTGGAATATAGGGCATGGCCAGGTAGCCGGAAAACACTGAGTGACCGGCTACGTAGGCGAAGATACCCAGGGCCGCGGCGAGAAACACCGACGGCATAATGGCCAGGCCGTCCAAACCGTCGGTCAGATTCACCGCATTGGAGAAACCCACCACCATGAAGTAGGTGCTGACGATGTAAAAAATTCCCAGCGGTATGGCAACGCCTTTGAAGAAGGGCACGATCAACTCGGTGGACGCGGGTATATCAGCGGTCATATACAGGAATATGGCAACCGCCAAACCGAATATCGATTGAAACAGGTACTTCCAGCGGGCGGCCAAACCTTTGGAATCCTGCAACACCAGTTTCTTGTAGTCATCCAGCCAGCCAATCAGGCCAAATGCCAGGGTAACCAGCAGCACCAGCCACACATAGCGGATGCTCAGGTCAGACCAGAGCAAGGTCGACAACACGATGGAAAACAGGATCAGGGCACCACCCATGGTGGGGGTGCCGGCCTTGGAGAAGTGGCTTTGCGGACCCAGCTCACGGACCGGCTGGCCCACCTGATTTTTTACCAGGCGGCGGATAAAAGCTGGCCCCAACAGCAGCGATAACAATAGAGCAGTTAAAGCGCTCATAATGCTGCGCAGCGTGATATAGCCGAACACATTGAAGGCCGTACTGAAATCCGCCAGTTTTTCAAACAGCCATAACAGCATCAGGAAGCCTTCTTCAGGTTATTGCCAACGATGGCGTGCACTACTTGTTCCATACCCATGGAACGAGAACCTTTCACCAGGCAGTTGATGCCAGGACGTAATTCGGCCTTGAGCGCCTCAATCAGGCTGCTGCGATTCGCGAAATGATCGGCACCGGCGCCAAAAGCATCTACGGTCTGCATAGACATTTCGCCGGTCGCGAAGATGCGCTTCACACCCATGGCACGAGCTGCATCTCCAACTTCGGCATGCAGCTTACGGCTGTCTTCACCCAGCTCTTTCATGTCGCCCAACACCAGCCAGGCTTTGCCTTGCATACCTGCGAGCACCTGCAAGGCCGAATACAGCGAGGCTGGATTGGCATTGTAGGTATCGTCTATTACCAGCCAGCCGGCATCAGCATGGATAACGTTCAATCGGCCTGGCAGCGGCTGAACCGCTTTCAGCCCTGCAGCAATCTGCTCGACCGGAATATTCAACGCAATCGCAGCAGCGGTTGCAGCCAAAGCATTGAGTTGGTTGTGCTTGCCCGGTAGAGCAAGCTGCAGAATAAATTGCCCCAGTGGAGTACTCACACTGGGACTGGACCCGCCGGCTGGCATTTGAACATCAAAATTTTGGTTATTGTTCTGGTTAAATCCAAATGTCAGCGCATCCCCGGCGGAATTACTGTTGCGCCACAAATCAACCCAGGGTTCTGCCCCGTTGATCACCGCGCAGCCATGCTGCGGCAGCGCCTGGTACATTTCACCTTTGGTCTTTGCCACTCCTTCGATACTGCCGAAGCCTTCCAGATGAGCAGGGCCAATATTACTGATCAGCCCGACATCGGGTTTGGCAATTCCAGCCAGATAGCTGATATCCCCTGGCTTTGCTGCACCCATTTCCAGAACGGCAAACTGGTGCGTTTCTTCCAGTCGGAACAGGGTCAGTGGTACACCCAATTCGTTGTTGTAATTGCCTTCGGTGGCCAACACTTCGGCCCGCTGGCGCAGAATACTGGCCAGCATTTCCTTAATGGTGGTTTTGCCATTGCTACCAGTGATTCCAATCACTTTTGGATTCAGCCGTTGGCGCCACATGGCAGCAATCTTTCCCAAAGCCAGCAACACGTCATCCACCAGCAATTGCGGCACATTCACTTCAACCGGCTTCTGTACCAGCACTGCAACCGCGCCCGTTTTCACCGCCGCTTTTACGAAGTCATGTCCATCTGCCACATTACCCGGCAAAGCCGCAAACAGAGATCCATAGCGAACTTTACGACTGTCGGTCACGATGCTTTCAATGATTGCTTCGAAGGCCGGATCCGCTAAGCCCAGTGTTTGGCTGATTTCTGACAGCCGCAAGCGCATCATGCTGCTTGCTCCAGCACTGCCTGTACCGCCGCCACATCACTGAATGGCAGGCGATTGCCGTGTAATTCCTGGTAGGTTTCATGGCCCTTGCCCGCTACCAGCACGATGTCACCGTTACGGCTGCCTTCTATGGCCAGGCGAATAGCTGCAGCACGGTCTGCCATGACCATGGCTTTTTCCGGGGACTGCATGCCCGCAAGCATGTCGGCAAATATGGCTTCAGGCGCCTCGCTGCGCGGATTGTCATTGGTCAATATAACTTTATCTGACAAACTTTCTGCAACCGCTGCCATCATGGCGCGCTTGCCGCGATCGCGATCTCCGCCACAGCCAAATACGCAGGTCAGACGACCATGCAGGTGTGACTGCAAGGCTTCCAGCGCTTGCCGCAGAGCATCCGGGGTATGGGCAAAGTCCACTACCACTAGGGGCAGACCACCCTCTCCACCCAGGCAGTGCATGCGCCCCGGCACCGGCTGCATCAGCTCTAACTGCTGTGTCACCTTGTTCCACGGCATTCCCAACAAGGCCAAAGAGCCTGCCGCTGCCAACAGGTTGGAAACATTAAAACGCCCCAATAAACCACTGCGCAAACGTCCCCCACCCCAAGGGCTGGAGATTTCCAGGTTCATTCCGGACGAATCCATTTGCACCACTTTGGCTGCCAACTCAGCATTGCCGTTGATGCCGTAGCTCAACACTTCGCAACTGCTGCCCAGTTCACCAATCAATTGCCGACCAAACTCGTCGTCCCGGTTGATGATGGCAAAACGTGGCTGGCAATCCGTAAACAGACGACGCTTGGCGGCCGCATAACGTGCCATGGAGCCGTGGTAATCAAGATGGTCACGCGTCAGATTGGTGAACACTGCCGCCTGAAATGCCACATCAGCAACACGTCCCTGGTCCAGTGCATGCGATGATACTTCCATCGCTACGTTTTCCACTCCGCTGTCAATGCATTCAGACAGCATGCGCTGTACCGAAATCGGATCAGGAGTAGTCAGATCGGCTGGCTGTAAACGGTTCATAGCACCATAACCAATGGTGCCTATCAAACCGGCATTGCCAGATACCCGCTGCCAGCCTTGGGCGATAAAATGCGCGGTTGAAGTTTTACCATTGGTGCCGGTAACACCGGCCACTACTAAACGGTCAGAAGGCGCATGGAAAAACCGTGCACCCAAGGCTGAAAGTTGTTTAGCCAGGCCAGCAACCAAAATACATGGAATCTGCACATCAGCCATGGGCGCCAAGCCGTCATGCACAATCGCAACCGCACCGCGCGCCTGCGCTTCCATGGCGAATCTCAAACCGTGGCTAGCTTCACCGGCCACTGCAACGAAGGCATCGCCCGGTTTTACTTTGCGGGAATCGAGACTGATGCCTTGGACGATTACAGCTTCAGCAGTGCGCGTTTGTTGGCTCGTCACCCAACCTTCCAGCAGCGTGGCCAGACTCATGGGGCAGCTCATCGCACACCCCCGTCAAAATCTTCCTCAGCATCGCCCATGGCATCGTCTGCAGCAGCTTGCAACAGGACGCCGTCAAAATCATCCGGCGGAATATCCAGTAAGCGCAGCGCTCCCTCCATCACAGTGGAAAACAAGGGAGCCGCTACGGCACCACCAAAATATTGCCCGTCACTGGGGTCGTCGATCATCACAACCGCCACCAGCTTGGGATTACTGGAAGGCGCAAAGCCGGCAAATGTAGCTACATAACGTGAGGCATAGCCAGCGGCACTGGCCTTGCGGGAAGTGCCGGTTTTACCTGAAATTCGATAGTGCTTGACTCGCGCTTGCTTGCCAGTGCCTTCAGGTCCGGTAACGGTTTCCAACATCTCCGCCACATCACGGGCGATTTGCGGATCGAGCACCGAAACAACCGGATTGCTGGCACCCTGGATCAAGCTCGGTCGGCGCATGCGACCTTCATCCGCCATGGCAGCGTACGCCGAGGCCAGTTGCAAGGTAGTGGTGGATAAGCCATAACCATAGGAAAGCGTGGCCTGCTCTACCCTGCGCCAGCGTCTGTGGTTGCGCAATACGCCAGCCGATTCTCCCGGAAAACCTACGCCCGTAACATCACCAAAACCGAAGCGGTCATACAGGCTCCACAGCTGTTCTGATTCAAGTTGCAGCGCCAGCTTGGTGGCACCCACGTTGGAGGATTTGGTGATTATCATGCTGACATCGATGGGGCCATAATTGTGATGATCACTGATGGTGTGACCCGACACATTGATGGTGCCCGGAGTGGTATCGATGGGCGTATGCGGCCCGACGATGCCCGCTTCCAAAGCCGCAGCCACTGAGAACGGTTTCATCACCGAGCCCGGTTCAAACACGTCCGTTACGGCACGATTACGCAGACCATCAGTGTCCTGACTGGGTTGATTGGGGTTATAGGATGGCTGATTGGCCATGGCCAACACATCGCCAGACGCAATATCCAGTAACACCACGCTGCCGGAGCGCGCGTCGTGTTTCAGCACCGTGCGCTTCAATTCGCGGTAGGCCAGGTATTGCAAACGCCGATCCAGTGTGAGGCGCAGTTCATGGCCGTGCTCGGCTTCGCGGATCACTTCCACGTGCTCCACCGTGCGGCCTTTTCGATCGCGGATAACACGTTTGCTGCCAGGCTTGCCTTGCAACCAGTCGTTGTATGCCAGTTCCAGACCTTCCTGGCCCACATCATCGATGTTGGTAAAACCGATGACGTGACCTGCCACTTCACCGGCCGGGTAGAAACGCCGATACTCTTTCTGCAAATACACACCCCGCAAGCCCAGGGATTCGATTTGCGCTGCCACGTCGGGGTGCAGACGACGCTTGATCCAGACAAACTCCCGCCCGGAGCGTTGATTCAGCCGACGTTCAATTTCATCAGCATCCAGGCCCAGAGCTGTCGCCAATGGCTCGATGTCTTCCGGTGTTTGCAGCAGCTCACTCGGATTAACCCACACCGAATCAACCGGGGTACTGACCGCCAGCGGTTCACCGGCGCGATCGACAATATTGCCACGGCGGGTGGGAATCTCCACCACGCGCATGAAACGAGCTTCGCCCTGGCCTTGCAGGAATTCGGTTTCCATAACCTGCAGATTGACAGCCCGCGCCACCAGCGCTACCGAGCACAGCAGAAAAGCCAGCAGAAAGCCATACAACCGCCCCATGGGGACCTGGCTTTTCTGCTCGGAAGTCATTTTTTGACCACCAGAATGCGCGTGTCCGTGGGCTCCTGCATGCCCAGTTCTTCCCTGGCCTGCGCTTCTACCTGGCCTGCGTCAGCCAGCCAGGCTTGTTCCAACTGCAATCGGCTCCACTCAGCAATAATCGCATCACGATCACTTTCAAGCTCACCCAGAAGCACTGCCTGGCCGCGGCTTTCATGGCGGGTATAGACCACGCCCAGCGCACTGACAATGACGGTAACCAGAAGTATCAATATCGAAAATATTCGGGCATTCAAGCCAGTTTCTCCGCAACCCGCATGACGGCACTGCGTGACCGGGGATTGACGGAGAGTTCATCAACAGAGGGTCTTCTTGCCTTGCCCACCAGTTGCACAATGGCCCTGGCATCCGGATGTTCCGGAATGTTGCGTCGAACCTTGCCTGGTCGTGCGGCTTCGCGGAATGTCCGCTTAACCAGGCGGTCCTCTAGTGAGTGAAAGCTGATCACTGCCAGCCTTCCTCCCGGGTGCAACACATTGATAGCTGCATTAAGTCCTATGGCCAAATCGGCCAACTCATTATTGATTTCTATACGGATTGCCTGGAAGCATCGTGTGGCTGGATGCTTGTTTTTTTCACGACGACCGATGCACTGCTCAATCAGTGTGGCCAATTGGCCAGTTGTTTCCAGTCGTCCCTGCTGCCGAGCCATTACGATGCTCCTGGCAATCCTGCGCGCGTGGCGCTCCTCTCCGAACTCCCAAAACACGCGGGTTATTTCCCGTTCTGGCGTCGTAGCAATCCACTCTGCTGCCGATACGCCTTGTGATGGGTTCATGCGCATATCCAGCGGGCCATCTCCCATAAAGGAAAAGCCCCGTTCCGGATTGTCCAGTTGGGGTGAGGAAACTCCAAGGTCCAGCAAAATTCCATCCAGACCTCGCTCCAGTCCCCAATCACGGACAAAGCGCTCCAACTCCGCAAAGCTGCCCTGGGCAATCTGGAATCGTGGATCCTCATCCATCAATTCCGCTCCTGAAACGATTGCTTCGGGATCTTTGTCCAGCGCAACCAAGCGCCCTTTTCCGGACAAACCCGCCAATAGGGCACGAGCATGTCCGCCTCTGCCGAAAGTGCCGTCGAGATATACGCCGTCTGCGCGACCTTTGTCTCGAACCTTCAAGGCCTGCAACACCTCGCCCAGCAATACCGGCTGGTGTTGATCAGTGCCCATTTTGCCGATCCGGCACTCCCTGCTTACTGCTGCGCCGATGCCATCAAAGCACCAGGCGGGTCATTTCTACTGACGCTGCCTCGCTCAGGCTGCGTTCTTCTTCCAATCGTTTCTGATTCAGGATGGCTTCGTTCCATATTTCAAAACGGCTGCCCATACCCAACAGCACGACGCGTTTGTCCAGGCCAGTCACCTGTCGCAAAGTCAGGGGTAACTGGATGCGGCTGGCTCCATCGGGAGTCAACGCGGTGGCGCTACCTACCAGGCGGCGCTGCAAACTGCGATGACCCGGATTGAAGGTGCTGAGTCCGGTCACTTCGTCACGCACCCGTTCCCAATCCTGTTCCGGGTACAACCACAACGCACCCGAATCAAAAGCGCTGTAAGTGAGCACCAAGCGACCCCCGCACTGCTCCTGGATCGCGTCCCGGTAGCGGATCGGTATGGCCAGACGCCCTTTGGCGTCCAAATTGATTGCTGTCTCGCCGAAATACACATTTGCACCAATGATTTACACTATTTACCACTTTTTCCCACTAATATGCACAATAGATACAAATCTGACTATTGTCAAGCATGACAGGGGTTTAAGAGCGAAGAAGTGTCGCTATTTTACAACTCTGGTCTGGAGTGGCTGCGGCGGCGGTGTGGCGAATTTGTGCAGGATGCACTTAGATAGCGCAGCACCGGGATGTGCGAGAGCTATCAAAGAATGCTCGTGGGCCGAAATCCTTTTCTTGCTGCTATGTTTGCTTGGCCCGACAAGCGGACAAGGTGAGGCCGAAGGTCGAGAAGGTGGTCTTTGGCCAAACCCTTCAGCCATCGGGCCAATCAAGACAATTTCGCGAGCTGTTCTGGACCCCGGATCAGGTCCGGGGTGACGGTAAAATAGCAAGCATATCCCGGGTCGAGCCCGGGGTGACGGTAAAATAGCAAGCATACCCCGGGTCGAGCCCGGGGTGACGGTAAAATAGCAAGCATATCCCGGGTCGAGCCCGGGGTGACGGTAAAATAGCAAGCATATCCCGGGTCGAGCCCGGGGTGACGGTAAAATAGCAAGCATACCCCGGGTCGAGCCCGGGATTAGCAAGAACAGGGGGAGTCGGCCGATAAGCCGGGTTCTGTGCAGAAATTAATCTGTGGCAATCATTCATCTGGGTACGCCGTCACCGACGCCCTCAAGCAACCTACCCGAAGACGCTACGGGCCGCAGCATTGCCTTCCTATTTGGTCTTGCTCCGAGTGGGGTTTACCTGGCCGCGGAATGTTGCCACCCGCGCGGTGCGCTCTTACCGCACCATTTCACCCTTACCAACAGCATCTTGCGACTCCGTTGGCGGTTTATTTTCTGTTGCACTTTCCGTAGGCTCACGCCCCCCAGGAATTACCTGGCACTCTGCCCTATGGAGCCCGGACTTTCCTCCCGATTGAACCTTTCGATCCAATCGGACGATTGCCTGGCCGACTCCCAGTGCTATTTTACCCGTAAAACGCCACGGGGTCAGAATTTTGGGGTCAGAGTAAAGGGACAGAGTAAAACATTCCTGATTGCGGCGGGTTAAGCCTTTTTACTCTGTCCCTTTACTCTGACCCCACTCACTCCTCAATCAAGGCATACAACTCCCGGCGCGGCACACCGCAAAACTTCGCAGCGACTCTGGCAGCCTGGCTGGATGACAGATACTCCCGCAAAGCCTTTGCCATGCTGATGGCCTGGGCCATTTTTTCATCGACGTTCTCACTGGCCCCGGCAACCACTACCACAAATTCACCCTTTTGCTGGTTGGCATCTGCCCGCACCATGTCCATGACCTGATCCACGCTGCCGCGCAAAATGGTTTCAAACTGCTTGGTCAGCTCACGGCAGACGGCCAATTGCCGCGCAACGCCCAGTGAACTTGCCATGTCTGCCAGGCTGTCGAGGATACGGTGGCTGGATTCAAAGAAAACCAGGGTACGCGTTTCGGCGCTCAGGGCATTCAGCCGGGCCAGACGCGCCAATTGCTTGGCTGGCAAAAAGCCTTCGTAAACGAATCGATCCGTGGCAATACCCGCCACCGACAGAGCGGCAACAATGGAACTGGGGCCCGGTATTGGCGTGACCCGCACACCCTTTTCAATTGCCAGCCTGACCAGGCGAAAGCCAGGATCTGACATCAGGGGCGTACCCGCATCAGACACCAAAGCGATGGATTCACCACCCAGCAGTCGCTCAACCAGACGCGGCGCCATGGCCTCCTCATTATGTTCATGCAAGGCCACTATAGGCTTGTCAATACCAAAATTGCTCAGCAGATTCCGGCTGTGACGGGTATCCTCAGCAGCCACCAGGTCGACCTGCGACAGGTTATCGATGGCACGCTGGCTGATGTCGCCCAGATTGCCAATGGGCGTGGCGACAATAAAGAGCTCAGCGCTGGGCGATTCAACTGATGGCATGACTGATTCCTGCAACAATACGATTCCTAAGGTCTCCATTATGGATTAATCAAAAGCCGTCTGCGGTATCATGCCAAATGACATTCTTCTGCTTATCCGATCAAGGCCCTGGCTGCCGGGCAGCCCGATGAAGACAATGAATCAAATCAACAAAACCAGCTTTAACACATTTGCACCAAGTTCCCTTGCAAGTTGGCTGCGCGGTCTTTGTGTCACCTTGTTGATGATGGCGCTGGTTTCCTGCGCCAGCGCCCCGCCCCACGTGCCCTCCACACCCCAAGCGGCAGCAGATCCACAAACTGCCTTTGACCGTGGCAATTATGCCGCAGCCGCCCAACAATGGCAGTCACAGGCGTTAGAGGCAAGGCCCGATGAAGCGGATGCCTTGCGCATATCTGCTGCCGATGCCTGGTTGCTGGCCGATGACCCGGGCCGGGCTGAAGGTCTGCTGCGTTGGATTAACAAGGAAGCATTAAGCCCCGCGGAGCGGGCAAGACTGGAACTGATTCAGGCTGAGTTGGCATTCCGATCCGGCTACATTCCGGAAGCCGCCACACTGTTGCGCGCTGCCCAGGCTAATTTACCGGCGGGTTCTGAGGCCCGATTTGCGGACCTGCAAGCGCAGGTGGCTGCAGCATTGGAGTTTGAATCCAAGGCCGATCTCAGCCAGATTCATGACCTGGCTGATCGCATGAGCGCATACGACCCGGCCAGCGCATTGGAGTTACTCAAGGCATTAGAAGCAATCCCATCCGCTGAACTGGCCTTACTGGCCAATCGGCCACGCGCCGACCCCGACCTGGATCCTTGGCTGGATCTGGCACTGGTGGTGCGGCAAAACCTGGTGATTGCCAATCAACTGGAACCCGCTGTCATGGAGTGGAAAGCACGCCATGCCGACCATTATCTGGCCACCGGCGAGGTGCTGGATCTTTGGCTGAACTACCGCCAGGAATTTCGCGGGCCGGAAAAGGTCGCTGTTTTATTACCCACCAGCGGTCGTCTGCAAGCGGCGGCAGAAGCCATTCGCGATGGAATGGTAAGCGCTTTTCTCGACAACCCCGGCCAATCACAAATCATCTTCGTTGACAGCGGCAATGAGCCCGACTCCATTCCCGGCGCCTATTTTGAAGCACGTGACCTGGGTGCTGACTACATCATCGGGCCTTTGCAGACGGAAGCCATCACAGCCCTGCTGCAACTCAGTGACCTGCGCACTCCGGTTCTGGCGCTGAATGATGTGCCTTCTGACTATCCCCCACCTTTGGGCATGGCTAACCAGATCAATGGCATTTCCTTGTCACAGGATGCGGAGGTGCGCGCCACCGTTACGGCAATGGCCGAAGCAGGTTTCAGCCGCGCCATGGTGCTGGCGCCTGAAAGTGAATGGGGCGAGCGCGTGGTCACGGTATTTAGCGAAGAATTCCTACAGGATAAAAGACAAATCGTGGTATCGGGGCGCTTCCAGGAAACAGAGAATGATCACTCGGCGGTTCTCGAGCGCCTGTTGCAACTGGATCAAAGCAAGGCGCGCAAACTACAACTGGAAAACACTTTGCAAATGCAACTCGATTACGAATCCGTCAGGCGCGATGATGTGGATGTCATTTTTCTGGCCGCCAACACCACCCAGGGCCGTTTGATCAGGCCACAGTTGCGTTTTCATAATGCCGGAGACATTCCAGTTTATGCCAGCGCCCAGATTTATTCGGGACGGCCTGATAAAACCCGCGATCAGGATCTTAACGGCGTGCGCTTCCCTTCTTCGCCCCTGCAGATTCGTTACGCATCCGCTCGCAACCGGCCACAAACCAACAGCCTGAAGGACGGCAGCTTTGCGCCTTTGTTCGCCCTGGGCCGTGATGCCTGGAATATTCTGCCCTGGCTGGAGTTGCTGCGCAGCGATCCGGATTTCCGGTTTCCCGGTCAGTCTGGCAGCTACACTGCTGGACCGGTTGAGACCTTGCGACGTGAACCCGAATGGGCCGTGTTTCAGGATGGCCTGGCTGTGAAGCTACCCATGTCCGGAGCTGACACAGGGAATCAGGGTAAGACCGCGGGCAAGAAAGAGTCTAAAAGCGTTTTCAAGCCTGCTGAAACGTCCATAGACTGACTCGTCGATGGATCGAATTGGCCAAGGCCATGCTGCCGAGAATGCCGCTGAATTGTTCTTGCGGCAGCAGGGCTGCAAAACGCTGCAACGAAATTATCGCTGTCGCATGGGTGAAATCGATCTGGTGGTGCGCGATGGAGACTGCCTGGTGTTTGCCGAAGTGCGCTTTCGCCAACCGGGGCGTTATGGCAGTGGTGCCGAGAGCATCACTCATACCAAACGTCAGAAATTGATCCGCAGCGCAGGCTATTATTTACGCACTGAAAAGATCAGCTCTCACCAGGTCTGTCGGTTTGATGTGTTGTCAGTTGGCCTGGCTAAAGCGACTGAAAATTCCACCTACGACATTGACTGGATACGCAGCGCATTTCGGGCTGATGGTTGAATCAGGCCAAACAGGAGTTTGATACCGACGACCACATTGAACGCCAACAGCGTGGCCACTTTAACCTGACAGGTTAACCGGCGAATAACGCTGTGCCATCAGCAACAAGGCAATGGCATAAACGGCAGCCAGCACGTCATCCCACATAATGCCTGCACCACCTTTCATGTTCTTATCCAGCCAGCGAATTGGCCACGGCTTTACGATATCGAAAAACCGGAACAGCAGGAAAGCACACAGCCACCAAATCCAATCTGCCGGCACAAAAGCCAGCACCAGCCACATGGCTACGATTTCATCCCAGACGATGGCACCAGGGTCTTGCACGGCCATGCGCTGGCTGGTTTTTTCGCAGCAATAAATACCCAGACCAAAAGCCACAATCAACATGAGGCCATAAGCCAATGGAGATAAAAATTGCAACGGCAGTGCCAACAGCACGGCTGCCAGGCTCCCCATCGTGCCCGGAGCCCTGGGCGACAAACCCGAACCAAAGCCCAGCGCAATAAAGCCCGTGACGGTAGTAAAGGCCAATTGCCTTGGACTCATGCCTAAGGCACTTGCGCGTTGCTCCGTGTTCATGGAAATTTGGCCGAAAAGTGTTCGTAACTGGAGCGATTCAAGATGAATTCCTGCCCATCATTTCGCAGCAGCTTCACTCCGCTGCCGGCAACGATTGAGCCTATTACGTGCAGGGCCACGCCTGATTTTTGTTGCAGTTCTGACAATCCCTGCTCCAGTTGCTGCGGTAACGTGAAACATAATTCGTAATCATCGCCACCGGCTAATTGCAGATTCCAGGCTGTTGCATCGTCAAGACCCGACATCGCTGCAGGCCTGGCTAATTGCTCGAGCCTGATCTCGGCCGCGCATTCTGACGCTTTAAGTATATGACCCAGGTCTGCCATCAAGCCATCCGAAACATCGACACAAGCGCTGGCCTGCCCAATCAATACTCGCCCTAGAGTGAGCCGGGGCTGAGGTCGTTTTAACGCCTGCTCGGCTTCCGAAGCTGCGCTTTCACCCGCCTGAATTTGCTGCAAGGCCAAAGCGGCCAATCCGGGCTGACCTGAAACGACCACCAGATCTCCGGGCCTGGCGCCATCCCGACGTAAAGCCTTGCCTTCCTCCACCAGGCCCATGGCGGTAATCGTTATCGACAAGGGCCCACGAGTGGTATCGCCGCCAGCCAGTTGTATGGCACCCACCTGCGCCATTCCAAGCAAACCAGTAGCAAAATCATCCCACCACGCCAAATCGGCTTGGGGTAGTGAAACGGCCAGGAAAAACCAGGCCGGTTCAGCACCCATCGCTGCCAGATCGCTGAGACTGGCGGCCAATGCTTTGGCGGCAATATCGGCCGGCTGGTCATCGGCAAAAAAGTGAACAGCACTGACCAGGGTGTCGGTCGTAACCACCACCTGGCTGCCATTCGGTATGTCCAACACAGCGGCATCATCACCTATGCCCAGAACGGGAGCATGCTTGCATGATCGTGCATGCGCATCGAAGCGGCGCTGCAAGCGGGCAATGAATTCAAATTCACTCATCTCAGAAGAGAGCTCAGTATTCGCTTGATTCGAATTAGCACCATAGTCTCAGCCAGTGCCCGGGAGCCTGTTACTGGTTCAACTCGTCCGGCCGCCAGGCCCGGGCCACTTTGTCCAGCACGCCGTTGACAAAAGCATGTCCCTGCTCGGCACCAAAGCGATGTGCCAGATCTATGGCTTCATCAATCACAATACGAAACTGCAATTGCGGCGCGTTAAGCAACTCCCAGGCACCGATGCGTAAAACATTTTTTTCAATGCTATCGACCACGGCCAGAGAACGGTCCAGAAAGGGTTGCAGTTTTTCATCCAACTCGACTTGCTGGTTGATCACACCACGCACTAACTGTTCAAAATACTCAATATCTACCCCTTTGAAGTTCTGGGCCTGCCGAAACTGCAGCAAAATGACAGCGGCGTCCTGGCCGGTCATTTGCCACTGGTATAGGGCTTGCAACGCGCGGCGACGAGCTCGCTGTACGGGCGCATAATCTGTGCTGGTGCTCATTGCCCGGATCCTGCCGAATCACCGCATACTGAGCTATCACCTACAGAACCGTCGCATACTGGACCATCACGCAACTGCTGCAGGGTCTGGATCATTTCAACCGCCGTCATGGCCACATCAAACCCCTTGTTGCCTTGGCCGGTTCCAGCACGTTGCAGTGCCTGTTCGACGGTATCGGTGGTCAGCACGCCGAACACTACCGGCAAGCCGTGATCCAAAGCTACACGGGCCAGGCCACTGGCACATTCACCCGCAACAAATTCGAAATGTGGCGTACCACCTCGAATGACGGCACCCAGTGTGACGATGGCATCAAAGCGTCCGGTGGCTGCCATTCTGTCTGCCAGCAATGGCAACTCAAATGCACCGGGAACCCAGATCAATTCCTGTTGTTGCTCGCTGAAACCGCTGCGTTGCAATGCATCTCTGGCGCCTGCCACCAGTTGTTCAACAATAAAATGATTGAAACGGCTGGCGGCGAGACCAATTCGGGGCCGATGCTCTATCGTGGGTTCAGCCATCTGATCAGCCATTTACCCGGGCTCCCAGCTCATGTTTCGCTGCAGCAGTCTCACTGACACCATCCGTATTGACGTACTCGCTCACCTCAAGGCCAAAGCCAGCCAACCCCGTCAGCTTCCACGGCGCACTGAGCACGCGCATTTTACTTATGCCGAGATCCACAATGATTTGCGCGCCTATTCCATAAGAACGAAGTTCACGGGAACGCCGGTCGTCACCGCTGGCGGCCACGCTGGGCTCAGGTTGTTGTTGTATCTGTCGCAATAATTCCTCATCAGAACCATGCCCACCCAATACGAGCACCACACCGCTGCCCTGCCGGTTGATTTCCGCCAAAGCGGTTCGGACGGGCAAACCAAAATCAGAGCGCTGAATGGACAACACGTCGCTGAGCGGATTTTGCACATGCACGCGCACCAGGAAAGGCTCGGATGGGTCAGGATCACCACGCATCAAAGCCAGGTGCAATCTGCCCGCAATCGTGTCGCGATAAGTGTGCAACACAAACGGCCCAAAATCCGTTTCAACGGCATGCTGGGAGACCTGCTCTATCGAGCGTTCGGTCTGCATGCGGTAATGAATCAGGTCAGCAATGGTGCCGATTTTCAGGCCATGCTCGCGGGCGAATATTTCCAGTTGGGGTCGCCGTGCCATGCTGCCATCTTCATTGAGGATTTCTACCAGCACAGCCGCTGGTTCAAGGCCAGCCAACATCGCAAGATCTACACTGGCTTCGGTATGGCCGGCTCTGGCCAATACACCACCGGGCTGCGACATCAGGGGAAACACATGTCCTGGCTGGGACAAATCGGCTGGCCCCGCATCAGGCATAACAGCGGTACGAATGGTATGGGCCCGGTCGTAGGCTGAAATACCCGTAGTGATACCTTCCGCAGCTTCGATCGATACCGTGAAATTGGTCGAAAACCGAGCCTGGTTGATATTCACCATCAAGTGCAGGTTTAGCTGGTGGCAGCGTTCACGCGTCAGCGGCAAACAAATCAATCCGCGACCAAATCGCGCCATGAAGTTGATGTCTTCCGGACGCACTTTAGTTGCAGCCATGATCAGGTCGCCCTCGTTTTCACGATCCTCATCATCCATCAATACCACCATGCGTCCCGCGCGGATATCCTCCAGCAATTCCGGGACCGTATTCAATGCCTTGCTTTCACTCACGATTGACTCCAATTCTGCCCTGCGATCGATGGCTCAGTACCAGCGATCAATAATCTTTCCAGATAGCGCGCTACCAAATCCACTTCGATATTGACCCGCTGACCCGGCTGCAGGCTACCCAAGGTTGTGACTTCCAGTGTATGCGGAATCAGGCACACGGAAAAATTCGCCGCCTGCCCTTCATTCAGTACGGCATTCACCGTCAGGCTGACACCATCAATGGTAACCGAACCCTTGAACGCGATATAACGCGCCAGTTCTTGCGGAACTTCAAATTCGAAACGCTGTGCACGGCCGTCTTCATGTCTGCCGAGCAGGGTTCCCATGCCATCCACGTGCCCACTGACCAGGTGCCCACCAAGCCGGTCTTGCAGCGTCAGGGCCAGTTCCAGGTTGACGGTGTTGCCAGGCTGCAGCTTTCCCAAAGTAGTTAAAGCCAGGGTTTCAGCTGAAACATCGGCAAAAAAAGACCGGCTTTGTGGCTGCAGCATGGTCAAGCAGGCACCAGCTACCGCGATGCTGTCGCCTGCAGAACTGGCGCTCAAATCCAGCTCACCGCTGTCGATATGCAGGCGCATATCTCCTGCGGAAACACTTGCTTCCAGCACGCTGCCGCGCGACATTACAATTCCTGTAAACATCTCAACTCTTATCCTGCTGCACAGGCCGAAATCTCAGGCGCTGGTCCACGCCGATGAAACAACTTTCGATCAGCTGCAATTGCACTTTGTTTTCCATGGCATCCACCGCCAGACCAGCGAATAATCCCGTGCCGCCTTCGCCCATAATTACCGGCGCCTGGTAGAGCAACAATTCATCCACCAGGCCTTGTTTCAGCAATGCGCCACACAGGGTTTCGCCTGCTTCTACCTGCAACTCATTCACCTGTTCTTCTGCCAGCGCCTCAAGCAACTGACGCAGATCCAGCTTTCCGTCTACATCCCGTAGCGGCAATAACTGCGCTCCGGATGTACTCAAGTCAGCCGGAATGGCGTGCTGCTCGCTGCCAGCAATAATGACCCTGCCCGGCAAGTTCACGATCCGGCTGGTAACAGGTGTTCGCCAATGGCTGTCTGCCACCACGCGGATGGGTTGTTGCTGTGATTGATGCTCTGAGCCGCCTATTCTTACGGTCATTTGCGGATCATCCGCCATCACCGTACCGATACCAGTGAGTATGGCACTGGATCGCGCCCTCCAACGCTGCACATCAAGGCGTGATTCCGCAGAACTGATCCACTGGCTTGCGCCACTGGCCAGCGCAGTGCGCCCGTCCAGGCTGGCCGCCAGCTTGATGCGTACATAAGGTCGGCCATGTCGAACGCGCTGCAAAAAGCCCGGATTCAGGGCCTCAGCGACGGCAGACATCAAACCGGTTTCAACCACGATCCCGGCATCCTGCAAAATCCTTTGACCCCCACCATTAACGACTTCATGCGGATCTTGCATGGCCATGACCACGCGCACTATACCCGATGCTACCAGCGCTTCGGCACAAGGCGGCGTTCGGCCATGATGGCTGCAAGGCTCCAGAGTCACATAAGCGGTGGCTCCCCTAACAACATTCCTGGCTACATCACTGGCTCCATCACTGCCTGCTGCTGCAGCATCCTCCAACGCAAGCACTTCCGCATGTGGCTCACCAGCACGCCGATGATAGCCGCGACCGACAACACGACCCTCACGTGCAATCACACAACCCACCCGTGGATTGGGCTGAGTGGTGAACATGCCCAGTGCCGCCAACTGCAGGGCTTCCGCCATGCACTGGTGATCAAAGCGGGAAAAACTCATGTCTTCCGCCGCTGGGCTTTTTCTGTGGGTGTCTGTAACAAATCACCCTGGCGCTGATCTGGCACTTCAGGGCCTTTGCGTTCCAACCGTTCAATCAGATCGCGGAAAGCCTGCACATCTTCAAATCGTTTGTAGACCGATGCAAAGCGCACATAAGCGACCTGGTCCAGGCGGCTCAATTCCCGCATCACCCATTCGCCCAACAGGCTGGACGGAATTTCCGCTTCTTCCACGCTGCTGATATCGCGCAACAAACGCCGAATGGCACGTTCGACTTCGCGCGTTTCTACCGGGCGCTTTTCCAGTGCCCGCAGCATGCCATTGCGTAACTTGGTTTCCGAAAAGGCTTCACGTGCGCCATCCGATTTGATGATGCGTGGTGCCTTGAGCTCCGGTCCTTCGTAGGTATTGAAGCGCGCACCACATTCGGCACATTGCCGGCGGCGGCGAATCTGCATGCCATCACCGGTCAGGCGTGAGTCCACCACCCGGGTGTCTTCATGGCTGCAGAACGGGCACCACATACATCAGGGCCTGTAAACAGGATGATCTTTGCACAGGGCAAGGGCAGACTCGCGTGCACTGGCTTCTACTGTGGCATCGCCCATATTATCCAGCACATCGCAAATCAGGCCCGCCAGGGTTTTACAATCTGCCTGGTTGAAACCGCGGGTGGTGACCGCAGGCGTGCCCATACGCAGACCGCTGGTAACAAACGGTGAGCGCGGTTCGCCCGGCACGGTATTCTTGTTCACGGTCATGTTGGCACGGCCCAGCGCTTCTTCCGCATCTTTGCCGGTATAGTCGCGGCCAATCAGGTCGACCAGGAACAGGTGATTATCAGTGCCGCCTGAAACGATGCGATAACCGCGCGCCATAATGGTTTCCGCCATGGCGCGGGCATTGTCGACCACAGCCTGCTGGTAATCACGGAAAGATGGATCCAGCGCTTCTTTGAAGGCCACCGCCTTGGCCGCAATCACGTGCATCAATGGGCCGCCCTGGGTGCCGGGGAACACCATCGAATTGAGCTTTTTGTGAATAGCTTCGTCATCTTGCGCCAGAATCAGTCCACCGCGTGGGCCACGCAGCGTCTTGTGCGTGGTTGAGGTGGTTACATGAGCATGCGGCACCGGGTTGGGATAAACACCTGCAGCGACCAGGCCGGCAACGTGCGCCATATCCACCAGGAAATAAGCGCCAACTGAATCTGCAATTTCGCGCATGCGCGCCCAGTCTATGGTGCGGGAATAGGCGGAAAAACCACCAATCAACAATTTGGGCTGGTGCTCTTCAGCCAGCTTAGCCATGGCATCGTAGTCAATCAAGCTGGTATCCGGGCTCAACCCGTACTGCACTGCATTGAACAGTTTGCCGGAGAAATTCACCGGGCTGCCATGGGTCAGATGACCGCCTTCATTCAGGCTCATCCCCAGAATGGTGTCGCCCGGCTCCAACAACGCCAGGTAAGCGGCGGCATTGGCCTGTGAACCCGAATGCGGCTGGACATTGGCGTAGCCCGCACCAAATAATTCCTTGGCTCGTTCTATGGCCAGGGCTTCTGCTATATCAACGTATTCACAGCCGCCGTAATAGCGACGGCCAGGATAACCTTCAGCGTATTTGTTGGTGAGCACGGAGCCCTGCGCTTCGAGCACCCGGGGACTGGCGTAATTTTCCGATGCAATGAGCTCAATGTGATCTTCCTGGCGACCACGTTCTGCGTCAATTGCGTTGGCCAACTCATCATCAAAGCCGTGAATCCTGTAGCTGTGGTCAAACATGCCTCGTCCTGTCTTTCTCTGTTAACGTGATTACAATAATTTCAAAAGGTTACGCTTGCCAAACCAGACACTGATCAAGCTCTGATCCGGGCAACCAAAACAGCTCGATATTCTACCATCATTGCGACTTTGGCCGTTCATCCCCAAAGCGATACCCCAAGCCGTCCGCAAAGCCATCCCCGGAGCCATACCCGAAGCCTGAACCGCAGCCGGAACCGAAACTGGAAAGGTGCTTACCCATCGCGCATAATTGCGCCTCGCCAACGCACACTCGCCCGCATTATCAGCACCAACGGATTTGGGGAATCTTCGATGTCTCAATACATTTACACCATGATCGGCGTCAGCAAGGTTGTTCCGCCTAAACGAACTATCATCAAGGATATCTCTTTGTCATTTTTTCCGGGTGCCAAGATTGGCTTGCTGGGGTTGAATGGTTCGGGCAAATCCACCGTGTTGCGCATCATGGCCGGCGAAGATCAGGAGCATGAGGGTGAAGCCCGACCGCAACCCGGCATACGCATTGGCTATTTGCCGCAGGAGCCGGTGCTGGATGAAAGCAAGACCGTGCGCGAGATCGTGGAGCAAGGTGTAGCCGAAACGCGGCGTTTGCTGACCCGCTTTGACGAGATCAGCATGCAGTTCGCTGAGCCCATGGACGATGACGCCATGAACACGCTGCTGGCCGAGCAGGCCGACCTGCAGGAAGCCATTGAGAATGCGCGTGGTTGGGAGTTGGAGCACACGCTGGAAGTGGCCGCGGACGCGTTGCGCCTGCCGGAATGGGACGCGTCAATAGCGAATTTATCCGGTGGCGAGCGTCGCCGTGTGGCCATTTGCCGCCTGCTGCTGGCCAACCCCGACATGTTGCTGCTGGATGAGCCCACCAACCATCTGGACGCCGAATCCGTGGCCTGGCTGGAACGTTATCTGACCGATTTTCCCGGCACGGTGGTGGCTGTTACCCATGACCGTTACTTCCTCGACAATGCGGCCGAGTGGATTCTGGAACTGGACCGTGGCCATGGCATACCCTGGAAAGGCAATTACTCTTCCTGGTTGGAGCAGAAAGACGCCCGTTTGCGACAGGAGGCCGGCAAGGAACAGGCCCGCCAACGCACTATCCAGGCAGAATTGGAATGGGTCAGAGCCAATCCCAAGGGCCGCCAGGCCAAAAGCAAGGCCCGCTTGCAGCGCTTTGAAGAGCTCAGCCAGCAAAGCTACCAGCAGCGCAATGAAACGCACGAGTTGTTTATTCCCCCCGGGCCACGATTGGGCGGCCAGGTAATCGAGCTGGATCAGGTCAGGAAAGCTTATGGAGATAGGCTACTGATCGACCAGCTCAGTTGTAAAATACCGGCCGGAGCGATTGTGGGCGTCATTGGTGGTAACGGTGCGGGTAAATCCACGCTGTTCCGCATGATTGCCGGTGATGAAAAACCCGATCAAGGTTCAATTACCATTGGCCCAACGGTGCAGTTGGCCTTTGTAGATCAAAGTCGCGACAGCCTCAATGGCGATAAAACCGTGTGGGAAGAAGTGGCTGACGGTGAGGAAATCATCACCGTAGGCAATTTCAAACTGCAATCTCGTGCCTATGTCGGCCGATTCAATTTCCGTGGTGGTGACCAACAGAAGCGCGTCAAGGATTTGTCCGGCGGGGAGCGCAATCGCCTACACCTGGCCAAGGTGCTACGTGCCGGTGGCAACGTATTATTGCTGGACGAGCCCACCAATGATCTGGATGTTGAAACCCTGCGCGCGCTGGAAGAAGCTTTGCTGGAGTTCCCCGGCACCATCATCGTGATATCGCATGATCGCTGGTTTCTGGATCGCATCGCCACGCACATGCTGGCATTTGAAGGCGACAGCCAGGTGGAATGGTTTGAAGGTAACTATTCCGAATACGAGGCTGACTACAAGCGCCGCACGGGTGCAGATGGAGCAACTCCGCATCGGCTGAAGTACCGCCCACTTAAAGCCTGAGCCCCCCAGCAGCTTAAACCGGGGGCTCAGCCCGACACGTATCGCTGCAATTCGGCAGGCAGTTGGAAATCGTCCAGCGAGGGTTCAAAAGCGCGTGGTTCAAATCCAAATCGTTGTTGGATTGCGACGCCGTCAAACACCAGATCCTGGTTTTGCCGCAGAACCATGGTCGCATTCATGGACTTAGTACTGGTCAATTTTCCAGCCACAGCGACAGCCGTGGCTAACAGCCTGGGTGGCACGTGCAGAATGCGTTCTGTTTTTCCCAGTGCTCTGAACACTTTTGCCACCATGTCCCGGTAGCTGAGAGTGCTGCCACCTGCTACGGTGTAATCTTTCCGGCCGAGCATTTCAGACCGTACTATGAGCGTAATTACCTCAGCTAAATCAGCAACATGCAGGGGTTGACGCAAGCCTTTTGCGGCACCTGCCAGGGGCAGAAAACCGAATTTTCGAATGAACTGCGCCAGGCGGCTGATGTTCTCGTCCATACCACAACCGTAGATCAGCGTTGGGCGCAAAATGGTCAAATCAACATTTCGCTCGGAACACGCCGTTATCAACTGCTGTTCTGCCTGGATGATTTCTTCTATTTGCGCTTTTTCGGCAGGATCACTCGAGTCTGCCTTGCTGAAGACGCTGGTGGTGGACAAGCAAACGAGCTTTCGAACACTGCGACAGCGGTCTAACCATTGGCTGGCCAGCTTAATCGGTCCGGCAGAAATCAAGATCTCTGGTCTTTGCGAATGGGTAGTCCTGCCCGAGTTCTCGTTGCTGACCTTCGCGTTGAATTGGTCTGGCGAAAACCAGCTCAGCCTGGCGCCTGAAGGACCGTCTTTGATCACAGCTTGTTGGATGTTTCTGCTCGTTTGTCTACCGATTTGTCTGCCCAGTTGTCTGCCCAGTTGCCGGCTTAGGGCACAGGTATCAAACCCGGCATCCAGCAATTTAGGCAGAATGTGCAACCCCACCTGCGCACTGGCGCCGGTTAAAAGCACTGTTTCTGTCTGAGTCACGCGCGCAACTGTCGTAACAGGGCCGCGGGCAAGGTGAGCAAGTAATGCAACCCGTTGGCAGCACTGACCAAGGCACGCGCCAATAAACCATGATGATTAAACACATGCTTGCGAAAATAGCGCTGCATGCCGGCATGTTTTTGGCGATGCACCCATAAGGGCCGACTGGCACTGGACACACCCGCCTGGTGTACCGCCCTGGCCTGGGGCACAAACAAACAATGCTGACCTGATTGCTGAATCCTGGCCATCAAGTCCAGATCTTCAAAATGCATACTGAATGATTCATCAAAACCACCCAGGGAAC
The DNA here is from genome assembly GCA_034440115.1 of Lysobacterales bacterium. GTDB lineage: Bacteria > Pseudomonadota > Gammaproteobacteria > Xanthomonadales > SZUA-36 > JAWXBM01. The sequence goes on along the minus strand of JAWXBM010000011.1, from coordinate 87,256 downwards.
GAAATGACTCTGTCCGCAGCAGCATGCAGGCACCAGAAACCGCTTCTGCCTCGCTGGTGTTTTCAGGAAAATCCCTGCTGCGCATTTCAACGCCGGTAAATACGGGTAGCCAAGAAGACAACCGCCACAAGCCTGTACCCGTTGCCAGGGCTGTCCATGGATCAGGCAGCCTGCGCAAATTGCCGCGCATCATATTACCCTCATGATCTACAACGAGTGGGGCTGCCAATGCTGCTCCAGTGTCTTGTTCCAATGCTTGGCGCAACTGCAGCAAAGTATTCGGGAACAATTCACAGTCCGGATTGAGTATCAACAAATAAGGCTCGGTTGCCGATTGAGCGCAGGCATTGACGGCCGGGCCGAAACCCAGGTTAAGCGGATTTTCCAGAATGCTGAGTCGTGGTGCCGAGCCGAAACGGCTACGCAGGATTTCACAGCTCCGGTCGGTTGAATCGTTGTCAGCGACCACTACAGTCAAGGGCTCATGTGTAGCCAATACCGCTGCCACACAGCGCAACAGGGCTTCGCCTGCGTTGAAGTTGATGATGATGACACGCGTACTGTCAGTCACGCGCCTGAGCTCCCCGATTAGCTTTTAAGTTTTTGCAACACACGGGAAAGCCAGTTTCCGGAAGGTTGTGTGGTTACATTGTGGCTGGTCTTTACACCGGCGGTGGACAATTCGGCTGCCAGGGATTCCACTCGAGACTCCAGTTCCTGCAGGATCTGTCCGGTTTCCATATTACGGCGGATTTCGTGATTGTAGTGCTGATAAACGGACTCAGCATCGTCATCGAACAGAAACAGCGACTGATCATAGCTTGGCAGGTCGTTGGCTGCATTGGCACAGATGGCCAAAAGGTATACCGGATTCGCAGCGGGCTGATGTATGTGATTGATCTTTTCCGCACTCTCCTGTTGCATCAAAACCTGTTGTCCCACGCTTTTCTGCAGCGGCCAGATCATGGAATGAAAGCCCAACTTCTGGCCTAACATTCGCACCGCCGGAAAAAACCCCGCCAGCAGCGCCGCAAATTCCGGTTTGTATAACTCACTAACGTGATACGGGTTGTCGTAGCCCATCTGGTCGGTATAGATAGCCTTGTCCGGAGTAGAAATTATCAAAAAACCCGTTGGTCTCAAGATGCGCCGAAATTCGCTCAACAGGGCCTGCTGATCCTGCAGATGCTCCAGGGTTTCGAAACTGATGATGCAGTCGAAACTGTTATCGGCAAACGATGTTTTGCAACAATCAGCCTCAATGAACTCAAGATTCGGCGCTGAGTAGCGCGACTGCGCATGGCTAATCGCCTCGAATGAAACATCAATTCCGCTGACTTCAGTTGCTTTTGCCGCCAACAGGTGCGCACCGTAGCCTTCGCCACAGGCTGCATCCAGCACCTTCAGGCCAACAACCCAGTTGGCCACCAATGCATAACGATGAATATGTTCGTAGCGAATCTCGCGGACGCATTCCGGGGTAAATCGCTCGCCTGTAAAATCAAGATCTTCTGGCAATGGGATAACCTGCTTGCAAGCCTTAAAGGGCAAAGCTGATTTTAACTCATGCAGACGGCAGCTTGGTGTAAAGCCTCGAGCAACTCTTCGCGCCGCCGGGACAGCGGGTCTGCAGCAATGAAGGCCTCTATGGTAGTGAGGTATTCGGGATGCCGCGATAACAGGCGTTGCATGGACTGCTCATTGGGTGACAGGCCAAGGGGTAAAAACGAGCATCCGCCCCGATGTGCTACATAAACATCATCACACAATACATTCCGGTAACCCGCTTTGATGGCGCGCAGGGAAAAATCGTTTTCTTCACCGTAACCCAGGCCAAACAGTGCATGATCAAAGGGCCCCAGCTCATGGATGGCTTTGCGCGAAATTGCCATGCAGAAACCGACCGCAGTGGGCAAATCCGGATATTCAGGAATGCCCGTCGCGCCGATTACACTTGCAATGGCCTCCAGAGACTTGGGAACCGGATTGTTAAAACAGAAGCGCGGCAGGGAAACGATTTCACCGTTATTGCTCCAGGGAGTTGCGGTGGCTATGGCTTCATCGGATTGCAGACAGCGCTGCAATCCTTGCAGCCAGCCGGGAGTGACGATGGTGTCTGAGTTCAATAGCACCACGTTGCCTGCGGTCATTTGCATGCCCCGGTTAACCGTTGCAACGAAACCCAGGTTTCGGGTTTGTAGTTCCACGCGCCAGGTTGAACTAGCACTACCCAGGTATAGGCGGATTAAAGGCTGTATATTCGGGTCGCTCGAGGCATCATCGAGCAGCAGCACTTCGGTGGATTGGGGGACCGTTTGCCGAACGGATTCCAGGCAAGCCGCAAGTGCCTGTGGTGCGTTATGAATCGGTATGATGACGGTGGGCAACTGGCCCACAGGCCTATTCACCGCTACCTTCCTTTGGCCTGGAAACGTCGCCCGCTATTGGTATGCCTCTATCACTCCATTCGTGCGGCAATCGTATGAAGCCCAACTCCCTGCTTTGTCCCCGTACTCGAAAACGCGTTTCAACAGTATCGCATACCCGCAGTCCTTCTGGATCCATGCAGTGGCCGCGAATACTGTAACTTCCCGGCAACAGCAGCAGATCAGGAAAGCGGATGCGGTATTGAAATTGATTTGCATTGATTCGCACGCCCTGAATGCCATCAAAATCGGAAGCCACCCCATAAACGGGCGTACCGTCGGCTCGAACGATACCGAACAATGCTACGGGTGCTCGTCCGTCCGGTGATACCAGAGTCATGCTGACTTCCAAGCTATCGCCCTGTTCCAATACCCGCTCACCCTTTACATCCGCATCGAGCATCGCAAAACTGCTGATACGGTACAGACCACTCGCACCCGCCAATTGCTCCCGCTGCTGGCGTTCTGAATCTGCTTTTGATTCGTGCCAGGCCAGGTAGGACTGCGTTACTTCAAAGACATCACCCTGCATATGAGCGCGGCCATTGTGTAGCCACAAGGCTCGATGACAGAGTTTCTGCACCAGAAACATACTGTGTGAAACCAGCAACAAACTGTTGCCCTTTTGCAAAAATGATTCTATCCAATGAATACATTTTTTCTGAAAAGACTCATCGCCCACTGCCAGCACTTCATCGGTGATCAACAACTCCGGATCTGAAGCAGCAACAACCGCGAAGCCCAGCCGAACCACCATTCCTGAGGAGTAATGCTTAACCGGTTCGTGTACATACTCACCGATGTCAGCAAAGGCCAGGATGTCATCCATGCGCTGATCCAGTTGTGCCGGACTCATGCCCAACAAGGATGCTTTCATACGCACGTTATCCAGGCCGGAAAAATCGGGCTGAAATCCAGCACCCAGTTCCAGCAAGGCGGCAATTCTGGGCCTTACGGTCACAGAGCCCCGACTGGGGCTTATCACACCCGTCAACACTTTCAACAAGGTAGATTTTCCGGCCCCGTTCTCACCAACAATTCCATAGGATTCACCGGGCATGATTTCAAAGCTGACATCATGCAAAACCTCCGCTCCATTTAGGTTTTCTTTACCTCTGAGCAGTGCAGCAAAGGCACGCAATCGTTCCCATGGATGATGAACACGCGGATAGAATTTGCTGACCCCCTCAACCTTAACCAGCGGCAGAGTCACAGGAAATCCTCGAAGTGTCCGCGCAAGCGTCGAAACAGCCAAAAGCCCAGAATCAGCGTAAGGACACTTAACACGGGCACCAGAAGATCCATCAATCCAAGAGTTGAAAATCCACTCAGCAAGGCTTCACGTAAGCGTGATACATACCAGGCCATGGGATTCCATTGAAAAATGGGCGCCAGACTCGCAGGCAACATGGCTGAGCTGTACAGAATGGGGGTGGTGAAAAACCAGAAAGTCATTATGGGAGGCAGTATTTGTGCCAGGTCACGAATAAATACCTGTAGTGCACTGGCCATAAGAGCCAGACCGGCTGCAAAAATCGCCAGAAGCAAAAGCATGGGGATTACCCAAATCAGGCCCAACCAGTGCAGGTCCGTACCGGTTAATTGCAACATCAGCAAGACGGCAAGATAACCGATCATATGCATGGTAAAAGTGGCAGCAACAGCGGAAAGTGGCAACAATTCGGTAGGGAAAGCCACCTTGCCGATCAGGGCAGCGTTGCTGGTAATGGTCGCATTGGCTTTGAGGATTGCCTCAGAGAAAGCTGTCCAGGGCCAAAATGCGACAGCCAGAAAGGGTACAAACCCTACGCCGGCCGCCTCAGGCATGCGAGCCTGGAATAGGGTGGAGAAAACAAAAGCGTATACCGCCAGCATCAGCAAGGGCTGCAAAATCAGCCAGGCGAACCCCGTCACATTCTCGAGGTAATCCGTGCGAATGTTGCGAGAGACCAGTTGGAAAAATATGACCGAGTTAAATCGTTTCACGTTGCGCATTGTACGCTGTAATGAACGCCTAACCGCCCAAACGGCAGAATTTTATCTGCTCAGGAAATCGGTTTACTCACTATCCAGTCCTGAATAATCCGGTGCCTTTTCCAGATTCTCACCAAAATGGCGTTTAGCCATGATTTCCATTGAACCCTCAGGAAAAACTGCCGGTTCCCTGAATAACTGACTCAGGTATTTGCGCATATATATTTGCTGGTATTCCTGCTTTTGACGCGCAATGGCTTCTTCACGCACGTCTTCAAAGGGTGGAATACCGGCACTGTTACGGGCATCCAAACGAATCAGATGAACGCCGTATTGGGTGGTGACCGGATCACTGATTTCACCCACGGTTTGCATGGCAAAGGCCACCTTTTCAAAGTCGGGAACCATTTGACCTTTGGTAACCTTTTTAAGTTGTCCGAACGTGGTAACTTTTGAATCATCATTCGAGTAAAGTGCAACAAATTTCTGGAACATTTCCGGCTCTGCAGTCAAACGAGCTTTTAGTTCCAGGGCCTCTTTTTGTGCGTCGTCCAAAGAACGCTCCCCGGTGCTCAACAGTATTTGGGTCAGGTCTATAGAGGCGCTTTTGTCATAGCTCTCAGGATCCGCCAGATAATCTTCTTTGGCCAGCGCCTCAAAATCAACTGCAGGAGCCATCGCCGGGATACGTTGAGTCCAAATCTTGGCCAACTCCTTATCCGCTGCCAGCGCAACCGTAGCCTGTACCAGGGGATCATCGCTTAATCCCTGAGCCTTGGCATCATTCGTAAGCATCTTGATTTCCAACAGGTTGCGAACCAATTGAGTCACTCGTGCCCCATCCCTGATAAATGCCAGTCTGTGCTTCTCTGGAATCTGGCTGAAAGCAGCATCAATTTCCTGCTGAGTAAGGACCGCCGCCCCTTGGTAGGCTAATACCAGAGTCGAATCATTCTTATTCAGAGTCACTTCTTCGGTTTGTGCCTGCACAAACGAACTCGCACATGCAAACATCAAAGCACACAAATTCATCGCTATTTTCGATTGGGTTGGATTCATGGTATCGGTGCTACTCAGATATTGGTGGTGATTTGGGTCGCCAGTCAAAAGCATAGGTTCGACCGAACTGTCGCTGCACAGTTCAGATGAAAGAAAAATTTGCTGCACACAAAAGGAAGGGGCTGCCTAGGCAGCCCCTTCTTTACTAGCATGAGTCTTGCAACTCATTAAAGACTGGTTCTTGCTTTGGCTTAGTCCGAAGAAGGACGCTCGCCAGAGTAGGAACGACGTACGTTACCGCGATGTTCAAACAGACCACCGTAGTTGGCCAGCACGCTGGCTTGTGGTGTACCCAGGAAACCATTCTCGTACTGTACTGCCCAGTAACCGGTTACTGGCAGACCAATCAGACCAACGCTGTCTTCATGGGCAGGGTCAGCACCCCAGTTAATACGCGCCCAACCTGCTTCAACTTCGGTATCAATGGTGTACAACAGATCGCTGTCACCGAAGATATCGCTACCGCCGAACTTCAAACGGTTAACTTCGTAGCACAAAGCAAACGGAGACTCACCAGGAGGTGTTCCACCTGGAGGTGGTGGTGACACGATAGGCGGCGAATTGATTGTACCTGGTGTTGATGGACTCTCTTCCTGATCCCAGTTCTCCAGACCGAAAAATTCGCAGGCTTCACCATCGAACAAATCAGTAAACGGAGGAATAGCTTCGGTAGTATCCAGCGTTTTCTTTTCATAGGTACACAATACCCAGTCTTCCTGAACATCAGGCACACCGTTGTCGTTGTCATCCGTCTGGTCCAGGCTGGTGGGGTAGAAAGCCCCACTACGTGACGGATATGGTTCGCCAGGAATCCAGCCACCACAACCCGGGTCGCTGATCTTCGGACGCCATAAAGTCTCAGACGTAAAGATATCAAGCTTGTCCACATACCAGTTCTTGGTCGGGAACGTCACAATCCACTCAGAAGCTGCATTCAAAGCAGGGTTCTGGTTGAACTCGTTCATGGTGTATTCATGCATGAACGTGGCAGAAATTGCATCAATGGAACGATCGTAGGACAGAGCTACTGCGGTGTCTTGTGGCACACCGAAGAACAAGGTAGCCGTGGTTTGGTCACCATCGTCCAAGTTCGGACTGACGTTACCTGGCTGGTAATGCAGACTTTCACTGTCCAGATCTTTGTCAAAGCCCTGAATGGCTTTGGCGTTGTAGCTGAAGAAAGTACCATTACCAACATTGATTACGCCAGCGCCGCCAAACAGGCCACCGCTGTTACGCTCAACATCAATATCTGATTTACCATTAACCTCATCCAGATCAGCACGCCACATACCTGCAACGCCGTTGATGATAGACCAGTTGTTTATCAACTGTTGGCAGTTCTTGGGAAATGACTTGCCATTCTTGTCCAGAACATGGGTGGCAGCGGTAGCAGAACCATCGCGCTTGGCTGTTGCGCTATCGTCGGTCAGCGTACCCATTTCGATCATCTCGAAATGACCTTCTGCTGCACGGGCAATAGTGGTCGGGCCACCATCAACAAACTTACCGGTATAGGCGAAAGGCAGGAATGCCTGCGTACCTACGGTGCTACCAAACGCATCGGTATCGTTGCCATAGAAATAGGGAACGGTACAGGTGGTGTCACCGGTAACCATAGTGGGTGTGCCGGCATCATCATACAGAGCGGCAGTCCAGACGTCATAGGCTGACAGGTACAGGTTGAAGTCGAGGACTTCGCGTGAATTGTAGCCTTCTTTGAAACGGACCTTAACCGCCTTGGCGCTGTCGGTGGTGTTAACCACTGACAACAACGTGCTGTTGCCGTCCTTTACGGTGAAGTACGGATAAATGAGCAACTGGCCCAAGCCATCCGGATTCAGATTGACTGCTTGTGCGGTACCCGCGATGCCGGCAGCACCTGCCAGTCCCGCCAGCACTGCAGCCGTCAGATTTTTTCTGTTCATTACAACACTCCTAATTTGTGTACACAGGGGCTTTACGAATTCAACCAGACTCATGGTTGTTTGCCCAACTCCAAAGGCAAACCTGACCTATGTCTGGTCATTCGCGGAACAATGTTACGACAATTGATATACCAAAGCAACAAAACGGCCAACGACTGAGCATGACTGCATTCCGTCAGAATCAGCACTTACTTATCGGGCACGTACCACCATTTTCCATCAGTCTTCACCCAGCGTTCCTGCAATTTGGAACTGCTCTCCCACTTGGAAACTCCAGGCACCGGTGAGCCAACACGGTACTGAACGGTGGCGTTCACGGTGCAAGCCTGTGCTGAACATTCGCTGCCGTTCACCTGTGCCACTAAAATCGTCACCTTACGTATTCGCTGCGAAATTTCGAAGTCTACCCGCGAGTTAGCGGAACGATAGCCTGGTGAATAGAGGCTGTATGCGGTATCAAAATCACGCGACAGCAGAGCATCCCAACGCTGTTGAGCACGTTCCTCTACTGGATTATGTTGTACCTTGCCGCTGCTGGCGCAAGCACTCAACAACAAGGTGAGTGCCATTAACAGCGGCAGCGGCAGGCTCTTTTGGTTACCCCACAATGGGCGGGTTGAAAGCTCACTCATAAGGCAGGTTCCTTTCATTTGTTAACGAAAATTTACCGTTTTTTACATGGCCATCGGGACTTGCAAACGGATTATGGCTCATCCGTTGAATCCTTGGGCTCACGCACCAGGGTGGAAACGCGCAACGGCGGTACACGAGAGAATTGATTTTCCATTTCTTCACTGACCTGTAGCAGATCGACCGCGGTTTCAACCACGGTAGGCGTAATCATGACCAGTGTTTCACTGCGCAGATTGGTCTTTGTCCTGGCGCCGAATAAAGGGCCAATCAGAGGAATCCGGTTCAAGTAAGGCACACCTGTGCGGCCAAGATCCGTGGACTCCGATATCAACCCACCCAGGAAAATGGTTTGACCCGATTGAACTGCCACCTGGCTGGACACCGATTTGTTATTAATGGGCGGATTGCCGCTGGTGGAAATATCCGGGTCCCTGGCGCCGGGACGGCTGACATCCTGCGATATCTCCATATACACCAGGCCACCCGGATTGATTCTGGGAGTAACCGTCAGTGTGATACCGGTTGACACATATTGTGCACTGCTGATCACGTTGTCGTTACCAGTGGATATGCTGGACGACTGCACTGGCACCTGTGTGCCTACGGTAATGGTCGCTGTGGCGTTATTTCTGACTAATAGCGATGGCGCTGCCAGCGAACGCACATCGGTGACGGAATCCAGCGCGGTAATTGTGGCCTGGACAAAGGCGGAGCCGGCGCTGATGGGGGACGACAGGGTGGTAAAGAAATTGGTCGCACCACCAAAGCTGGCCGAATCCACATACCGGTTCAGGGGATTGCCGGATCCCGCGGGAATCAGGGCCGGATTGTTGGTCAGGAACCAGTTAACCCCAAACTGCAGTTGCTCGTTCAATTCGACATCCAGTACCTGCGACTCGATCAACACCTGCAAGGGCTCGATATCGATGCGGTCAATGGCTGCCAATATTGAGTTGTATTGGGGTTGCGTAGCCTGAATCAACAAAGAGTTGGTTTCACTGACCGAAGTAATCCGAATATCGCCATCACCGGTGTTCAATACAGATGCGCCGTTTTCACCTGCAGCCACCGCCTGGTTTTCTGAACCCAAACGATTCTCATTAAAATCAGCCACGCTGCCGATTTGTACCGGTTCCAGTCCGGGCGCCAATGCACCCCGCTGACTGTCTTTCTTGGCACCACCTGCAGTACCGCCGAATATTTCCGTGAGGTAACCGGCCAGCACCGGAGCTTCGAGGTTTTTAACCCGGTAGACATAAAGCTGCTTGCCTGCCCCGGCAGCCCCTCGATCGAGGATTTCAATCCACTCTTCGGCTTTGAACAGGTATTCCTTTTGGTAGGTGATAACCATCACCGATCCCAGTCGCTCCAGCGGCATGAATCGGAACATGCCGGCCAATGGCGTATCACCTTCAGCACCAAAAATCCCTTGCAGCTCGGTAATAATGGAAGCCACATCCACGGTGCGCAGCGGATAGATACCCACGGACATGCCTTCCAACCAGTCCACGTCAAATATTTCTATAGTTTTCCGGTAATTACGCAATTCCTCGGGGGTTCCGGCCAGGAACATCATGTTGCGAAACTGGTCAGCACTGACGATCGCATCCGGGCGGGCGTAAGGCTCCAGAATTTTGGCCATTTCCGTAGCAGCGACGTATTTCAATGGCACAGCCTGGACTTCATAACCCTTGGCGGCCTGAGCATTGCTCATTTGCGGCGCCAGGTTGCCCTTGATCGCATCGGATACTGGCAGGACGTTGTAGCGCCCTTCAGAATACACCAAGGTGGCGCCATTCCAACGCAAAAGTAGCTCCAGTATGGGCTTGAGCTGGTCGCGACTTACTGGCTTTGAAGTGGAGAATGTGACTTCGCCACTCACGCCTGGACCAATAACGAAGGTTTCCTGCAACACCTCTCCCAGAATGGTGTGTACCACAGACTGAATGGATTCGCCTTCGAAGTTGAGGACGATTTCGCCGTCTGCCGCTACCGGAGCCGGACGTCGTGCCGCGGCGGCTTCGTCAATGAACTCCCCCGTGCCTTCGTAAATCTCGGTTTTAGTAATTCCCGGCTTGATGGCCGAATCATCAGACGGCTCTGCTATGACCTTGGCATCTGTAACCGGATCGACTGAATTTTGGATGGGCTTGCCAATCGTATGCGGGCGCACAGGTGCCGGCGCGGTGGCACAACTGGCTATGAAAAATATGCCCAGCACCAACCCCAGGCGCTTTATCCCCTGGTTTCGCAGCGGCGTTCGACGCTGCACTCGAAGCTTGGTCGATCGCCGTGCACTCAGTGCGTTCGCAATATTCATTGGCGCTGTGCCTCTATTGTTCATTTTCAGTTTCTGACTTTTCTTTGGGGGCCGGCCGACGGTTGATCATGGCACGAATGGCTTCTTCATAGCTGGGTTGCGCGTCTTGTTCCCCGGCCTGGTCTTCTGCTTCTGCTTGCCGCCGCAACTCTTCCCGTCTTTCAGCGATGCGCTGGCGTATTTCATCTGCCCGCGTCAAGGGTTCGCCGTTTTCCTCTACCGGCTGTTGCCCTTCGGAACTTGCGACTTCTTCACTGACCGGCTCCAGAGGTGCTTCGGGCGGCTCAATTCTCTCGTCATGGACCTGTAATTCCAACTGCAGTTCCTTGCCAGAACCGGATATCAGGGTGACTTTCTTGCTGCTTACCTCGGTCAATTGCCAGGAACCGAACTCTCCTTCCAGGTAATTGCCCTCGATGGCAACCAATGATTTCTGACCATCCTTACGCTTGAGTGTGGCCATTCGCAGCGTCGGCGTTAGCACTACACCGGAAAGCTCCACATCGAGATCCGTATCATCGGCCAGCATGATTTCCTCGACCGGCTCCTCAACCTCAAGCTCCGCCTCTATCACGGGCAGCCGGGTTTCATTGAAAATGGGCCGTTGCACGATCACTGAGTAGCTCTCCAGTGGTGGGTTTTCTGCCAGCTCGGGCAAACTTACCAGCGAGCCATCAACCAGTTCAGCTTCGGTATCGTCGCCTTCACTCATCGGTAAAACAGACCAGATGAAAATGATCAACATGCACAGCAGCAGAAAGCCACCGATTCCCGCCAGCACCATTCCAACCGGGTTATCCTGCAACAATCTGCTCATGCGCCGCTGCCGCTGCGCAGATAGCCCGACATATTGAAGCGAATATCCAGGGCCTGCCCATCATCAGCAGCCTGGTCATTCCTGCGCCGCCGGGCCCTGGGCTTGATCACCGTCAGATCTTCGGCAAAAATCATCGGCACGCCGGTTTCCAGGCTGTACAACATCTGCATCAAGTCTTCGATGTCACAGCGCATGCGCACATTCACTGTGACTTTTTCAAAGCGCTCCACAACCCGGGCACGGACCGGTTGACGGCTGACGATCTGACAAGACTCATCTGCAAAACTGCCCAACATCTGGCTCAAACGTTCTGACATGGCTGCCGCTGCTTCGTTGAAATCAACTTCGGTCAGGAACAGGTTGGACTCGGTGCGTCGGCTTTGCAGCAACTTGAGCTGTTCTTCTACCAGATCTTTCTGGGCCGCAACCTTACGATAGCGGTCCAGTTGCGACTCCAATCCGGAGATTTCTTCCCCATACGACAGTTGGCTGAGAACAAACCAGTGAAAGCACAGCAGGTAGACAAGAATCAGGGAAATCGCCAGCAAAAGAACGGCTGTCAGCTTGCTGTTTGCTTGTTTCAGACTGGCGACAATCAAGGCTGTTGCCCCGCACTCACCGTACTGGTGACTTCAAAAACTTCCAGACCAGTTCCTGTATCCAACCGCGTGGAGCCTTGAAACGCTGCAGCATCAAACATGTCCGAACGGTTCACCAGTTCAATCAATTGCTGCGCATTAGCGGATTTGCCCTGCATGATCACGCTACCTTCACCCACCACCAACCTGTCGAGGTAGGTACCGTCGGGCAAAGTGCTGGTTACTTCAGCCAGAACTTCAACCGCCATAGGCGATTCGCTGCGGCGCTTGGTAAGAAAGCTGGCCGCTTCACTGGTATCAGACACCTGTTCTTTAAGACGTTGCACCCGCCGGGCTTCATCCTGGACTTCTGCAATGGCTTCCTCCAGGCTGGCAACGCGATCGGCACGTGCGCCCAAGGATTGCAACATCGCTGCGATCAGCAGAACAACCACGGCTGCTGCCAGACCATAGTTCAACCGCGTGCGAGGATGCATGGGATTCAGCCGACGCTCAGTTGGCAGCAAGTTGACACCGGCGCTAAGACCCGACTGCTCCACATCAATACCGGCAGGTGCCAGCCCTCGTGCGGCCAGTTTTTCCAGTAACGGATCCACCAGGCGACGAGGCGCTACCAACAAATTGAGCCGGATTTCGCCAGCCTCGTTTCCAGCGGGCAGCATGCGCCAGTCGAAATAGACTTCATTGGCCCGAAATGGCGTTTGCCGGTCCATTTCAAATGACAGTACCTGCTGCAGATTGGCTTCAGCGGCAACCGGGAGTTTGAGTTCCTTATGCAGCACCCATTTACTGTCCAGCACCAGAAAACGAGGTAACTCATGCAAATCGTCCTGCTCAAGCAGGGTTTTCAATTGCTTCTGCGCCAGCAAGCTATCCTGCTCCAGCGCCAGGGCTTGCAGTTGTCGAATCCCATCATCGTCTTCAACCGCAAGCAGCAGGCTGGATTCAGTGATTTGCAGGTTCAGACGACGGGTAGCCAGACGCAGCCGGTGTTGCCAGGATTCTGGCAGCAGTTGTTTCAGTTCGCCCCCCCACCAGGCAAAAAACCCACCCACGGGACCATTTTGAATTCGCGCCAGCCAGTATTGGACTTTATTTTTAATCGTTATAGCCATATCAGTGGTGGAATCCTTCACGCCAATGCATGATACGAAAAGGCTGTCCGTTCTCGCTGCCTTCCAGTCGAATCGTTGTCTCGATCTGGTCCCAAATGCCATTCGGCAAGGTGGCCTTGGCGACGATACTATACGTTAGCCCCATGCCCTGTGCCACGGCGACCTGGCCACTGGGCAAGGCGATATTCAAGTCTCCCAACGTTTCCAACTCATGGCGTGCCTGCACAAACTCATCCGCCAGTTCCCTGGTCATATCTGGCAGTGCCAGCAATGCTTCGGCCGGCGCGTAGGCCGGATTGGGCAGCCCACGGTCATCGGACCAGACTGTCAAGCCGGGCTGGATGGCCTGGAACAACTCCCACGGCAAACCGATTACCTGCAGCAGTTCTTCAACCATCACGAAGCTGCGATTGCCAGGCCCTACCTGGTAACCGGCCGATTCGTACTCCGCTAACTCAGCACCATTGGGCCGGGGCAGTTCGTCCAGATCGATCCAGTCGAGCACTGCTGCAGCCAGCAACTCACTCTGATCCTGTTCGAGCCCATTGGCCAAAAAGAGTTGCAGCAACTCCGCTTCACCCGCCCCGTTAAGATTCAGCTTGCCCCGTTCATCGGTCACCCTGACTTCGACTTTGGCACCCTGGTATTCAACTTCCCAGGCTCTGCCATCGGGTATCAATCGGGTCAGCTCATCGGGATCGCGCAGCGAAAGAACGGCCATATTCAAACCGGCCTCTGCCGCCAGCCTGGCCTTGGTACTCCACAAAATGGTGTGTGCTTCCAGACTGTCCATCCGCGCCATCAGGGTAAAGGCACTGGTGGTAATGGTGATCAGCAACATGATCCACAATACGATAACCAGCGCTACACCCGACTGTTTGGAGGAGGTGGTGTTCAATCCGGTTGCCGCCTCTGCTCAATCAGCTCGCGAATCGCAGATTGATAGGTATTTTCACCGCCCAAAGCCCCGGTCACCGCTGACGGGTCGACTTTTACTGCCGCTATCAACAATGGCCAGTCGGCGTAAACCTCTTCCTCAAATTCAATCTCCAGTGCTATGGCAACCGGCAACTCGCCAGTTTCCTCCCAATCGCTAATCCAACCAGCGATTTCGTTGTCTTCGTCACGCACCAGAAACTTGAACTCAGCAGACTCGATGTGATCGATCAACACAATCGGGTCGCGCTCATCCAGACTGGCATCTTCGAAGCCCTGCAACAAAGCGTGGGTCAGGACCAGTTCCTTGCCATTCCTGCCGCTGACAATATTGAGCTGCTGCACCTGTGGCCCGCCAAATCCCAGGTAGCCCGGCATGGGCCCAACAAAGCGTATTGATCCGGAGCTGCCCAGAAACACTTCTGTCAACGTTGGTTCGCCCGGGTTTGCAATGGATTCTTCCTCCCGATTGAAGCCCAGTGGAATCGCCTGGTTGATCTGCTTACGCACAAATTGATGAGCCATGCGCAAACGACCACTTTCCTCGAGGATTTTCTGACCACGATCGGTGGCGTGGGTTGCAGCCTGCAATCCCCCGTAGGTCAAAGCCATTAACATGCTCAGCAACGTAACAGCCAGCAGCAATTCAACCAGAGTAAAACCCGCAGCGCGCCTCATAACCCCAGGTCCTCAGCATTCTCGCTTATGGCTCTGACGGTACTGAAAGTTTGCGCGCGTTCACGACCACCCTCGCCCCAGGTCACCACGCACTCCACTTCCAGCAGTTCGATCCCGGTAATATCAGCCAGCTCAACACTGCGAAAATTTTCTGCACCACCGTCAAAAAGGTAAATATCCACGGCCCAGCGGTAATTTCCCTCTTCGCCTGTTGCACCGCCACCTGCTTCCAAGGGTATATCCAGCCCCACCTGGTCCATCAGGGATTGCGCTATCAGTGCGGCTTCCGTGCTTTCCCTGGCCCGGGCCGTATTGCGGATGGCACCACTCAATATTTCCAGCGTCACCGCGAAACTCAATGCAAACACCAGGAAAGCCAACAGCACTTCCAGCAAGGTGAAGCCACCTTGTTGTGCCTTTTTACTGATGGCCAGCCGCGCCATTTTAGCGACCATCTCAGTCTTCTTCCTGGTGAATCGAAGCTTCACCGGTCAGCCAGGCCACATCAATGCGATAAACCCTTCCATTGGCATCCAACTCCACAAAACCACCGGTAGAACCTCCATCCGGATAAAACCGTATGCCGCCTACGCTCTCTGCGGTCAGCTCGGAACGTGCGGTAGTTAAAGCCACTTTCATTCCTTCAGGGAGAGTGACGGCTTCGCGTTTGGGCGCCTGGTAGGAGCGGCTTTCAGTATCAACCATAAAAACCGTTTCCTCCTTATCCAAAATGGCGCGGGTGCGGGTATAGCGCAAAGAAGCGGCCAATTTACCCGCCGCACTGCGCATTTCCGCGCCGGAGATATTGCGCGATATTGAAGTGGCCACCAGCCCCAGCACCAACGCCATGATCACCATGACCACCAGCAATTCCACCAGAGTAAATCCATATGCCCGGCTGCCCGCTGATGGGCTTGTGCCTGGCAATACTGGCTTTGCATTGATTTTTCTCACCGGGGTGATGGGCTTTCGGCGCTTGAATTCAGGCGCGCGAGTCAGACGCTGCGCGGCAGTGCCTTATTCCCAACTGTTGACATCGGCGTTTCTGTCTTCGCCGCCAGGCTGTCCGTCAGCGCCAAGAGAGTAGATATCAAACTCTCCATGTTCACCGGGCATACGGAATTCGTACTCACGTCCCCAGGGATCTTTCAGACTGGATTCCTTCACATACGGCCCGTTCCAGCCGGCATCGCCGCCATCGGTGACCAACTGTGCCAAAGACTCCGGGGTTGTTCCGGTGTCCAAATAGTAGCTCTCAACCGCCATCGCCAGGCGGCTGACTTGTGACGAAGCAGCTTTCACTTTAGCCCCTTCAGCTTTGCCAATAATACCCGGCAAAACCAGACCACCGATCAGTGCCAGAATCACCAGCACCAAAAGCAGTTCAACCAGGGTAAAGCCGCCCTGCACTGTCTTGACCTGAAGGTTGCGGTTCAACTGTTTCAATTTGTCCATGGTTACGTTCTCCAAAAATCTGTGCATCTGGTGGAATTATTTGCTGCCTTTGCTCTTGATCAACCCACCAGATCGTTGATACTGAGTATGGCCACCAGCACCGACAGCACAATGGTGCCAATCATCGCGGCCAGCAGCATGGTCACGACCGGGGTAAATATGGCCAACAGCCGGTCTATAGTGTTTTTTACATCTTTGTCATAGGTGTCTGCCACCTTCATCAACATGACATCCAACTGACCTGTTTCCTCGCCCACACTGGTCATCTGCAATGCCAGCCGAGGAAAACGCCCGCCTTTGCTCAGATTGCGCGCCAGGCCACCGCCGGTTTTCACTTCACGGGTTGCATCAGTCACATCCTTGCGCAGCACCGTGTTGCTTATGACATTGCGGGCAATGGAAAGTGCCGAAAGCAGCGGTACCCCATTGGTCAGCAAGGTGCCTAGCGTGCGCGATAAGCGAGCAGTTTCCAGTTTGCCAACCAGATCGCCGACCCACTTCATACGCAAAACACGACCATCCCAGTTGAAGCGCTGTTCCTCATCGGCCAACATGCGGCGGAAACGCAGCACGATGACAACGGTGATGCCGATCAACAGCCACCAGAAATTCTGCAGCACCGAGCCCACGCCAAGGACAATTTTGGTGATCGTAGGCAGATCGCCACCCAGCTCTTCAAAAATAGGCGTGAATTGCGGGATAACGTAAACCAACAGCAGGATCAGGGAGCCAGCAGCCAGAAACAGCAGCAGAATGGGGTAGATCAGGGCTGAAACGACGCTGTCCTTCAATTCCTTGGAGCGTTCCAGATAATCCGCCAGGCGGTTCAGGGTAGCATCAAGCGTGCCGCCGATTTCGCCTGCGCGTACCATATTGATGAACAACCGGCTGAATGCCCCATGCTGCTTTTCGAGCGCATCGGACAGGGTGCCGCCTTCGCGAACGTGATCACGGATTTCAGCTACTGTACGTTGAATCTTCGGCGATTCCGCCAGGTCCATCAGTACGTGCAATGATCTGTCCAATGGCAAACCGGCGCCCAGCAGAGTTGACAGTTGTTGGGTAAACTCCCCAACCTCGCGGGCATTCATGCCGCGACGGCCAAAACTGAAGTTTTTCAGGCCCAAGCCGCCCGATCCGGCTTCCTGTGCCTGCAAAGGAATGTTGCCCGCTTCCTGTAATTTCAGGATCACCAGATCCAGATTGGCTGCTTCCATGCTGCCGGATACCGTTTCACCGGTAGGCGAAACGGCCTTGTATTCGTAGATCGGCATCAGTTTTCCTGCGTCACGCGCAAGACTTCATCCAGCGTGGTTACGCCACTCAGGCATTTTTCCAATCCGTCCTGATACATGGTGCGCATGCCTTCCGCTACCGCTAAATCCTGGATTTCACCCGAAGTAGCGTGTTTCATCACCTGGCGGCGAATCGGGTCGGTCATCAACAGCAATTCAACGATCGTGGTTCGTCCGCGATAACCATTGGGATTGTCCTCAGTGGGAACCGGTCGATAAACCGTATAGCGCTCACGTTCAACTGCGCCCAAACGCGTAAAACCGATTTCTTTGGCCACTTCGGGTAACAGGTCGTAGGCTTCGCGACTAAGCGGATCGAGCGTACGTACCAGGCGCTGCGCGAGAATGGCATTGACGGTTGAGGTCAGCAGGTAGTCGTCTACACCCATATCGAGCATACGTGTGATGCCACTGGCAGCGTCATTGGTGTGAATGGTGGATAGCACCAAATGGCCCGTTAACGCGGACTGAATGGCGATACGGGCGGTTTCCAGATCGCGCATTTCACCGATCATGATCACATCCGGATCCTGCCGCACAATGGCACGTAACGCGTGCGAGAAGTCCAGCCCGATGGATGATTTGGCCTGGATCTGGTTAATACCTTCCAACTGGTATTCCACCGGATCTTCCACGGTGATGATCTTGCGCTCGGGTGTGTTCAGCGCGCTGAGGGCGGTATACAAGGTAGTGGTTTTACCAGAGCCGGTGGGGCCGGTTACCAGGATGATGCCATGCGGCATTTCCAGCGTCTTGACGAATTTCTTGCGCAGGTGCTCATCAAAGCCCAGCGAATCAAAGTCGAGCACAATGCTCTCGCGATCGAGGATACGCATCACCACACTTTCACCATGCGAAGTGGGAATGGTGGAAACACGCAGATCCAGTTCCTTACCCTGAACCCGATGCATGATGCGGCCATCCTGAGGCAGGCGGCGCTCGGCAATATTCAGCTTGGCCATGATCTTGATACGGCTGATCACGGCTGAAGTTGAGCTGGACGGTGGCGATTCTACTTCTTGCAGCACGCCGTCAATCCGGTAGCGCACCTTCAGGCGGTTTTCAAAGGGCTCAATGTGGATATCAGAAGCCCGCGCTTCTACCGCCCGCTGCATGATGAGGTTCACCAGTCGAATAACCGGCGCTTCGGATGCCAGGTCTCGCAGGTGCTCAATATCTTCTTCACCGGCGTCCGCCTCTCCACCCAGACGTTCAACGATCTGACCCATGGCACTGCGACCGCCACCCAACAGTTTCTCGATACCGTTTTCAATTTCTGAACCGATGCCTACCTGGCGTTTGATATTCTTACCGCTGGCCATGGCCAGAGCCTGGGCAGCAAATTCGTCGCGCGGATTGGCCATAACCACGGTCAGGTCTTCGTCGGTTTCACTGACCGGCAGAATCAGGTTCTGTTTCAGAAAACGCACGGATATACCCGGAAACTCCGGCGCTTCGTCAGGCAGATCAACGGTGCGAATCAAAGGCAGTTGCAGTAATTCCGACTCTGCTTCCGCCACATCGCGTTCGGACACCAGGCCCAGGCGAACCAACAAGGTGACCAGGTCTCCACCGTTTTGTTCGCGGTAAGTCTCAGCCCGTTTCAGGTCAGCGGTTTTGAGCCGGTTCGAGTTCAACAGGAATTCACAAACGGAGTCGTTAGCCGCCAGCATCTCATGCGCTGCTTCCGGCACTGTTCCCTGCACCGTTTCCTGCCCTACTTCAGGCGATAGTTCTGCAGCTACTTCCAAGAATACGTTTCCCATGAAAAAATCCTGGTTGAATTATAAGGCAGCCCGGCCAGCGCGGGCATGCTTAAGGCAATCGACCAGTCGATAGACCAGTCCGGCAGGTAACCCAAACCAGCCTGTCCAGAGACAACAATGGCATCCTGGGGTTCCAGTGTGGAGGCTGATCATCACTTTACATCCTTGCGCAGCGCGTCGGCACTCCAGCCCACAAACTGTTCTACCAGTGGGCGATTGGTCAGCACCCAAACAAAGATAGGCATCAATGCAGGAAAAATCAGTGTGCCCAACTGGTAACCCAGGGCGACAGTTGAATCCGACACCCCTGCTTGCGTGACGAACACATGGCTTTGTTCACCAAAATTGAAGGCGAGCATTTTCAGCGACTGGAACACCACCCCCCATACCTGAACCAGGGTGATAGTGCTATATCCAATGAGCATGATGACCAACTTGCGTAACCAGCTCACGTCTGAGCCCATGACCAGGCCAAACAGCAGCGGCAGGCCGTAGCTGAAAATCAGTGGATTGACGATAAAGCCCAGCGCCTCTTGAGTGCCATCCCTGAATACGTACTGGATATTGGTTTCGACCTGGAACAGGAAGTTCTGGTTAGGCTCGATAATAATCTGCCGGAAACTATCACCCAAGATCTCCGACAGGAAGAAATCCGCCATCATTCGGGCAGGTGCACCATGAAACGCCGAAAGGTAAAACCACAACATGAAACCGAATATCATCCACATGGAAGCAAGGATCAACATTTCGCTGAGTTTCAGTTCTTCTTGCTGCCCAACCGGAGTGGTGGCCGCAACGCTGGCCAGAGTGTCGGCTTCGTTAAGCTCCGCGGCAGCAACTTGTTCATCTTTCATAGGCTCGTTCATCTCGTTATCCTGTCCAGTGGCGGGCATTCAGAAACATTTGACGCCAGGGGGACATTGGGCCCCACTGTTTTGGCGACCAGGAAAAATTAACCGTTCTGAGGGTGCGCTCAGGATGCGGCATCAATATAGTAACCCTTCCATCTTCATTGCAAAGGCCGCTGATACCTTGCGGTGATCCATTCGGGTTTTGCGGATACGTTTCAGCCGCCTGGCCATTTTCATCAACGTAGCGCATGGCCAATAGTTCTGTCGGAATTGCTCTGCTGTTGACGAACCGGGCCCGGCCTTCACCATGGGCCGTGGCTACGGGAATATGTGACCCTTCCATGCCGCGGAAAAACAACGAGCGCGAAGACATCACTTCGACCATGCTCAAGCGCGCTTCGAACTGCTCGGATTGGTTGCGCATAAAATCTGGCCAGTCAGCGGCACCAGGAATAATATCGCGCAATGCCGAGAGCATCTGGCAACCATTACAAACTCCCAGGGCAAAACGGTCTTCGCGCGCCAGAAACTCACTGAACATCTCGCGCAATTCCTCGGCGAACAATATGGATTTGGCCCAGCCCCTGCCCGCTCCCAGCACATCGCCATAGGAAAAGCCGCCGCAGGCCACAAAGCCCTGGAAATCCTGCAAATTCTGACGGCCAGTAAACAGGTCGGACATATGCACATCCACCGCCCGGAAGCCAGCCTGGTCAAAAGCCGCGGCCATCTCAACGTGGCCGTTAACGCCCTGTTCGCGCAGAATGGCCACGGCCGGTCTGGTTTTTTGAAAGTGTGGCGCTGCGGCTAATTCAAAACTGAGTTGCGGCGACATGCCAGGACCAGTCCAGTTTGACTGGCTTACCAGCTCCTGATCGGCACTTGCGGGATTGTCGCGCAGGCGCTGAATGGCGTGGCTGGTTTCTGACCAAAGCGTCTGCAACGCAGGTAACTCTGCCTGTAAAACCGGCACTCCTTGGTGGGCCAGCCTCAGCACATCACCTGTTACCGGGCGCCCAATATCACTGAGCACATCAGCCAGACCATGGCGCTGCAAACAGCCGTGAACCTGCGGCAAATACCCTGTGGCCACCTGAATTACTGCACCCGCTTCTTCGCTGAACCAGCCAGCCAATAAATCTTCTACGGGCAGATCGAGTTCCAGCCCACAATGTGCAGCAAAGGCCATTTCACACACACAGGCTGCCAGGCCGCCATCCGAACGATCATGGTAAGCCAGCAACCAGCCGGACTGATTCAATTCCTGAATGGCAGCGAAAAAGCCACGCAACAAGGCAGGGTCATCCAAGTCTGGCACCGTGTGGCCAAACTCACCATAAACCTGCGCCAATGCAGAGCCACCGAGGCGATTTTTACCTTGCCCCAGGTCCAGCAATAACAAACGGGTATCGCTGACGGAAATGTCCAGTTGTGGAGTCAGGGATCTGGTGACATCGGTGACTGGAGCGAAAGCGCTGACCACCAACGAAACCGGTGCCAGCATGCGTTGTTCTGTTGCGCCTTCATACCAAACGGTTTTCATCGACAGCGAGTCTTTACCCACCGGGATAGCAATGCCCAATTCAGGGCAGAGCTCCAGGCCTACAGCTTTGACCGTATCAAACAGGCTACCGTCCTGGCCAGGCTCGCCAGTTGCAGCCATCCAATTAGCTGACAGGCGAATATCATTGATCCGGGCGATGGGTGCGGCGGCAATATTGGTAATTGCTTCTGCTACGGCCATACGGCCGGAAGCCGGCCCATTGACCACCGCCAAAGGACTGCGCTCGCCCATGGCCATGGCTTCGCCATGTTGGGCATTGAAGCCAGCCAGAGTAATCGCGCAATCAGCCACAGGCACTTGCCAGGGACCGACCATTTGGTCGCGCACCGTCATTCCGCCAACGGTACGATCACCTATGGTGATCAGGAAGGATTTGCTGCCGACTGCGGGGAAGCGCAGTACGCGTTGCGTAGCTTCCAATGCGTCCCGTCCGGCGGTAATGAATTCCGGGCTTTGCACCGCCAGCCTTCCCGCTTCACGATGCATCTTGGGTGTCCGGCCCAGCAACACTTCCAGTGGCATATCCACAGCAGGGACGCCGGTAACAGCGTCTTCGAGGCTTAACTGCGCTTGCTCCGTTGCCTGCCCCAAAACAGCATAGGGACAACGTTCGCGCTCACACAGCGCTTCGAACCAGGCCAGGCCTTCAGGCTTTAGAGCCAGCACATAGCGCTCCTGCGACTCGTTACACCAGATCTCCATCGGCGACATGGCCGGATCGCCGGTAGGTATTTTCCGGAGTTGCAACACACCACCCACGCCACCGTCGTGCAGCAATTCAGGCAAGGCATTGGACAAACCACCCGCGCCTACATCGTGCAAGGACAGTACCGGATTATCTGATCCCCGCGCGCAACAGGCTTCAATCACTTCCTGGCAACGGCGCTGCATCTCAGGGTTCTCACGCTGCACCGAGGCAAAGTCCAGTTCCTCCTGGCTCTGGCCACTGCCTACCGACGAGGCCGCCCCACCACCCAGGCCTATCAACATGGCCGGCCCACCGAGCACAATGATGTGCGCACCTGCAGACAAGGCCAGCTTGTCCACCAGCATTTCGCGAATACTGCCCATGCCCCCCGCTATCATGATGGGCTTGTGGTAGCCCCAAAGCCGACCATCGATTTCCTGCTCGAAACTGCGAAAATAGCCGCACAGGGATGGACGGCCAAATTCGTTATTGAAGGCTGCGCCGCCGATCGGACCCTCAAGCATGATCTCCAGCGGGCTGGCAATGCGTTCAGGTTTACCGTGTTCTTTTCGCCACGGCGCGTTCTGACCTGGAATATTCAGGTGTGAAACGGTAAAGCCGGTCAAGCCTGCTTTGGGTCTGGCGCCGCGCCCGGTAGCGGATTCATCGCGGATTTCCCCGCCGGAGCCTGTGGCAGCGCCCGGGAAGGGTGAGATTGCAGTCGGGTGATTATGCGTTTCTACTTTGATCTGAAAGGCCAGCGGTTCTTCTACCCAGCCATAATCATGACTGCCGGCATGGCCACGGGTATGCTCGCCGGGCTGCACGAAAAACCGCTCGCCGGGCAAGCCCGCCAATACGGCCGCATTATCGTGGTAGGCAGACAATATGCCTTCAGGCGCGTGCGCGTGGGTGTTACGGATCATGCCAAACAGGGATTCATCCAGGTCCTGGCCATCTATGGTCCAACTGGCATTGAAAATCTTGTGACGACAATGCTCCGAATTCGCCTGAGCAAACATCATCAACTCGGCATCAGTAGGATTACGCTGCAGCCGCTTAAAGCTGTCCAGCAGGTAATCCATCTCATCCGTGGACAATGCCAGGCCCATGGACTGATTGGCTTGCTGCAGTGCAGCCAGGCCAGATTGTTGTATATCAACCTCCACCAGGGGTCGCCTGGCACCGGTTTGAAACAAGGCCCTGGCTTCTTCAAGGCTGTGAAGTACCGACTGGGTCATGCGGTCGTGCAGCAGAATCTCAATGGCGAGTGTCTGCAAGGAATCAGACAAATCGATATCGCTGAGCCACACCGCCATGCCTCTTTCGATGCGAACCACATCGTCCAGGCCGCAACGGCGCGCAATGTCGGTGGCTTTGCTGGACCAAGGTGACAAGGTTCCCAGGCGAGGCACTACCAGTTTCAGGCCTGACAACTCCAATTGCGCAGTGCGTATACCGTGCAGCAAGTCTTCCAGGCGACTCATTTGTTCTTGTGGAAGAGGGTTTACAGCGCTGACAAAGTAAACATGATGCGCTTTTATACCGGGTTCCTGACCACATTGTGCGGCTATCCTCGAGGCCAGTTTCTGCCTGCGAAAAT
Source organism: Lysobacterales bacterium (assembly GCA_034440115.1). Taxonomy (GTDB): domain Bacteria; phylum Pseudomonadota; class Gammaproteobacteria; order Xanthomonadales; family SZUA-36; genus JAWXBM01. Next base: position 63,549 of record JAWXBM010000011.1, on the reverse strand, counting down.
CAGAAAAAACGGGTTCGCCTAGCAGGCAGGTGAACTCGGACAAGACTTTACTCCCAGCAATTAAAGAAAGCACCATTAATGACAACGCCATGCAGGGTGCTGCATGGCGTCGTCATTTTAACTTATTACGGTGCCGCCGGTCGCAGCACCGATATGGCATGTGTTTACTTGGCTGCAGTAGTGGCTGCCGCGGTTGTGGCTGCAGCAACTGTAGCCATGGCATCCAGGCGTTCACGCAAAGTAGCAGGTGGAACATAGCCGGGAATCAATTGTCCGTCCGCGGTCATGATAGCCGGTGTTCCTGTCACGCCCAGCGCAATACCCAACTGATACTGCTCTGCAATCGGGTTTTCACACTGGCGCGGTTCAGGGTCAGAGCCGATCTTGGCTGCTGTCAGCGCAGCTTGTTGATCATCGGCACACCACACAGAAACAAATTTGTCATACGATTCCGAGCCAATGCCAGCGCGCGGAAACGCCATATAATGAATGGCAATTCCCTGGTCGTTGTATTCGGCCATCTGTGAATGCAGTTTGCGGCAATAGCCACAATCAATGTCGGTAAACACAGTCAGGTCATAGGTGGTCGTCGGAGGCACAAATTCAATCTGCCCGGTCACATCAATGTCGTCCAGAAGTTCCCTGCGAACTTCCGCTTTGGCGGTTTCAGTCAGATCTTCCCGTGTTTCCATATCAATCACCCGGCCTTGTAGCAGGAAACGACCATCGTCGGTAGCGTAAACAATGTCACCTTCCACCTGTACCTGCAGGATGCCGTTTATGCGTGTTTCGGAAACCGCAATGGACTTGGCTGAAGGGGCCAGTTCGCGAATCCGTTCCTCGACCAGTTCAAACTTGTCCTTGGCCAGAACGGAATTTGACAAGGGCACCAAAAACAGGGCGATAAGAATGACTTGTGCTGTGCGGCGCATGGCCTACCTCTCTTTATAATTCAGTTCTGCGACCCAGTGTTCTGCAACTCGGGGGCCTGCAACTCGGGGGCGCGTCAGCTTATCACGCTCTGCGCAGGGTTTCGACGGCCTGCTTGGCCGTGTGGTTGGTAGAGCCTGCAAATGGACAAAAGTTCCAACCCTTTGCCAGTCCCGGCAGCCTCAGGCGCGAGGATGATGCCGTGCATGCAAAGCCTTGAGGCTTTCGCGGGCAATATGAGTATAAATCTGCGTGGTTGAAAGGTCGCTGTGCCCTAGCAACAGTTGTACCACGCGTAAATCAGCGCCGTGATTCAGCAAATGAGTGGCGAATGAATGGCGCAGCATATGCGGCGAGATAGCACCCGATATACCGGCGCTGGCCGCGTGTCGGCGGATGGCATACCAGAATGCCTGCCGGGTAAGGCCGGCTTTTCTCGCTGTGACGAACAAACGAGGGCAACTGGCTCCAGCCAGCAGTACCGGCCTGGCTTCAACGAGGTAGCGCTTCAAACAAGATTCAGCTTCTTCACCCAAAGGCACCAGTCGTTCCTTGTTGCCCTTGCCAACTACCCGCACCACGCTCTGGTTAAGATTCAGCCCGGACATTTCAAGTCCCACCAACTCGCTCACGCGCAGACCGGTGGCATACATCAATTCCAGCATGGCCTGGTCGCGTAATCCCAAGGCGCTGTTGGTGTCCGCAACATTCAGCAAGGCTTCGACCTGCGTCTCACTCAGGGCCTTGGGCAGACCACGGCCAATTTTCGGGTTTTCAATCAAGGCGCAGGGGTCATCCTGGCGTTGGCCATTGCGCAACAACCAGCGATAAAACTGCCGCAGTCCGGACAGATAACGCGACAAAGAGCGGGGGCTCTTACCCAGCTTAAGCTGGCCAGCCAGAAATTCGAGAATCTGCTCGCGATTGGCACTTTGCAACTGCTGCTCAGACTGCAAATAGGCAGCCAAGGACTGCAGGTCGTAGCGATAGGATTCGAGCGTGTTGGCGCTCAGGCCACGCTCAGCCCAAATGGCATCCAGGAACTGTTCAATCAGGGAGTGCTGTGGCAGGGGGTACGGTGGCAAGGGATATTGCGCCATAAGCATTCCGCGGTTCGGGCCTAAAGCCGGCCATCAAGGTGCCCGGCGGCGGCGCTCTTCCTCGAGGTGATTCATCCACTGCAGCGCGGCATCACGCGCTTTGGGGTATTTGCTGGCACGGCCCCAGTCCGCACTGGCCGAGTCAAAATTACCCAGATTGAACTCGGCCATGCCACGTAATAAATAGGCTTCACCGGTTTTTCGCTCGTCCAGACCACCTTTGCTGATGGCTGCACTCAGGGCTTCTTGTGCCGGAGTCCAACGTTCCATATCGACCAGAATGTAACCCCGGCGCAAGTCGATATCACCGGTTCTGGCTGCCGTGCCAGCCTTTTCATAGGCCGCCAGCGCATTCTCCATTTCTTCGGCGGCATACCAGGTGTCAGCAACCAAAGCCCAATGCCGGTCTGTTGCCGCTACAACACCTGAAGTAATGCCCTTCTGCATCACTTCTGCCGATTTGTAGGGCACATTGGCATTGGAATAGAGGCTGGAAAGGAAAATGATGTCACCCTGGCTATCGAGCAATTTCTTGCGATAGGCCAGTGCCAGTACTGACAGGGCTTTGTCGTCCTGTTTCAGCTTGTAATAAATCTGCGTTAACTGGGTCCAGTAAGATTTTTTCTCTGGCCACTTCGAAATCATGATTTCGAGCGTTGCCGCGGCCTGCGGAAACTGCTCGAGTTCATAGTGTGACGCCAGCTTCAATTGATACCAATTTTCCTTGGGCTCCTTTTCCATGGAAATGGCTTGCTCAATCGCTGTAAGAGCACTGGCATAATCTTTCTTGTTGGCATTAATCGAAGCCTTCAATACGTAGGCCGACGAAGTTATTTTTTCCTTTGGCGCGGTACAAAACCACAGGTCCAAACGATTGAGCGCATCATCGTAACGCTCTTTCATGTAATACAACTGGGCAATCTGGTACATCAGGGCAAAATGCGCCTGATCAGGCAGGGCATTGAGTTGCACCGCTTTTTCGAAGTACTGCAGGGCCGGGTCAAAATTATTCCGCGACCACTCAACCTGAGCCAGTGCCTGGTACAGGATGGCTTGCAGGTAATCATCTTTGCCGGAACGATCCAGCAACTTGCGAAGTCCGTTATAGGCTTCGTTGTATTTTTCTTCGCCGACTAATTCGTAGACTTCATTCAGTTGCTTGTAGGTAGCCTCATCCATTGCCTGGGCACCGACCTCGCGTTTCTGGCCACATTGGGCGGCCTGCTGGGCTTGTAGCTCGAAGCTGGTGAACAGCAAGGCACTGGCACAGACGGCCAGAAATATTCGGCCAGGGTCGAGTGAAGGAAACATTTCAATACCCCTCCGCTTCGTCTAACGAGAAATCAATGATCTGTGTAGCCCGACGCTCTACGGCGATTCCATCGACAACACGCGGTTTGAATTTCCACTTGAGAATAGCCCGAATGGCTTCACGGTTGAATATCCGTGCAGGCTCAGCTTCGATCACGCGCGGATCCTTGACGGTACCCACTTCGGTAATGATGAACTCCACTTTTACCCAACCTTCGATACTGCTGATCGCAGCTTCGCGCGGGTACATGGGCCGGATCACCACAACCGGAATAATGTCTCCTTCGGCGGTTTTGTCGACCTGTTGGAAATTGCCAATGAATATGCCTTCGCCGCCACTGAGCGGCACATCCAGGTTTGGCATGTCCAGCTTAGGCATGTTCTGCACTGTCTGGTCCTGCTTGGCAATCTGCATCTTCGGCGGTGGTGGTGGATTCTTAGGTGGCGGCGGCTTCTTGGGAATCCGGCGATTCTTGGTGGTGATGTCATCTGGAATTTCTATCGGGCCAAAGTGAATGCCCGCAATCGCTTCGAGATCATCACGACCGCCAGCGCCAGAAGACACCAGCTTATTCATTAACAGGAACAAGCCAAAAGTAACCGCGATGGCCAACAAAGCTGAAATCAGTACACGAAGCTTGCTCATGATCAATTACTTCCCGGAATGTCCGCGGAAATCGCAATACCTTCGATGCCCGCCAGTTTCACCTGATCCATGACCTGGGTAACCGTACCTATCCGTGAACCTTTGTCGGCAATAATCACCACGCTACCTTCAGGATTCTCCGCTTTGGCCCGCTCTACCTGTTGACGTACCTCACGCAATTCAATCTGACGCTTGGCCATCCAGATATCATCATTGGGCCGTATACCGATTAAAATGGTTCCGTTGTGCAGGTTTACTGCCTGCATGGCTTCAGGCTTGACGATAGTCGCGCCTGTTTCCTTGGTGAAGGAAGTGGTGACAATGAAGAAAATAAGCATGATAAACACGATATCCAACATCGGCGTGATGTTGATTTCGGCATCTTCAGTATGTGCATGCCTTCTGGCCATGCAGCAGTCTCCGTTGTTCAGGATGCTGCCAGCGGCAGCATCATTAGAGTCTTAGTGACGCTGGAGTAAGTCTTCCAGTCTGTCGGATTCCGTCTGGGCTTTATGCTCCAACCAGGTTCCAAAATAAACACCAGACAATGCCGCTACCATTCCGGCCATGGTCGGCACCGTGGCCATGGAAACACCTCCAGCCATAGCCCGGGCATTACCGCCACCGCTGTAGGTCATCACGTCAAACACCGTGATCATGCCGGTAACAGTGCCGAGCAAGCCCATCAATGGGCAAATGGCAATCAGGGCCTTGATAAAGCCCAGGTTCTGGGTCAGGGCTATGGAAGCTTCAGAAATCAGGCCGTCCCGAACCTGCCTGGCATACCAGGAACTGGTATCGGCCCGGGATTCCCACACATTCACAGCATTATTGCGCCTTTCAGGAAATACTTTATAGAGGTACCAGATGCGCTCCAGAATAAAGGTCCACATCAGGAACAACACCAGCATGATGGCCCACAGCACATCACCTCCCAGGGTCATAAAATCCCGGATAGAAGCTATGGCTTCATAAAACCAAATCATGCGCGGCGCTCTGCCATGCGGGCAATGATGCCCGCAGCCTGTTCTTCCAGTGTCTGAATCAGGGCCTTGGCTTTACCCTGCAGGAAGCTGTGAAACAGAGTCAGCGGAATGGCCACGATCAGGCCCAAAACCGTAGTAACCAGGGCGGTGGAAATACCACCAGCCATCATGCGTGGATCACCGGTACCAAACAGTGTGATCATCTGGAAGGTGGCGATCATGCCGACCACGGTACCCAACAGACCCAGCAGTGGAGCAACGACGTAAAGCACTTTGATAAAGCTCAGGCCGGTTTCAATCGGCGCTGTTTCACGCAGAATGGCTTCGTCCAGTTTGAGTTCCAAAGTTTCAATGTCCGTATTCGGATTATCGGTATAAACCGCTAACACGCGGCCCAGCGGATTCTTCTTGTCCGCAGTCTCGCTTTTCATCTGGCGGGATATTCGGCCACCCATGGAGTACAACGAGAAGGCCTTCCACAGGCACAACAGCAAACCGAATGCGCCTACGCCGATAGTCACCCAACCGACCACCCCTCCATCTTCTTCAACTCGCTCCCACGGGGTTTTGCTTTGTACCACGGCCCGCAGAATCTGGCCGCGGGTAAAATCAATGGCCATGTCATTGGAACCACCTGGGGGCGCCGACACCAAGTCATCCGCCATAGCCTGGAAACGGTCTGCGGGCTGGCGCGCCAGCTCGATCAGGTTCTCGCGGCTCTTGCTGGTATCCCAATCCAGAAAAATTCCATCATCTGCAACGGCGTTAAATACGCCGACGCGAACAACTTCCATGTCCTGTTTTTCGCCACTGGTTCGTTCCACCGGCGCATTGAATTTGACTACCTTGCCGGATTCGGCAATTTCCGTAACCAATGCCGACCACAGGTTGCGCAATTCAGCAACGGTGGGCAGCTCACGGCGGCCGGAAAGATCCGCCAGGAACTGGCTGCGGCCGGGATACTGGGCAGTAACCATGGAATCATCCAGCGCAGCCTTTATGTCGCCTGCAGCCTGGCGGACCACACCAAACAATTCACCCAGGTTACCCATGCGCTCTGCCAAGGTTGTCTCCAGTTCGGCCAGGGTGCGTTCGTTGACATCGTATTCATCACGCAACTGATCACTGCGAGTATTTGCTGCTGTCAGTTCCTGCCGTGCTGCAGCCAGCAAATCTCTTTGCTGGTTGCGGTCACGCACAAACTCGGCTTCGCGTTGCTGATTGATCCTGGTTTCTGAAGAAGCGGCGTCACGAACGATACGCGCCAACTCGTCCAGGGTTTGAGCATTGGCCACAGGTGCCAACAGTAGGGCTGCAACCGCAATGATTATGCTTAACTTTTTCATTGTGCCACCTCCGGACCTGGTGTCGGCAGCATGACCAGATCGGGTGCCTTTTCATTCTTCGCAATGGCAATGCCGTTCTTTACTTCCAGCGCAAATTTGCTGGGCAGTTCTTCAAAGGCGCGGCTGCTGGGATTAAACCAACCGGTGCTGGATTGATCAGAAGTTTGATAAATCAGCAAGGTCCGGCCTACGCGCAGGAAATCCACGGTCTGGCCGGTAGTCGGCAAAGTGTCGGAATAGGCTTCAGTGGTGCGGCCAAATTCCAGTTCACCCTGGTAGGCCTCCATCACCCGGCGGTATTTTTCTGAAGCTGTTACTTCTGCCTGGTCCATCATGTCAGCCAGCCGCACGACCCGAGCACGCCGCTCTTCGATACGGAATGGAATATCCGCCTCGACAATTTTTTCAAGTGCATCGATCATCTCAAGCATCAATGGCACAACGCCGCGATTGGTGGCTTCGAGTCCTTCCAACTGATTGTTGATGGACTGGACTTCGGTACGCTGATCGCCGACCACTTTGGCCAGGTTATCGTTGTAAATTTTCAAGCCTTCAATTTCACGAACCACGGAGCGGTACTCGGCCAGCAAATCCTGAGTCTGCTTGGCGAGTGTAGTGACACGATCTTGTGATGATGCGGCATCTTTATTGATCTTGGTTTCTACCTGCACGGTTGAGCTCAGACCCTGGGCCTGCACGGCATTCAGCCACAGCAAGGCCGGAATGGCGATTAGGCAGGCCTTAAATAGGCGGCTTAGCTTGTTTTTTAGCATGACCTGTTTCCAATTGGTTCTAAAGAAGATTAATCGAAACCGGGGCCCGGAATCGCGCTCATCCGGGGCTCCCCGGACAACGGGGCGCTCAGGATACCCGAAGCTGCCGGTGCATTCCAGCAAGGGACAGTTTGTTGGCTGGGCGGAATTTATCGCTCCATAATTGCCTCAACAGACGCTGTCTCAGCTTACCTGCAGTATAAGCATAGCAGAGTGAATTTACTACGAAAATGCCCGTAGTTGAAGCCAATCGGTAATTCCATCCTGCACCTGTAACTTGCTTTGCGCAATTGTTGGATAATCAACCAATTCATACTTCGGGGCGCAACACACATGCCGGCAGAGAAAAAAACGAGTGCGCCAGCGGCAGACCATCTGACCCCATGCAGCATGCTACGTCTGTTACTGGTCATGCTCTATGATGCCGTTATCGTTTTCGCTGTGCTTATGGTTGCCGGGGCCATTGCTCTGCATCTGCCGTTCAACAACCAGAGCGCTGGAAAAGACCTCGCCTACACCCTCTATCTGTTGCTTGCATGGTTTCTCTATGTGGCCTGGTGCTGGCGCCATGGCGGCATGACTCTGGGCATGCGGGCCTGGAAAGTTCGTGTAGTCAGCGATTCCGGCAGCGATTCCGGCAGCGACCGGGCTCAACAACCCTCCTGGAGGCAGTGTGGTTTGCGTTTTATCAGTGCCTGGCTGTCTGCTGTACCTGCGGGAATGGGCTACTGGTGGATGCTGATCGACCACCAGCAGTTGAGCTGGCATGACCGCCTCAGTAAAACCCGCCTGTTATATTTCAAACCTGTGTCAGCAAACCAGCCCTCAAACAGTCCGCCGCAAGAAATAGATGGCGACAGAAGCCAGTAGCAATGGCGGCAGGATATGACTGAGCAAAGCAGACAGGTGATACACATCACCAAAATTCTGCGCCATGCGGGTCACAATCAGAAAACCTCCGCCCAACACCATACCCAGGAACATACGCACACCTATGTTCTGGCTGCGGCCCTGGCCAAACACGAAGGGCATGCCAGCCAGCACCAGGGCAATAACTGTAAAAGGAAAAACCAGTTTCTCCCACAAAGCTGACTGGTACATCGTATCGTCCAGACCATTGGCCTTGAGGTAATCCAGGTAATCCAATAGCGACCTGATTGACAGGCGTTTGGGCCGCGTAACTACCGAATCGAGTAATTCCGGCCGCACTTCGGTAGACCAGGGTAATTTTTCATGCTGGCTGGCGAATGCGCCTGATTCGCTGAAACTCACTGCTGATACCTGGTCCAGTTCCCAGGCGCCACCCTGGTGGGAAGCACTTGCTGCGCGGGTGATCCTGGCCAGATTCACACCTTCGTCAAAGTGGTAAATAACAATGTCCTTGAATTCCAGTGATTGCTGACCGCGATCGGCTGACAGTATGGGAGCCTGGATGTTCACAATATCTGTACCGTCCCGCATCCACACCCCTGTGGTGCCGCCAATGATGGCCTGCCCGACCATTTCGCTGAGCCGGAATGCGCGGGCCTGCTGCTCCGCCGCTGGGGCCAAATATTCGCCTAGGATCATCACCGGCACTGTCAGCAACAAGGCGCCGCCAATGGCAGCGGAAGCCAGACGCACGCGCGATACGCCCGAGGTGCGGAATGCCACCAGCTCATTACTGGCTGCCAGGCCACCCACACCAATCAAAGCCCCCAGCAAAGCGGCCACCGGAAAAATCTGGTAGGCCAAGCGTGGCAGGGTAAGTATCACGACCCACATAGCATCCAGGCTGGTGTATTCAGCCTGGGTGTCTCGCAACTCGCTCAGCAAGGAAAAAAGCACGAACAACAAAGTCAAACCCAGCCACACCACCATCGTTCCCAAAATGGCGGCGCGGCCAATATAGCGATCTACCAGTTTAATCATGTTCAGCCACTCCCAACCTGGCGGCCCTGGTGCTGCAACCAGAAAAAGGCACTGACAGCAAACACCAGGTGCACCCACCACATACCCAGAACCGGCGGTAGCGCGCCTTCAGCAACCCAGGAACGGCTCATATACAACAGGTTGGCATAAACCACATAAACCAGTATTCCCAGGATAACCCGTCCACCCCGCCCTTCACGCGGTCGCGAATGCGCCAGGGGAATGGCCAGCAAGCCAAGTATGACGATGGCAAGTGCAGGTGAAATCCGCCACTGCAATTCCGTCCGGTCGACCTGGTTGCTGGAGCGCAACAACTCCGTGCTGGAACGTGCTTCTATATCCGGCTCCGAGCTCTTTTTTTCGGGCTCCGGCACACGCAGGTCGTTGCGGGAAAAATGGATGATGCCGAAATCCAGTTTATCTGCACCACCTTCGGTAATCTGGCCGTTCTCCAAGGTGAGAAAACGTTCGCCAGTTTGTACGTTCAGCCAGTAGTAGCCTTTTTCAGCCACCCAGACCTGTTCGCGATCATCCGTCTTCTGCCGAATGAACACATTCCTCAGCGTTTGCCCGTCTTTCTCTACGGCTTCAACATACAACACCAGGTTACCGCCCCGCAGCACGTGAAACTGGCCAGTTTGCAAACCCCATTCTGAAGCCGTTCGGAAGGCTTCTTCCAGTCTTCTCTCCGCAGTCTTGGCGGCCATGGGTGCAATAATCAGGCCGATGACCAGAACCAATACCGCCACGGGCAATACCAGGTTAAACAATGGCCGCAGCATCAGCCTCCAGCTAAACCCGCTGGCGCGCATGACCGCCATTTCCTGGTCACGGTACAAGCGGCCCAAACCCCAGATCACCGCTATGAATATGGCCAGCGGTAGAATGGTGCTGAGCACGTCCGGAATTTTCAATGCAATCAATTCACCCAACAATCCCGGCGGCAGGCGGCCACCGGCGATGTCATTGAGCATTTCACCCAGAGTCACGCCAAACATCACCACCAATAAAACCAGGGTGACGGCGATAAATGTCCAGGACCATTCACGCAGAATGTATTTTTGCAGGATATTCAGAACAGCCTCGAGCGCTGAAACCATTGTCAAAGGCCGACATTCATGCCGCCGGCTTGCAGCGGGCAGTTTAGCAGCATTACCTGTCAGCGAATTACTGGCAGTGAAATTGAAAACAGACTGTTCACCCTCAAGCCGTGTGCTCTTCTGTTCCCTGCATTTGCGGCCGGAAGCCAATGAACCACAATCAGGGCCAAGGTCATTCCACTGGCAATTTCCAGTACAATGCCGCGTTTATGCCCCAATAGTGTTGCGACACGATTGCGCTGGCCACAATAATGGTTATTGAGCGGGACACATAACTCACATGCATTTGAAACTATCTGACATTGCAGCCATTCAAAGTGATGCTGCCTGCGTAGTCATTGGCTTATCAACTGATGGGCCTTTAAGCGCCAGCGCTCAGGCGATCGATAAAGCCAGTGACGGCGCGCTGCAAAAATTAATCGACAGTCGCGACATTGCGGCGGCAAACGGCAAAACCACGCTGTTGCACGGTTTTAAGGGCATGAGTTCCAGTCGTTTATTGGTGGTCGGTTTCGGTGAAATCGCCAAGCTGGACGGCCCTGCATTTGATCAGGCTTGTTTCAAGGCCGGTCGGGTGCTGCGTGATCACCCCAGCGAAGATTGCCACATCTGTTTGCATGAAATAAAAGTCGGAAGAAAATCCCCGGGCTGGCGATTGCGCCAGGCAGCCTTGGCTATTTTGCGCGCCAATTACAAGTACACAGCAACCAAGAAACCGGCCAGCAATGCAGCCAAGCCATTAGCCAAAGCCAGTTTCCTGGGCAAAGCAGAACTCAAAGCTGCGCTGCACCAGGCAGCCGCCATGGCCGAGGGATATGAACTGGCTCGCCACCTGAGTGATCTGCCACCCAATATCTGCAATCCGGATTTCATGGCCGCAGAAGCCGGCAGAATTGCCGAGAATGAAAAGAAAGTTGAACTGGAGATTCTGGAGCAGCAGCAGATGGCAGAACTGGGCATGGGTGCATTGCTCGGCGTAGCCAGTGGCAGCAGCACCGATCCCAAGCTGATTGTCCTGAAATACAGGGGCAGCAAAGCCAGTGATAAACCTGTTGTGCTGGTAGGCAAAGGCATCACTTTTGATTCCGGTGGCCTGTCGCTGAAGTCGCCGGAAAACATGATGGAAATGAAGTACGACATGTGCGGCGCGGCCAGCGTGCTTGGCGCCTTTAAATCCTGTGTCGCAATGAAGCTGAAAATCAACCTGATCTGCGTTGTTGCCGCAGTCGAAAACATGCCCGGCGGCAATGCTTACCGGCCGGGCGATGTGGTTACCAGCATGTCGGGCAAAACCATTGAAGTGCTCAACACCGATGCGGAAGGCCGCCTGGTGCTGTGCGATGCACTCACTTACTGCGAACGCTTCGAGCCAGCATGCATTATCGATGTAGCAACGCTGACAGGAGCATGTGTCGTTGCCCTGGGTCATCCTGCCAGCGGCTTGCTGAGCAACGACGACAAGCTGGCGCAAGACCTATTGAACGCCGGCGACGATGTGGTCGACCGCGCTTGGCGCATGCCACTGTGGAGTGATTACCAGTCACAGATCGACTCAAAATTTGCTGACATGAAAAACGTCGGCGGCATGTCTGCGGGCGCCATTACGGCAGCTTGCTTCCTTTCCCGCTTTACCGAAAAGCAGCGCTGGGCTCATTTGGACTCGGCAGGCACCGCATGGAAGTGGAAAGATGATGATGGCGGTACCGGCCGTCCAGCCGGTTTGCTCACTCGTTTCCTGATGCAGCAAGCCGGCGTCAAGGCTCTGTAAAACATGGCCAGTAGTTCTTGCCAGGTTGATTTTTATGTAGTCGAGGATGAGCGCAAGTCGGTGGAACAATTGGCTTGCCAGTTGGCTATGATGGCCTGGGAACAGGGGATGCGCTCCATGCTGTTGTTATCCAACCAGAAGCAAGCTGAACAACTGGACAGCTTGATGTGGTCGGTACCCAATGAGCGCTTCCTGCCGCACCAACTGTGCTGCCAGACAGGCCAGGCTCCGGTGACCATCGGTACGGCTGCCGATCTGGACCATTCTGTGGCTGATGTCATCATCAACCTCAGCACCGAGCTGGTACCTACACCGCAACGATTCAGACGTTTGCTGGAACTGGTTCCGGCCCGCGATGCCGAGCGTAAGGCTTCCCGTGTCAAATTCAGCGCCTACCGGGAGCTGGGGCTGCAACCCAAGAGTCACGCAATGGGCCGACATACCGGCAATAACTGAACAGCCACTTCCAATATCCAATATTTTTTTAAGAAGCAAAGATCCCATGGACAAGAGTTACGACCCGGCCGCCATTGAACAGCGCTGTTACCAGCAATGGGAAAGCAACGGCTATTTCCGCCCTTCGGGCAGTGGCGAAAGCTACAGCATCATGTTGCCACCGCCGAATGTAACCGGCAGTTTGCACATGGGCCATGCCTTCCAGGACACCATCATGGATTGCCTGACCCGCTGGCAACGCATGCGGGGCAAGAATACCTTGTGGCAGCCAGGCACCGACCACGCCGGAATTGCCACGCAAATGGTGGTGGAACGGCAATTGCTGGCCAAAGGTACTTCACGCCATGACCTGAGTCGTGAACAATTTGTGGCTGCGGTGTGGCAATGGAAGGAGCAGTCGGGCGACACCATCAGCCGGCAGATGCGTCGACTCGGGGCTTCAGTGGACTGGGAAGCGCATCGCTTTACCATGGACGAAGAGCTGTCACATGCGGTGCGCAAGGTGTTCGTTGCATTGCATGAAGAAGGGCTGATCTATCGCGGCAAGCGGCTGGTGAACTGGGATCCGGTTTTACATACCGCACTGTCCGACCTGGAAGTGCTGTCGGAAGAAGAAAACGGCAAGCTGTGGCATATCGCCTATCCTCGCGCCGACGGTCGTGGCCAGGTGGTAGTGGCCACTACCCGTCCGGAAACCATGTTGGGCGACACCGCGGTGGCGGTAAACCCGGAAGACGAACGCTACAGCGACCTGATCGGTTTGCTGCTGGAGTTGCCATTGACCGGTCGGCACATTCCCATCATCGCCGATGATTACGTGGATGCGGAATTCGGTTCAGGTTGCGTGAAAATTACCCCGGCTCACGACTTCAATGATTACGAAATCGGCAAGCGCCATGACTTGGCCATGATCAATATTCTCAATCCGGATGCCACGCTGAATGAAAATGTGCCGGAAGCCTACCGGGGCCTGGATCGCTATGTCGCCCGCGAGCGGGTGATCGCGGATCTGCAGGCTGCCGGTCTGCTGGAGCGGGTGGAAAATCACCAGTTGATGATACCGCGCGGTGATCGTTCACACGCTGTGGTTGAGCCTTACCTTACCGACCAGTGGTATGTGAAAGTCGAGCCGCTGGCCAAACCCGCCATTGCGGCGGTTGAAGATGGCCGTATCCAGTTTGTTCCGGCCAACTGGTCGCGCACTTATTTTGACTGGATGCACCGCATCGAAGACTGGTGTATCAGCCGGCAACTGTGGTGGGGCCATCGCATTCCGGCCTGGTATGACGCCGACGGCAATATCCACGTCGGTATGGACGAGCAGGATGCCCGCCAGCGTTCTGGACTGGATGACAGCGTAGTTCTGAACCAGGACGAGGATGTGCTGGATACCTGGTTCTCATCCGCCCTGTGGCCCTTCTCTACTCAAGGCTGGCCAGAGCAAACACCAAGGCTGGAGCAATTCTATCCAGGCAGCGTGCTGGTTACCGGCTTTGACATCATCTTTTTCTGGGTCGCCCGCATGATCATGCTGGGCATCAAATTCATGGACGATGTGCCCTTCCGCACGGTTTACATTCACGGCCTGATCCGCGATGGCCAGGGCCAGAAAATGTCCAAGTCCAAAGGCAATGTGCTGGATCCGCTGGACCTGATCGACGGCATCGAACTGGAATCGTTGGTGAGCAAACGCACCACCGGCCTGATGCAACCGCAGATGGCCCCGGCCATAGAGAAAGCCACACGCAATGAATTTCCAGACGGCATTCCGGCTTATGGCACCGATGCCCTGCGTTTTACCTTTGCCTCATTGGCGACCACCGGCCGCGATATTCGCTTTGAACTGGGCCGCATCGACGGTAACCGGAATTTCTGTAACAAGCTGTGGAACGCCGCACGTTTTGTGCTGCTGCAAACCGAAGGCCATACCATCAACGCCAACGCCGAGCCTGGGCCCATAGACCGCTGGATACACTCACGGTTGGATCGCATGGTAAGCGAAGTGCATGCTCATCTGGGCGACTACCGCCTGGATCTGGCCGCCCAATCATTGTATGAATTTGTCTGGAATGAGTATTGCGACTGGTACCTGGAATTCACCAAGCCCACCATGCAAGGCGAGGATGAGAAGGCCAAAGCCGCAACGCGCCATACCCTGCTAAGCGTGCTGGAAACTACGCTGCGCTGCCTGCACCCCATCATGCCTTTCATCACCGAAGAAATCTGGCAGCGTATTCGTGCTCCGCTGGGCCTCGAAGGCGAAACCATAATGCTACAACCCTGGCCGCAATCATTCCGCGCGGATGAGGCGATTGAACAGGATATCATTTGGCTGAAAGAGGTTATCCAGGGAGTCCGGCGGATACGCTCAGAGCTGAATATTTCTCCCGGAAAGCCGCTGGATATCTGGTTTCAGGGTGGCAATAAAACGGATCGTGAACGATTAAAACATCACGCAATCGTGTTTGCACAATTGGCCCGCGCCAGCAGTATCCAATGGGTGGATGATTCCACCGATAGCAGTGAATGCGCTGTGTCCTTGCTGGCTGATCTGAAAATTCTCGTACCCCTTGCCGGCTTAATCGATGTAGAGGCCGAGCTGACCCGTTTACGCAAGCAACTGGAGGCTGAAAACAAACACGTCAAAACCTGCCAGGGCAAGCTGGCCAACCAGCGCTTTGTTGAAAATGCGCCGGCCGAGGTGGTGGAGCAGGAACGCGAGCGACTGGCGGAGCACGAGAGCAATCTGGGCACCCTGGCGGAGCAGGTCAAAAAGCTGGAATCAATGCGGTAGAATTTAGAACGCTCTGAATAAATCCATCCTGAATTTCCCAGAGCACACTTCCCTGTGTCGCAGCACGCTCTTAATTAATCAGCGATTCCTTTGGGGGTTCAGAAAGGCAGCAGATCCGACCAATCGACACTGCGTGGGCCAAACGGCCCGGGCAGATCGCATTTCATGATCAGGGCATTTTCGCGGCCTTTTGCGGCACGGTAATAATCCGGCCGCTCACCAACCACGCGAAAACCGTTTTTGCGGTACAGCGAAATACCGGTCTTGTTGCTCGGCCGGACTTCCAGGAACATGGTGTCCACCCCCATCTGCTGAGCCCATTGAACGGCATGTTCCAGCAGCATGCGCCCCAGGCCATGGCCCTGCCAGGCGGGATCGACGCACAGATTCAATAAATGCGCTTCATCGGCCGCATGGGTCAAGATGGAGTAACCCACCAGTTGCTCTCCCTGGACCAACGCATTGCCACAATAACCCACCCGCAAACAATCCTGAAATATGGCGAGGGTCCAGGGAAAGGGATAGGCCGTCTCTTCGATCTGCATCACGCGCAGCAGGTCAGCATAATCCAGTCGCCGAACCTGATATTGCATCTCCAGTGGTGCAGTACTCATCGCGTCGCTTTTTCTATTGATTTTGCCGAGCTGACCAGCCGTTACCAACCAGTTGTAACCACAAGCTGCGTTTCTGCTCGGGGCTGTTGGCCAGCACAGCCAATGGTGGCGCATAAATGATCCGGGCACTACCCAGCACTTCACTGCCCCCCGCCTTTGCGGCAAAACCAGCGGCAAATACCAATACCCGGGTAAACAATCGTTCCCTGATGGCGCGCTCCAGGTTCAAGCCGGCATCGCCCGAAGCCGAATTTGTGTTGCTCTGAGCTGGCTCGCTTTGGGCCTGCCAACCCCACACCGGTGTTTCACCCAGGCAGCGGGCAATGTCACTGGCCAGTTGTGACGAAGCTTCTGCCCGCTGGCCGCACAACAACAAGGTCTGCCCTGTTCCGGGGCCGATCTCAAAATAAAGGTCCTGTATGGGCTGAATGGGCGTACTACCGGCTGGCGGCTTGCTTTCGGGTGCCGGCGCTGGCGGTTCCCTGAGTTCTGCCGCCGCGGCCAGCACGACGCGGGCCGCAGCCTGTTGCTTGCTGATCCATGGCTGGATACCCATGGCATCAAGATACTGCAGACGCTGCCCTTCATTCATCACGAGCTACTGTCCCCAGCATTCTCCTCTTTGAGCCTATTCTCCCCATCAGCATCGTCTGCGGCCGTTGCCTTGCGCAGGTCACGTCGGCTGCGATGCTGCTGTCGGCGGGCTATGGTCATGACCAGGCCTGTGATCACGTAAATCAGCCCGATAGCCATCAAAACCGTGGGTGGATCGATCGCCAGCAATACAAGAACCAGCACCAGCAGCAACAACATATACAAAGGTATGCGATCACCCATGGGCCAGGTTTTGCCGCTGAAGTAACGCACTCGCGAGAACATCAGAAGGCCCAACGCAATGGTTTCAAACCAGATCAGCCAGCGGACCAATTCGTTATCGCCTGAGACGCCCTGGGCAACGAAAAACCAGATGGTCGCAACCAGCGTACCCGCGGCAGCCGGTGATGCCAATCCCTGAAAGTAACCTTTGTCTGCTACGGCAACCTGGGTATTGAACCGGGCCAGACGCAAGGCCGCACATGCGGCAAAAAGGAAGGCGGCCAGCCAGCCCAGTTTGCCGGCCAAGGGACCCATCTCGCTCATACTGGCCAAAGACCAGTTAAAAGCCAGCAAAGACGGCGCCAGGCCGAACGAGATCAGGTCCGACAGGCTGTCATATTGCACACCGAATTCGCTCTGGGTATTGGTCAGGCGGGCTACCCGGCCATCCAGTCCATCGAGGAAACCGGCCACGATCACCGCAATCACAGCAGCCGAGTAGTGGCCGTTGATACCGCTGATAATGGAAAAAAACCCAGCGAACATTGCGCCTGTAGTCAAGGCATTGGGCAACAGGTATACACCTTTGTGCCGCTTCTTTTCGTCCTTATCCATACGCTGTCCTGTGTTGCTGAGACGCAGGCATCATAGCATTTTTGAAGCCTGTACCCTGGCTGTCTGCCTCGCCGAAGGGGCTGACAATGTGCTATAAGATTCCTTCACATCCCGGCAAGGAAGGCAGGAATGAACAGGATCAGCATTGCAATACTGTCAATAGTCGTCGCTTCAATGTTCCCCAACTTCGCTGATGCTCAGAAAGGCAGCATTTACAGTTGGACCGATGAGAATGGCATCAAGCACTTCAGTGACCGCGCTCCAGCAGAAGTTTCCGCGCACAACGATGAGATCCCTGTTGCATACGAAACCTTACCCATGGATACGTCAACTGGCACCCTGAATAATGAAACGGTGGCAGAGGGTGCTGATGACAACCAGGCTGCAGCGGCAGATGAATTGTCTTATGCCGACCAGCAACGCCTTGAAATGGATGAAAAGCGCAAAGCACAACGAGAGTTGCGGGCTGAGCGCCAGCGTGTTTGTTTGCAGGCCAGGGATCGATTGGCCCAGGTCGAACCCAGCCGACGGGTGTTCTACACCGACGAAAATGGCGAAACCACTCGCATGGACGACGAAGAGCGCGTTCAAATGGTTGAAGAAGCCAAGGGATTGATAACCGAATACTGCGACTAGAACTTACACTACAGGCGCTCTTGAGCGATGCAGACCTGAGGTTTTGAAAACTTCGCGCTACCCGATCACCGGGTGGCCCGTTACAATGCGCCCCTTGCACAACAACGGCGCATTAGCGTAACGAACCATGAGAGCCAGTAAATTCCACTTAGTTACCACCCGGGAAACTCCGGCCGATGCTGAGATTGCCAGCCACCAGTTGATGCTGCGCTCCGGCATGATACGCAAGCTTACCGCTGGCATTTATACCTGGACACCATTGGGCTGGCGGGTATTGCGCAAGGTTGAAAACATCGTACGCGAAGAAATGGATCGCGCCGGTTACCTGCAAATGCTGATGCCCGCCGTGCAACCCGCTGAGCTTTGGCGCGAAACCGGCCGTTGGGAAGATTTCGGTGGCCAGTTGCTGAAACTTACCGACCGGGCTGGCCGAGATTACGTGTTCGGGCCTACGCATGAAGAAGTGATTACTGACCTGGCGCGAAATGAGCTGCGTAGCTACAAACAACTGCCGATCACCTTTTACCAGATTCAAACCAAGTTTCGCGATGAAATTCGCCCTCGTTTTGGCGTGATGCGGGCGCGTGAATTCCTCATGAAGGATGCCTATTCCTTTCATATTGACGCTGCCAGTCTGGAGACCACTTATTGGGAAATGTACGAAGTCTATGCGCGTATATTCACCCGCGCCGGCCTGAGTTTTCGTGCAGTAAGGGCCGACTCCGGTGCCATCGGCGGCAATGCCTCACATGAATTCCATGTACTGGCTGATTCCGGCGAAGACCTGATCGCCTTTTCAACCGGTTCAGATTTTGCCGCCAATATCGAACTCGCCGAAGCGGCCAGGCCGGCAGTCGAAAGACCAGCCCCCGGTGCTGAGATGCGCCTGGTGGACACTCCTGATGCACGCACCATCGAAGACCTGACGGTTCAATTCGACGTGCAGCCGCAGAATTCAGTCAAAACACTGATCGTGCAGGCAGCAGAAGGGCAGCAGAGCACCCTTGTAGCGCTGCTGGTGCGCGGTGATCACAATCTGAATGAATTCAAGGCAGTCAGGCTGGATGCGGTAGCCGCGCCCTTGCGCTTTGCTAGCGAGGAAGAAATCAAGGACGCAATGGGCGCCTCAGCCGGATCGTTGGGGCCAGTTGACAGCCCCATCCCCTGCATCATCGATTACAGTGTTGCCGTTATGGCCGACTTCACCGCCGGTGCGAATATCGACGGCAAACACTATTTCGGCATCAATTGGGATCGCGATCTGCCATTACCATCGCAAGCCGACCTGCGCAACGTGGTGAACGGCGACCCCAGCCCGGATGGCGAGGGTGAGATCCAGTTGGCCCGGGGTATTGAAGTCGGTCATATATTCCAGCTTGGCACCAAGTATTCAACATCGCTCAATGCGGTGGTGCTGGGCGAAGACGGCCGTTCACATGCGATGCAAATGGGCTGTTATGGTATTGGTGTGTCGCGCATCGTGGCTGCAGCCATAGAACAGAACCACGACGAGCGGGGTATTTGTTGGCCTTTGCCGTTGGCTCCTTTCCAGGTTGCCATTTTGCCGATGAATGCGAAGAAATCCTACCGTGTTCGGGAAGTAGCTGAAGCCCTGTATGAGGAACTGCTGGCCGCCGGAGTAGAAGTGTTTCTCGACGACCGCGATTTACGCCCCGGCGTGATGTTCAACGATATGGAGTTGATCGGCATTCCGCATCGGGTGGTGATCGGCGAGCGCGGCATAGACAGTGGCCAGTTGGAATACCGTTTGCGTACTGCCACGAAGAACGAGGAGATTCCTCTCGAAGGCGCAGCCCACGAATTGCTGCGCAGGCTGGCGGAATAGGCATCAATCATCCGAGCCAGATTGCTCGGAAGATTGCTTTGACGCTGCTTCGGGGTGCAGGCCGCTGCGGATATGAATGTCCGACTGCGGGAAGGCAATTTCTATACCTTCCAGCCTGAAGCGCCGATCGATTTCCAACAACAATTCGTGAATGACCAGGCCACGCTGCTCTGGCGTAGCGATCCAGCCCAACATCTCAAAATCCAGCGAACTGTGACCAAAGGCGCGCATGCGCACTCGCGGTGCCGGGTTGTCCAGCACAGTGGCATTTTCATTGGCTATCTCTTCCAGTATGCGCACAACTTTGTCGGTGTCGCTGCCATAGGCCACACCGACGGGTACGCGTATCCGTTGCTTGACCCAGGGCCCGCCGCTTTCATTGGTGATTTTGGCTGCACCTATCACCGCATTCGGTATGGAAATTTCCACATCATCGCGGGTGAGCAAGCGGGTAGAACGGATGCCGAGATGGGTAACGATGCCGCGCTCGCCCGTATCCAACACAATGTAATCGCCGATCTTGTAAGGCGCATCTGCCACGATGGAAACACCTGAAATCAGGTTGGCCAATGTGTCCTTGGCAGCAAAACCCACAGCGATACCAATGATACCCGCCGAGGCTACCCAGGCCGTTGCATCGATACCCCAGATACTGAAAAACAGGTAGACGAACAAGCCCAGCAGCGACAACTTGATGCCCATCTCGAACAGCGGCACGGTACGTGGCTGGAAAGCATGAAACTTGTCACGATGGGATTCCAGCGCAATCAGGATCACGCTGGTGGCCTTGAACCAGGCACGTCCCCAGAACAGTATCAACAGCGTCAGCAAAACGCGGATGCATATTTGTTGGACAAATGCGGAAAACTCCAGCGACAGCACGATGATGACCAGCCCAACGGTAATCGCCGTCTGCATGATGGGTGCAGCCAGATACTGAATGATCTGGTTTTCCAGTTCGGATTCAGCATTTTTGGCCAGGCGGCCAATGAATTTTTCGATCAGCAGCTTGAGCGCTTTCCCAATCGTAAAACTCAACAACAGGATCACCAACATCAACAAGGCTTTGTGATCTACCAGGAAATACCAACTTTCCCGCATAAAATCAGGTAGATAAATACCTATGTCAATATCCAGCGGTAGCTGTTCCAAGTCTGCAACGGAGGCTCCGTCGGGCACGGCTGGTTCTTCCACCACAACGCCTAATTCCGTGGCGGTAGACGATTGTGCCGGATCTATGACCCCTTCGACGTTTTCCGACTGCAAGAGAAACTCCCTGTCTCAGTTTCCAGTTCGCCAACCTGGGTTGCAAACCAGATCGCAATCCAGAATCAGATTTTTGAACGATACCAGCGCCACGCCAGGGCAGCACCCAAGCCTACTGTCAGAATGCCATAGGCACCCCCAGTTGAGACTATATAAGGCCACAAGGGGCCGTCAGCGTCAAAATTCATTCGTTCTACCCACGTCACGAAAGCGGTAGCAGCAGCCAGCAAAAGTAGCAGAAACAGGCTGTTGCTGAGCAACCACCTGCGCACCGGCAACAAATACCAATACAACCAAACCAGAATAGTGACGACTGGCAGCAGCAATAAGGCCGTAACCATCAAGCTAGACGCTGGAGGCCCACCGCCTGGCGCAGGCGGGCCATAAAAGGACGGGCAAAGTTGCGCGCCCGACCGGCACCGGCCTGCAGAATCTCTTCAATTTGATCAGGGCGGGCAATCAGTTCCTGGTAGCGCTCACGGGCAGCAGCCAATTCGCCATCGATCAGTTCAAAAGTCTGTTGTTTGGCGTCGCCCCAGCCTATACCATCGGCAAAGGCTTGCTGCATGCTGGCGCGTTGCTCAGCCGCAGCAAAAGCGGAATATAACGAATACAAAGTGGAATCTGCAGTGTCCTTGGGCTGGCCTGGCTGCAGCGAATTGGTGACGATTTTCATAATGGCTTTGCGCAATTGATTTTGCGGCAACCACAGTGGAATGGTGTTGTTATAGCTCTTCGACATTTTCCGGCCATCCTGTCCGGGTAGCACAGCCACATGCTCATCCACTACCGCTTCCGGCAGCACGAAATGCTCGCCAAACAGGTGATTGAAGCGCTGTGCAATATCGCGCGCCATTTCCAGGTGTTGTACCTGGTCACGCCCAACCGGCACGCGCTGTGCGTTGAACATCAAAATATCGGCAGACATCAGAATCGGATAGCAGAACAAGCCCATGTTGATAGCAAGATCTGCATCCTCGCCTGCATCCACATTGTCCTGTACTGCCGTCTTGTAGGCATGGGCACGATTCATCAACCCTTTGGCAGTCACACAGGTCAACATCCAGGTCAGTTCTGGAATCTCCGGAATATCCGACTGGCGATAGAAAACAGCGGTATCTGTATCCAGCCCCAGTGCCAGCCAGGTGGCGGCAATTTCCAGGGTGGATTGCTTGATGCGCTGTGGATCTGAATTTTTTACCAGCGCATGATAGTCAGCGAGGAAGTAGTATGATCGTACGTCCGGGTTACGGCTGGCCTGAATTGCAGGCTTGATGGCACCAACATAATTACCCAGATGCGGGGTGCCCGTGGTGGTGATGCCGGTAAGGACAGTGCTTTTTTGCATAAGAAGAATATCGCCGGAGCAATGAGACAATGCGGTATTCTAAGTGAAACAGCTATAGAAGTTCGAGAACAAAGGAAGCTCTTGCAGCGAAAACGCCAAACCCATGACAATCAGCCAATTACCATGCCATTTCTCACAACTGCAGAAAGCCTTGCTTAACTCCCTGGCAATTCCTGCTCTGCTGTTAACATCATTGGCCGGCTTGACACCAGCTCTGGTAATGGCCGATCAGGCGGATTCAACCAGCGCCACCCAGTCAGTTGAAGTCATATCCACTCAGGATTTTGAAAGCCCCGAGCAATCCGGCCAGTCCGTTCCGCCTGATCAGCAGCAGCCCTCTGCAGCGACTGGCCCACTAACGGAAGAAGACAAGTGCGACATGGTGCTGGCCGGTCGGCCATGGCAGGAAAAATCGCAGCAGGTAGTCTACGGGATTTCCTGTCACAGCTTTCGCTGGCTCGATCATCTGTTCGGAAGCACCTACGACTTTCCGGAAGAACAAGTCAACGGCTTGCTGCTGCTGGGCTTCGAGTATCATCAATACGACGGATTCGATCCTCGTACCCGATTTCGGGTCCGCGCGCCTCTGCCTAACCTGAACAATCGCTGGGATCTCATCGTTGGACGTGAGAATGAAGAAGAGTTTGTCTCCGACACTGCACCCTCTGATCAAACCCTCTACGACCCTGGATTGTCGCGCAATGCAGACAACGAATGGCTGCTGGGCCTGGGTCATCGCCAGAAAAACCGCCGCCAGGGCTTTGACTATTCAGTGGGCTTGAGGCTGGGGTCGCCATTCAGTCTGTACGGCAAAGTGCAGTATTACTACAACAAACAATACACCGAGAAAACCGATCTACGCTTTCGACAAACCCTGTTCTGGCGCACCGATGAAGGCCTGGGAACCACCAGCCGTGCCAACCTGGTACACCAGGCCAACACTCATAATGTGGTTCGCTGGGAAGGTGTCGCCACAGTATCGGAAGATACCGAGGGTATGAAGTGGTACACGGCTCAAACCTGGTATCACCAGTTGCACGGCAAGAACGCCATTTCCCTGCAGGCATTTGCGCAGGGCGAGACCGATCAGGAAGTGCCGTTACGTGATTACGGCCTGAACTTGATCTGGCGCCAGCCTTTTACACGGGACTGGATGTTTCTGTCCATGGGTCCCAACATCACCTGGCCGCGCACTTACCGTTACGAAGAGCGCGAATTGTCCTTAGGGTTCAGCCTGTGGGTGGAAATGGAATTTGGTGATTACGACTATTGAATGGTCTGCAGAAACCTGAATTAATCAGAGGCTCCTTAACGCCAACATGAACCTGCGAGCGCTTCAATATTTTATAAAACTTGCGGATCTCCGGCATTTCAGCAAAGCCGCTGAAGCCTGCTTTGTCAGCCAGCCCACGCTCAGCACCCAGATCAAGAAGCTGGAAGAAGAACTTGGCACACAACTGGTCGAACGCTCACCGAAAAACATCATGCTGACACCCGTAGGCGAAGAAATTGCCGAGCGGGCACGCAAATTACTGATCGATGTGGAACAGATACGCGCCGTAGCCCGCCGCAGCAGCGACCCGGAAGAAGGCAATCTGCGGCTGGGGCTGTTCCCCACCCTCGCGCCCTATCTGTTGCCCCACGTGGTTCCGGGCCTGCGTAAGCACTTCCCGCGGCTGCGTTTGCAACTGGCTGAAGAAAAAACCGAAGACCTGTTGCGCATGCTGCACCGCGGTGAGCTGGATGCGGCCTTGCTGGCACTGCCCATCCCCGAGGCCGGATTGCAGATTGAAGTGTTGTTTCACGAGCCGTTTGTTCTGGCCGTAGCGGCAAACCATGCACTGGCTCAACTGCCTGAAGTCAGTATTGATGACCTGCACGGCAATGAACTGTTACTGCTGGAAGAAGGCCATTGTCTGCGGGAACACGCCCTGGAAGTCTGCACTCTGGCAGGTGCGCATGAACGGGTGGATTTTCACGCCAGCAGCATGGAAACCTTACGGCAAATGGTGGCGGCTGAGGTCGGAATTACCCTGCTGCCCTTGCTGGCAGTGATGCCGCCCATAGCGGCCACCGACAACCTGGTCACCCGGCCTTTTGCAGGCGAGGCACCGTCCCGCACCATCTGCCTGGTATGGCGCAGCAGTTCTGCACTGGTTAATTTCCACCGGGAACTGGCTGACGTCTTTCGGCAATTAACCGCAGAACTTATGAAATAGAGGCCTGGCCAAACCGGCCAGGCCCAGCAAACACTAGTAATCCAGACCTTCCAGCAAATCCTGCGCTTCATCCGGCCCTTCTGCTACATCAACGAACAACGGTGTAGACAAATAGCGTTCGCCCGTATCGGGCAGCATGGCCAGAATAACTGCGCCCGGTTCCGCACTTTCGGCTACCTTCAAGGCTGCTGCAAACGTGCCGCCAGCCGAGATACCGCAGAATATACCTTCCTTCTTGGCCAGGGCCTTGGACGTAGCAATGGACTCATCGTCCGTTACCGGAATATTCTGGTGGGCAACTTTACGATCCAACACGTTTGGAATGAAGTCAGGAGTCCAGCCTTGTATTTTGTGCGGCTGCCATTCCTTACCTTCGAGCAGCGCTGCGCCAGCAGGCTCGGTAGAAATGATTTTTACTTCCGGGCGTGCCAGACGGATCATTTGCCCTGCACCGGTAATCGTGCCACCCGTGCCGTAGCCACTGACGAAGTAATCCAGCCGCCGACCAGCGAAATCAGACAGGATTTCAGGACCGGTGGTACTGCGGTGATAGGCCGGGTTAGCCTCGTTTTCAAACTGCTCGGTGAGAAACCAGCCATGCTTTTTGGCCAATGCTGCAGCAGCGGCTACCATGCCACTTCCCCGTCGCGGCGCTGGCGTTAATACCACTCTGGCACCGAGAAAACGCATCAGGCGACGGCGCTCAATAGAAAACGACTCTGCCATCACAGCTACAAAGGGATAGCCGCGCACGGCGCAAACCATGGCCAAGGCGATACCCGTGTTGCCGGATGTAGCTTCCACCACTGTTTGTCCGGGCTTGAGCGCACCGCGCTTTTCGGCATCCAGAATAATGCCCAGGGCCAGACGGTCTTTGACCGAGCCCATAGGATTGAAGGCTTCCAGCTTCACGTACATTTCGACCCTTTTGGGAGCCAGATGATTGATCTTGACGATGGGTGTACGTCCCACTGTCTCCAGGATGTTGCTGTAAATCATTAGGTCTTCCTCATCATATAATTACGCTGCTGCCAGCAGCACCGGGTGATTTTTGAACCAACTGAGGGTACTCCCGAGCGCGGCAACCTGTCCAATAATCAGCAAAGTGGGTGCAGCGGCCTCGATGCGGGATGCGAGTTGTTGCAATTCATTCACTGTACCGTGCAATACCTGCTGGTTGTCGCGTGTGCCATTGGCTACCAGGGCTACTGGCAAATCGCTGGCGATGCCCGCCCGCAATAACTCGGTGCGAATTCTACCGGCCTGTTTGAGCCCCATATAAATCACCGCAGTGCGCCCGTTGCCGGCAATGGCTTCCCACTGCACGGCTGGGCGGGAATGATCTGTGGCAAGATTTGATGATTGGCCTGCAGGGCTGGCAGCGTGACCGGTTAAAAAGGTCAGCGTTGCCGCGTGGTCGCGGTGGGTTAATGGAATACCGCTGTAAGCCCCACAAGCCATGGCTGCGCTGATTCCGGGCACCACTTCATAAGCAATATCGTGTTGCCGCAGGTACTCCAACTCTTCCCCACCACGGCCAAACACAAAGGGATCGCCGCCTTTCAAGCGGACCACTGTGCGGCCGAGACTGGCCTGCTGCAGCATCAGGGCATGAATCTCCTGCTGGCTGCGATGATGATCGCCGGCGCGTTTACCCACATCGATGCGATCGGCGTCACGTCGCGCCAAATCCAGCACCTCACTGCTGACCAGTTGGTCATGCAGGATCACGTCAGCCTGACCCAGCACATGCAATGCCCGCAAGGTCAACAGATCAGCGCGCCCCGGGCCTGCACCGACCAGAAATACTTTGCCTTGCGAGGGCAATTCACTGGTGCTGTTTTCTGTCGCAGTCGATTTGACTTCTGCATCCAGAGCCGACCGAATCTGTCGGCTGATCTGGTCCTCGTCCTGCAAACTCCAGCTCCGCAGTCGCTTTTCCTCCAGCAGCTGTTGCCAGAAACGGCGGCGCTGACTGACCGGAAGTGCCTGCTTGACAGTAGTGCGTAAATTCCCGGCAACCGCAGCGACCCGCCCCAGGCCCAACGGCAGCAAACGTTCTATCCAGCCGCGGATCACTCTTGCCAGCAGGGGCGAGCTACCACCGGTGGAGATGGCGACCTGTATGGGCGAGCGGTCAATGACTGCGGGCGACAAGAAACGGCAATGGTCTGGATCATCGACCACATTGACCAGAATTCCGGCCTGTTCAGCATCTGTAAAAACCTGGGCGTTCAAAGCCCGATCGCTACTGGCGGCGAATACCAGACGTTTGCCGTGCAGGATTTGGGCATGGTATTCCTTGCCCAGGTGCTCGATCCTGCCTTCTGCCTGCCAGGCCAGAAACTGCTTGTTCAGATCACGCGCCACAACTTTTACTGTGGCCGAGGCCTGCAACAGCATGCGTGCTTTACGTTCAGCGACTGTTCCTGCGCCTACCAGCAAGACTGGCTGCGCGCGCAAATTGAGGAATATAGGGAAAAAGTCCATTACTAACTCCAAACAGCAATGGAGTCGATCATAGTCAGCCCGGGGTGACAGCAGAAAGAAGCATTCCTTTCGCCCTTATATCCCTGCGTTATATCGCCCGTGTCCTTAACCCACATATTGCACAAACATGGGATCCTTGGTGCAATATGCGAGTTATGCGGGCTTGCGCTGAACGGTAAGGCTGATTAATCTGCAAGCAGATCGACTGTTGAACGGTCTGAACCATGTGAAGACCGGGAATATTTTATGAAATTGCAGCAACTGCGTTATCTGATCGCCATAGTCGATGCCGGCATGAACATTACCGCCGCGTCACAGGTATTGTTTACTTCACAGCCGGGTGTCAGCAAGCAAGTCAAAATGCTGGAAGAGGAACTATCGCTGAGCTTGTTTTTGCGCAAAGGCAAAAGCCTGGAAGGCTTGACCGAGGCGGGCGAGGAGGTGGTGCGCCGGGCCCGTAAAATTCTCACGGAAGTCGACAATATCCGCTCCATGTCGCAAGAAATGTCCGGCCAGCAACAAGGCAATTTGAAGGTTGCCACTACCCATACCCAGGCACGCTATGTCTTGCCGGATCTGCTGGAAGCCTTCCAGCGCCAGTTTCCGGGCATTTCCGTCAACCTGCAACAGGGCACCTCAGACCAGATTTCCCGCCTGGTGCAGGAGCAGGAAGCTGATTTCGCCATCGCCTCCGGCCGCAGCGAACTGTTCGACGACCTGGTGACTTTGCCTATTTATCATTGGGAGCGCACGGTACTGGTCAAACCGGATCATCCTTTGACGCAACTGCAACGCATCAGCCTGGATGATCTGGCGCGCTACCCCATCATCAGCTATACCCATAGCTTTGATGCGGGCTCCGATCAGCAACTGGCCTTCGCCAAAGCCAACTGCAAACCCAAGGTGGTATTTACTGCCGAAGATCCCGACGTGATCAAGGCCTATGTGCGCAAGGAAATGGGTATCGGCATCGTCGCCTGTATGGCTTACGAGCAAGACAGAGATTCCGACCTGGTGGCGCTGGACGTCACACGTTTGTTTCCCAGTTGCACTACCTGGATAGGGTTTCGCCGGGACCGTTTCCTGCGCGACTACATGTATGCTTTCCTGCAACTGATGGTGCCAGGTATAGATCGCAAACGCATTGACGACATCATCGCCAATGCCGACGGAGGTGCTGGCCCGGTCCTGGGCCAATCATTGGGTGCCTTGAATCAACACCCCGGCCTCAGCAATCGATATTCAAGCTGTTGCAACGGCACTTTTAACCTGTAGTTCATCGGCTTTGATGGGCGTGAAATGTTCTGCCTCGTGCAAGCCGCACTCGCGCAGCAATCCGGAAAAGCGGGTGTCCTGTTCGGATTCGCCCCATTGCAATGGCCGGCTGCTGTGGTGGTCGCCGATGGATACATAGCCCTGTTCCCACAAGGGGTGATAAGGCAGATCGAAATGTTTCAAATAGCGATGTACGTCACGATTGCTCCAGTCCACCAGCGGATACACTTTTACCACATTGCCCTGCCGTTGCAGCACTGACAATTCGCTGCGCGTGTCGGACTGACTCCGCCGCAAGCCACTTAACCAAGTGCCCACTTGTAAATCCTTCAGGGCTCTTTGTATTGGCTCAACCTTGTTCAACAGATTGTAGCGACGTATACCTTCAGTGCCCTGCTCCCACAAGCGGCCATGACGCAATTCCTGCCAGGCCGGGCTCAGTTCCGGGCGGTAGATGTGCAGGTTCAAATCCAGCCTGTCCTGCAGTTCATCAACAAACCGATAAGTCTCATCAAACAAATAGCCGGTATCGATCAGCACCACCGGAATGCGCGGCTGGATCTGGGTAACCAGATGCAACATCAATGCGGCCTGTACGCCGAAACTGGAAGTGAGCACCACCTGGTCGGGCAGGAAATCCAACGCCCATTGCACCCGGGCAACGGCTGACATTTTCTCCAGACAGGGATTAACCGCGTCCAGTTGTTGCTGGCTCCAGTGTTGGCCGGGTCGGGGAATGCATAATTTCAATGCCTGTTCACTCATGCTGAAGCCTGTTGAGTGGTGTTGATAGACTTTGGGGTGTGGTTGAATGGGTAGAGTTGGAAAGCAATCCCTGCCGAAACAGGTAATCGCCAAAATGTTCTTGATCGGCTCTGCCCGCAGCATATTCGGCAAACAACGGGTCCAAAATCTGTAAAATTTCAGCTTCCTGTACCGACTCACGGAATAAAGAGTTCAACCGTGTGCCGTTGAATGCTGCACCCAGATGCAGGTTGTACAAACCGGGGCCTTTGCCAACCAGGCCAATCTCAGACAAGTAAGGCCGGGCGCAGCCATTGGGGCAACCGGTCATGCGAATGGTGATGGCCTGTTGCAACAAACCGTGCTTTTCCAGCAAGGTTTCAATACGCCCAATCAGTTCCGGCAAATAACGCTCGCTTTCGGCCATGGCCAGTCCGCAGGTCGGAAAACCGACACAGGCCAAAGCATTCTCGCGTATGGGGGACAACCGGTTCCAGCTATCCAGGCCATGCTGAGCCACAATCTGATCAATGCCAGCACGATCTGCTGCTGCTACCTTGGCAATCACCAGGTTCTGGTTGGGGGTGAGTCGGAATTCACCTTTCAATACTTTTGCAATCTCCCGCAGGCCGGTTAATTGCTTACTGCCAGACTGATCGCTGGTCTGGTCCTTGACCCGGCCATTCTCGATAAACAATCCCAAATGCCACAGCCCGTCATCGGTTTGCTGCCAACCGAGACGGTCGCCGGTATGGGTGAAGTGATAATCACGCGCCATGCTCAGACTGAACCCCATGCGGTGCACCAGTTGCTCGTGTAACCACTCTTCGCCCTGGTCATCCAGTGTGTATTTCAGGCGAGCGTGCTTGCGCTCGGTGCGGTCGCCGAAATCGCGCTGGATTTTAACGATGGTTTCCGCCACCTTCAAAACGTGTTCGGGTTTGCAGAAACCTACCACCGTCGCCAGGCGCGGATAGGTTTTGGGGTCACCATGAGTAACGCCCATGCCACCACCCACTGCCACGTTATAGCCCTGTAATTCACCATTCTCGACGATGGCGATAAAGCTCAGATCGTGAGCAAACAGATCCACATCGTTACGCGGCGGAATGGCAAAAGCCATTTTGAATTTACGTGGCAGGTAAGTGGCGCCATAGATGGGCTCGTGTTCTTGTGCAGCCTGCTCGCCGGTCAGCTTCTCGCCATCCAGCCAGATCTCGTGATAAGCATGGGTATTTGGTGTGAGGTGCTGGCTCACTGCAGCGGCATCATCGAAAACGCGCTGGTGGAGGGCGGACTGTTCCGGCAGCACCGTGCTCATCACGTTGCGGTTCACATCACCGCAAGCAGCGATGGTATCAAGCAAGCTGTCGTTGATGGCCTTGATGGTGGACTTCAGTCGGCGCTTAACCACACCGTGTAATTGGAAAGCCTGGCGCGTGGTTAAGCGGATGGTGCCATTGGCATGTTCGGCAGCTATCGCGTCCATGGCCAGCCATTGATCAGGTGTGCAAATTCCACCGGGTACGCGCGCTCTGATCATGAATTGGTGATCGGGCTCCAGCATCTGGCGGCGGCGCTCATCGCGCACATCGCGGTCATCCTGCTGATAAAAACCATGGAATTTACTCAGCTGGGTATCGTCTTCTGCCAGGGTTCCGGTAGCACTGTCCGCCAGACTTTCCAGCAAGCTGCCCCGCAGGAAATTACTGCGTGCCTTAATGCCTTCAACCGGCGTCAGCTTGGCGGCATCAGTCATTTGTAGTGGCCTTCATTAGTACAAATCCTTCAGTATGCGGCCCTGGCGACGCAGTTCAGCCAGCTGTTCTTTGGCCTCGTCTGCATCCAGGCCGCGCTGTTCGGCCAGAACTTCCTGCACAGCCAGTTCCACTTCTTTGCCCATGGCCAGGCCGCCGCAGAGGTAGATCTGTGCGCCGCTCTGTAACCACTGATTCAGGCGCTCGCCCTGCTGGCGAACGATGTGTTGTACATAAACCTTTTCGTCCTGGTCGCGCGAGAAGGCGCAATCGATGTGCTGCAGCAAGCCTTTTTCACGCCATTCCAGCCATTCGCGCTGGTAGAGGAAATCGCTGCGCAAATGCGGGTTGCCAAAGATCAACCAAACCGGCGTATTGGCCTCTTCCTGCGCCAGTTGCTGCAGGAAAGCCCGATATGGCGCGATGCCGGTACCGGCTGCAATCAGAATGATGGGCGTCTGGCGATTTTCCGGTAAGCGGAAACGCCGGTTGGGCTCCAGGAACACACCGACCTCATCACCCGCTTGCAGGTGGTGATTAAGAAAAGCACTGGCAACGCCCTTGCGCTCGGTGCCGATGGCATTGCTGAACAAGGTGCCAACGGTCAGATGAACTTCCTCATCCACTTCCGCGCGGCTGGAGGCTATGGAATAAGAGCGCGACGCCAGCGGCCGTAACAAATCAGCCAGTTCTTCAAGCGAGACAACGGAGCCATCGGCCAGCGGGTATTCTTCCACCAGGTCGATAAACTGGCGCTGTTCGATAAAGTCGCGGCGTGCGGCTGATTCCAAAGCCTCGAAACGCTGTTGCAACTCGCTTTGCCCGGCCACTGCGGCATAGGCCAGAACGGTGTCGGCACTCAGGCGGGTGATTTCGCGGTGGCGGACCAACACCTCGTGAGCGTTGTGTACATGACCATCGATTTCAATTTCAGCATCAGCGGCGATATTCAGCCGGGTCAGGATAGCGGTAACAATTTCGTGATTGTTGTTGGCCCATACACCCAATGAATCGCCCGGTTGATATTCGATGCCGGAATCGGCCAGTGACAATTCCAGGTGATACACGTGCTTGTCGGATTCGAGCGCGGTGATTTTTTGTACCCGCTCCAGAGTTGCTTTGAAGGGCTTGACGCGAGTCCACTCCTCAATACTGGGCACCACACTAAGGTGCTGCGCAGCTCCGCGTTTGGCCAATGAATCGGTAAGGGGTTTTTGTGGGGGTTGCTGTTGGGCTTGTTGCTGGGGTTGCTGCTGGGGTTGCTGCTGGGGTTGCTGCTTGTGGGCATAGCCCAGTACCTGGCCTGACCATTGCCCGGCATTGCTGGCGTAATCCAGATCGCATTCCACCCGCTCCGAATATATTTTGGCACCGGTTGCCAGCAACAGGGTTTCCAGTTGCCGCCCGGCCTCGCAGTATTTTTCGTAGCTGCGATCGCCCAGTGCCAATACGGTAAAGTTCAGTGATTCCAGTCGTGGTGCCCGGGGACTCTGCAGATAGTCGAACCAATCGATCGCATCGTCCGGCGGATCACCTTCACCGTGAGTGCTGATTACCACAGCAACGTGCTGTAGTTTCTTCAGTTGGGCTGGACGTACACTGCCCATGGATTGCAGTTCGACTGACCAGCCTGCTTGCTGCAATTGACTGGCCAGTTCAGCGGCAATGGCTTCACCGGTGCCGGTTTGGGAGGCGTAGAAAACGTGGAATTTCTGTTGGGCTGATGGTTCGGCAGCAGCTGCTGCCGAGGGCAAATTGGCTTCGTTAGTAGAAGAAAGGCAGCCGGCAATATAACCGCTCAGCCAAGCGGACTGTGCTGCATCCAGGCTGACCAGGCTGGATTTGAGCTGCTCAATCTGCTGCTCGGTGAAGGGCGAATTGTCGCTACGTAGTGCCTGGAACATGCTGATGCCTCTTGCTGAACATTCTCAATGAATTGGCAAGAAGCATATGTTTGTCAGTGCAAGCCGTGAACGAAGTGTTTTCTATCAGGATATAACCAGAAAGCATATGGCGCAGATTCACGCACCAAAAAGGAATAAGCACCTCAGCGCATTAACTGTCCCAGCTCCACTCCTCGAGCAATCGCTGGAGCATTGGAATTCAATCCAGCAGCGCGGCGTATGAAGGCTTCTTTGCCATGCCAGCTCCGCGCCAGCAGACCCAATCCCAGGCGCCGCAATGGCGACAATGGCTGGATAGCGAACAAGCTACGAATGCCATGAATGCCCCGTGCCATCAACTCGGTCTCCGAACGGCGGGCGCGGGAATAGGCCTGCAGGCTGCGCTCATCATTAAGTCGATTGCCCTGCTTGCGGTTGCCCAGCAGGGTTTCCACCAGGGCGGCGGCATCGAGAAAGCCCAGGTTAACCCCCTGCCCAGCCAGCGGATGTACGACATGGGCGGCATCGCCTATCAGGACAGCGCATTGCGTTGCGTAGGAATCACTCAAAGCCATACGCAAGGGAAAGGCGGCCCGGGGGCCGCAGGATTGCAGTTTTCCGAACAGGCTTTCTGCGCCCGCAGATTCAGCCATGGCACTTTGTAATCGTGCCAGAAAAGCCGCATCGTCCAGGGTCAGTAATTCGTTTACTTCAATATCCGGCCGCGTCCAGACAATCGAAGAAGATCCATCAGCCAAAGGCAGGAAGGCCAAAGGCCCACCCGGCATAAAACGTTGCCAGGCCAGGCCTGTGTTAGCGATAGAACTCTTAACCACACAGACAATGCCTTGCTGGCCATAGGTCCAGACTTGCTGGTCCACCCCCATGGCCTTGCGCACTGCCGAAGTTGCGCCATCCGCACCCACCAACAAGGCTGCACTGAGGCTGCGACCATCGTCCAGGGTCACTTGCGCTGTGCCGGCCTCAATGTGGATCTGCCGCACGCTTGCCGGGCAGACCAGTTCCACGCTGGCCAGATTCTGCATCTGTTGCCAAAGGGCGTATTGCACCAGGTCGTTTTCAACAATGCTGCCCAACCGTTCCAGGGCAAATTCACCCGCATTAAAATCCAGCACGGTTTTCTCATCACCATCTTCAACCCGCATGCGGCGGTAAGCACTATGCCGTTGATCGGCGATGCGCTGCCATACACCGGCAGCAGTCAGCACGTTCTGCGAACCGGGAGAAAGGGCGGATACCCGCAGACCAACGGGCTCATCTGTTGAGAATTGTTGCGCTTGTTTACTTTCGATAACTTGCACCGAAAATCCGGCCCGCGCCAGCATACAGGCTGTTGCTGCACCGACCATGCCGGCGCCGACAACAATAATGTCCGCTGTGTGCTTCAAACGCTAAGCCCCACCCAGCCTCTCACCCAGGGCCAGCCGGGGTATACGGCCACGAAAACCCATGGCCTTGATGGCCAGGCGACGACGTAATGACGGCAGCAGCCTGTAGGCAATAAGTCCAAGACGACGAGCAGCGCCGGCCAAAGCAGTGGGATTGGCATACAGCCGTGCCAGTCCATCGGTATAAGCGATGGTCTCGGCCTGGTCATCCACGCGCCAGGTGCTGTAGGCGCGCAGCAGGCTTTCAGCGCCTGGATCAAAATCATCTGCCAGTCGATGGATGGCCTCGGCCAGAACCTCGGCCAACACCGCCACATCCCGCAAACCCAGATTGAAACCCTGGGCCGCTATGGGATGTATGGCATGGGCTGCATTGCCCAGGATCAGGGTGCGGGGCCTGCAGTCGGTTTTCGCCCGTACCAGCTTCAAAGGATAGGACGAGCGTTTGCCGATTTTCTGCCATGCCCCCAGCTTATTGCCAAAACGGGTCTCAGCCTGCTGCATGAAATCGGCATCAGCCAGGTTCATCAATGCTTCGGCCTGCTCGCTGGCCACCGACCAGACCAGCCCACAGTGGCCATCGCGATGCGGCAACAACGCAAATGGGCCGGTGGGCGTGAAGTTCTCGAACGCCCGGCCAAGGTGTTGTTGTTCAGGTGTGACGTTGCAGATAATGGCGGTCTGACCATAGTCGTGGCGCTGAACCTCTACCTGCATGGCGGCGCGTACCAGCGATTCTGCGCCATCGGCGCCGACCACCAGACGGGCATGCAGAGATTTCTCTGCATCGCCCGCTAAATAGGTGATCTGTACGCCATCAGCTGCGGTTTTCAACGACTTGACCTGCGCCGGGCAGATCAGGTTGAGCCCCGCTACGAAATGGCGTAGTTCATCCAGTTTTTCCGATACTGCCCGGCCAAACTCGCGCGCTTCAACCACATAACCGAAACTCTCCAGCCCCAGCTCGGCCGGATCCAGCAGCACGCTGCCGGGTTGATTCATCTCGCTGACCTGGATTTCGCGTATGGCGGTTGCATGAGGCTGCAGCTTGGCCCACAGATCAAGGCCTTGCAGAATACGGCAGGAACTGGCGCTCAGGGCCAGCGTGCGATCGTCATAGCTGGGTTGAGCAGAGGCGCGCGGCGTAACCGCTTCCAACAGACACAGCTTCAATCCCAGCGGTGCCAATGCACAGGCCAGGCTGGCACCCACCAGCCCGCCGCCGATGATGGCCACATCAAATGTCGTAGCAGATGAGCCTGGAGCTGGACTCATTCGGCCATCAGCGCTTCAATAGCGGCGGTGCTTTTTGCCAATGCGGCTGTCAATACCAGCGGTTCGCCCTTGGTAACCGCCACGTTGTCTTCAATACGAATGCCGATGCCGCGGAATACCTTGCGCACACTGGTGTCGTTGGGCGGAATGTAAATGCCCGGCTCCACCGTCATTACCATACCTGGCTCCAGCAAGCGCGATTCGCCATCAACCGAGTAATCACCGACATCATGCACATCCAGGCCCAGCCAATGGCCGGTGTTGTGTACATAGAAATGTTTGTAACCCGCTTGCTCCAGCTCTTCTTCCAGACTCAGCTTGAGTATGCCCAGATCGATCATGCCCTGGGTGGCGACCCGCACTGCTTCATCGTGGACGTCCTGCCAGTGGTTGCCCGCCCGCGCCTTGTCGATGGCGGCGATCTGCGCCTCCAGCACTACGTCGTACAGGTCTTTCTGTTCGGGCGTGAACTTGCCATTGACCGGAAAAGTGCGGGTAATGTCAGAGGCATAACCAGCGTACTCAGCGCCCGCATCGATCAACAGCAGATCGCCGTCATTGAGCGTGTCCTTGTTGGCGATGTAGTGCAGCACGCAGGCATTGGCACCACCACCCACAATGGCGTTGTAGGAGGCTTCGCACTGGTTTTTGGTAAAAACATACTGCAGCTCGGCATGGATTTCCGCTTCGTTCATACCGGGGCGACATACCCGCATGGCGCGCTCATGGGCTTCAACCGCAACTGCCGCTGAATGCCGCATGGCAGCAATTTCATCACGGCTTTTGTACAACCGCAGATCATGCAGCATGTGATCCAGCGCGTGGATTTCTTCCGGGGCGTGGAAAGTCTTCCTGGGCTTGTCTTTAAGTTCGTTCAGCCAGCCAATCAGGCGCTGATCAAACAGAGGAGTGCGGCCCAGATCGTAGTAGATCCGGGCGCGGTCCTGCAGCAGTTTCGGCAAGCGTTTGCCCAGCTCATCGATATCAAAAGCCTCATCCATGCCGAACTGATTGACCGCGCCTTTAAGGCCCGTCATCGGACCATGCCACATTTCCCGCTCGGGATCACGTTCGCGACAAAACAGGATGCTTGCGGGGGTTTTCTCATCAGGAAACAGGCACAGAACAGCATTCGGTTCGTGAAAGCCAGAGAGGTAGAGGAAATCGCTGTTCTGGCGGTAAGGATACTGCACATCACTGTTGCGAATCTTTTCCGGTGACGCACACAGGATGATGACTGAATCCTCTCCCGCCATGCGCATCAACTGCGTGCGCCGCCGGGCAAATTCTGGTTGTTTGATCATGTGGGTTCTCTGCTACGGGTCCTGGCGCACAATTCGGGGCACAGCTTTTTGAATGGCTTAGCGAACAAATTAATGAATGCGGTCCTCATCCCCTGGGCCTCGCATCTCTTCGCACAGCATCAGGGTTACCACCCGAACGTACTCGACTATTTCCATAAATGCGGTCTCATCTACTTCTTCGCCTTCATCCTGGGTTTCTTCATCTTCTGCTTCAAACTTAAGCATTTCGTCGCGTTCAGCATCGGTGATGGCTAGCTGCGGATAGGCTGCCTGGGCTATGTGACGCATATCGTCCAGCGCTTCGGTGGCCTCTTCAGACAAAGTCGGCAACTCACCGCCCAAGCCAATTCCAGCCAGAAAACCGGTGCACCATTGAGCCAGGGCATCGGTTCGGTCATTCAGGGGCTGATCGTCATCCGGCAGCCACAGGTTGAAACCCATGTCGATATCAGCCAGTTGCTGGATGGTGCTTTCATGAGCATCAGAAAATATTTCAGCCAAGGCCTTTTCTGGCTCAGCCACCAATTGCAGTGTGGCCAACTGCGCCAGGTAATCTTTGGGCGTTACGGCGCCATTGCGACAAATCAGGCCACACAGCACTCCATGACATTCGGCCAGTTCCGCAGCGTCAAGGTTACCGCGGCTCAGCAGCAGGGCGTGATGGAAATCGGGCATGGGGTCTGCAGACATAACAGTCCTTCGAAAAACCGTAATGTTAACATCCCGGGATACACCAACGCAGCAAGGATCATTACAAGAGCTGGGTACAAGAGCTGGATACAGGAGCTGGGGTAACAGCGCTGGGTAATTGACGATATTACTCTCTCAACATATAGTGTGAAGCCATGGAATCACTCGAACAGACCAGCAAAGACCTCAAGCGCCTGGAACAGCAATTAAGACAATTGCTGGAACAGTGCCGCAAAATGCGCGAGGAAAATGACTCGCTGCTGGCCCGTCAGGAATTATTGGTTGCCGAGCGTGCCGGCCTCGTTGCCAAGAATGAAGAAGCTCGCAGCAAGGTTGAAGCCATGATCAACCGGCTGAAAGCGCTTGAGCAAAGCTGAATAACCAACAAAATGAACAACCAGGCCAGCCAGATCGGCTTGAGTCCACAGGAATCATAATGAGTGTCGCAGCAGAACCCGTTTCCGTCACCATTCTAGACCGGAAATACCAATTCGCGTGTACCGCAGATCAACGCAAAGACCTTATCGAAGCCGCCCGTGTGCTGGACGAGCGCATGAAGGATATTCGCGAGAGTGGCCGGCTCATGTCGCTGGAGCGCATCGCGCTGCAAGCGGCTTTGAACTTCAGCGACGAGTTGCTCAAGATGCAGCGCATCGCCAATGTGCGTGAAGACCAGATCGACAGCCGCATCCGGATGTTGGCGGATGAGCTGGAACAGGCACTCAGCAGTTAGAAACTCAGTCCAACGCCAACCGGCCCAATCGTTTCGTCTCAGCTTCCGAACAGTAACCCGCCCTTAGCGGGCAGTGCTGCTATACTCGTGTCAGCCCTCTGAGGTGTTTGCCAGTGGGACGAAAAGCCCTTGTCCCTTAATCATGACCTAGGGGCGGTGAAACTGAGTGCCGTTGTGCATGTTCGCAATTTGCGAAAAGCCTGAAGCCCGGTTAACTGTCCCACCTGAACCGATGGTTCAAGGTCGCCGGCCTGCAGCGGCACCCTGGAGGGCACTAACAACAAGGGTGAATGGGAATTTGTCCATTCACCCTTTTTATTTGGTCCGCTACCAGCGTTTTTACATGACTTTTTCACCTGGCTTATTCACCTGGCTTATTCACATGGCTTATTCACTTGACTACTTCAAATGGCACTTTTTCCGCTTGAGCCAAGTCTGATCCAGCAGCAAAAAAAGTCTCTGCGCATTAGTGTGCGGGCACGTCGCAGAGATTTGGCACCCGAATTACGCGCACAACAGAATGCCGCGCTGAACGAGCGCTTGGTGCGCCGCTTGTTGGAGTTGCCACCCTGTCATGTATCTGCCTACCTCGCTTTCGATGGCGAACCGGATTTGGCCCCATCGTTCGGTCCCTTGCGGCAAGCCGGTTTTCGCCTGGCGCTGCCGTTTATCGAAAAGCAAGGTACTGAGCCCCGTATGGTTTTCCGGCATTGGCAGGCCAATGACGCTTTGTCTGAAAACAGTCTGGGCTTTGCTGAACCAGCCAAGGGCAAAGAAGTGCCGCCGAAAGATTTGGGCGTAATCCTGCTGCCGCTGGTGGCCTGGGACAGCAGTGGCGCCCGCCTGGGCATGGGTTCGGGCTACTACGACAAAGCTCTGGAATCGCTCAGGAACAGGCCTGTTCCGCTGCGCATCGGTATCGCTTTTGAGTTGCAGTGCAGCAGCGAAATTCCTACCGACCCACACGATGTCCCGCTGCATGAATTGATCAGCGACAGCCAGCGGTTTACCTTCTCGGTCTGATCCGGGACAATGCCGCTCACTGCAATAACAGGATATTCCACGACATGCGCCATTGGTTGATAAAAAGCGAACCGGATGCGTTCAGCATCGATGACCTGAAAAATGCTCCGGCAAAGACAGAGCACTGGGATGGAGTGAGGAATTATCAGGCACGCAACTACATGCGCGACGACATGCGCAAAGGTGACCTGATTTTTTTCTACCACTCAAATTGCGCAACACCGGGTATCGTCGGAATTGCAGAAGTGGCATCTAAAGCGGCCTGTCCGGACCACACCGCATTCGATCCCAATGATCATCACTTCGATGCCAAGAGCGATCCGGAAAATCCGCGCTGGCTGATGGTCGACGTGCGCTACAAGCGCAAGACCAGGCGCCTGATCAGTCTGACTGAGCTAAAACAGCACGCAAATTGCCTGCAGAATTTTGCCCTGGTGCGCCGCGGCAATCGCCTGTCGGTGATGCCGGTGGAGCAAGCGCATTGGGAATTCATCCTCGAACTGGAGCAACAGGACGCATGAGTACTGATCCGCAACTGGCGCAGAAAATGCGCGTGGCCGAGGCTGCATTGGCCTGGGTCAAGGAAGACAGTATTTTGGGTGTAGGTACCGGCAGCACGGTGAACTGCTTTATCGATGCCCTGGCCAACAGCGGCAAACGCATTAAAGCAGCGGTGTCTTCATCGGAAGCCACTACCTCGCGCTTGAAGGAGGTCGGCATTGAGGTGCAAGAGCTGAACCAGGCTGGCACACTGGATGTATACATCGATGGCGCTGATGAGTTTGACAAGCACCGGCGCCTCATCAAAGGCGGCGGTGGCGCACTGACGCGCGAGAAAATCATCGCAGCAGCCAGCCGCAAATTTATCTGCATCGTGGACGAAAGCAAGAAAGTGGGTGTGTTGGGTAATTTCCCTGTGCCGGTAGAAGTCATCCCCATGGCGCGCAGCTACGTTGCCCGGCAGTTGGTGGTGATTGGCGGTCAACCGGTATTACGTGAAGGTTTTATTACCGACAACGGCAACCAGATCCTGGATGTGCACAATATGAATCTGCTGGACCCAACCAGCATCGAGCAGCGCATCAATAACCTGACTGGCGTGGTGACCTGTGGCCTGTTTGCCATGCGGCCTGCCGATGTGGTGTTGATGGCCACACCGCGCGGTGTGGTGGAAATTTAGCCAGGTTTTGACTGCGCCGGCTGGGACGCGACCTATTCAGCCGGATCAGCCGCTGCGCTTTGTTCGAGCAACTGTTCCATCAGTTCATTGAACCCGGTTACAAACTGCTGGTAATAAGCACCCGTGCCAGGGCCGCTGAAGCCGGTGTGAATACGCCGCACGGCACCGTTGCGATCAATGAAAATCATGGTCGGAAAAGCCAGCACATGGTTCAGCATGGGCAGGGTCTCGGCCGCCAGTGTCTTGTCGGAGACACCTGCAACCAGCAAGGTGTAATCAATAGCATATTCGTCGCGCAGCAGCTTGCCCTGTTGGGCGGCCAGTTCAAATTCATCAAAGTGCTCGTACAGCAAGGTGATGATTTCCAGGCCCCGATCTTGATTCTGCCGGTAATATCCGGATAGAAAAGCCACTTCATCAGCACAGTTCGGGCACCAGGTGCCGGACAGGGTAACCAGCACTACTTTGTTTTTGAATCGCTCATCATTCAGGGAAACGGGCTGTCCATCCAGATTCGGGAAACTGAATGCTAACCTGTCGTAGCCTTTTTTGAGATAAGTCAGCTCGTAGGCATCGGGCAGTTGAGCATCAAAGTTCCGCTTTGCCAGCCACGTTTCGTAAGACTTCGTGCCTGACCAGAAGCCACCTTCAAGCTCATCCTGATCATTCAGCCCGGCACTGAAAGCAAAAGCATGGGCGCCATCAAAAGTAGACAGCAACAATTGTCGACCACTGACAGAGCCTTCCAGGTAGCGATAATCCCCTGTGGGTGTCAAAAAGGTGCCCAGCACTCGACTGCCCTGCTGGTCGAGCTCTCCAACAGCCTCGGTGAGCTTGCCATTGGCATCGGTAAACATCGTTTCCCAGCGGCCGGTTACATTGATTTCGGGAGCTTTGCTGTCGGTAAACCGCTGCGTATTGCCGCGCTCGGCCTGCACCGGCATTTGCTGCTCATAGCCCAATTTCACCAGCGTCAGAGTGCCGCTCATGGCATCGCCAGAACGGGCCAATTCAAAAGTGTTATTGAAGGTTGGAAAACGCAGCGTAATCTGCTCACCTTCAGCGCTGATTTCGGGAACCACGACCCGTTCATGGCCATTGATAAACCACGCTTCACTCAAGTCATTGGCCAGGTGCAAAGTTACCGGCAATTCAATACCAGGCAACTCGATGGCCACCCGCCAGGTTTCACTTTCTTCCGCTTGGGCCATTGGTTCCTCTACGGGTTGGTTTTGGGTGGATGCATCACACGCAGCCAGCAACAGGCTCAGCAAACTGATTAGAAATGGTCTCATGGTGGGTTCCGTTGCGGGTCATTTCTCAGAACGGAAGGTTATCACTGCTTTTGGCTATTTGCTTTTAATTATATGCAGCCCCGGCTCGTTTTGCGAGTCCATATTTCCTGGCAGCCGCCGGGCTGATCAAGACGATTTTTTGGACCCCGGATCAAGTCCGGGGTGACGGTAGATACGTCAGAAATCTGCTGTGAGCTGCACCCACACCTTGGTGGTATCGGGATAAGGCGATGACTTTGAAGCAGCAAACAGAGCCGCTTTGAACAACACACTGTATTTCTCGGCAAACTTGCGACCGATTGAGGCGTCTGTTTCAGAGCCAAAGGACTGACTGCCTGATTGCGCATCGAAATCGTGGTAAAGCGCATCCCAGTTCCACGTTCCCGAAACGCCTTTAACACCCACAAAAAAGTCATTCAGACCAGCAGCCGGCGTATTCAGAAACATATCAGCCCAACCGTTGAATGCGTGCAGCGTAGCCAGAGGCGTACGGAAAGACGCACCCGCTTTTGAGTCATCTCCACCCAGCGATTCATAGCCCACATAAGGCGTTATTTTTCCAATACCCAGCGAGGCATCAATACGGTAGTAATTGGCGCTGTAGGCTAGCGGATTATTGTGCGCATCCGATTGGTGCGCATATTCCAGCGCATAGCCGAAGGCGTTTTCACCAAATTTGTACGTGCCGACAAAACGACCACCATAGGTGCTGGTTGAAAATGATGCGACATCGTCATTATCGATATCGTAGTAGTAGCCCGTCAGCTTACCCAGGCCTTCCAGGTTGTATCCCAAATTACCCAACACAGTGGAGTTTTCGTTCTCACCTGCAGGCACGTCATCACCAAAAATGCGATTGACTTGCCAGACATAAGCCAGTTGAAAATCCACAGCCGCTACTTTCTGCTGGAAGTATGCAGCATCGTAAGTCTGCTCATTCTGCCGCCAGCCCACATTTCCCACAAAACGCGCATTGTCATAAATGATCCGTTGCCGGCCGCCGCGAACCAGGCTTCCCGCAGCGCCATTTTGCCACTGCAAAAAGGCCTGATTCAGATCCGGGCCAGTAGGATCTGCTACCACCGGATAGTGGGTCCTGTTGGGTGTGTTGCCCGCGCCCGCGTTGTAGTCATTCCAGATCACATCGCTGAGGTAGTCGAATTCAGCAAAAGATCCAAAGCCTTTCCAGTCATCGGTTTTGAAGTTCAGCCTGCCCCGCAGGGTGGATGCCTGTGCGTCTTTGGCGAGGTTTTCCTGGTCAACAAATTCATAGCGATAACGAAAAGACACGCCTGCTTTACCCTCGGTAAACATTTCCGTAAATGACTCGGCAGCCTGAGCTGGCTGCATGGTGGCGACGAACGCAGCCACGAAAACTGCTGCCGATGTGGCGAGCAGCTTGCGTTGGTTAGTCATGATATTTCTCCTTTGCTCCTGTCTAAAAGGCAGGCCGGAATTGACCGCCCGGAAAAAACTCCCGGACGGTCAGATTGACTAGTAGACGTCGTGTACTGTGTTGTAGATGTTGAACTTGCCCGTTGGCGTGATGATTTCCGGACCCTTGATGACGGCTTTAAGCGTCCGGGTCTTGTCGTCCACCACCACGATGGCAGATTCCTGGTCCTGACCACTCCAGACAGAGAACCAGACTTCATCGCCCGCCTTGTTATACTCAGGCTGGACCACACGCTTCGGCCCCTCACCCAGTTCAGCCCATGCTCCGATTGGCAGAACTTCATAGCCGGCGTCAAGATTATTGATGTCAAACACGGCGATACTCTGCGATATGTTCGGGTCTGGGTTGAGTGTGGTATCCACCCACAGGTTGGTGGACTTGGGGTGTGATTTCACAAACAAGGAACCACCGCCCTGGCCTGCCAGTTCACGCACTACTTTCCAGGCATTGTCAGCATGGCCTGCAGGGTCGGTGCCCAGGAAGGTGATGTTGGAACTACCCAAAGCACTGGTAACCCATACCGGCCCAAACTCAGGATCGGTGATATTGGCACCACGACCCGGATGAGGGATCTTGGTCACTTCGGGCAAGCCAACCAGCTTGCGTGTTTTGGAGTCGACCACGGCAATGCGGTCCGAGTTGTTTGCGGCCGTCAGGAAATAACGCTTGGTTACGTCCCAGCCACCGTCATGCAGGAATCGGGCTGCGCCAATGGTTGTGATACTGAGGTTGTCGATATCCTCGTAATTGACCAGCAGTATCTTGCCCGTTTCCTTGACGTTGACGATGAACTCAGGATGCTCGTGAGATGCCACGATAGCTGCTACACGCGGCTCCGGATGGTATTCCTGAGTGTCCACCGTCATGCCACGGGTTGAAACAATGGTCAGAGGCTTGAGCGTGTCACCATCCATGATGGTGAATTGCGGTGGCCAGTAAGCACCAGCAATCGCGTATTTATCTTCGTAACCATGATATTTGGAAGTTTCAACCGAACGGGCTTCCAGGCCGATCTTGATCTCCGCCACCAGGTCAGGTGGGTTCATCCACAGGTCGATCATGTCGATCTTGCCATCACGGCCGATGGTAAACACATAGCGGCTTGAGGCGGATGGCCGTGAGATGTGCACCGCGTAGCCGGTCTTGATGATATTGATCACTTCCTTGGTATCACCATCGATGATCGCCACCTGACCGGAATCACGCAGCGTAACGGCGAAGAAGTTCTCGATATTGCGATCATGCTGTGGCTTGGTTGGGCGGTCTGCTGGTGCAACGATCACTTTCCAACTGGCCATCATTTCTTCCATACCCCATTCTGGCGGAGTCGGAGGTTGGTG
The DNA here is from genome assembly GCA_034440115.1 of Lysobacterales bacterium. Classification (GTDB taxonomy): domain Bacteria; phylum Pseudomonadota; class Gammaproteobacteria; order Xanthomonadales; family SZUA-36; genus JAWXBM01. The sequence goes on along the minus strand of JAWXBM010000011.1, from coordinate 19,214 downwards.
CTGCAGGAAGCGCGCCATGATATCGACCTGCTCATCCGTCAAGTCACCCGATGTTCCCCAGTTGGGCATACCAGCCGGTGAACCGTAGGTAATCAAGGCCTTCAGGTAATCGCTACCCTTCTCGCGTGTGATATCGGTGGTCAGTGGCTTGCCCGTGGCGCCCTTGCGCAACACGCCATGGCAGCCGGCACAACGCTGGAAGTAAACTTCCGTGGCCATATCAAACTCTGCCTCGGTCATTGGGGGCCCTTCGGAATCGATGAATTTTTTCGCCAGCTCACCGGTCATTGCTGTTGGTGCACCGGAGTAAGCCATTTCGCCAGTGCCCGAAACCGGATGATCAGAGGGCCCCGACACGGCTACACCGCCACGTGCCGCAGCCACTTCCGCAGCGTTCACTTCACCGCCTGGGTTGTCCCAGGAATTCATCACAAAGGTGACGACATCGGCCACGTCGCTGTCGCTCAGATAAGAGAGCGCCGGCATAACCGAATTGTATTCAACCCCATTCACGGTAATGGGCCCTGACAGGCCGTTGATCACGGCATTTACCGCTATCGCGGGCCCTTCCAGCAGATTGTCCGAACCTGCGAGTGGAGGAAAAGCGCCTTTCAAGCCCTGCCCTTCGCTTTGATGACAAGCAGAACAATGGGTGCCATAGAGCTTTTTACCGTTTGCTATTCGGTCTTCCAGCGAAACGCTGGCAGCTTCAGCGGCATGCACAGCCAAGGCCGGGTCAACTTTGCCTGCAGGTGCCTGAGCAGCGGGCTGGGCAGTAGTGGCCTGGGCAGTGGTCTGGGCAGTGGTCTGGGCAGCTGGCTGGTCTGTGTTCTGCCCGCAGGCAGAAACCGAAACCAATATGGCCGTGGCCAGGATAAGGGTGTTGCGAATTTTCATTTTCTTGGCTCCGTAGATTGAGTACCGGATAAAGATGCTTTCTGTTTGCCTCAATTTTAATAGCCCCCGAGAGAACAACTCTTGACGCATGTCATACAAAGCATGCGCAGCGGTAAATTAACCTGCATCAAAATTCAAAACTGATGCTGAAGGAGTAGCTTCTTCCAGGCTGTGAAAGTATGGGAATCATGGGATTACCGGCTTCCAGATTAGCCACATCCAGCCAGTGCCAATAGCTTTCATTTGTAAGGTTAAAAATTCCTGCGCGAATCTGCAGGTCAGCGACTGGACGCCAACCCGCTGCGAAATCCAGACTGAACCAAGCATCAGTGGCATATCGTGGCGCAATGTTTTGGTCTGTTTCTTCGGTTTTCTTCGCAGCAGTCAAGGTACCCGTCAGCTCCATATTCCAGCGTTCATCGTGCGAATACCAGGAAGTTCCGATCACGGCCTGTGGTGGCGCAATGGAATTCAAGGGCTGATCATTCTGCCGGTTATCGCCCTCTGACCAGTACGCGGCTGCTTTGAGGTACCAGCCCTGCAGCTTCTCGTTCCAGGCTGCCAGATCCTGCTCATAACGTATATCCAGGCCGTAAATTCGCGCCTGGTCGATATTGCGCGACTGGAATATCAATTCACCGGTCTGTGGCTCGATGCCGATCAAGGCGCGCGACTCAATGAAATCATCATAATCAGTATAAAAAAGTGCCAGGCTCAACTGCGAATGGCCGGTAATCCAGCGACTGCCCAGTTCAAATCCATTGGAAGTTTCGGCCTGCAGGTCCGGATTGGGAATAGCGCGGTAACCAAACAGAGGAATGAACAGGCCAATATTCACATCCTCAAAAGGGGGTGCCCTAAACCCGGCTGAATACTGTCCGTAAAGGCTCCCAACGGAGCTCATTCGATACAACGCAGCCAAGCGAGGTGTGAACTGGCTGTCACTGACGTCCGTAACGGTGAAATCGGGATAATCTTCCTGCCAGATTTTATCGACCTGAGGTTTCAGCTCGTAATGATCCCAGCGCAAGGCTGGCACCAGCTCCCAGCGGCTGTTGGCAAAACTGATTTCATCCTGGATATAAAAGCCCAGTTCGCGGCTACGTGAGTTTGGAAAATCACGCACTGGCATCTGCTCACCCAGAATGACATTGCTGCTTTGGCCGGTCAGCAGATTGGTTTGCGAACCATCGCGGAATTCCCCACTTTGGGTTTGCAGCCATTCCATCCCCAGACTCAGCTCATGCGTCGTTGCACCGCTGATCAGGCTGCGAAACAAATTCAGGTTCATGCCATCGTGTTGCTGCTGGTAATAAAACCGCCTGTGTATCTTCACCGGTGTCCTGGCATTGGCCCGGGTTTCGAACGTGTACTGATCCGTTTCATAGTCAGTATGAAATAACCGAACCACCCCCTGCTCCCAACCACCAAAGGCAAATTCATAATCAGCCGCCAGCAGTTGGTTTTCATCGTGGTCGAATCCCAACAGCTCGGTGGTGGTGCCAAAACGCCGTCCATAGCCAAGTTGTGACTGGATTTCAGTATCGATATCGCGCTCTTGACTGCGTGCGGTAAGGCGCAGGCGATTGCCTGCAGCGCTATCGAAGGTATAGCGCAACATGAAATCCTGGCTGTCCCAGTCCTGGGGATCAGTCGCTGCATCGGCCGGGGCCGTATTATCCCGCTCATGACCTTCGCGCCAGGTTGCCGCTACGAGTAGCCCGTGACTGCCTTCTCCCCAGGCAGCAATTCCCGAGCCTACCCAGTTGTCATTTACCCCCTGGTAGCCCCCGCGCACACGAACTGCAACCTTGCCTTGGGTAATGGCGAGCAAATCTTCAGGATCCCAACTGGTCACGCTGATGATGCCGCCCAGTGCATTGGAGCCGTACAACACTGAAGCCGGGCCGTGCAGCACTTCTACCCTTTTGATGCGATCCGTTTCCAGCAAGGCTCGGCCGCCATTAGAAAATGCCCCAACCACAACCTGATCACGCACCGGTATCCCATCCTGTTCGATGGCTACACGATTACCCCCGATGCCGCGAATGTTGATGGCCGTGGCGCCAAAGCGGGTTCCAGCGGTTTCCACCTCCAGGCCAGGCTCATAACGCAGCAAGCCGTTGATGTCCTCGACCAGATTTTGACTGATTTGCTCTGCGTCAATAACAGTAACCTGCGCTGCAATAGTGGAAAGCGCCTGCGGCCGCTTGCTGGCAACCACCACGATGGGATCCAGGACGATAGCTGCATCGGCTTCGGCCAGTTCCTGGCCGGCCCGCGGTGCTTGCGGCAAGGCCAGAAAACTGCAACAGACAGCAAAAGTAAGACCATTGACGAGTTTGAAATTCATAATTTTGGGTTTATTCAGCCTGACAAATAGTGCCGGCGCAGAATAGATGCAATTCAGTGCATCTTTTATGACATGGATCAACCAAGCATTCAAAGCTTCAAACTAAACTGTATGCCATACCGGTTTGACCTGGATCAGCTTCAGAGCAACCGGAGATGGTTACTCTGAAACCCCAACTCTGGTCTGATTATCCGCGGAAATACCCAAGCCCATGAAACTGACACGATTTACTGACTATTCAATACGGGTACTCATCTATCTGGGCTTGCAGAATGATGGGCGGGTGACGATTCGGGAAATTTCCGATGCCTACGACATATCGCGCAATCACCTGATGAAAGTAGTCAGCAACCTCAGCCGACTGGGCTATATCGAAGCCCAACGCGGCCCGGGCGGGGGCATTAGCCTGGCTCGTCCGGCCAGCGATATTAATCTGGCGGAGGTGATTTGCGCTATGGAAGAAGATCTGGACATGGTTGAATGCTTCCGCCCCACTGGCCAATGTGCAATCACCTCAGTTTGTCGTTTACGCGGGTTGCTGCAGCAAGCGTTGCACGCTTACCTGCAAAGCCTGAGGGCTTATACACTGCAGGATCTATTGCATTCCGGCAAAGAGTTGCAAATGAAACTAGGCATTTAGCCGCCTAAAGCACGGCCGATTCAGGGCGCACCAAAAAAAGAAGAGCGCCACTGCCGCTCTTCCAAACTAACGACTCTCGGACAATCTCGCCGGAGACGGGCTGCGCAGATACTGAATCAGGCGCGGCTTCTCAGCACATGTGCAACACCTGCCAGCAACACCAGCATGGTGCCGAGGATTGCCAACCAACCCACTTGACCAGCGGTTGATGGCAGTGCAGTTGGAGCAGTCTCTTCTTCGTACACCTCTTCAATGACTACCACGTTATCTTCAGCCGCTTGCTCTGGCGTTACAGCCGCCAGCATAGGAATGGTGAAGTTCTCTCCACCGGAGCTACTTGCATAAACACTCAGCTCCTGACCTTCAGCAGTTTGTGAAATGGGTACTTCCTGATCGCCAATTTCCGCTGTGAAGCCACGTGGAGGATAGGCTCGTTCCGCTGCGCTCCAGCTTCCGTCCGGCTCACGGTAGCGAACGACCGTGGAGCTAGCACCATGACGTATGATCTTGGCCTGCACCTTGGCATACCACTCCTCACCGCGCTGAACCACTTCCAGGCAATGATCGGCAATTGTGGGAGTCGTTTCCAGCAAAGTCTGGCTCCATATAACGTCAGCACAGGTCGGCATTTGAGCCGAGGCATTAACTGAAAATCCTGCGGTAGCAGCCAGCAACAGCATTGATACACGAATTGATGTTTTCATAATTTCCTCACTCAGTTCATTGCCATATGGGGTTCAGCCGTTGCCTGCACGATAAATCGCTTGGGCGCGTGACCAACAAAGTAAAACGGGTAACAGGTAACCAGAGTCAGTGTCCGCTCGAGCGTAGGGGCCAAAACAGAGACATCCGTTGGCTCGACGATAACCGTGGAGCCTACCCGATACTGCGTTGCTCCATGGATTGTTTCTAACTCCAGCACATCGCCGGCTTGAATGTCTTTCAAGCCACGGAAAAAACCATCGCGATGGCCGGCAATACCCAGATTGCCATCACCATCGATGCGAGCAGTACCTTTGATTCGGCCCACTCCCCGGTTAAGTATGAAATCGTCGGTGCCATTGTAAACTGGCACTTCGATATTGAGCCGCTTGATGCGCAATATGCCCAATGGCGGATCGGTTTCCTGCAGCAGGCTTTGCTGGTATTCAGCGATACGTTTTTCCGACCAGAGTTCAAATACAGGCGCTTGGCTTTGCAGGGTATATTTGTTCGAGGGTACGGCTTGTGGCAAACCGGAATCTGTAATTTCCGGCGCAACGTTGTTAACCTGCCCAGCGTTAGTCTCAGGCAAAGTAGAGGCATGTAACTGCTGGTAAAAAGCCGCCGCTCCGGCGTCACCGGATTCGTTCTGCTGGTACTTGAAGCCAGCGAAAGTCAGAAGGAAAAACAAGCCTGAAAACAGAGTGATTCGTTCAAACCATAACAAGCTGGACCGGCGTTTTGTTCCAGTATTGGCCCGTGAAGTCGCTTGCTGTTCAGGTGTTCGATCCATCATCATTAAATTCACGCGCAGGTGTGTCTTAAAGGATTCACAGCTTCTCGGCGAGCTTTCACAAAATCTGCCAGCTCAATCAATGCCTTACGCGATTCCGGCAAGAAGTCAAACAGGGTGAAATCATGAGGCATGTCAGGCCAGATGCTGAGTGTTGTGTTTACCCCCTGGCTGCGTGCTTTTGCTTCTGCGAACACGCTATTATCCAACAGCACTTCAGCACCACTGACCTGGAAAAACAATGGAGGAAAACCCCTGAAGTCGCCCCAAAAAGGACTGGCTTGTGGGTTGGTAGGGTTGGTCTCGCCCAGATACCAGTGACGAAACAACATGACGGTCGCCAGGCGAAACATGCTGTCGGACTTTTCGTTGTCTATGATCGACCGGCCCATGCTGACCAAATCGGTTGCGGGTGAAATCAGCAGTGCGCAGCTCGGCAATTCCCGTCCGGCATCACGCAACTTGCCCAGCAGACCCAGACTGAGCGCACCACCGGCGGAATCGCCCGCCAACACCACATCAGCCGGATCTACCCCGGTTTCCAGCAGGGCGTTCCAGGCTGCCAAACAGTCGTCGAGACCGGCTGGAAAGGGGTGCTCCGGCGCCAGTCGATAGGAAGGTATCCAGCCATCCATACCCAACTCCAATGCCAGCCGACCAGCCAGGGAAGTATGCGCGTTAGGAGTTTCCAGGCACCAGGCACCACCGTGCAAAAGCAAAATGGTGCCTTTCAAGTTTCCATTGCGGGGTTTGACATAGCGCGCCGGTATGGCACCCAAAGCTGTCTCACGCCACTCCACTTCCTTGGGTATACGCAAGAAGCGCTGATCAGTACGCGTGACAAACCGCCTGTAGTCCTGCACTTGTTTGCGGCCAGGCGGCTTGCGCACCTTGCGGCGCAAATACCAATTGAATAAACGAACTTGCCAACTGATCTTCATTGCTTTATCTGCCTCATTGCAAAACCCCTGCGGTCTCCTCTTGGTGGCAAAAGCAACATGATAACTGACCGTAGCGCCAGCTGACTCGTCGCTGTTCAATTAAAAATTTTCACGCAGCAATGGAATGACCGAAGCACGGCACGTTCTTTGCAAAGGACTGCCATCCTGCGATTCGACCTTTATAAGACGTGCTGTTCTAATATACTCTCCAATTGATGCCGCAAACATTATGGGCACAACCGCAAAATACAAACATAACCGTTGGAGGATTCTCAAACGTGCCAAACTTACCTTTCCGCCAATTGTTCTCTCCAGTCCTGTTTTTAGCACTGATAATTTCTCCACCGGCCATAGCCGATACTTCTACCAGTCCAATCATTCAACCAGGCGCACCCGGCCAGCCGGTGCGGGAACTCACCGCAGAAGAAGCCATCCAGATCGCCGTCACCAGCTACTCTGCGGACGATGTGCTGTTTATGCAAGACATGATTCCGCATCATCACCAGGCACTGGAGATGTCCGAACTGGCACCGGACCGAACCAATTCGACAGGGGTACTGGAAGCTGCACGACGCATCGAGGTTTCACAGCAGGATGAAATTGGTTTTATGCAGCAATGGTTAAGTGATCGTGGCCAGCAAGTTCCCGACCCCGCCGCGCATGCTGGTATGCAGCATGATTACAAGCAGATGTCTGGTATGGCAACTCCGGAACAGATGAAGGAACTGGCAGCTTCTGAAGGCACCGATTTTGACCGCATGTACCTGGAACTGATGATCAAGCACCATGAGGGCGCGGTAAAAATGGTGGAAAACCTGCACGAACAACCCGGTTCTGCGTTTGATCCAGTGCTATTTGAATTCACCAATGACATCACCAATGACCAGAATGCGGAAATCGAAAAGATGAATGTCTTGCTGGTGGGCCTGTCTACCGACCCGCGCGCGGGACTGGCAGCGGGCATGCATGATGCAGGCATTGCGATTTCGAACCTTGAACTGCTGGTTGCCTTACCCAGGCCCGCCGGTTTCGTTGATCCTGATAATCCAGCTGAACTGCCGCCGGAAAAGAAAGTCGCGGAAAAAGACACTAAGGACGGCGACGAAGAGGAGGAAGGGGAAGAAAATGAACGTAGCTCAATGCTCAGCTTCGCCAATACCGACATGGCATTTTCCGGCGATGTGCTGGTAGCGGGCAGTTACCACGGTTACAACATTTATGGACTGGAAAACGAAGGAATTCCCGCTTTGCTCAGCTCGGTGGTTTGCCCAGGCGGGCAAGGTGATGTATCCATCGTCGGCGATCTGCTGATCATGTCGGTGGAACAAACCAGCGGACGTTTGGATTGTGGCCTGCAAGGCATCACGGAGGACGTCAGTGAAGAACGTTTCCGTGGCATTCGCATTTTTGACATTTCCGATCTGAGGCGGCCAAAGCAGGTGGGCGCGGTGCAGACCTGTCGCGGCTCACACACGCACTCGGTGGTTTCAGGGCCAGGCGATGATGGCAAGATCATTGTTTATGTTTCCGGTACTTCGGTCATTCGCGACCAGCAAGAGATGGAGAGCTGTTTTGACGAAAGTCCTGGCGACACCCGCACTGCTTTGTTTCGCATCGATGTCATCGAAATCCCGGTGGCTGCGCCTGCAAAAGCCCGTATCGTTTCCAGCCCATCGGTTTTTGCTGATCCCGAACAGGGAACCCTGGCGGGTTTGTGGCGCGGCGGCGACCATGGCGATGATACCCAGGAAACTGAAGTGACCGATCAATGCCACGACATCACCGTATTCCCGGAGCTCAAAATCGCCGCAGGTGCCTGTTCCGGCAACGGCATCCTGTTTGATATATCCGATCCGCTGAATCCCCAGCGCATGGATGCCGTAGTTGATAAGGGCTTCTCTTATTGGCATTCAGCCACTTTCAACAACGACGGCACAAAAGTGTTGTTCACCGATGAATGGGGTGGTGGCAGCCGTCCACGCTGCCGCGCGTATGATCCGATCACCTGGGGCGCTGACGCAATTTACGATATTGTCGACGGCAAGCTGGAATTCCGTAGCCATTACAAAATGCCCGCTCCTCAGGTGGAGCAGGAAAATTGCGTGGCGCACAACGGCTCCATCATTCCCGTACCGGGCCGCGATATTTTTGTCCAAGCTTGGTACCAGGGTGGCATTTCCATCATCGACTTCACCGACTCTGCCAAGCCTTTTGAAATCGCCTACTTCGACCGGGGTCCAATTGATGCTGAGCTCCTGTCCCTCGGGGGCTACTGGTCAGCCTATTGGTACAAAGGCAGGATCTACGGCACGGAAATCTATCGTGGCCTGGATGTATTCAAATTACTACCCAGTGAATTCCTGACTGAGAACGAAGTAGCTGCAGCGGAGGCGGCCGACCAGGCCGCTCTGTTCAATCCGCAGCAGCAATTCCGGGTACATTGGCCGGCGGTTCCTGTTGTAGCGTTGGCTTATATGGATCAACTGCAGCGCAATCAGGCCTTACCCGAAATGCTGGCAAGCAAGTTGTCTGCAACTCTGAAGCAAGTGCAAAAGGAAGGCAGCAATGCTGAACTGGCCATTCAACTCAAGGCCCTGGCACATGACCTGCCAGCTGAATCCGCTGACGCAACGACTGCATACCGCCTGAAGAAACTAGGCGAAACCTTGCGCGCGATCGCTGAATAATTAATTTGGTTGGGGTCAGAGTCCTGTTTCATCGAAGAAGCAGGACTCTGACCCCAGTGTTTCCAGAATCGCAAGAATAGTTGATTTGGGACAGCGCCTGAATTCTCAGACTTGTCTAGACTCTGCGGTGAAATGATTCACCAACAATTTATTACTGAGGATCCAAAGATGAAAAGGCAAATGTCGCTTGAGCACGCCGTTGATGCTTTTGCTGGCTTCATGGTTCTGTTATCAGTTTTGTTAACCTACTTCGTCCACCCAGGATTTGTCTGGCTGACTGTTTTTGTGGGTGTCAACCTGTTTCAGCAGGCTTTTACCGGTGTGTGCCCCGCCGCCTGGGTCTTGCACAAACTGTTTGGCTTTGAGGCGGCTTGCAAAACCCGCTGATTTTTTAAGCGGCCTCAATGTGGTGAGTCGCGCTGGCCATGCGGGGCGTCGGCTTTCTTCGCATCGAAATCCGGATAGCCTTTGCTTGGGTTGTCAGACTGCAATATTGTTCATGCTACTGCAGACTATCGCAATCAACCCAACGTTGTTTTGTCTATGAGCCTTGAACTTTTGACAGACGATCGGTTGCGGAATAGCATTCGCATCAATCTGCAAGAACTGGACCTATGCAGCATCAATACTGCAGACAAAAAACATGCTGCAGTTGCCTTGACCATCGTCGACTGTCGTGTCAGTGCCAATATCGGCGACATCCCGTTCAACCCCGCTGATGCCAACCAGGCTGCACTGATCCTGACCATCCGCGCAGCGAAACTTAAAAACCATGGCGGCCAAAGAGCCTTTCCGGGTGGGCGTATTGATCCCGGAGAAACGCCCGAACTTGCTGCACTGCGGGAACTGGAAGAAGAAGTAGGCTTGCGGCTGGATTCAAGTCGGATTCTGGGCAGGCTGGATGATTACGCGACTCGCTCAGGATTTGTCATAACCCCGGTGGTGGTATGGGGTGGTTGTGTGACAGATCTCATTGCCAGCCCGGCAGAAGTCGAATCCATTCATCGTATTCCGATTAGCGAGTTACTGCGTGGTGACGCGCCCATACTGGAGCGTAAAAAAGGTCGCGAGCACCCCGTGCTGAAAATGCCGCTGGGTAACGATTGGATTGCCGCGCCCACCGCTGCCATCGCCTACCAGTTCCGCGAGGTGGCCATCCTTGGCCAGCCCACCCGGGTGGCGCACTTTGATCAACCGCGTTTTGCCTGGTCTTGATCGCGATTAATCATTTGGGGGATCACACCGTAACCTTTGCGGCAATGAACTGGTGCAACCTGGCCACCTGAAGCTCCACTCTTTTTACCTCGCGCAACACGGCATTTTTCTGTATTTCCAGCCAGAACCATAACTTCAGCACCATGATGGCCATCAGGCAGAAGCCAAAGCCGACCGCCCATATCAGCAGCTCCCGGGTAAGCTCAGCGGCAAAAAACTGCCAGGCACAATAAATCCCCAGCAGCGTCAGCACCAGTATCCACACCGACATCATGATGGACAGCCAGCGCAATTTGCCCTGGAATACTGAGGCAGCCATGTCGATCAGGTTCATATCGCCATCGAGCTGAGCGAACAAATCCCTGTCTTCTTTCTCCAACGCGGAATCAATCAATTCATCTATCTTGCTCATCATTTTCTCCTTTCCAGCATAAACGGAATTTTTCTCGGGTCCTGAATAAGCGGGTTTTCACGGTACCCGGGTTGAGGGCCAGTGCCAGGGCAATCTCCTGCACACTCAGGCCTTCCCGGTAAAACAAGAACAGAATCTGGCGTTGCTCTCCATCCAGTGACTCCATCACTCGCCGCACGTCTTCAGGCAGGCCATCATCCTGGTGAGTTGGCACGGCTAGCGTAGTTTCATCCAGGGTGGTTTCCACTGCCTGTGAGCGAAAGTGTTTTCTTTGCCAGTCGCGGCACTTGAAAGTGGTAAGACGATATAACCAGGGACGAAACAGAGCCGGATCCTGCAAAGTTCGCAAACCTTTCATCGCTGCAATCGCACTTTCTTGCCAGATGTCCTGTGCGCTGCTACTGGCACCCGTCAATCGCACGATATGCCGCAGAATCACTGGCTGACACAAGAGCAGCAATTCTCCCAGCGCCTGGCGGTTGCCCGTTTGGGCATCCAGCACCAGTATTTCTTCTGCAATTTGCGCGGGAGTTCTTTTCATTACCGCTTAAGTCGTCGGGGGAACCTTAGAGGTTACACCCGAAGGAGCAGAAAACTTACCTCGGGCTGTGTCGAGGCAAGTGACCGAATGGAGAAAAAGGTGAGAACTGCAGATAAAACCGATATCGTTAAGCTGGACCGAAACTTCTGGCCGATGGCTCAGGGCTACTCGCCCTTGTAAACCTCGCCACCCTTCATCACAAAATCAACATTCTCAAGAACACTGATATCTTGCAAAGGGTCCGCTTTAACCGCGATCAGATCGGCATAAAAACCCGGCTGCAATTGCCCTATCCGGTCTTGCCAACCCAGCAAATCAGCTGAATGGATGGTGGCAGACTGGATGGCCTGCAATGGTGTCATGCCAAATTCAACCATGCGTGAAAACTGCTTGCCATTATCACCGTGCGGATAGACGCCTGAATCCGCAGCGAAGACCATCCTGGCACCAGCTTTGACCGCCTTGCTGAAGCTCTCGCGCTGCGCCACGCCCACGGCCCGGTCCTTGGCTATATTTTCTTCTGGAATGCCGTTGGCCTCGCCCACTGCCAGGGTGTATTCGGTGTTGTAGATGTCCATGGAGAGATAGGTACCTTTGGATTTCGCCAGCGCTATGGCCTCATCATCCAGGTAGCTGGCATGTTCAACCGAGTCCACTCCGGCATTGATGGCTTTCTTGATACCGTCGGTGCCGTGCGCATGGGCTGCAACCTTGCGTCCGTGGGTATGCGCTTCTTCAACCAGGGCTTGCATTTCTTCAAAGGTGTATTGCGTTTGCCCCGGAATCGTACCCTTGGAAAACACACCGCCGGTGGCACAGAACTTGATAAGGTCTGCCCCGTATTTCACATTGGTGCGCACCTTTTTCCGTACTTCCCAGGGGCCATCCGCAACCCCATCACTTTTTTCCGCAAATTCGTGGTTGAGCGAATTGTTGTCGCAATGGCCCCCAGTAATACCCAGTGACGGGCCGGAAGCCGCGATTCGTGGTCCCGGAATTTCGCCCGCATTGATGGAGTCGCGCAGTGCGATGTCCTGGTAATCGGCCGCGCCTACATTCCGAATGGTGGTAAATCCGGCCAGCAAGGTTTCCTCTGCATTCACCACTCCGCCAATCATCGTCCGATGCGGCGACTGGAAATAATTGGCGAAATAGTAGGTGTCGAGATGGCCGGTAACATGAGTGTGCATGTCCATCAAACCGGGCAGCACGTAAGAATCTGACAAATCAATAACTTCCGCACCTGCCGGGATTTCGGTATCGCTATCGCCAATCGACACGATTTTGTCGCCGGAGATAGTTATGACTGCATTTCGGCTGATTTTTCCGTTAACCGGATTGAGTAAATGACCCGCCTTGACGTACACCATCGCCTCATTCGCAGCATTGTCCACTGCGATCACACTGCTGGAGGACAGACCGTAAATGGCAATCATCACTGCTCTGATAATCAGTTTGTTCATTGGCTTTCCTGTGAAATCTTGTTTATCTGGCGATTTGGCTTGGGGGCTAAAAGCGCTCGCATTAACGGCAGCATACCAAACGATAAGACAAGTGTGTTTATCGAAAACCTCATCTATACTGCGCTATCGATTTCCCTGAAAAGGGGGCCCCAGAACCGACTCCGTTCATGTCTGCCAAACACGCCTCCAAACTCAACTCCAAATTCAAGCACGCCCTTGACCTGCACGAGCAAGGTAAACGCCAGCAAGCCGGCAAGCTTTATCGCTCCATTTTGAATGCCCGGCCCGGCCACCCCGGTGCCCTGCTCTATCTGGGCGTGCTGTCACACCAGCAAGGCGAGGGCGAAGCGGCCATTCGGCTGATACGTCAGGCTATCCAGCAGCAGCCGGGTTATCTGGATGCATTCATGAATCTCGGCAATGTGTATCAGGGACAGCAGCGCTTTAGCGAAGCTGAGGATTGCTACCGCAAGGTCATTACTCATCAGCCCGATGATGTATCTGCCCATAGCAATCTTGGTGTCTGCTTACGCCGATTAGAGCGCTTTGATGAAGCCATAAGTGTGGGCCGCAAGGCAGTAGAACTGGATCCTGAGTATCTGATCGCCTGGTACAACCTCGGTAATGCTTACAGAGTGGCGCAGAAGTTCAATCAAGCTGTCGTTTGCTACCAACACGCAATTGATCTCAAGCCAGATTTTCCGCTGGCCCATGACGGCCTGTGCCAATCAACCTTTCAATTGGAACATCGCTCGCTGCTGGGAAAACGCTCGTTCAGCAAATCAATAGCCGCCTACGAGCAATGGTTGCTATGTGAACCTGACAACGCTTTGCCACAATTCATGTTGCAGGCCATCCGTGGCGACGAGAAGCTCACGCGCGCGCCGGATTCGGTGGTGCGCACTATGTTTGATCAATTTGCCTCCACTTTTGAACAGCATCTGGGTAGTCTGGAGTACAAGCTGCCACAGCAGCTAACTGGGATGGTGCAGGAATTGCTGGGGCCACCGCAAGCGTCCTTGAAAATCTTCGATGGCGGTTGTGGCACGGGCTTGTGCGCTCCTGCACTCAAGCCTTGGGCCAGCAAGCTGATCGGCGTGGATATTTCCAGTGCCATGCTCAGTAAAGCCCGGGAAAAACAACTGTACGATAACTTGTTCGAGTCGGAACTGACCCACTTTCTCGAACACTACCAGGCAGCATTCGACCTGGCCGTATTTGCCGATACCCTGATTTATTTCGGTGATCTGGAAGATGTTCTGCGGGCTACGGCTCATGCACTGGCAAACGGCGGCGCGTTGCTGTTCACGCTGGAGGCATCGCCGGCACAAAACAGCAAGGATTACAGTTTGCATCCCACGGGCCGTTACAGTCACAGCGCTGTCTATGTCGAAAAAATTCTGAAGGCCTGTGGGTTTTCGCGCATACGTATCGGCTACGACTCAACCCGCAACGAAGTAGGCAAAGCCGTTCCTGGGCTGGTGGTTTCGGCTCGCAAGTCATTGACTTAAAGTTCAGGGAATAGCCGCCGCAAATCGGAAGCGAAGTTTGCTGGCAAATCCGTGATGTGATGCCAATGCGCGAACATTCCAACGATTGTCGTCATACTCACATGTTCACATTCAAGCATGATGCTGAGTAACATTAGCGTGGGCATGGTATCAGCACCAAAAGCCTTGGCCAATTCTGTCATATCCTTATCATCTGTCACGACCGGAATACCCAGTTCCAGAGCGTATGCGATGTACAAAACATCTACCCGCGATGGGCCCGGGTGTTCGGATTTCACATAATGCCAGACATAATCATAGGATAGCGCAATTGCATTTTTCTGCTTGCAGCGGAGTTTGGGAAAATACTGTCTGTTTTCTGCATACTCTTCTTCAACAACCCAATGGAATTTGCTTTGCAATTTGTGGTTTTCGAGTTCCTTGTTCAGCTCTGGCAATACGTACAAACAGTACTCCGCTGCACCAAAAGTCTGAAACAGCAACGGGTGGATCGTTCTTGCTAATCGGATGTAGCTGTTGGTATCAACCAGAATCTTGAACTGTGGCATCAGGTCAACTCAGCGTAAATACTCCGAGCATCCAACAGGGGTATATCCAACACGGTTTGAACAAACCCTGGACCCTTGTCTAGTTGGTCCAGGTATTTTCTGAGCAATTCAAAAAACGGCGTATCAAATGCGTTTTCAGACCTTTCAATATAGTCATGCGCCGTTGGTTTTTCTTTCTGATTCTTATCCAAAACACCAAACAACGACTCACTGAGATTGACGTACTTTTTATTAAAATTCGTAACAGCACCGTAAAAGGCATTATCGAGTTTGATTTCTGATTTGCGCTGCGACGTTGCATAGCAATTCACTTGTTTGATCACTGTATAAGGCGAAATAGTCATTTCAATCGCCAGATCAATGACGTGGTTGATCTTTTTTGCCGGAGTTTGCTGCAAGCCAATTGAGGAATATGCTTGTTCAGCCAAGTCATGGGGAAATAACAAACTGGCAGCAAAAGCATCGGCAAAATCTTCTGCTTCTTCTCCTTTCAACTCCGGCGATAAACAATGCCCAAGTTCATGAGCCATCCAGAATTTAAAGTCATGCACATTGGTATCCAGATTCAGATAAACCCAAGATGTTTGTGAATCAGGCAAAAAGATATGAAGGGCATTTTCATGCACCTGCTTGCTGCCCCAAAGAACAGGTACCACCACAGCCTGAAGATCTCTGAAGCGCCGGGTCAGGTGAGAAAAATCGATAGACTCAATTGGCCCAAGATTTATCTCAGCCCTGACATTGGCTGTGACTTGACGTAAGTAATCGTAATCACAGCTCGGCGACTTGAGCACAGGGGGCATTTCCAGCGTACTGAAAGGCAAGAACGGCACTAGTTGACGCAGGTAGACGCCAATCTCTTTTGCCTTTACAACGTGGTGATTTTTGGTCTTGGTCCCCTTCATTTTGCGAAAGGCGATTCTGGGAGCGAACGGGTCGTCCTTGATTACCAACTCATCGAAACGCAGGTTCAACAACTTGCCAAGCTGCAGCAATTTATTCGGCCGTGGGAACGACTTGTCATTCAACCATTGGGAAACAGCTTCTTTTGATACGCCTAGCCCTTCAGCGATGGCTGTTTGAGTAAACCCTACCTTTTCCATGGCTTGCCGGGTTCTTTCTGAATTCAGTCGCTTTTCCATGTGCGAAGTATAGATGCGAGTCAAGTTTAGTCAAGTTAACTTTATCTTTCCCGGCCAAACAGCCTGATATGACTTCAAACGAGATAGCCATTCAGTTTATTGAATTAGTGTCAGTTTCACCAAATCAACCGAGTTATTCAGTTAACAGTTTGGACGTTTCAGCTGAAACGCAGTAGAGGAATTTGTTGCGTTAAGGTGTAGGAAATCTGCTCTAAAGTGCTGGCTCTAATACTCCAGCACTATGGCTATGGCTTCCCATTTTTGATCGGATTTCTCGCGTTGCTACGAGCACGAAGCGGAAAACGCTCTGGGTGTTCAATCATTTCTGAACTCAGATCAATATCAATATCGGGCCAGTAGAAATGTCCGGGCGAGGGTTCTTCTACGCGCAAGATTGCTTTGATTGGATGGTCCTTGAACCAGGGAAATTCCTCATAGGACATGAACAACTCTTTGTCATGTGCCAACAGCCAAACACCACTTGAGGAAACGTGGGTTACCTCAACGGGTGAAGTGTCGCTTCCATTCGGCGATGAACTCATGCTGGTGTTCCTCCACGAGTGACTTGATAGTCCATAACTGGCTGGACGAGTAATTATAGCTCTTGGCAAGGACAACCGAAGGCTCCAGCCAATATTTAGCATCTCCATCCGCCGAAACAACATGTACGTGAATTCTTGGCTCTTCCCTGGAAAAAAAAGAATCGATATCCGCCAATTCTCAATATGGTTGGGCTCATGCTTGCATGCATCCAACGTATTGGCTTAGCATCATGTGCTTTCCGCCTATTTCAAAGGGCTAGACGTTGCAAAGTTTTGAAATCCTTTCAGACTGGACGTTAATTAGTCCGTCAAAAGAGAAAGATGATGGCCAAACAGTTCACAGTTACCGATTTCTTCAAACGCTTCCCAGACGATGACTCCTGCTTGGAACATCTGATGCAGATTCGTTATGGTTTTGAACTGGATTGCCCGAAGTGCGACAAGCATGGCCGCTTTACTTGCATCACCAAACAGCTTGCCTATCAGTGCGCATGGTGCAGCCATCACATTCACCCGATGGTCGGAACGCCATTTGAACGCAGCCGCACACCGCTGCAAAAATGGTTCTATGCCATGTACCTGTTCACAACTTCCCGTCATGGTGTACCAGCCAAAGAACTGCAACGGCAGTTGGACGTTACCTACAAATGCGCATGGCGCATGGGCCATGAAATCCGCAAGTATATGACTGATTCAGACGGTGATGACGGTCTGAGCGGCCACGTAAAGGCTGACGAAACTTACATTGGTGGCAAGGACAAGCGTTCAGGCCATCCCGGCGCAGATTCCAAGAAACCTGCCGTTCTGGGTACGGTGCAGCGCGGCGCAAATATCATTACGCGCGCTATCCCCAATGCCAAGCGCCAAACGGTGCTTCCGATAGTTTTGGAAAAAGTGGCAAAGGGTACGCAGATCAGTACCGACCAAGCCCATGCCTACAGGGTGCTCGGTAGCCACGGATAGGTTCATGAATCAGTCAATCACAGCGCCGATGAGTGGGTTCGCAACCAAGCCCACACCAACACAATTGAAGGCTTCTGGGGGCGTTTGAAACTTTCCATTCGCGATACGCACGTACACGTATCGCGCAAGCATTTACCGAAGTATCGGAGCGAGTTCGAATATCGTTACAACATGCGCGGAAACCCGGAAGCTATGTTTTCTAGGTTGCTGCTTAGTTTCTAAAACGAGCACTTCAAAGTGGTGCAAAGCGGGCAAAGACTTAGAAAGTCTCAGCGCTCTTATCGGGATTGAATGACTTCCAGATTTCTTCGTCATATAACGAAAATATTTCAATCTCATCCTTGTGAATTACTTTGTCCAAACTACTTGGAATTTTGGTGTCTTTTGGATAAGCAAAATCTGCAACTTGTGGGCCATAGTCAACCGGCAAAAGCACCCTCTTAGTCTCAGGGTCACGCAATCCAGATTTTTGAGGAGTGATTCGAATATATTTTCTTCTCTTGCTTAAATCTGCTGGGGCTGCGGCAACTATAGCCACATACACCTTTCCAGACTTTAATGTGAGCATTACCGATTTTGATTCAGCCTGAGCATGATGTAAGAGTATCTCCAGCTCATCCCCATGTTCCCGCAAAATGCTCTGATATAGCTTCGCCCGCAAACCTAATTTCGTCCAGTCGCTAACGTAGAATGGAAAATTAAATACCACTGCCAGAACCGGACCAAGGACTGCGGCCAAAGCGGCAGTCCCCGCATAGTCCCATGGAAGATACGCTTGCTTAAATTGGATTAATTCGGGCCATTTTGCAGAAAGGTAGATAGCTACAAATCTAGCTGGAACGAGCAACAATGCTCCGAAAGTGGCGGCGAAAAAGATCAGCCGCTCACCGTCGTATTGTTCGACAATCGTATTGGTGTAAAAGAAGTTTTGGCAGAACCAATAGCCACCCAAGAGGGGCAAAAACAAAAGCCCAAAGGATAGCGAATCCACTTTGGCTTAGGATGATTCAGCGCCCAGAGAGCGCTTTACCGCATGCCTTTTTCGGGTTCCCGCGCTGAATCTCCACACGCCTTTGCTGAATGCGAGCAACTTCGCCAGGATTTACGGAACTAGATAGACCGCGAGAAATATGAACATTCGCTCGCGGCAATGCTTGCTCGTTTGAATCATTTTTGGATGAGTGAAATAGGGCAAACTCCCCTCTCATCCTCTTTAAGGATTTCAATGGACTCATCATTTCGGCACACTCCAAAAGCAGGTAATCAAGTTTATTAATGCCTACGTGTAAAGAACTGTCAAGAATTATAGTCTTTGGAGCCAAGATTTACCATATAGTTCGATCGGCCTACAGTTTATGATTGCAACTCATTGGTTTATATAAGAATTGTTTTTCTCAATTTTGTGATCTGGCCATCCATCAAGGGGCCGCTTTTTCTTCAAGGCGTCCATAAATGACATGTTATCCATAAATGAGATGTTATCCATCTTTTTCACTCTTCTTTTGTGTCGATGGCTCAAGCATCCTGCTGAGGCCAACATCAAACTTGCGTTCATTGCCAATAGACGGGTGTGCTTTCGCAAACCGATCTAGCTGACCCTTGTTACGTGCCTCTTCTAGGCTGAAATATTTGCCTATAGCCATTAGTTACACCTTTTCTACAGTGTCGGCATTTAAGTGAAGCTTATTCAAAAAACACAGCTTCACTCCAAAGTCACCATTGTCCTGCAATTCTTCAACCACAGTGATATCACCTCTGGCCTTAGTGAATCGCCCTGAGTTTCGTAGACACCAACGAGCGTTACAATATAACTGTAGCGGAGGTGTTTATGAGTGGGAAGAGATACAGCGAAGAATTCAAGATT
>JAWXBM010000010.1:0-74675 GCA_034440115.1 Lysobacterales bacterium | reverse complement strand
GAGTGAAATCAAACCGGGCGTGATCTGGAGCCACCAACGAACCCCGTTGTTCAACGTGTTTTCCCAATACCTGCTGCAGCGCTGCATGCAGCAAATGGGTGGCCGAGTGATGCAGCACGATAGCCTGGCGACGCTCCGCATCCACCTGAGCTGCAACTGACTGCCCGGTTTTCAAGCTCCCGGACTCAAGCAGGCCGGCATGGCCATGAAACACTCCACCCAGCTTGATGGTGTCCTGCACGACAAACTTCAATCCGGGCGCCAATAACACGCCCGTATCACCCACCTGGCCACCGGACTCGGCGTAAAAAGGGGTTTGTTCCAGAAAAATCACTGCTTCCAAGCCGGCATCCAGGCGATCTACGGTTTTACCTGCAACCACGATAGCGGCGACACGGGTTTCGCTGATTTCCAACTGCTCGTAGCCCAGGAACTTGGTAGCTTCCAGCCCGCTGATGACCTCAGCCGAAATGGCAGTGCGATTGCCAAACTGGCTGGAAGCCCTGCCCCGCTCCTGCTGTTGCTGCATTTCCGCTTCAAAGCCGGGCAGATCAACCGTCAGGTTGCGCTCGCGGGCTATGTCCTGGGTCAGGTCGAGAGGGAAGCCATAGGTGTCGTAAAGCAAAAAGGCGGTTGCGCCATCAATGCTGCCCTTGGCTTCAGCCATCACACCTTCAAGTATGTTCATGCCCGCTTCGAGGGTTTTGGAGAAACGGATTTCCTCATCCAGTAATACCTGGCCAATCTGATCGGACTTGGCTTTCAGGTCGGGATAGGCTGCACCCATTTGTTCAACCAGCACCGGTATCATTTTATGGAAAAAAGCTTGCTGCTGCCCGAGCATGTAACCGTGGCGAATGGCACGACGGATGATGCGGCGTAGCACATAGCCGCGACCGTCTCGCGACGGCAAAATCCCATCGGCCACCAGGAAGGCACAGGCACGAATATGATCTGCAATCACATTCAGCGATTTGTTGTTGGGGTCGCTGCAGTTGGTCAATTTACCAGCCACCTTGATCAAGGCCTGGAACAGATCGATTTGGTAGTTGCTGTGTACGCCCTGCAACACGGCAGAAATACGTTCCAGTCCCATCCCGGTATCCACGCAGGGCTTGGGCAGCGGTACCAGTGTGGCATCGCTCGAGCGGTCAAACTGCATGAACACCAGGTTCCAGATTTCGATAAAGCGATCGCCGTCCTCTTCGGCTGAACCTGGAGGACCGCCGGCTACGTCAGGACCATGGTCATAAAAAATTTCCGAGCAAGGGCCGCAAGGGCCGGTATCACCCATGGCCCAGAAGTTGTCGCTTTCAAAGGGCTTGCCGCCGGCCTTGTCGCCGATGCGGATGATGCGCTTCACCGGTACGCCAATTTCGTTTTGCCAGATACCGTAAGCTTCACCGTCAGTTTGGTAGACAGTTACCCAAAGCCGCTCCGGTTCCAGGCCAAACTCTTTAGTCAGCAAGTTCCAGGCCAGGCGAATAGCCTCCGGCTTGAAATAGTCGCCAAAGCTGAAATTGCCCAGCATTTCAAAAAAAGTGTGGTGTCTGGCGGTGTAGCCCACCTGGTCCAGGTCGTTGTGCTTGCCACCGGCGCGCAGACAGCGCTGGGAAGTCACCGCACGCTGATAAGAGCGCTTGTCGGCACCCAGAAATACATCCTTGAACTGCACCATGCCGGCATTGGTAAACAACAAAGTAGGATCATCGGCCGGAACCAGTGAACTGGAAGCCACGCAAGTATGGGCGTTGTCTTCAAAAAACTTCAGAAAAGCCTGGCGGATGTCAGCCGTTGTTTTCAGTGCCGTTTTTTGGACTTTTTTGGCCGATTTTTCTATAGGGGATGTCATGCGCTGATTGCCTGGGTAATGGTTTCGTTGGTTCAAAAGGCGAGTTTACCGGATTCGATACCAAAACCGACTACCAAGGTAAACGTCCAGAGATTATGTTGAGCCACAAAAACCAAACTCAAGACGCCAGGCGGGCCAGGAAACTCAGTCAAACGAAACCTTATTGGAATAGTTCAAAAAACAGTCATGCAATAACTATCGATCAAGGGCACTCATGGCCTGCTCGTGGTTGAACCCGCGGTTGACCAGGCGGCGGTAGAAACGCGCGCGGTCTTCAAACTCCAGCTCACCATCATGCTTTCGAGCCAGCCAGGCAGCGGCCACATCGATCCAGACTTCAGTCTCCTGGTCCAGCGCTTGCTCTATCAACGCATCGGATAATTGCCGTTGCCGCAATTCTGCGCGGATTTTTATCGGCCCCTGACTGCGCAGTCGCTTTGATCGCACAAAAGCGGCCACATAACGCTGGTCAGACAAGGAGCCTTCATTGACCAGATCATCCACCAATTCATCGGCCAATTGTCGAATGCCCTCTTCACCTCGCCACTTGGTGCACAGGCGACCGTGCAGTTCGCCAACGGCATACTCACGCCGCGCCAACAAACGTATGGCGTAAATTCTCAGATCATTGACAGTAACAGACCGGTCGGACATGAAATATTGGCATCAAAAAGCCCTGACAGACCGTCAGGGCTTCGGGTCAGTTACTCAGGATTCGGCTTCTTCAGCAACTTCTTCAGCAACTTCTTCATCTGCTTCTTTGGCTGAAGGTGCCTTGCCGGGCAGGATTTCTGCCCGCAGCCGTGCTTCGATACTGGCCGCCATCTCCGGATTGTCCTTGAGGAATTGCCGGACATTTTCCTTGCCCTGGCCGATACGCTCACCTTCGTAGCTGTACCAGGCGCCAGCCTTGTCAACGATATTGTACTTGGAACCCAGTTCGATCAGTTCGCCTTCGCGGGAAATACCTTCGCCGTAAAGAATTTCAAACTCGGCTTGTTTGAAGGGAGGTGCGACCTTGTTCTTGACCACTTTTACGCGAGTCTGGTTGCCAACCACTTCATCGCCCCGCTTCAAGGCGCCAATGCGACGGATATCAAGGCGAACGGAGGCGTAAAACTTCAGTGCATTACCACCGGTGGTGGTTTCCGGGCTGCCAAACATCACACCAATCTTCATGCGAATCTGATTGATGAAAATCACCATGGTATTGGAGCGTTTGATATTGCCGGCTAATTTACGCAAGGCCTGTGACATCAGTCGGGCATGCAGACCCACATGCGTATCACCCATGTCGCCTTCAATTTCTGCTCTTGGCGTCAGGGCAGCCACGGAGTCGATGACCACAATATCTACCGCACCTGAACGCACCAGCATATCGGTAATTTCCAGGGCCTGTTCGCCGGTATCGGGCTGTGAAACCAGCAGGTCTTCGACATTCACACCCAGTTTTTCAGCGTACTGTGTATCCAGCGCGTGCTCGGCATCCACAAAAGCCGCCGTACCACCGAGTTTCTGGGCCTCAGCGATGACTTGCAGGGTTAAAGTGGTTTTACCACTGGATTCCGGACCATAAATTTCAATCACACGGCCACGCGGTAAACCGCCTATACCCAGAGCTTGATCCAGTGTGATGGAACCGGTGGAAATTACTTGTACATCAGCGTGGGTTCCATCGCCCATGCGCATGATGGCACCTTTGCCGAACTGGCGTTCAATCTGTGTCAGGGCCGCTGTCAGGGCCTGTTTTCTGTTGTCGTCCACGTTTCCTCTCCGTTGTCGATATTGCTATTTGGGTTTCTAACCGGGCGGTCGATTTCGCTGCTGGCCTGCCTTTGCCTGCTACTTCATGATTCAGTTGCTGACTTGGCAGGTTTATTGTTGGCCACATTATGACATAGGGAATTTCACGCTTCAGCCACAGAAATGATCAAAGAGCTTTATTCCTACATCCATTCGAGCAGATCGCCGTATATACCCTTTGTCGATACCCGTTATTGGGCATGTAAAGCAGTTTAGGCTGATGCTTTCTCAAATAGCGATAACGATTGGAGAATCTTGCCGACAATCAGAAAAAAGGCAACCACGAAATTACCTTAAACGCTGTTGTAAACCTCGCAAAGCATGCAGCACCGTTGCTCTGCGAACCGCATCCCGATCACCGGAAAACAGTCGCTTCTCGGCCTCTACCTTATGACCGGAGATATCCCAGGCAAACCAAACCGTGCCTACTGGTTTGCTGTCGGTGCCACCACCGGGACCCGCCACCCCGGTTACGGCCAGCGCAACTTGAACCCCGGAGCGCTGCTTGGCCCCTTCCGCCATTGCACAGGCAATCTCTGCACTGACCGCACCAAACTCCAGCAAGCGTTGCTCTGGAACACCCAGCATTTCCGTTTTGGCTGGATAGCTATAGGCCACATAACTGCGATCAAACCAGGCTGAACTGCCCTCCCGGTCGGTGCAGCACTTGCCTATCCAGCCACCGGTACAGGACTCGGCACAAGCCAGCGTCCAGCCTTTGGCTTGCAAGGCCGCTGCCAGTTGTCCAATACATTTTTCAATCTCGGAAGCCTGTGAATTCATCCAATCATGCTCTGCTAATTTGAATCAGCCTTGCGCCCGTTTTCGAGCAGCTTTTTGTTACGGACATCCGATTAATTCGACCACCCGCTTCATGCATCACTCAGCTTAAGATAAACTGCGGCCAATGTCTGCCAGCGCCACCGAATCCACCAGCCAACACACCCCGTTGATGCAGCAGTACCTGGGCATCAAGGCCGAATATGCGGATGTTCTGCTGTTATTCCGCATGGGCGATTTTTACGAATTGTTCTATGACGATGCACGCAAAGCGGCGCGCTTGCTGGATATCACCTTGACCAGTCGCGGCGAATCAGCCGGCGCACCCATCCCCATGGCGGGCGTACCGTATCACGCGCTGGATAATTACTTGTCGCGGCTGGTACGGCTGGGCGAATCGGCCGCCATTTGCGAGCAGACCTCCGAACCCACCCCCGGCAAAGGCCTGGTGGAGCGCCAGGTGATGCGTATTGTTACTCCGGGAACGTTGACTGAAGATTCGTTATTGGAATCACGGCGGGAAAGCTTGTTGGCGGCTTTTGGCCACGCCGACAAGCAACAAGCGCTGGCCTGGCTGGACCTGGCTTCAGGTCGCTTTACCGTGCGGCTGGTGAAAGATGCTGCGGACCTGTCGGCACTGCTACAACGGTTAAAACCTGCAGAGCTGCTGGCGGCTGAAGGCTCGGGCCAAGGCTCAGTCCTCAGTGATATGCCCAGAGAAGAAGTTCGCTGGCGGCAGCCCTGGCGCTTCGAGCGCCGCCAATCCACTCAACTTCTGAATGAACAGTTTGGCACCGCCGATTTACGCGGCTTTGGCATTGAGGACCTGCCCGCGGCGGTGGTCGCCGCGGGCGGCTTGCTGGATTATTTACAGGAAACCCAGAAAACCGCACTGCCCCATTTACGCGACATCCATCTGGAGCTGGCGGATGAATTCATTCACCTTGATGCCAACAGCCGCCGCAACCTGGAGGTCGATACCAGCCTCAGTGGCCGGCCGGATGAATCATTGGTGGGCATCATGGACAGCTCGGTCACAGCCATGGGTGGCCGCCAGGCCCGCCGCTGGCTGAATAATCCTTTGCGCTCGCAGCGAGATG
Source organism: Lysobacterales bacterium (assembly GCA_034440115.1). Classification (GTDB taxonomy): domain Bacteria; phylum Pseudomonadota; class Gammaproteobacteria; order Xanthomonadales; family SZUA-36; genus JAWXBM01. Next base: position 69,140 of record JAWXBM010000010.1, on the reverse strand, counting down.
CCGGGTTGCGCCACGCAGCCATAGCCGAGTTGCTGGCGAGTGAATCCTATTTGCGTTTGCGTGACCTGTTACGCGGCGTTGGCGATGTTGAGCGCATCCTGTCACGGGTAGCTTTGCGTTCGGCAAGACCGCGGGATCTCACTACCCTGCGACGCGCTTTGCACACAGCACCTGAACTGAAAAATCTGCTGTCAGATGCAGCACATCAATCGCTTGAACAACAGTTGGAAGGCCTGGCCGGGCAGCCAGCGATCGAGCAATTGTTGACGGCGGCCATCATTGACGAGCCGCCGGTGCTGATCCGCGATGGCGGGGTGATTGCCCCTGGCTATGACGCTGAGTTGGATCGTTTGCGCGGCCTGTCTGAAAACGCCAATGACTTCCTCACCGCCTACGAAAAGAAGCAGAAAGAAATCACCGGTATTAACAGCCTGAAGGTGGGCTATAACCGGGTGCATGGTTACTTTATTGAAGTCAGCCAATCGCAGCAGCACCTGGTGCCAGCCGAATACACCCGTCGCCAGTCTCTAAAGAATGCTGAACGCTTTGTCACCGCAGAACTGAAACAGTTTGAAGACCAGGTGTTATCCAGCCGCGAACGTGCGCTGGCCCGGGAAAAGCACTGCTACGAAGCCGTGCTGGATGAATTGCTGCAGGCATTGGCACCTTTGCGGCTGTTGGCCGACAGCCTGGCCAAGCTGGATGTGCTGGCCGCTTTTGCCGAGCGTGCCCAGGAATTAAACCTGTGCAGGCCCGAGTTCAGCAACGAACGCGGTATACATATTCAAGCCGGCCGTCACCTGGTGGTTGAGCTATTGCAGGATCAACCGTTTACCCCCAACGACCTGAATCTCAACGATGAGCGTGGCATGCTGATCATCACCGGCCCCAATATGGGCGGTAAATCTACCTATATGCGACAGAATGCACTGATCGTACTGTTGGCCTACGCCGGCGCCTGGGTACCGGCAACAGCCGCCCGCATAGGCCCCATCGACCGGCTGTTCACCCGTATCGGTGCCGGTGATGAGCTGGCCAAGGGTCGCTCCACTTTCATGGTGGAGATGTCTGAAACCGCCAATATCCTGCACAACGCCACGGAACACAGCCTGGTGTTGATGGACGAAGTGGGGCGAGGTACCAGCACCTACGACGGCCTGTCACTGGCTTGGTCCTGCGCTGCCTGGCTGGCGCGAAAAGTGCGCGCCATGACCCTGTTTGCCACGCACTATTTTGAACTCACCCGCTTCGCCGAAGATGAAGACGGTGTGGCCAATGTCCACCTCGATGCGGTCGAGCACAAGGATCGAATCGTCTTTATGCATTCCGTGCAGGAAGGCCCGGCCAGCAAGAGCTACGGCTTGCAAGTGGCCGCACTGGCAGGCATTCCCCGCCCGGTAGTGGACCAAGCCAGGCGTTACCTGGTGGAACTGGAGCGCGCACAAAGCAGCGATTCACCGCAACTGGGATTGTTTGACCAGGCCGCAACATTTGCAGCTGAAATATCAAAACCGCTGGAACTAGATCCCCTGCGCGAGGCGCTGAGCGGGATGGACCCGGACCGGCTCAGTCCGCGCGAAGCATTGGAAATGCTGTATCGATTGAAAGCCCTGGATGAAAAATAGCCCAGCTTTTGCGAAGGCTTAATCCTTGCGGCGAGTGAAGGTGGCTCTGATTTATTCAGAGTTTTCTGAATTGAATGATCTGTCGCCTTTGGCGTTTATCCGGCCTGCCAGTGGCAACCTTTCCTGATTGTTTCTCCCGCTTGCGTTGCTCCGCTGCCTTGAGGCGCTGCTCTATGCTGGCTGGATCTTCCTCGAAACGTTGCGCCGCCAGTTCGGCTGACACACGCCGATGCGTGATATCCCGCACACTGATCAGAAAACGCTCTTCACCGCGCTGAATAGCGAGTTGATCCCCAGCTTTCAAATTGCGGCCAGGTTTAACGCCATGTCCGTTCAGCTCTACCTTACCTCCGGCCACCGCATCGCGAGCTAAGGCTCGCGTTTTAAAAAAACGCGCGCCCCAGAGCCATTTATCGATGCGGCTGCCGTCGTTCATTTAATCACCCACGGAAATTACTTTGGTCATTCGCTCAGACGGTTCGTTCAGGATCTTCGCTCAAGTAACTTGGCGCTGCTCAACCAGCATGGCGTTGATGCGACGTATGAAACCTGCCGGGTCGGGCAACACACCGCCTTCAGACAGCATGGCTTGCTCGTAAAGCAGTTGTGCCAGCGAATCAAACCGCTCGGTATCGAACTCTTCCGCAAGCCGCTTGATCAACGGATGGCCAGGATTCAATTCCAGCGCTGGACGCGACTGAGGAATTTCCTGACCGGCCTGGCGCAACATCTGCTGCAAATGAATGGCCATTTCCTGCTCGTCCAATACCAGGCAAGCGGCTGAATCTGTCAGACGCTGGCTGCTGCGCACTTCGCTGACCTGTTCACCCAGAGCTTCGCCCACACGCTGCAACAAATCCTCGTCCAGAGAGCCGGAATCTTGGTCGTCTGCTGCTTCGGCATTCACCGCAGCGAGATCGATAGCACCTTTGGCCACAGACTTGAAGGGCTTGCCATCAAACTCGTGGAGATAGGACATCATCCACTCATCCACGCGATCGGACAGCAGCAACACTTCCACACCCTTGCGGCGGAAAACCTCCAGGTGCGGGCTGTTGCGTGCCGCCTTGTCATGTTCTGCCGTGATGTAATAAATGGCGTCTTGGCCTTCCTTCATGCGTTGCACGTAAGCAGGCAAGTCGGTCAGCACACCAGCAGTCTCATCGTCAGTGGAAGCCAGCCGCAGCAGTTTGAGGATGCGCTCGCGGTTGGCCATGTCTTCAACCACGCCTTCCTTGATGACCATGCCAAACTCTTTCCAGAAAGATTTGAACTCGTCTGGCTTGTCCTTGACCAAACGGTCCAGCATGTCCAGGCTGCGGCGGCTTACTGCAGCCCGAATTTTATTCAGCAATTCGTTTTCCTGCAGCAGCTCGCGGGAGACGTTCAGTGGCAGATCCTGCGAATCGACTACGCCACGCACAAAGCGCAAATACTGCGGTAACAGGGACTGCGCTGCGTCCATAATAAAAACGCGATTGACATACAGCTTCAACCCTTGCCGCTCGTCGCGCTGCAACATCAGGTCCATGGGTGCCTTTTTCGGGATATACAACAAGGTGGTGTAATTCTGCGTGCCTTCCACCTTGTTGTGCGACCAGCACAGGGCATCGTCGCTGTCATGGGAAACATGCTTGTAATAAGCTTGGTATTCCCCGTCGCTGATTTCCGTTTTCGGCCGCGCCCACAAGGCGGTAGCCTTGTTCACCTGCTGCCATGCGGATTCCTTTTCACCTTTTTTGTTCTCTTTGCTGGTCAGCAAACGGATGGGGAAAGCGATGTGATCGGAGTAACGCCCCACCAAGGAGCGCAAGGTCCATTCCTGCAGGAATTCCTTCTCGGCTTCCTTCAGGTGCAGGATTACGGAAGTACCGCATTGCTCCAGCGTGGCAGGTTCAATGGAGAACTCTCCACCACCATCCGAATTCCAGCGCACTCCCTGTTCTGCTTCGGCACCTGCCTTGCGGGTTAACAAGGTCACTGAATCTGCCACGATAAATGCCGAGTAGAAGCCCACACCGAATTGGCCAATCAACTGTGATGCGGATTTCTCCTGTTCACCCATTTGTTCAAGGAACTTGCGGGTACCGGAGTGGGCGATGGTGCCGATATTTTGCATGACCTCGTCATACGACATACCGATGCCGTTATCGCGCAGCGTCAGGGTACCGGCCTCTTTATCGGCTTCAATTTCGATTTGCAACTCACCATGATCGGCTAACAAATCCTTATCCTGCACTGCGGCAAAACGCCGGCGATCCAGCGCATCCGAGCCATTGGATACCAATTCGCGCAGGAAAATTTCCTTGTTCGAATACAGCGAATGGATCATGAGTTGCAGTACCTGACGGGTTTCCGCCTGGAATGCATGGACTTGCGCCGTTGCGGCCTTGGCCGATTTCCTGGCTTTAGAAGTTGTTTTGCTCATAGCGGACATTACCAATTAGTAAGTGATGCACAAGAAATGAGGTTTTTTTACACAGGTTTCAAGCGAGTTACTGTAATCAACACAAGATCGTTCGAATCGACTTACCCATCCGCCAGTCATACAGATAATGCTGGCAGCCAAAAAAAACCCGCCAAACGGCGGGTTTTTTCGAAACTTTATTGCTGGCGCATTGCTCAGTTGAGCTTTTCTTTGATTCTTGCTGCCTTGCCCTCGCGATCGCGCAGGAAGTAGAGCTTGGCACGGCGTACATCGCCGCGACGTTTGACTGTGACCGAGTCGATCAGCAGGCTGTAAGTCTGGAACACGCGCTCTACGCCGGTACCATGCGAGATTTTACGCACCGTAAAGGCTGAATTCAGGCCACGATTGGTGATGGCAATGACAACGCCTTCGAAGGCCTGCAAGCGCTCACGAGCGCCTTCCTTTACCTTGACGTTGACAACTACCGTATCGCCAGGAGCGAACTCCGGCAATTCGCGGGTCATTTGTTCCGCGTTGATTTGATCGATGATGTTGCTCATATTCGCTTTCCTCAAAATTCAACCGGCCTATTTTAACCAGTCACTAAATCCAAAAATCCGTATGCAGTCTCTTTACTCAGTCCTGTTCGGCTATGAACTCTGCCAATAAAGCTTCGTCCTCTTTGCCAAGCTTGGCTTGCTGCAGCAAATCCGGACGGCGTAACCGGGTTCTTCCCAACGACTGTTTTCTGCGCCAGCGGGCAATGGCCTGGTGGTCTCCCGACAACAAAACCGCGGGCACTTCCATCCCATCTACCGATTCAGGACGCGTGTAGTGCGGGCAATCCAACAAGCCTTCACTGAACGAATCCTGCGCTGCGGAAAGCGCGTCACCCAAAACACCGGGCAGCAATCGAACCACTGCATCTATCATTACTGCGGCGGCCAACTCACCACCACTGAGGACGTAATCGCCTATCGACCATTCCTCGTCAATCTCGCTTTCTATCAGGCGCTCATCGACGCCTTCATAGCGACCACAAACCAGAATCAGGTTGCTACGCCCTGCCAGAGACTTTATCGCGTCCTGGTCCAGGTTTTTGCCTTGCGGGCTCAGCAGGCTAACCCTGGGTCGATCCTGCACATTTTGGCCCTCATCTTTACTGCCTTGAGCAGCAGATTCCCGTGCATGCCGAATGGTGGAGCGCAAGGGCTCAACTGCAATCACCATGCCGGGACCACCACCGTAGGGCCGGTCGTCCACGCTGCGATGTTTATCCTGGGCAAAATCCCGCGGGTTCAACATCCGCAAATCAACCACTCGTTGCCGAATGGCCCTGCCAGTCACCCCCAAATCAACCAGGGGCAAAAATTCCTCTGGGAACAGCGTAACGACCTGGATTTTCATGCTCAGAATTCAGGGTCCCAATCTACCTTGACGACACCCTGTTCCAAGTCTACCTGGCTGACATAAAGACCCAGCACAAACGGAATCAATCGTTCCCGTTCGCCGCTAACCACCATGACATCATTTGCACCTGTGGCGAGCATTTCGCGAATGTGGCCCAAGCCACTGCCGTCCTGGTTTAATACTTCCAGCCCTACCAGATCTGCCCAATAGAACTCACTATCCAGCAATGGCGGCAAACCGTCCCGTACCACGGCTATTTTTTGTCCGGCTAAAGCTTCCGCCTCATCCCGGCTGCTGACTTCCTTCAGGCGCACCAGCAAATATTTACCACTGATCTTGCCTTCCAGCACGGTGAGCGACTTGCCGCTTTTTTCCAGCAGCCAAGGCTGGTAGTCGAATATGGCATTCCGCGGATCGGTATAAGAATGGATTTTCACCCACCCCTTGACTCCATGAACACCTGCTACGTGACCAAGCAGTACCCGCTCGTCCAGGCTGGCGTCTTTCTTATTCAGGTCGCCCGCCAAAGCGTTCAGTTAGGCGTTCAGGCTGTCTGTATGCGTGCCTGACTGACCAGCGACTTGACGCGATCGCTCATCTGCGCGCCTTCACCGTGCCAATATTCAACCCGCCCAAGATCTACCCGCAAACGTTCTTCCTGCCCGCGAGCCAGGGGATTGAAGAATCCCAAGCGTTCGATCTTGCGGCCATCTCTGGCCTTCCGGCTGTCGGTGACAACGATGTAGTAGAACGGGCTTTTCTTGGCGCCGCCCCTGGATAATCTGATTTTTACCATTGCTAAAAGCCCAATTCAAAAATTCTGTTTTGATTCACTTCGCCGCACAGGACGCAGCAAATCGTCTCGGTTGCCTCATCGACATTCGCAGCCGTTTTCAAACACCCAATCGTTTCGACTGGTTATTCTTTTCGGCAGGCACAGGAAATACCCGAACCCAGGATTCAGCCAGCCGGGCATTCTACAGTCTTGAGAACTGAAAGGGAACCATAAATTTGATAAAAACAGGTAGATAGCCAAGTCAGCATACATCGGATGCCAGGGACATCGCGCGGCTCGGGTCAGACCCCCCGGTTCAAAACGGTGGCTTCCTGCCGCCACCGCCGGGCATCATCCCGGGTGGCAGTTGACCTTGTAACCGATTGAGCTGTTTCATCATCTTGCCCATTCCACCACCGCTCATCTTCTTCATCATTTTCTGCATCTGAGTGTGCTGTTTGAGCAAGCGATTGATGGCCTGTACCTCCAGCCCGGAGCCCTGGGCAATACGCTTTTTGCGCGAACCACGAATGATGTCCGGAAACCGGCGCTCCTGCGGTGTCATGGAGTTGATCAAGGCAATCATGTGGCGCGTACTTTTATCATCAACCTGGGCCTTCATCGGTGCGGAAATCTGCCCCATGCCAGGCAGCTTATCCATCAGGTTGCTGATGCCACCCATGTTCATCATCTGTTCCAGTTGCCCGCGAAAGTCCTCCAGGTCAAAGCCCCGACCCTTGCGCATTTTGTTGACCAACTTCTGCGCTTTTTCCTGATCAACCTTTTTCTGCACATCTTCAACCAGACTGAGCACATCGCCCATACCCAGAATGCGTGAGGCAATGCGCTCAGGATAAAATGGTTGCAGCGCATCGGTTTTTTCGCCTACGCCGATGAACTTGATAGGTTTGCCGGTGATTTCACGCACGGAAAGCGCTGCCCCGCCGCGAGCATCACCATCGGTCTTGGTGAGGATTACGCCGGTGAGCTCCAGCGCTGCGCCAAACGCTGCAGCAGTATTTGCGGCGTCCTGACCGGTCATACTGTCAACCACGAACAGGGTTTCGTGCGGGCTGACAGCCTGGTGGATACGACGGGCCTCTTCCATCATGGCCTCATCCACGTGCAGCCGCCCAGCGGTATCAACCAGCAGCACATCGATCATTTTCTGTCGCGCTTCTTTCAGTGCAGCCCTGGCGATGTCGGCAGGATCCTGGCTGGTTTCTGAAGGGAAGAATTCAGCACCAACCTGTGCAGCCAGGGTTTTCAGTTGGTCGATGGCTGCAGGCCGGTAAACATCACAACTGACCACCATGACCCGCTTCTTCTGGTCATTAATCAACTGCCTGGCCAGTTTGGCCGTACTGGTGGTTTTACCAGAACCCTGCAGGCCGGCCACCATGATGACCACAGGAGCCTGGGCACGCAAATCCAACTGCTCGTTCTGCGAGCCCATGATGCTGACCAACTCATCATGCACAATCTTGATCAGCACCTGGCTTGGCGTGAGACTTTGCAGGACTTCCTGGCCAACCGCCTTGGCGCTGATTTCACCAATAAATTTTTGCACTACCGGCAAGGCAACATCAGCCTCCAGCAAGGCAATGCGGACTTCCCGCAACGTTTCGCGTATTGCGTCTTCGGTCAGCCGGCCTCTGCCCGACAGTCTTTGCAAACTGCTCGACAGCTTGTCAGTCAATGTTTCAAACATGGGTCTTTCCGCAAGGTAGGAGTCGGGTATTATAGCTGCAGGAATGGAACTGGTGATTTCCTGTTTGCTGAAAACAAAGAGCATCGATGTATCATGATCTGAGTCTGCTTGCGGCCGTTGGCTTTTATTTTCTTGCCACCACGCTGCTTTACTTGTCGATGAGTCGCCAACTGGGAAGATGGCGCCAGGCTGCGATCGCCTGCGGCTTTGCCGGAGCCGCGTTTCATGCATTGGCCTTTTCGCATCATTGGGGGACACCGGGTCAGGCCGATGTCAGCATCCTGAGCCTGATGTCACTGTGCGCTCTGGTGATAGTCCTGCTGCTGAGCTTTTCGGTTTTCGCTCGCGACAGTCTGTTTGACGCCAGCCTGGTGGCATTGCCACTGACCATTCTGATTTTACTGACGGAATGGCTGATACCGGTTCAAAACATTCCCCTGGAGCACTCCTCGGCCGGCACCAGCATTCACATTGTCAGTTCTATCCTGGCATTCGGCTTCCTCAGCATTGCAGGAGTCTATGCCTTGTTTGCCGCCATCATCGACCACTTCCTGCGTTCGCATCGCCTGAATTCCCTGGTGCGGTGGTTGCCGCCTTTGGAAGTACTTGAAAGGCTATTGTTTCGCTTGATTGCTACGGGCTTTATTTTATTGACCCTGTCGCTTGCCAGTGGGCTGGCCTATGTGTCCGACCTGTTTGCCCAGCACCTGGTTCACAAAACGTCATTGGCCATCCTCGCCTGGATGGTGTTTGGCTTGTTGCTTTTCGGTCGCTGGCGTTACGGCTGGCGCGGCAGAAAAGCTGTTCATCTGTGCCTGGCAGGAATTGGTTTGTTATTGCTGTCTTACTTCGGCAGCAAATTGGTACTGGAGAACCTGCTGGGGCGTAGCTGGCAACTGTAATTCCAGTTTCGACAGCAACTTTTAAGGGGTTTGCTTTGAGGCTGGCAAACAACTTGCCTGTTACAATTACAACCCAACCTGTCCAAAACGCGGATCCGCATACACTTGAACGATTTACCCCTCAGCAGTCTTTACATGATCCTGGGAATACTGCTGGTCTTGTCCGCATTCTTTTCGGGCTCTGAAACGGGACTGATGGCGTTGAACCGCTATCGCATGCGGCATCTGGCTAACAGCGGTCATCATGGCGCACGCATGGCACAGAAACTTTTGCGCAAACCAGACCGGCTGATCGGCTTGATCCTGCTGGGCAACAACCTGGTCAATATCCTGGCTGCCGCCATCGCCACCATCATCGGCATTCGCCTGTTTGGCAGTAATGGGGTGTGGATTGCTTCCCTGGTGTTGACTGTGGTGGTGTTGATTTTTTCTGAAGTTACACCGAAAACGGTTGCTGCTTTGAATCCAGAGCGAATTGCTTACCTGGCGGCTTATCCACTGTCACTATTACTGACTTTGTTTTATCCGGTTGTGTGGCTGATCAATATGATCACCAACCTGATCCTGCGGCCCTTTGGCATCCGCACGCGGGCGGAAGTGATAGAACGGCTCAACCGGGAAGAACTGCGGACGCTGTTACAGGAAGGTGGGCAGATTTCCAATGACCACCAGCGCATGCTGGTCAACATTCTGGATTTGGAACACGCTACGGTGGACGATGTCATGATTCCGCGCCAGGAAATTGTTGGCATTGATCTGGAGGACGACTGGGAGTCAATTCTGACGCAACTGACGCAGACCATTTACACCCGCATGCCGGTGTATCGCGAGTCCATTGATCACATTGAGGGACTGCTGCACATCCGTTCGGTGATCGCCAAGCTCACTGAAGGTGGTCTGACCTACGATGACTTGATCCGTTCGGTGCGTTCACCCTACTTCATTCCCGAGGGCACCAACCTGATGCAACAGTTGCTGGAGTTCCAGTCCCGCGAGCGCAGAATGGGCCTGGTGGTTGACGAATATGGCGACATCCAGGGTATGGTCACGCTGGATGATATCCTCGAAGAAATCGTTGGCGAATACACCTCGGAAGGTCGCGAACGTTCACGCAATATCCGCTTACTGGATGACAATACCTATCTCGTTGACGGCGCTACCAGCATACGCATGCTTAATCGACGCATGAACTGGGAATTACCCGAAGACGAAGCCAACACCATTAATGGCCTGTTATTGGAAGAACTGGAAGCAATTCCGGCGGGTAAAACCTGTGTGCGCATCGGCAAACACATCATGACCATTGTGGAAATCAGTGATAATGTCATTTCCAAGGTATTGATACGTAACGATAAAAAGATCTGATTCCGCTTTCGAATTCAGCCAGTTACTATTTAAAAAATCAGCAACGCTCCAACTCCGTGACGGCGCTGAGGGCTTCTGCCACCGTTCGAATTGCAATAATCTTCATGCCCTTCATGTCTTGTTTCGGCTTGTTGGCAAACGGAATGATCACTTGGCTGTAACCGTGACTGGCCGCTGCTTTCAAACGTTCCTGTCCATCAGCCACCGGACGAATCTCTCCGGACAATCCCACTTCCCCAAAACAAACCAGCGATAGGGGCAAGGGTTTGTCCCTGAAGCTGGAGCTCAAGGCCAGCATCATTGGCAGGTCCGCGCCGGTCTCGCTGATGCGGATACCACCCACCACATTGATGAACACATCCTGGTCCGCCAGCATCAGGCCACCATGGCGATGCAGCACGGCCAGCATCATGGCCAACCGATTCTGCTCCAAGCCCAGGGACACGCGCCGTGGATTGGCCAAATGGCTCTCCGCTACCAGCGCCTGCACTTCAATCAGGATGGGCCGCGTGCCCTCCCTCACGATGGTAATGATGCTGCCCGGAACCGGCTTGATGTGGCCGGATAGAAAAATAGCCGAAGGATTGCTTACTTCCTTCAGGCCTTTTCCCGTCATGGCGAACATGCCAAGCTCGTTAACTGCGCCGAAGCGGTTCTTGATGGCGCGAATGACCCGGTAGCGACTGCTGCCGTCCGACTCAAAATACAGCACGGCATCGACCATATGTTCGAGAACGCGCGGACCTGCCAGGGAACCCTCTTTGGTCACATGCCCTACCAGCACCACAGCACAATTCTGTTCCTTGGCCCAGCGCACCAGTTGCGCGGCTGACTCCCGCACCTGACTGACCGAACCAGGCGCAGACTGGATCTCGCTGGAATAGACCGTTTGAATGGAATCCACGATCAGTAAACCGGGCTTTTCTTTGGCAGCAGCGGTCAGAATCCGGTCGATTTCTGTTTCCGCCAGGCAACGAATACCTTGCAGCTCAAGGCCCAGCCGACGGGCACGCATGCTGACCTGGTCCAGCGACTCTTCGCCGGTTACATACAAACTTGACAAACGCCCTGCCAACGCGGAAGTCAGTTGCAATAACAAGGTGGATTTACCAATACCCGGGTCACCGCCCAGCAGCAACACCGAACCTGGCACCAATCCACCCCCCAAAACGCGGTCCAGTTCGGAAATATTGATCTTGATGCGTTGCTGGTCACTTTCAGACAGGCCTGCCAGATCATGTACCTTGTTTTCTGTTTGACCGGAGAAACCCCCGCCATAACGACGTGGCCGATCTACTGCGGCTTGTGCCTCGGCAATGCAATTCCAGGCCAGGCATTCTGGACATTGACCGGCCCACTTACCCAGCAAGGCTCCGCATTCATCACACTGGAATGTGTTTTTGGATTTGGCCATGGTAATCCCTTGAACTGCATCAGCAACTGCAAACTTGTAACAGATTGCGACCATGACCTCCAGCCCAAGACGCAGAGCAAGTGTTTTTCTTACAATAGATCCTGAGCTACAGCCCTGTGGGCGAGAAATTCAAATATGAACAGAGTGGAAGACCAACAACTGATCGGCGAAGCACCTGCATTCCAGGAAATCCTCGAGCGCGTTTCCAAGGTGGCACAACTCAATCGCCCGGTTATAGTCATTGGTGAGCGCGGCACCGGCAAAGAACTGATTGCTGCACGCATTCACTACCTCTCGCCCCGCTGGGACAAACCTTACGTCAAGCTCAATTGTGCCGCATTGACCGATTCCCTGCTTGAAAGTGAGCTGTTTGGCCACGAAGCGGGTTCATTTACTGGCGCCTTGAAACGGCGTATGGGTCGATTCGAGATGGCCCATCAAGGCAGCATTTTCCTGGACGAGCTGGCCAACACCTCAGACCGGGTACAGGAAAAAATTCTTCGAGTGATCGAGTATGGCGAACTTGAGCGTGTGGGCGGATCTGAAACCATCCGTTGCGATGTGCGCATTATTGGCGCGACCAACGAAGACCTGCCGGCGTTAACTGAGACCGGCAAGTTTCGGGCGGATTTACTGGACCGGTTAGCATTCGACGTAATCACCCTCCCCCCCTTACGTGAGCGACAGGAAGACATACTGCCGATGGCAGAACATTTTGCCGTCAAGATGTGTGGCGAATTAGGTATGTCGGTATTTTCAGGATTTTCCAACGAAGCGAAAGATGAACTGTTGAGTTACTCCTGGCCAGGCAACATTCGCGAACTGAAAAATGTCATCGAGCGCGCTGTGTACACCTCGCCGGGCGAGGCCAAGGCCATTGAATCGATTGCTTTTGACCCATTCGATTCTCCCTGGAGGCCTCACCAGAAATCAGTTGAGGCCAAAGAGTCAACCAGCCCGATGTTGCCGGAGCAAGCCTACGACTTCAAAGAACATGTACAGCAGATGGAAATTAATTTATTGCAGGATGCGTTGGAACGGTCGCGCTTCAACCAGAAGAAAACCGCAGAGTATCTTGGCATGACCTACCATCAGTTGCGTGGCTACTTGCGCAAGTATGATCTGACGGATGGATCAAACAGTGAGGATGAACAGCAGGCTGCATCGGACTGAAGCGACTCGGCTTGTGCTTAAACCATGATGGCCTTGACCCGGGCGGTTACACCACAAATCAACTCATACGGAATGGCGTTTGCCCATTGAGCCACTTCTTCCACAGGAAGACCTGCGCCCCACAGTGTCACCCGGTCGCCAACCTGAGCATTTTCCAGGTGAGTCAAATCAATGGTGATCATGTCCATGGATACCCGCCCTGTCAGGGCGGCACGCTGACCATTGACCAATACCGGTGTGCCGTTCTCTGCATGGCGGGGATAGCCATCGCCGTAACCGATTGCCGCCACGCCCACCAGCATGTCATGCGGGCAAATAAAGCCCGCCCCATAACCTATGGATTCACCTTCGCTCACCTGATTGATGGCAATCAAGTCGCAACCCAAATTCATGGCAGGTTGCAGGCCAATATCCGCTGCTGATCGGTCTGTGCACGGTGAAACACCATACAACATGATTCCCGGCCTGACATAATCCCTGTGACTTTGGGGAAAATTCAAAATGGCCGCAGAATTGGCCAATGACATTTCACCTGACAGGCTGGCCACAGATGCGTCAAAAATTCGAATCTGCCTTTCAGTCATTGGATTGTTGCGGTCATCGGCGCAAGCAAAGTGCGACATCAAGATGAGGGGACGGCCATTACAGTGTTGTTGTAATTGCTTAAAAACTTCTGTTGCGCGTTCAGGCGGAAAGCCTAACCTGTGCATACCGCTGTCTATTTTTAGCCACAAAGCTGCAGGAGCACTGATCTTGCGCTGAGCCAGCAATTGCAATTGACTTTCATGATGCACCACCATCTCCGCCCCCAAAGTTACTGCATCATCAAATTCTTCGGCATTCGAAGGTCCTTCCAGCAATAGCAAACGACCTGCCCAACCTTGCTCCCGGCAACTGAATCCCTCGCCCGTGGTTGCAACAGCCAACACGTCGGCATCATCCAGTGCCCGGCAAACTCGCGACAGCCCATGCCCGTAGGCATCAGCCTTCACCACGCAAACGATGCGACTATCACCAGCCAGATTCTTGACCACAGAAAGATTGTGGCGAATGGCGGCAAGATCGATTTGGGCAGTGGTATTTCGGCTCATCGAGCGATTTTAAACAGGAGATGCCGGCAAATCATGGCAATCTGCTGACCAATTGAGACTATAAACCTTCTTTGAATTCGCAATTGTCCAAAGCAGCTTAGGAGTGATCGGCGAATACGGCAAGCTCAATAATCGCCATGGTCTGTATAAAAAGTCTCAGGTGCATAGTTCTGAAACCGCAAATAGCGCCCCTGGAAGCTGAGCGGCACTTTGCCCGTCTCGCCATTTCGGTGTTTGCCGATAATGATTTCAGCCTTGCCCTTCTCGCCAGTTTCTTTGTGGTAAACCTCATCGCGATAAATAAACATGATGAGATCAGCATCCTGTTCGATCGAGCCTGATTCGCGCAAATCGGCCATTAGAGGTCGTTTGTCTGGCCTTTGCTCCAACGATCGATTCAACTGCGACAACGCAACAACGGGTACATTCAACTCTTTGGCGATCGCTTTCAGGGAACGGGAAATTTCAGCGATTTCCGTGGCGCGGTTTTCACGGTTGCCGGGAATAGCCATCAACTGCAGATAATCGATGATGATCAGGCCTATGTCATGCTCCCGCTTAAGGCGCCGCGCACGCGCTCTCAACTCGGCAGGCGACAATGCAGGAGTTTCATCTATAAAGATTTTGCTTCTGTGGAGCAAAGTCATGGCTGAGGTGAGTTTCGGCCAATCCAGATCTTCCAGTTTACCGGTACGTAAACGTCCCTGCTCTATCATGCCCATAGATGAAAACAAGCGCATCACCAGTTGCAAGGAAGACATTTCCATGCTGAATATTGCAACCGGGACATCACTCTTGATCGCTGCGTTTTCCGCGAAATTCATTGCCAGGGTGGTCTTGCCCATGGAGGGCCGGCCCGCCACGATGATAAGATCAGAAGGCTGCAGACCCGCAGTTAACTTGTCAAGATCCATGAAGCCTGTAGACACACCGGTAATTTCGCCTTCGAACTGGTGCAATTCCTGGATCCGGTCCATGGCTGGCTTGATCATGTCCTGAATGGAGACAAAGCCTGATTTATTGCGCGCGCCCTGATCCGCTATCGCAAACACTGCCCGCTCGGCTTCTTCCAACAACTCCTGGCTGTCCCGCCCGTCTGAGCTGTAAGCAGAACCCGTGATCATGCTACCGGCGTCAATCAACTGGCGCAGTACAGATTTCTCGCGCACGATTGCAGCATAGGCTGCGATGTTGGCAGCGCTGGGCGTGGATGAAGCCAGATAGCTGATGTAAGCACCACCGTCGATCCGCTCTGCCAGACCGTGATTCTCAAACCATTCGCTAACGGTTAAGGCGTCGCAAGGCTTGTTCTGGTCACTGAGCTCATGCACGGCACGGAAAATCAAGCGATGATCTTCGCGGTAAAAATCTGCCTCAAGCAAAACATCGGCAATCTGCTCCCATGCCCTGGGAGCCAGCAACAGCCCGCCAAGAACAGCTTGTTCGGCCTCAATAGAATGTGGCGGAACCTTGAGGCTCTCAATCGATGCAGTCTTGGGTACGGCCATGTGACCTACTGTTGCGGATGAAGAAAACTGCAACCCAGCTGGAGCCGGATTGCAGTTCAGAGAATAGGAGTTGTCGCTTCGCGGTGCAAGCCCAGCGAAACAAAACCCTTTATTCGGGGACTACAACCACTTTGATCACTGTGTCAATGTCGGCATGCAACTGCAGTTGCACATCGAATTCGCCAACATGGCGCAAAGGACCGTCCGGCTGCAGAACTTCGCGCTTACTCACTTCATGGCCCAACATGACCAAAGCATCAGCAATTTCACGCGGCCCAATGGAGCCATAAAGCTTGCCTTCATCGCTGGCGATTGCCTTGATGGTAACAACCAGCTCCTGCATTGCAGCGGCTCTGCCACCTGCGGCTGCCAAGCGATCTTTGGCGGCTTTTTCAAGCTCAGCTCGCCTGGCCTCAAAACGCTCGATATTGGCCGGCGTTGCAGCTACAGCTTTGCCCTGTGGCACCAGGTAATTTCTTCCAAATCCGGCTTTTACTTTGACTTTCTCGCCAAGGTCGCCAAGGTTTTGTACTTTCTCAAGTAATATCAATTCCATTCCAATTCTCCCGAATGCGGTGACACCCGATCAATGGTTGTCTGTGTACGGCAACAGGGCAAGAAAACGAGCTTGCTTGATGGCCATGGCCAACTGCCGCTGATATCTTGCTTTCGTTCCAGTGATGCGACTGGGCACGATCTTGCCCGACTCACCCACATACTGTTTCAAGGTATTGATATCTTTGTAGTCAATTTCAGTTACACCTTCAGCGGTGAACCGGCAAAACTTTCTGCGTCTGAAATGTCTCGACATTTGAATTCTCCAGTCAGCGCTCAGGCTTCAGCTTGACCGGCTTCGTCGCCGGCACGGTTGGGTTTGCTGGACGCAGAAGTCTCATCATCAGCGTTGTCATCAGCGTTGTCATCATCATCGATGTCATCATCGTCCAGATCGTCATCATCCAGATCGTCGTCATCGTCGCTCAGGTCATCGCTGTCGTGGTGGCGTCGCTTCGGACGATCGCGTCCGGTGCGGTCCTTGTCTTCTTTGGCCTTCATCATCAAGGATTGCTCGACAACGGCAGACTGCCGACGAATGGTAAGGTGACGCAACACCGCATCATTGAAGCGGAATGCACCTTCGAGCTCGGCCAGAGCTTCGGCGTCACACTCGATGTTCATCAGGATGTAGTGGGCTTTGTGCAGCTTGACGATGGGGAAGGCCAACTGCCGGCGACCCCAATCTTCCAGACGATGTATTTTACCGTCTTTGCTTTCAATCAGGTTCCGGTAACGCTCAAGCATGGCCGGCACCTGTTCACTCTGGTCAGGATGGACCAGAAAACAGATCTCATAATGTCTCATTGTGTTTCCTCACGGATTATCGGGTAATTCAATTACCCGTTAAGCTTTCTTCCTCCCGCACACAGGAAATGTATCCTTCGAACGGGAAAAGTAAAGCAAGGATGTGTTTGCCCTAAGACAAAGCCGACGAACTATAGCAGCTACCTGGCAACTGGTAAAGCCAACCCGCTTTGTTGTGACTCTCTTTGATCAAGTGATCCGCGATTCCTCAATTGACGGTAAAACTCTCTCCACAGCCGCACTCTTCAGTGACGTTTGGGTTTTCAAAGCGGAAAGTATGACTCAAGCCTTCAGCTACAAAATCAATCCTGGTGCCATCCAGGAAGCTCAGGTTGTCCTTGGCAACAAATATCTTTACGCCCTGATCTTGAAACTCAACATCATCCTTTCCGGGGGATGTTTCCAGGTCAACTGTGTATGCCCAGCCAGAACAACCGGTACGCTTAACGCCTAACCTCAATCCCTGACCGCCGTCTTTTTGCAGGAATTGTTGCACTCTGTTGACTGCCTTTGGTGATAGTGTGACTGCCATATTGTTTTGAAATCCTATAGATTTATTAGCCGCATGATACACGGAGCTGTGCTCAAAGGAGCAGGTGCTTTATTATTTGGGGCTTCCCGCAGCCAGATCAACTAAAAAATGTCGAATATCACAATTAAGGCGGCTCTTTCAGGTCAGGTCGCCATTGGGTCTATTGTTACGATCAAAGGCTGGATTCGCACCAAGCGCGATTCCAAAGCTGGGATTTCATTCTTGAACGTCCATGACGGCTCTTGTTTTCATCCCCTTCAGGTTGTTGCGCCTTCGACATTGAAGAATTATGCATCAGCGGTACTGAAACTGAATTCAGGTTGTTCCGTGATTTGCACCGGAACCCTGGTTGAATCTGCTGGGCGTGGGCAAGCAGTTGAGATCCAAGCCAGCCAGGTTGAGGTCATAGGGTGGGTTGAAGATCCGGACACTTATCCAATTCAGCCCAAAAAACATTCATATGAGTTTCTTCGTGAGGTAGCTCATTTACGACCTCGGACGAATACCTTCGGCGCAGTTACCCGGGTAAGAAACGCTGCGGCATATGCCATACACAGCTATTTCAATGAAAATGGCTACTGTTGGATCAATACTCCGATTATCACTACCTCAGATGCAGAAGGCGCTGGCGAAATGTTCCGGGTCAGCACTCTGGACCTGGAAAACCTGCCTCGCAATGATCTGGGCCAAGTCGATTTTGAAAAAGATTTCTTTGGCCGGGAAGCTTTTCTGACGGTATCTGGGCAGTTAAACGTTGAGGGTTATTGCCTGGCGATGAGCAAGGTGTATACATTCGGGCCCACGTTCCGTGCGGAAAACTCCAACACAACACGGCATTTGGCCGAATTCTGGATGGTTGAACCCGAGATTGCCTTTGCCGACCTCGATGATCTTGCTGATCTCTCCGAAGATTTCCTCAAATATGTTTTCCGAGTGGTGCTGCGTGACTGCAAAGACGATATGACATTTTTTGTCGAACAGGTTGAGCCCCAAGCCATCAGCCGCCTTGAAGCCATCATAAACACATCCTTTGTACGCCTGGATTATTCCGAAGCCATAAAAATTCTGCAGGATTCTGGGCACAAGTTTGAGTTCCCACCCGCTTGGGGACTGGACTTGCAAACCGAGCATGAGCGATACCTGACGGAAAAACATTTTGGTTCGCCAGTAATCATCAAGAATTATCCTGCCGAAATAAAAGCTTTCTACATGCGCCTCAATGATGGCGGAAAAACGGTAGCCGCAATGGACGTATTGGCTCCAGGAATTGGTGAAATCATTGGAGGATCACAGCGTGAGGAACGTTTAAACGTGTTGTGTCAACGTCTGGAAGACATGGGCCACGAGCCAGAATCCTATCACTGGTACCTGGATCTGCGCCGTTACGGAACTGTACCGCATGCAGGCTTTGGGCTGGGCTTTGAGCGACTGATTAATTACATCACCGGGCTGCCAAACATAAGGGACGTCATCCCTTACCCTCGTGTACCGGGGAAAGCCGAGTTCTGATTCCCTTGCTATAAACGATTACTGGACGAACTTGCAAGTACGCCCAGGAATCATTTTTCTCTCAAGCTTTAAAAAAAGCCGCAAACTAGATTGCGGCTTTTATCGTTTCGGCGTGAATTTCAAAATCGGAAAATAAAAACGGCCAGGAACATCATCCATGTTGTTCCTGACCGTTCTGCGGACGTCTCGCCACCCGCAAAGTGCATCCATGCTTCACAAGTATTTGCAATTCCTTTTGCTTTGGAGTCGGCAATCCATGCCCTGTCCAACCTTGTGGAACACACTATAGCCAATTATGGCTATAGAAGCAAGTGTCTAAATGCAAATAAGTCTAAATGCAATATTGTCTATAGACATTAACGGCTATTTGTCGTATATTTTGCAGCATGTACTATCTACTGCATCACTCCACCGGAATTCTCATGCTCGATGCACATGATCGAGAAACTGCGCTTTCCTGGTCGAAGAGACAATTGGGCGAAGCTGCCAGGAAGGCTGCCATTGTGGAGTTGAATGATGACAGCGCTTCAGGGTGGGTAGAGAAATCAGGTACCGGACTACGCCGCGCCGGTTGTAAGGCTTTTCTGAGCGTTATGGCTGATTCCATCCAGCAAGTTGCTGGTTCTGAAAATTCCGGAATCAATTGTCTGGATAGATTCCAGACACACGAAATACGTTGCCGAAAGTCTACAGTTCACTGAGTTCAAAGGGTTGGCTTGAAGGTCGGCTCTAAATACTGATTCAAGGATGAATCTGAAGCCTGCTACCGGTATTTTCGGCTTCTTAAAATGGATTTTTGTTAAGGGATAACAGGATGTTATCACTGCTTTATAACAAGGAAGGAGCGAGGCCGCCTGTATGGTGGCCAACAGGACAAGGAAGGTCCAAAGCGCGAATTGACAATAGTCAATAAGCTCTGCGACTGGCGCCCACAGGGATTGTGGGCACCTATTTTAAGACGAATGGATTCAATTGGAGAATAAGTTGCGAAAGTTGCCTCTGTCTGGCTGCCAAAGCACAGTTAGTGATTGTTTAAATGATTCTGGCAAGCTATTGATTATTCGGCCTTACTTGAGTAACATTTCACGCTCTAGTTTTCTACCCCGCTCGAGGGCACGAACGGGGAATGTTCGCGACAAGGATTTCAAAAAGAACAAACCACGGTTTTCAGGTGACTGAATTGTGCCGGGAGCTGTCGTGCCAAATAACGACCGTTTACCAGACGACTCCAAGTCGATAGCCCACTTTCTGAGCAGGGTGTTTCGTAAAGTCGTGCGTCTGGTTATTGGCACGGTATCGCTACCCGCTTTGGTCGACATTCTCAAAGCCATATACGTTGAAGAAGCTGAGAAGAAGCTCATTCGTGAAGGCTCGAAACCCACCAAAAGCGCGCTTGCCTTGATGACAGGCCTGGATACTCGGGTGGTCAGTCAGGTCCTTGAGCAGAATCTTGATTCAACTATTCAGAATCAGAATGTAAATCCTGAACATGCATTGATAGATATGTGGTCAAGTGATTCATTTTTTCAAGATCCAGAAACAGGCCTCGCTGCGCAACTGCCGCTAGGGGGAAAAGGCAGGACTTTTCAAGGCTTGGTTCTAAGATCGATTGGAAGAAATATTACAGTAAAAACAGTGATTGATCGTTTTATCGCTTCAAAGAATATTCGAATCATCTACGGTGATGTAGAAAAAGTTGAATTACTTTCCCAATTTTACTCTCCGATTTCTGACGACCGTGCTAAGCAAACAGAAGTAGGCTTGGTTGAAGCATCAAGAGTTCTTGCCGCAGTAATTCACAATATGCGTGCTAACGAGGAACTTCGAGTGCCGCAACAGGGTAGGTGGACCTATCGATTATCACCCGATCAGTTAAACGAATTTAGAAACCAAGCCAGAATTTTACTGGAAAAGCAAATTAAGGAAGGGGAAGCGTTACTCGAGAAATTCGAGGAGCCCAAGAAACAGTCAGGACAGATTACGGTCGGTTTTGGCTGGTATCAGTGGAGTGACCACGAACCTGCAGAGGAGGGAGAGTGATTATTTAGAAGGGGGACATAATTACTCAAACACCTCTTTGGGTTGTGGTTTAGCAGCCATGAGGGTTACGGACGATCAATTTCGATCTCCGCCCTCCGCAACCAAAAATAGAGGAGCACTACCATGTCTCGTTGGACAATTGAAAAAGATGGCACAGGGATAGAGAAATCAGGTACCGGAGTGGAAAAATCCGGCACTGGGATTGAAAAGTCAGGCACGGGCATCGAGAAATCCGGAACCGGCATTGAAAAATCGGGCACTGGAATTCAACGGTATGTTTTTGCCTGCGCAATCGCTTTTATTAGTTTTGCCGGTAATTTGCAAGCTGGCGCTTTAAGTCCGTCCGGTTCCTTGCAACTGGTTGTCGACCAAGACACCATTGCTGTTTCTTGGATTTTAGATGGTAGTGTATTTTCGGGAGTTTCCCCGTTATCCGGCTCATTTGCCTCTCTTCGCCTAACGGAAATTGCATTAGCTCCGCGAACAATAGCTGTTGAAGTAACTGGAGGTGGCACAGGAAGCGCAACCTTAGTAACTGGAGGCGGTACTGGAAGTGCAGCACAAGTAACCGGCGGGGGTACTGGAAGCTCATTGCAGGTAACCGGTGGTGGAACCGGTGGATCAATGCAAGTAACTGGCGGCGGAACCGGCGGTCAAACGCAAGTCACTGGAGGCGGAACTGGACTATCTGTCCAAGTTACCGGCGGAGGTACAGGATCTTCAACTCAGGTTACCGGCGGAGGCACAGGATCTTCAACCTTGGTTACAGGCGGTGGTACAGGCTCTTCAGCCCTAGTTACAGGCGGTGGTACAGGAACCGAAGCTATTGCCATTACACTTCCAGATGGAACTGGGTTAGCTATGAATATTTCCCTGGGCTGCGGTTCAGCAACTATTGATGTATTGGATGCCAATTTCGCATCAGTTGCGACGTTCAACAATGTGAATGTGGTTGGGAACACCGGCCTTTGTGGCGGTGAATCAGGCGGTCGATTCACTAATCCTGGCTTTGACGTTATTTCAAACTGATTAATGGACGAAGTATGAATTGATTTCCAACGAGTAATCATTGCCCCTGCCCAGTGGCAGGGGCACTTTTTCTCCGTAAATCAGGCTGCAAACTGCTTGGCAGTTACAGTGAGTGAATGGTGCAAGAAATCATCCAGGTGGCCAGTGCATTTGCCGGCCGCCCAACAGGTGCATATGGATATGGAAGACCATCTGCCCACCATCTTCTTTGCAGTTCATAACTAGTCGATAGCCTTTTTCAGAGATT
Source organism: Lysobacterales bacterium (assembly GCA_034440115.1). GTDB lineage: Bacteria > Pseudomonadota > Gammaproteobacteria > Xanthomonadales > SZUA-36 > JAWXBM01. The sequence continues at coordinate 47,037 of JAWXBM010000010.1, read as the reverse complement.
CCTTCATTGCGTGCAATTTCCGTTGCTGCCAGCAGTAATTTCCCTGCCATTTTTTCATGAGAAGCCTTTAGATCATCTGTGGTTTCAATATGCTCTTTGGGAATAATGAGTATATGAACGGGTGCCTGCGGGTTGATATCCCGAAATGCAAGAATTTCGGGAGTTTCATAGACGATATCGGCGGGAATTTCCCGGCTGATTATTTTCAGGAATAAATCCTTGGACATAAAATTACTCCTCCAAAGCGAATAGATGATGCATCAGCAGCGGATTTTACTCGTTTTTCCAAACGGCACCGGGAAGCACAATCCACTCATCCCCACTTTTGCACCGATCGCAAGATTCGGGTCGCCAAACCTGCGCACATGGTTAGAATGCACGCATGAGCAAAGATCATCAATTTGAAATAATTCACGCTTCCATTGAGTGGCTGGCTGCCAATCAAAAGCAGCAACCCGACTTGCAAGCGTTATCTCAGCGAACTGGCTACAGCCCAAGCTATATTCAGCGCGTTTTTCTGGATTGGGCCGGTTTGAGCCCGAAGCAATTTTTGCAAGCATTGACACGTGAAGCGGCTGTTGATCGTTTGATCGAAGGTGCTTCAAGCCTGGAAACTTCTATGTCTGTTGGATTCTCCAGCCCGGGGCGACTTCATGATTTGTTGATTACTACAGACGCCTTGACTCCAGGTGAGATCAAATCAAAAGCCAAAGGGATACGTATGCAATATGGCTTTGGCCAATCACCGTTTGGGCTAACCCTGGTGGCCTGGAATCAACGGGGTCTCAGTTTTCTTGGATTCTGTCATGAGAAGGGCAAAGATCAAGCAGAGCAAGAACTCAGCAAACAATGGCCCGATGCTGAATTACTGTTCTCACCTGCAGAATCTTACAAGCTGATAGAGGACGTGTTCATCGGCTGTTCAAGCAAGCCCATCAAACTGTGGCTGCGGGGCAGTCCATTTCAGTTAAAAGTGTGGCAGGCATTACTGGCAATCCCTGAAGGATCGCACGCGACTTACAGCCAAATTGCCGCCTACATAGGTCATGACAAAGCCGCTCGAGCCACCGGGAGCGCTATTGGCGCAAACCCTATTGCATGGATCATTCCGTGTCATCGCGTCATCCGCAAGCTGGGAGACATGAGCGGTTATCGCTGGGGCAACTCTTTAAAGGGAGCTCTGATTGGAAAAGAACTTGCTACCCAGACTCAATCCGCTTAATTGTTGGGGCAACTCAACTGCGCACATCATCCAGGCAAATGTGAAAGTCCTGGTGCTTTGCTGCAGTTTCCAGAATGGATAGCAATTTTTTTGCCTTTATCTCAGCAGAAGTAACATTCGAAGGGTTTTCCGAATGGAATACAGACAATCTCAATGCGGTCCGCATTGGCCCTGGATCTACGGCATGAACATATATATTAGTGCTCGCCAACTCCGATTTGAATTGAGCTGCCAAGCCTCTAACCGCTGACTTACAAACACCGTAGCAACCCCATAATCCTTTCTCATCTGCTTGCTTGTCGAGTATAAAGACCAAGCCGGATTTGTCTCGCGAGCGGAGCAAAGGCAAAAGGTTGATAGTGATCAGCCAAGGTGCATTCACATTAACCTGAACCTGCCGAAGCCACTCATCGGATTGAATCAAATCAAGTGGCTGCAAGCCCTGAAACGCAACGGCACAGTGAACAACCGCATCCAACCCGCCAAATTGATGATACAGTGCCGCAGATAGTTGCTGGCAATCAGCAGGCCCTATCACAGCCAGGTCCATTGGTTGCAGACATGGCTCTACCCCACCTGCTGCAACAATGGCGTCAAAATGACGCTCAAGGCCACGTTCATTCTTGTCGAGCATGATAACTTGCCAGCCATTGACAGCAGCAGCCATGCTCAACGCTGATCCCAAGCCACCCGCTGCTCCAGTGACCAGCATTACCCTGCTCTGACTACTTTTCATTTGATTTCCTTACGGCAAACTGCCGAAGTCTAGCGCCATTGGGCTGCACAAAACAGCAATCAGCTATCTCAGCAATTGTTTCTCGACTCAGGCGTTACGGCATGAAAGAATGATTGAAGACATCTTCACATTACAAGAAGCACAATCCCGATTTGGGCTGTGGAACAAAAACATGCCGATCTACGAATACCGCCCTGTGCAAAAATCCACCTGTCGTTATTGTGCCGACGGATTCGATATTCTGCAGAAGTTGGCCGATTCACCCTTGAAAACCTGTCCCGAATGCCAGCAAACTGTTCGCAGGATGATTTCAGCACCCAACCTGGGGAAAGCAGATACTTCACTTGAACGCGGCAACCTGGAAAAACATGGATTCACCCGCTACCAAAAATCTGAAAAGGGTGTTTATGAAAAAACCGCTGGTGTTGGCCCGGAAGTTCTGAAAGACAAATGATCCATTTCCATACCGCGTTTAGTCTTCACTGAGCTGCTTCAAAACTTCTGCGTTGGCTTGCCAATTTTGCCCATTAAAATCTTCCACGATGATCTCCACCGAGTCTGGCCACTCCACGCAATTGACATTGACACTAAAGCCATCAGGATTTGACCGGGGTATATAAAAAGACTTTATGCCACAAATGCTGCAAAACAGGTGCTTGGCCTGTCCTGTGTTAAAACAATATTCCGTAATAATTTCCGCCCCGCCGGTCAACCTAAACCGGCTGGCAGGCACGATATAATGCACATAGCCGCAGGCTGAACAGATCGAACAATTACACTTTTGTGCCACGATTCTTGAAGGCGACTTGACACTGAAGCTGACTGCTCCGCAATGGCATGAACCTTTTACGTCTATCATGCTACTCAATCCCGACTCGTTCGATTTAGCTGCCTTGCCAAACGCCAGGCGCACCATCCATCGCCCAAGTCCATTCGCTGCAAAGCTTTAAGATTCTCAACTTTTAGGCCTGGCTTCGCCAATTCTACCCTCAGTCTTCGCAATTGACGTTGCTGCAAACTGCTCAGGACCAACCAATGTCGATTTTTGCTAAGCCAAGACATTGGCAAATTGTGCAAATGATCGGGGCTACCGTCTATTGGATTTAGCCAACTATCTGCGATCTCGGCAATGCGAGAAAATAATCGACCGCTCAACTCAGCAGATGGCTGATCTGCCACTTGTTGCCGTTCAATGCCGAATTGCGCACATAAAGTTAACGGCAACCAATAATACGAAGGCTTTTTGGCATTGAAGCTTTCTCGAATCAGTTGCATCAGCCCATTAATCGATGCCCAATGTTGAACCAAGGCATGTTCGGGTAGCGGCGAATCATGCAACGCTAATTCCAACTCCAAATGCAACAACCCTATGGACGTACAGTGCTCTTTCAGACTGTTTTCATTATTCAAACCAACAGAATTTATTCGACTCATTGCCAATGCGAATAGGCGAGTTATCAGCGCCTCAGGCCAGATGCTGAGAACACCACTGGTTTGCAACTCGCTGATCAGAGAATGGACGCCTTCGGTCCTGCCGACATTACGCAATTCTTGCAGCCACCAACCGAGCTTGGCCCGGGAGACGACAGGATCGCTGGCACGATGAAGACTTTCTTCCACTGTCGCCAATAAACCGTACATCGCGATGATTCTGGCTTTGTCAGCTGGATCGCAATAATGCAAGCTGAGTAGCAACGCTGGATAGTTACGAAAGATGAGGTCCTGCTCATCATCCTGCATGATCAAATTTCCTGTAGGAGCCTAACACTGCATCAGTGCACACCCGAAGGACTATCCAGCCTTACTGTGGGATCTGCAAACAAACTGCCGATATCTACGCTGTCAAACTGATAGCTCTTGCCGCAGTATTCACAGTTCACTTCAACCAAGCCTCGCTCCTCAAGCAGAGAATCGATTTCGACTTGCCCCAATGACCTCAACACCCATGCCACCCGATCTTGAGAACACTTACAGCCAAATTGCAAGCGCTCTGCATCAAACAGACGCACGGTGTCCTCATTGAATAAGAGGTGCAACAAATGCGCAGTCTCGGTGCTCAGTAGCTCATGGTCGGTCAAAGTTGAAGCGAGATGGACCAAGCGCTCAAAGTCATCCTCCTGCGTGGGCTCCCCGGGCATGCGCTGCAGCATCAGCGCCGCACAGGATTGTTGATTGGCAACCAGCCAAAATCGCGTTTCAAGCTGTTCCGATTGTGCGAAATAGACCTCAAGAGCCCGCGCCAGGCTGCCATCATCCATCGAGACTATTCCCTGGTACGGAGTACCCTTGCCTGCCGGCTCAAGATTAATGGACATCACTGGATTTTCTAACAGCTTCTGCTGCTCCTGCGCCTTCGGGTTCTTCCTGGCAATGCCACGCAAATCACCTTGATTGCTGTACTGACCCAGCAAAAAGCGCAATTTTCCAGATGACTGGATTTGCAAACTTACAGTTCCATCAAACTTGATCGTGCTTCCCAATATCGCAGCCGCACAAATAGCCTGGCCCAGCATTGCACGGACGTCGATATCGGGTTGCGCACGTAATTGAACCTCTTTCCAACTCTGTTCAAGCCTTACCAGGCAACCCTTGACAGGCAAGTGTTCGAAAATGAATTTTTGCAGAAAATCATTGCTCATATTTGTATACAGCTCATGTCTTGATCTACTGGATTGAAAAACGCAGATGAACAACTATCTGAGCAAGTTCAAAAAATCCTGCGGGCTGTGGACAGCCAAACTGTCCGCCAGTTGATTGGCATCAATTTCATGTGATCCGTAGCCGTACATGACAGCAGCAACCATTGCCCCAGCGCTTCTTCCTGCTTGCAAATCCCTGATGTCATCGCCGGCGAAAATTGTATCAACCGGGTCCACAGCAAGTTGCTCACAAGCAAACAGTATCGGCGCTGGGTCTGGCTTGCTGCGGGTTAAAGTATCACCACAGACCACACAGGCGGATTGCGCCGCAAGACCAGAGGCCTGCAATATGGGCTGGGTCAAGGACTCCGTCTTGTTGGTTACAATGCCCCACGGTATGCCCTGTTGACGCAAGTGTCCAAGCATCTCGGGTACGCCATCGTACAATCGTGATTCGCGATATCCCTCAGCAGCATAGCGGGCCAGAAACATGGATTTCCATTCGGCAAACTGAGCTTCACTGGTTGCCGGCATGCCGGCAGTTAACATGCCCACTGCACCATGCGAGACATTTCGGCTCATCGATTGTGTATCCAGAGGAGGTAATCCTTCAGCCTTTCGTAACCAGTTCAGCGCAGCCACTAAATCAGGCGCTGAGTCCAGCAAGGTTCCATCCAGGTCAAACAATATGGCTTTGACTGGCCTCACTACAGATCACGCTGGGCGTGCAATAGATAATTGACTTTGACATGACCGCCTAGTTTTACAGAACCACCCAAGAGATCATAATGCAAGCCACGAATGTCTATCGTCTGCAAACCGGCTGCACGTAGCCATGCACTCAACTCAGACGGACGGATAAATCGGTCATAGCGGTGAGTACCTTGCGGCAGCAAGCGCGCCACATACTCGGCGCCGACTATAGCCATTCCAAAAGCCAACAGGTTTCGATTGATTGTGGACATAAAAATATGACCGCCTGGTTTTACCAGGGTAGCAATGGCATTAACCACAGAAACGGGATCTGGCACATGCTCCAACATCTCCATGCAGGTTATAACATCGTAAGGATCAGTCACGGATTCGGCATGTTGCTCTACTGTAGCTTCAAGATAATTCACGGTCTGAGCCGATTCCAGCAGGTGCAATCTGGCCACAGCCAATGCCTTGCCTGCCACATCAATGCCGGTAACCTGGGCCCCCTTTTGCGCCAAGGCTTCAGCCAATATGCCACCACCGCAGCCCACATCAAGTACTTTGCTGCATGACAGGTTGCAACGATTTTGCACGTAAGCCAGCCGTGCCGGGTTGAGTTCATGCAAAGCTTTGAAGGCGCCATTGGGATCCCACCAGGAGGTGGCAATCTCATCAAATTTCCTGCGCTCTGTTGGGTCAAAGTTGCTCTGCTGCGCGGTGCTTTCCATAGGTGAATTCCCTTAGCTTCTTTCAGGTTCCGTAAGCTGCTATTCGTGCTCGCCATGATTCGGCATCGCGCAATACACCTGCCAGGTTAATCTGACTCAATTCGCCTTCACGAAGCAGGCGTTTACCTGCCACCCAAACATCCGTGAATTGGCGACTGGATGCAGCATACGCGATTTGAGAAACCACGTTGTGCACAGGCTGGGTCTCCGGCTGGGCCAAATCCAGTGCTGCCAGATCCGCCCATTTACCAGGCTCTATGGAACCCAGCAACTCACCCTGCCCCAGAGCTTTTGCGGCATTGATAGTCAGCATCTCCAGCAGGGTAAAGGCATCAACGCTGGTGGCGTCACCCGTTTGGCCCTTGGACAACAAGGATGCTGTTCGGGCTTCGGATAACAGGTCCAGTCGATTGTTGCTGGCTGCGCCATCGGTACCTATGGAAACATTAACTCCTGCATCCAGCAAAGCTGCTACAGGGCAGTAACCACTGGATAATTTCAGATTTGAATGTGGGCAATGAATCACACGTACGCCGCGTTCACTCAACAAATCAATGTCTGCCGGTTGCAGTTGAGTCATGTGCACGGCCAGCAAACGATTATTCAACAAACCCAGACGATCCATGCGCTGTAACGGTCGTTCGGAATATTCGGCCAGCGACTGGACAATATCAAAGTCTGTTTCCAGCAAGTGCAGGTGGACCGGTATGTTCCATTCTCTGGAACGCTGAGCGATGATCCTGAAAGACTCATCACTCACCGTATAAGGCGCATGCGGTGCCAGAGCAAAACTTATTCGGTTATTTTCAGCATGGTCAGTAAACAGCTTTTTGCCCTTTTCCAGGCAGTCTTTGGCGGACATCGACCAGACCGTTGGCATTTCCAACACCGGGAGGCCCATGCTGACCCTAACCCCACTCTTCCGTATGACCTCCAGCATGGCTTCTGGAAAAAAATACAACTCGTTGAAACAGGTAGTTCCTGCCCGCAACATTTCTGCGATAGCCAAACGAGTTCCATCGACAACAAACTGCTCTGATACGAATTGTGCTTCTACCGGCCAAATTCTGTCCTGCAACCAGCTTTGCATATCCATATCGTCTGCATAGCCACGCAATAAGGACATGGCTGAATGGGTATGCATGTTGATCAAGCCTGGCAGCAAAACATGATCGTCAAGCACTGTTTCCTGCGCTTGCGGATAGCGGGATCTGGCTTCAGGCGTAGGAAGCAACTCGAGTATTTTTTCGCCTTGCAGCACGACCGAATGATGACGCAGTACTTGTCGCCTTGGCAACACCGGTACCAGGTAACGAGCACTCAGTAGCTTTATTTCACTCATGGGTGCCTTCATGAACTTTTGGGCCACCAAAATGCGGGCAGCTTTACTCTTTGACCCTGGAAACGTATTCGCCGGTGCGCGTATCTACGCGTATTAGTTCTTCGTTAGACACGAACAAAGGTACCCGGACAACAGCCCCAGTCTCCAAAGTTGCTGGTTTTCCGCCACCTCCAGAAGTATCACCTCGAAGGCCTGGATCTGTCTCCACAATGCGCAACTCAACAAAGTTTGGCGGAGTCACTGACAAAGGAGCGCCGTTATAAAGCATGATCTGGCAAATGTCTTCCTCCTTCAACCATTGTGTTGCTTCGCCAACACCTTCTTTGGAACAGGCATGCTGATCGAAAGTAGTCTGATCCATGAAGTGCCAGAATTCACCATCGCTATACAGGTACTGAACATTCAATTCAAAGATATCGGCGGCCTCAACGGTCTCTCCAGAGCGGAAAGTGCGCTCCAGAACACGGCCCGTTTTCAGGTTCCTGACCCGAGCCCGGTTAAACGCCTGGCCTTTGCCAGGTTTGACGAATTCGTTATCCACGATGTTGTAAGGATCACCATCAAGGATGATCTTGAGTCCGCCGCGAAATTCGTTGGTGCTGTAGAACGCCATTACTTTCTCCACATGGTCTGATGGCTGGAATCATTGAACTGTCGCTGCATGGTTTTTCCGTTGAATCAGCGGAAAAATTCAGATGCGAACAAGGTCGCGCATTTTAAATTAAATGTGCGGCGGCGACACCAACAAATTGAAAAATCTGCAATAACATCTTTAATAATCATACGAATAACATTTCATATGTTTGAATCTGAAAATACATTCGACCCTTCGGCCTCAGCTTCATCCGGCGCAAGTTTTCCAGCAAACGTGGATTTCGCTACCGCAGGCTATAAATGTCAGCTACTTTGGTCCATAATCGAGCCGTAAGGTAGAAAAGAATACTTGGAATTAATATTCAGAAGATTACTTAATTTATTGATTTACTGTAAATAATAATGTAAAAATCCCTAAGGAATGGGGTTGGGAGCTTTTTGCTATGGATAGCACGAATCTTATTGTCGTCGACAAGACGCCGGAAGCAGCGGACAGAATTAACTCTCTGTTGCGTAATTCAGGAATCAAAATTCATGTAATTCATACAAGCAAGTTCTCCGAGGTCAAACAGTCCCTGGATCTGGATCGACCGCTTGTATTGATATACATCAAACCCGAATCCAGCGCTGCCAGCCTGGAAGAAATTTATCAATTGTCACGTGACTACAACGTCCCCCTCGCTTTCTATGCAAATCTGGAGCAGCCAGAAGCATTGGTTGGAGCGTTGAAGTTGGCACCCTGTCTGGTTATCGATTCCGAGAATGGGAAATTATTGACGGACGTCGTCAGTCATATGTTGACCCGCCATGAGCAAGGCAAAACCCATGGTCAACAACGCGACCGCTTGCAGGAACTTGAGCACCGTTTTGACCTGTTACTGGACAGCGCCAGAGACGCGATTGCATACATCCATGAAGGTTTGCATGTGTATGCCAATCGCGCCTACCTTGAAGCGCTGCATTTGCAAAGCACAGAGGATATCAGTGGCCTGTCTTTGTTGGAAATGATGAAGCCTGAACAGGGTAGCTTCAAAACCATCCTGAAAAACCTTACCAAGGGAGAATTTCCCGCAGAGGCACTGCCAGTCAGTGTTTCACGTCCAGACGGCAGTGAGTTTGACGCCGGCCTGACCTTTTCAGCTGCCAAATTCAACGGCGAAGAATGCATTCAGATGCTGGTTCACAAAATGGATGCAACGGCAGAATTGCAAGCAGAGCTGGACCAATTGCGAATTTCCGATCCGCTCACCCGACTGGGTAATCGGCGGGCATTTGTTGACAAACTTAATGCCCGGCTCGAAGAACCACATACCGCCGAAAGCGTGTCTGCAGTGATCTATCTGGAGCCAGATGGCTTGAGTGAATTGGTAGATGAGCTGGATCATGCATCCATGGATACGTTTACCTCAGAACAGGCACTGGTGCTGCGTGATTGTCTGAGCAATGAGGACTTCCCTGCCCGCATTTCAGATCATGGATTCGCTGTGCTGACTTGCAAACGCAATATGGAAGAGATTGAAGCTTATGCTGAAAGCCTGCTTAAAGCATTTCGCAGTCACCTGACCGAGATCGGTGAGCGTTCCATCAGCCTCACCTACAGCATCGGAATCGCAACCTTGGGCAGACTGGCACGCAGTTCTGTTGAAGTTCTTGCCAGTGCACGCAAAGCACAGACAGAAGCAGCAGTGAATGGCAATCAAGCCGCTGTATTCCGGCCACAACTGACCGCAGTAAGCAGCTTGCAGGATGATCGCCAATGGGTAGACCGAATTAAATATGCCTTAAGCAATGATGACCTGTATGCGGTACGTCAGCCGATTATTGACCTGGATGGCGAAGGCGAGCACCTGGTTGAGAATCTGCTATATCTGCGCGATGAAGAGGGCAATCTCTCCGCCGATAAATTCATGATGATTGCGGATCGCAACGATCTCGCAGGAACGATTGACCGACAGCTGATCCCGGGGCTGCTGAAAAATTTCGCGGAAAGTTCAGAGCGGCAAATCATCAGCCTGAGCGCCAATTCGATTCTCGACTACAGTTTTCCGGGTTGGCTGATCAACCAGATGGAGGCCACCTGCGCAGAAGGCAAAAAATTGATTGTGCAAGTGTCAGTTGGCACCGCACAAACCAACCTCAAACCTGTTCAAAGACTGATGCAGGAGCTTCAACCGCAGGGTTGCCTGTTGTCCATATCTGAGTGTAATGGCGACCGTCGCTGTGGCCAACTTCTGGAACACCTGAATATTGCTTATCTCAAGCTGCAACCGGGCTTGACTGATAGCTTGACGGGCAATACCGACAATCAGGCAATCATCCGCAGCATTGTGGAATTGGCCGATACGCACAAGGTTTCTGTTATCGCCGACGAAGTTGCAGACACCTCAAGCCTGGCGATACTTTGGCAATGTGGCATCAAGCTGATCGCTGGAGCCTTCCTCAAAGAAACCTCACAAATGGTCGCTCAGTAGCAGTCGGGCGGCCAACTCTTTCGTGTCTTTTCTTATTGAATTGTTGGCAATAACAGGCTTGCAGTAGACTGGCGGGCCATGAGCCGCAATCCATTAATTCCATATATCGGCCGTTTTGCCCCCTCCCCCCCAGGCGATCTGCATTTTGGCTCACTGGCCGTAGCGCTGGCCAGCTATCTTGATGCCAGGAAAGGCAGAGGCCAATGGTTGGTCAGGATTGAAGACCTGGACCCACCACGTGAAGTAGCAGGCAGCGCAACAGCCATCATTCACGACTTGCAGCAATTGGGAATGAAATCCGATTCACCAGTGCTGTATCAAAGCCGAAGATCTGCTGCTTACCAATCAGCCTGTGAACAACTACTGGCAAAAGATTTGGCCTATTGGTGTGGCTGCAGTCGCACTGAAATGCCTGATACGGGAGTCTATCCCGGCACCTGCAGCGCCGGCCTGCCCGCTGGAAAAAAACCACGCTCTTTACGCCTGCGCACAGCAGACCATGCCATCGAGTTTGAAGACCGCATCCAGGGGTTTATGACCCATGGCCTGGCAACAGAATCCGGCGACTATGTGATACGTCGTGCTGATGGTTACTTTGCATACCAATTGGCAGTCGTGGTTGATGATGCTTACCAGCAAATCACAGACATCATTCGTGGCGCTGATTTGCTGGATTCAACGCCCCGGCAGATCTGGTTACAAAAATGCCCTCAGCTACCCACTCCTAACTATGCACACGTTCCAGTAGCAGCTTTGCAGGATGGACAGAAGCTAAGCAAACGCATCCAGTCCGACCCCATAGGCAACACTGAGCCTTTATTCAGGCTGAGACAGGCGCTGCAATTCCTGGGCCATCAGCCACCTACGCTTGATTGGCAAAACACTTGGGGATGGGCTTTGGATAACTGGTCATTAACCAAAGTGCCCCGGTGTTACACACGAGCGGTTCCAGGTCTGGACTAAAGTTTTCAGTGCCCAGGCTCAAATCACTGACACTGCAGAATCATCTTCAAGCTGGGACAATCCGCCGCACAGGCTATAATGCGCCACAAGACCTGATGAGAGTTCACGATGAACCCCAACTACCTTGATTTCGAACAACCCATTGCTGAGTTACAGGCAAAAATTGATGAGCTGCGCAACGTGGGCTCAGACAATGCCATTAACCTCGACGAAGAAATCCAGCGACTGCAAATCAAGATGCGGCAAAAGATTCAGGGCATCTTCAGTAACCTCACGCCTTGGCAAATTTCCCAGCTCAGCCGCCACCCGCTGCGGCCCTATACACTGGACTACGTAGAAAAACTGTTTGACGAGTTTCATGAGCTTCACGGCGACCGGGCCTTTGCTGACGACCACGCCATTGTTGGTGGATTGGCCAGCTTTCGCGGCCGTTCCATCGTCATGATTGGCCATCAGAAAGGTCGTGACACCAAGGCCAAGGTTTTTCGCAATTTCGGCATGCCGCGGCCCGAAGGTTACCGCAAAGCATTACGTTTGATGAATATGGCGGCCCGCTTCAGGCTGCCGCTGGTTACCTTCATTGACACACCAGGCGCCTATCCGGGTGTGGGTGCAGAAGAGCGTGGCCAATCGGAAGCCATAGCCAGAAACCTGGCCGTGATGTCACGCCTGCCGGTGCCGGTAATCTGCACCATCGTGGGTGAAGGGGGTTCCGGCGGCGCTTTAGCCATCGGCATTGGCGACCGGGTCAATATGCTGGAATACAGCACGTATTCGGTCATCTCCCCGGAAGGTTGCGCTTCGATTTTATGGAAGGATGCAGGCAATGCCGAAGAGGCAGCCACTGCCCTGGGAATTACCTCCGATCGTTTGAAAGCAATGGGATTGATCGATGAGGTCATAGCCGAACCTTTGGGTGGAGCGCATAAAGAACCGGATGAGGTGGCCAGGCGCATCGGCGACTGTATCGAGCGACAACTGGCCGAATTGGATCATATGAATGCCGAGCAGTTGCTGGAAACCCGTTATTTGCGTCTGCTGTCCTACGGCGAGATCCAGGACTGATGCTTACCGGCAACCATGAGCCGGACTAAAACCCGCTTTTCCCCACAAAGCCTGTTGCTTAGCCTGTCAGGGCTGCCAGCGTGCAAACGTTTGCTGGTCGGGTTCAGCGGCGGTGCGGATTCAACCGCTCTGTTGCTGGCTCTGCATCAATTGCAATTGCAGCTTACTGCCGATTTAGCAGCTGTTCATTTCAATCACGGCTTGCAGGCCAATGCGGAAGATTGGCTGCGACATTGCCAACACTTTTGCCAGCAGCGCAACATTCCACTGCAAGTGCAGCAACTATGGGTGCAACATAATGCTGGTTCCAGCCCGGAGGCGGCTGCAAGAGAAGCACGTTACCGAGCCATAGCACAGTTGCTTGAGAGAGACGATATCTTTCTCACCGCGCATCAGGCAGATGACCAGGCTGAAACACTGTTTCTCAATTTGATGCGCGGCAGCGGCAGCCAGGGACTGGCAGGTATTCCACCCTTGCGGGTCTATGCAAAAGGCTGGGTAGCCAGGCCACTATTGAATGTCAGGCGTGAAGAGCTGGAACACTACCTTAACGCTGAAAACGTGGGTTGGATTACAGATACCTCCAACCAGGACCAGTCAATGGATCGTAACTACCTGCGCGCAACGGTATTTCCGAGCTTGGAGCAGCGCTGGCCGGGCCTGGTAAGGCGACTGAATCAAACTTCCCGTCATTTACGCGACCAGAGCGCAGCCTTGCGGCTATTACTCGCCCAGTCGCCAGAATACCTGTCACCAGATGGTATCACTTTGCCATTGCCTGCTTTCAGCAAGGCAGCGCTTGTTTTACAAGCCGAGATCATCAGAAACTGGGTGCATGAGCGAAGCGCAGCACCACCGCCCCGCGCCCGCTTGCAGGAATTCCTGCAACAGCTGCAAGATCTGCGCGCTGACAGTCAGGCCGAACTCCGCTGGGGCCGTTGGTTGATCAAACATCATGCCGGGCAATTGTGGATGCATGAACTCCCCCTGCCGGCTCCATGCCCGCTAACTGCATGGGAATCCAATGCAAGACTGAATCTGGGTGGCCCGCATGGCAACTTGATGCTCAATGGCGCTGCAACAGATTCTTTTCGTCAGCTGCGAGTGAGCTATCGGACCATGTTGACAAAGGACCCTTTTATCAGCAGATCAGACAAGAAGAAAATTAAAGAAAACATGCGCTTATCTCGTATTCCTGACTGGCTACGTGACACGGTCCCTTTGCTAGTCTTAGAGAATAAGCTATGCGCCATTGGCGATTGGTGGTTAGCCCGTGATTTCCAGCAGCTGCTGCTAGCTGCAAAACTGGAATACCAATGGCAACCCGAACATTTGCTGCTGATGAAGGTTCAATCACTTTGCCATAATTCTGCGGTTGACCCCGAGGGCCCCCTCGTTTAGTGTCGCCATCCTTGATCAGGAGTTGTGCCAGCATGAGTAAAACAAAAGACAGTAAACCCGGCTTCGAACAGGCTTTGGGCGAACTCGAAGCGCTGGTGACGCAGTTGGAATCCGGCGATTTGAGCCTTGACCAGTCACTGACACACTTCAAGCGCGGCGTAGAGCTGACCCGCCATTGCCAGTCCATTCTGGATGAAGCACAACAAACGGTGGAAGTGTTAAGTCAGGATTCAACTTCGAGTACGCAGGATGATGTTGCAAGCCCAAACACCTGATTGTGAAGCGCTGATCAATTCCTGGCGTGCTCGTTTCGAACAGGTTTTGGCACACAGCCTGCCCGCGGACAGCAGTGATCCTTTAAGGCTACACCAGGCCATGCGCTATTCTGCACTGGCCGGAGGCAAACGCATACGTCCCTTATTGGTTTACGCTACCGCCCATGCATTGGGAAAAAACGTCGAGTCACTCGATGCCCTGGCGTGCAGCCTGGAATTGATCCATGCCTATTCTCTGATACACGACGATTTGCCCGCCATGGATGATGATGACTGGCGCCGCGGTCGCGCCACCTGTCATCTGGCTTTTGACGAGGCGACAGCGATACTCGCGGGCGACGCGCTACAAGCACTGGCTTTTGAAAAATTGGCAACCATGCCATCCCCTGAACCGGCGGTTACACTCAGACTGATGCAGTTATTGGCCAAAGCCTGCGGCTCTAAAGGTATGGCAGGTGGCCAAATGCTGGATCTGAACGCCAACGGTCAGGACATCAGCTTGGCTGAGCTGGAACATATCCACAGGCTCAAAACCGGTGCGTTAATCAATTTGTCGGTCACCGGCCCAGCCGTTTTCGCCCAGGCTCCCGCGGAACAAATCGAAACATTGAGCGTATTCGGTCATTGTGTTGGGCTGGGATTCCAAATCATCGATGACATTCTCGATGTAACCGGCGAGTCCAGAAAAACGGGTAAATCCACGCAGGCTGACGCAGCCCGAAGTCAACCCACATTTCCTGCCCTGATCGGCGTGGAAGCCTCAGAAAAACGGGCAAATACTCTGTTACAACAGGCGCAGGAAGCCGCTTCACTTATTCCAGGCGACACCAGTCCATTGCTGGAATTGGCGCAACACATGATTCAACGCGATCATTGAGCATCGAAATCAGGCACAGATTAGAATACACAGCATGAATGACCCCTCTTACCCACTGTTGAGCCGCTTGAAAGATCCCGCCGATATGCGGCAGCTGGACGAGGCATTACTGCCTCAGCTGGCCGCAGAGTTGCGCCAGTTCCTGATCGAGTCGGTGGCGGTAAGTGGCGGCCATTTTGGCGCCGGGCTGGGTTGCGTTGAATTGACTGTCGCCCTGCACTATCTTTACAACACGCCACATGACCGAATTGTCTGGGATGTGGGACATCAGGCCTATCCACACAAGATACTCAGCGGGCGGGCCGACCGCATCACTACTATCAAGCAATCACAAGGCCTGGCACCCTTTCCCAAGCGGGAGGAAAGCCCCTTTGATACCTTTGGCACCGGTCACTCTTCCACATCCATCAGTGCCGCACTGGGTATGGCGATTGCTTCCCGGGTCAAGGGCGAAGACAGAAAATGTGTGGCCGTGATTGGCGATGGCGCCATGACTGCGGGAATGGCCTACGAAGCGCTCAACCACGGCGGCGATGCTGAAGCCGACATCCTGGTGGTGTTGAACGAAAACCAGATGTCCATTTCGCCCAATGTTGGCGCATTAACCAAAATGCTGGGCCGATTGATGAGCGGCCCTACCGTCACCGGCATACGTGAGCGCAGCAAGAAACTCATGCGGCGTGATTCGCGCACCTGGCGCTTTATGAGCCGCTGGGAAGAGCATGTTAAAGGCATGGTCATGCCCAGCACCCTGTTCGAGGAGTTGGGTTTCAACTACCTCGGCCCGATTGATGGCCATGACCTGCCCACCCTGATTCGCACCATACGCACTGCTCGCGATCTCAAAGGCCCCAACCTGTTACACATTATTACCGCCAAAGGCAAAGGATACGCGCCAGCGGAGCAGGATCCGATCAAGTATCACGCAGTGGGTCCTTTCGATCCCAGCAGGGGTGTACAAAGCAGTACGAACAAAGCGCCCAGCAGTCCAACTTACACAGAAATCTTTGGCCAGTGGTTATGTGATATGGCTGAGCGCGACAAGAATCTACTGGCCATTACCCCGGCCATGCGTGAGGGTTCCGGAATGGTGGAATTTCACCAGCGGTTTCCGGAGCGTTATATCGATGTCGGCATTGCCGAGCAACACAGTGTAACCCTGGCAGCCGGTATGGCCTGCGAAGGCACCCATCCGGTGGTAGCGATTTACAGCACTTTTCTACAACGCGCTTACGACCAGTTGATCCATGATGTTGCGTTGCAAAACCTGCCGGTGTTGTTTGCCATAGACCGGGCTGGCCTGGTTGGCCCCGATGGCCCGACCCATGCCGGTAGTTTTGACCTGAGCTATTTGCGCTGTATACCCAATATGCTGGTTATGGCGCCAGCCGATGAAAACGAATGCCGCCAAATGCTGTATACCGGTTACCTGCACAACGGCCCCGCTGCGGTGCGCTACCCGCGTGGTAAAGGCCCAGGAGTTGAACCGATTGCTGAAATGACTGCCCTGCCGCTGGGCCGCTCGATCAATGTCCGCAGCGGTAAAACCATGGTGATACTGGCGTGGGGCAGCATGGTCCAGCCTTGTACCGTGGTAGCGCAGAAGCTGGGGGTTAGCTTGATCAATATGCGTTTCGTTAAACCACTGGATGAAGCTGCCATCATCGAGGCTGTGGCAGGCCACAAGTGCCTGGTTACCGTTGAAGAGAACGCGATTGCCGGAGGTGCGGGCAGCGCAGTAAACGAATTCCTGGCCAAAACGGGACTTCAACTGCCGGTGCTGAATATCGGCCTGGCGGATGATTTCATCGAACACGGCACACGCGAAGAATGCCTGGCCCTGGCACAACTGGATGAAGCGGGCCTTCTGGCGCAGATGCAAGTGTTTCTGTCGCGACTGGATGCAGCCGGAATGACTTCAGAGCAGAGTCGCAAAGCCAGCGCCTGAACATCGATGTGCAAAATCAGTAGTTGCTTTGGCGCACCAGAATATTCCTGAATGTCAGATTGATCCTCAATCCCACTTCCAGCCTGGTTTTGGGCACGCTGTGCTGATGCCGGTTCTGAAATTGGCCTGACAGCATTAACAAGCTACCGTGTTGCAGCTTCATGCCGCTGGTTTTGCGGGTGGTTGTGTCGCGCCAGCGAAACCGGCGTTCCGCGCCCAGGCTGATCGAAGCCAGAACCGGATCCGGCCCCAGTTCAGGCTCATCGTCAGCATGCCAGCCCATACTGTCCTGCCCATCCCGATAGGCATTCACCAGCACCGAATTGAATTCCCTGCCCAATTCAGCCTGCAAGCGGATGCGCAACGCCGCCAGTTGCGGATGCCAGGCTGCTGGCTGTAACTCCAGCCCACTGTAGCTGTAGCGTAAACCTGGGTCGCAGTGCCAACTGATCAGTCTTGGCTGCATTACCAGTCTGCCAAACAAACGTATGGGCTTTTGCTGCCAGCTCAATTCTGCCCACAGAGTTTGCAGCATGTCAGTGGCTCGCTCAGAGCTCAGAAAAGAACGGAAGTAGCGGCAACCAACGATTAACGGCAAGCCAGCCGCGCTGCATATCGCTGTCAACTCCTGTTGCACGGCTACTTGGGGCATCCTGGCCTTCGCTTCAGGTTGGCAGCCTGGCCAATTGACGGTCATGCAAGCGTGACAGCAGCAACAAGGCAGCTATGGCGCCAATCAACGCCATCCACATATCAGACTGGGTATCCCAAACATAACCTTGCGTGCCCAGAAACGATTCCGCCGCTTCGGAGCTGAGCAAAGCCACCCACCATTCGATCAATTCGTAAAATGCACTGATGGCCAGACAGATACAAATAATCAGAAAACTCAACCACGATTTCCTGGCGATGACGTGCAGTCGCAACAGTAATTCCCTGGCCACCATGGCCGGCACAAAACCCTGTGCCAGGTGGCCGAGTTTGTCGTAGTTATTACGGGTACCTTCTGTCAGCTCGCGAAACCAGTCGCCAATTGGAACCTCAGCATAGGTGTAGTGGCCACCCACCATCAGTATGATGGAGTGAATCAGGATCAGGACATAAAGCAAAGGCGTGAGCGGGAAATGCTTTCGTGTGACGGCCAACATGATCAAAGCCACCAGTGCTGGCACCAATTCCAGCCACCAGGTTGGGTAATCATGGGGGCGCCATGCTGACCACAACAACACCGCGAAAAAAACCAACAGCCAGCTCAATACAGCTTTGTTCACCCAGCCATCCTTTGATAAGTCTGCGCAGTGTAGTGCGAGTTGTTGCTGATGAAGAAACTATTCTTCCTTGATACGCACCGCCAGCACGTCGCAGGTACAACCATGTAAAACGGAATTGGCCGTAGAGCCCAATAACAACTGTACGCCTTTTTGGCCATGAGTCCCGATCACCACCAGATCAATATTGTTTTCATCCACGAACTGGTGGATTTCTCTCGCTGGCACACCGTTAAGATGGTGTAAGTCATCATCAGCAACGCCAAACTCCTTACCCAGGCTGGCGAGCTTGCCTCTCAATTCCTTTTTCAGGTTTGCTTCAACTTCATCCATGCCCACGAATACTGGCCCATAGGGCACTACCCCCATGTAAACCGAATCCATGGGTTCCTGTACATAAATCAAGTGCGTCTTTGTGTCATTTCCCACGCACTCCAGTGCGCGCTTGATTACAATGCTGGATTCATTGCTCAGATCAACAGCAACCAGAACCTTCTTGTAAGCCGACATGACGCATTACCTCGTGAATTAGCCCGTGAATACAATTATTGTAATGGAGATATGCGCTGCATGCATGATCAAAGTCAGCCTTCTTTGCCTCATCAATGATTATGCTTAAATTTAACCAATAGAGGAGATACAGTTCAATGGAACAATCACGCGACCAACTCATGCAACGCAAGAGCGAACTGGAGAAACGGCTGCAGGCCATCCGCAATGACCTCGGACTGGGGCTGGCCGCCGACTCAGCAGAGCAGGCAATTGAGCTGGAAAACCTCGAAGTACTGCAGGAAATTAACCGGCTCGCCGAGGTTGAATTGAACCAGATCAATGCGGCTCTGGCTAAACTGAACGAATGATCCGGTCTTAAAAATTATCACTTCAGCCCGACAGCAACTGATCAATTGCAAACGCCGGATCCTGTGCGGCAGATCCTGCGTCCGGGAACACGCTGGCGCCTGCTTGCGGTTTTACCCAATCTACTGCCCGCGAAAGAATTCGATCCGTTGAGGTTAGCCCTTCGATGTCAGCTCCCTGGGTCTGTAAGGGGATCAATCCATCTGGCCCGGCATTTGATTCACGCTGCGGAAACATTTCGCCATACACACCACCACGGACCGCTTTGCCAATAAGCAGGCTATACGTGCCACGGCCATGGTCTGTACCTGCTGAACCATTGGCGACGATCTGACGCCCAAAATCACTGGCAACGTAAAACACCAGTTGTTCTCGTGCCGGAACATCGAGATACGGCAACTCTTCCACCGCTTGCAAGGCAGTGGCGAAACCAGCAGCGTCACCGAACAAGTCAGAAAGATTTGCCGCTATCTCCAGCGCTTCGTTGTCGTGGCTGTCCCAGCCACCGTAGCTCATCGACATCACACCCAGTCCCAGTACATCCGGCACCTGGCAAGCATCGAACAGATTTCTGCATTGCTGAGCGAAATCTGCCGAGTTCAAATTCAATGACTGCAGGGACTCAGGCAATAGCCGGCAAGCCTGCAGGCGCTGCTCTACCGCAGCACCGAAACTGCTGGTCGCTTGAAAATGTTTGAAAAATACATGGTATGGCCATTGTGCCGGACGTGCTTGCGCCAGCTCAGGACCACGGCCCGCATAGTATGACTGCAGTGCACGGGCAATGACATTGCGATTACTGGCCGGGTTGCCGTCGTCGGGTAATGCCAGTGCCATGTTGCGCATATCGCTGGCATGAACGACCTGGGCCAGTCGGTCGCCGAGCGCACTCCCTTTGTTGAAGGTTGAAACTCCTTTCGCCAATTCGATACTGTTGTGGTCTGGACCCAGATGCTCAACCAGACGACCACCCCAACCACTGCGGTCAAAATTGAGCAAACCCAGTTCCGGGAGACCGGCATCAGCGTTCAGAATGGACTGATCGTGACGCCGGTTTCTGGAACAAAAAGCATTGCTGATGATGGCCACGCGGCCCTGCTCAAATTCATCCTTCAGCCAGCCCGCAGATCTATGCACACCAAATCCCGGCCCACCCAAGGGATCTGCTACCAGCAGATACTGGTCGTCAAACATCTGCTGGTAGCTTTGGTAAGCACCACTGTAAAGCGAACGCCGGGCGTTCCATATCAGCGGTACATAGGATGGCTCAGGGTGATTGGGTGCTGGCATGAACAAATAACGGAAATCTGCTCCACCCTGTAGCATGAGGTTCACCAGAGTGCGGGGCATATCCGCTAGCTGACATTCCAGCGCGGAAGCAAGTATCGGATGTGAGCTGCAAATCCCTGCGGCAATAGAGGAATACAGCGACTGACGCAGAAATGCTCGCCGGTCCAGGCTTTTGGCTGGAATAGATTTCATGGTTGAGCCCCTCCGCTGGCAAATGCAAAGGGCAACATGGATATGAAATTGATGGCCATACCAAGCTGGTGTTGCTGCCTTGGGTCTGCCAGATCCAGCTGCATCCCAGCCAGTACTTCATAGAACTGGTTGGCGATGGTTCCGGGCTGCAAGTCAGCAGAGGTAAAAATACCCTCCTGCCCTTGCAAGGCCTGATCGTTAAACTCAAGCACCAGAGTAAAATCAAAACCGGTAGCAAGCAGGCTGTAGACTTGGGCGCGCGCCAGCATGTCAAACTCCTGACCGCCGTCAGTAATCAGCCGGTTCCACAGCCACTCGGCCACTTCTTTCACCCGATATTCGCCCTGCTGATTAGCGGGCAATACCGATCGCCAGTCTTTACTCCAACGTGGTGGATTACCACTGCCATCGCGTTGCAGTATTTGGCTTACAGCAGCCAGGGTTTCGGGAGTTTCCACGTTCGCAGCCCAGGCATTTTTGAACACGAACCGATCATTGGCTGCGTCATTTCCCGTCTGGCCGCCAAACACGTCGCGTATGGGTGCAAAGGGAATGGCTCCCTGCGCTGACATTCTCAGCAAAGGGTCAGTGAATATCGGTTTGGCAAAAGCTTCTTCATTATCAAGCAAAGTGGCATTGTGAACGATCAGGTTACGTTCAAAAGCAGACCAGTATTTCCAGCGTGAAGGATCATGAAACTGGCTGGACACGGCGTATGCACGGATAAACCGCAGCAGGTCAAAATCCGCATCATCCCAAGCGAGTTGTAAGGCCATGGCTTCATCGGGGGTGATAACGGTATCAGCAAAAAAGCGCACCAGTTTAAGAGGAATGGCCGCCATGCTCTCCGGGTGAGCAGCAGCAACCCGGCCCAGCGCTTGCAACTTTTCTGCAGCAGTGGAACCGCAAATCGATTGATGCAAAATTTCCAGGCAGCTCGATGGCCCGAGCGCAAAGTCATAATGAGCCGTGCGGTTACGCACTCGACGCCCGGTAGAATCCACATGGTCAGTAAAATCGATATTCGAAAGCAACCAATCAAACCGGGCTATCGAATCAAATCGATTGAGCACCAGGTCGGGAGCCATACCGGTCAACAACTTGGCATTGTTTTCGATACTCACGCCCTCGTGATAATCCAGATCCTCGGTAGCACCCTCAATACCAAATAACAATTGAAAGTATTCACGTGCGAAATCGTCATTACCGCTGAACATGCCAGTAATCGGGTGTACGTAATTGCTGGCATGGCCATAAGCCATCGCTACGGCACCATTGCTGGCCGCCTGTAACATCAGGCCAATAAAATCTTCACCGGCGTTCAGGGCACTGAGCGTATCATCGTAGTAATCCCGAATCAGGCCGGTACCGGCGTTTTGGATGTGAATCGAAGCATGGTAATTGGTTAAATAGAAAGCCATTTTGTGCAGAAACAGATTGCAGCCACGTGTATACATGGCCCGTGACCAGGCCAGGTAAAGCCCCACCGGGCTCAACTGATCATTTGGTCCTAACAGGGCGTAAAACCGGCGCTCCGCCGCACGCATGGGATTGGCCGGGTCGTCAGAGCCCCATAATGCCTGCAACTCGGTCATCGACTGACAGAATTCTGGGCTTTCGTCATCACCATCAGGAGCAGAAAACTCGGGACTAAGCCATTCGAAATTCAGCATCTGGGTGATTGCCAACTCGGGCGGCATTTCAGACCAGGCCTTGATCTGCTGCTCACTGGCGTGACCGCCAAATGCAAAAGATTGCAACACCTTTCTGACCGCAACCGCATTCCACTGCTCTTGAGGCAGCGTTGTCAGCCCGGACAAGGTAACGATCTGGTTGTTCTGTAGTGGTATCGGGAACGGCTGTCGATCCGGATCGAAATGACTCTGTGCGTAAGCAACATCCAGCATAACCACGGCACCCAGGCCGAGCATCAGCGATTTCAGGTTTGTAGCCAACATAGTGTACCCCCGGAAAGGAATCAATTGATAAATCCTGTCTGTCTACATCCTCTCGGCAAAATGAAAACCAATTATGAAGAAAACGTGAAGATTCATCAGCTTTTCATGATACACCCGTTAAAGTCGGGTCCAAGCGTGGTTCAAAAGGCTCTGGCAACAAGTCAGCAACCGTCCAGCAACGCCTATCGATATCACTGACAGACCAGACCGGCGCTGTGCCTGGCATCAGCTCAAACATGACTTGCCGGCAGGCCCCGCAAGGCTCAAACAATCGTTTACCGGGCACGTAAATCAGAATGGCACTCAATTCATGCTGGCCTGCAGCCATGGCGGCGGCCAGAGCATTACGTTCTGCACAGGAAGTCAGCCCATACGATGCATTCTCGACATTGCAGCCTGCATGAATATTGCCAGCCGCATCGAGAACTGCGGATCCCACGCGAAACTTGCTGTACGGCGAGTACGCGCCAGCGCTGGCCAAACGGGCCGATTGCAAAAGCCTGTCTTGATCGGTCTTACTCATTGTTATTCTCCATTCGGCTCTCTATTCGTTCCAAAACAATTTCTTTTGCTTCTAAAGCGGGCTGCTGCTCAGTGATCTCAATCGCGCTGCCGCACTGCGCTTCGGCTTGTGACCAGTCCGATTCATTACGGGCATGGATCATAAGTATCTCTTCACCTTTCTCCAAAAAATCACCTGTGGAGCGTAATTCCGACAAGCCAACGGAATGATCGATACTGTCTTCGGCGCGGAACCGGCCGCCACCCAATCGAACCACAGCCAAACCGATGCGTGTCATATGCATGGAGTTGATCCAGCCGGATTGCTGCATCAGCAATGGGCGTGAATAAGTGGCCACCGACAGATAATCATTCGTTCGTTGCAACAGGTCAACGGGACCGTCCTGGTCTGCCACCATGCGGGCAAATTTCTCTGCAGCAGAGCCATCGTCCAGAGCCTGCTGCAGAATCGCTGTGGCGGCTGTATTCGAATCAGACAAGCCTGACAGGGTGAGCATTTCACTGGCAATAGCCATAACCACGGCATGCAGTCGCGGATGACGTAACTGGCCGGTTAGGTAGGCACAGGCTTCGCGCATTTCCAGTGCATTACCGGCCGAAAAAGACATGGGTTGCGACATATCGGTCAGAAAGGCATGACAGGCCAAACCTGCATCATTAGCGGTACGACATAAACGGGTAGCCAGCCTGCGGGCATCTTCGACCGTTTCCATAAACGCGCCGCTGCCTACTTTGATATCCATCACCAGGGCATCAAGTCCTTCAGCCAACTTCTTGGAAAGTATCGAAGACACAATCAAAGGCATCGATGCCACAGTCGCGGTCACATCCCGCACAGCGTAAATACGACGATCTGCCGGTGCGAGTTGGTCAGTTTGGCCGATGATGGACAAACCATTGGTACGCACCAGGCGTTGAAATTCAGCTTCGCTCGGCGCTGTATTGAAGCCCGGTATACTTTCAAGTTTGTCCAAGGTGCCGCCGGTGTGCCCCAGGCCCCGGCCTGAGATCATCGGCACAAACGCACCACAAGCTGCCACCAGAGGTGCCAGCACCAGGCTGACGAGATCACCCACCCCACCGGTAGAATGCTTGTCGACTACCGGACCATCGAGATTATCCCAGCGCAACACCGTACCACTGTCGCGCATGGCTTCGGTTATCGCCCGCAGCTCAGTGGCAGACATATCACGAAACCACACGGCCATCGAGAACGCCGCAATTTGGGCATCCGTCACCTGCCCACTGGTTATGCCAGCAATCAACCGGGAAATATCCTGCCCGTTAAGTTCCCGCCCATCGCGCTTTTTCAGGATCAATTCAGAAATCAATGACAATGTCCGGCTCCGAAGGTTTTGGTTTGGGAGAGTAGTCTGGCATTTGCCAATTGTGCTGCTTTACTGCACTCTTTGCTGCCCGTTCATCAAAATGTGAACAAGCCCAGAGTCCAGACCAGAATACAATCTTATGTTCAGCCCGGAGTGAATTGTGAAATTTTTGACCAAAACCCAGTCCAGTACATTGACCTGCTTCCTGATGCTGCTATCAGCCAATCTGATGGCCGACCCGCTGCCACTGGAAAGCATCAGGAGTATGAGCCAGGAACTGAATCCCCAATTGATTGCCTGGCGGCGTGATTTCCACCAGAACCCGGAATTATCCAACCGTGAATTCCGCACCGCCAAAATCGTAGCTGAATATCCGCAATCACTGGGCATGGAAGTATCAACCGGAATCGCACATACCGGCGTGGTGGGAATATTGCGTGGCGGCAAACCTGGCCCGGTGGTTTTGCTCAGAGCGGATATGGATGGGCTGCCGGTAGAAGAACGCGGTGATTTGCCATTCAAGTCCGTTGCCAAGGGTGAATACAATGGGCAGGAGGTGCCAGTGATGCATGCCTGTGGTCATGATACCCACGTGGCCATACTGATGGCTACGGCAAAGATTTTGGCAACCATGCGTAAGGAAATGCCAGGCACGGTGAAGTTTGTATTTCAACCCGCAGAAGAAGGTGCCCCCTTGGGTGAAGAAGGTGGTGCTGAATTGATGATTGCGGAAAACGTACTGGATAATCCGCCGGTTGATGCAGCATTTGCCCTACACATCAGCGCCCTGCATGACGCAGGTCGGGTGGGTTATGCCGTTGGCCCTCGATATGCCAGCGTGGACGATTTCAAGATTACGGTACATGGCAAGCAGGCTCATGGGGCATCGCCGTGGATGGGAGTAGACAGCGTGGTGGTTGCAGCACAGATCATCAATTCATTACAAACCATTGTCAGCCGCAACCTGAATATCACCGAACAGCCTGCCATCGTAACGGTAGGCAGCATTCATGGCGGAGTCCGCTCCAACATCATTCCGGAAACTGTTGAAATGATCGGCACCATACGTGCGCTGGATGAAGACATGCGAGGCGAGATACACCAGCGCATTCGGACCATTGCCGACGGCGTGGCCACCTCCATGGGCGCTCGGGTGGATGTGCAGATTCCCTTTTCTACCTCCTACCCGGTAACCGTTAACGATGCTGAGCTGGCTGAAGAATCTCTGCCTGTGCTGTTGCAAGTAGCCGGTGAAGATCAGGTGGATTTACTCAAACCCATTACCGGCGCCGAAGACTTTTCCTTTTTTGCCCGCGAAGTTCCAGGATTTATGATTTCACTGGGCGGTAAGCCCGTGGGTAAACCGTTGGCTGAGGTTGCCGCACATCACACGCCGGATTTCTTTATCGACGAATCGGGCCTGGATGTGGGCGTAGAGGTGATGACTGCCCTGGCCTGGTCTTATCTGCAGAACCACAGTAGTGAATGATTTGCCAGAATTCATACCGCATCCAAATACCTTCTAATTCCAAGTAAACCGGCAGGAGCAGTCTTTATGAACATTTTTAATAAATTCCCCTTGGTCATTGCAACCAGTCTGAGCTTGACGCTGAGCAGCGCTATTCAGGCCGATGAGTTGGTCCTGAGTGCACAACAACAACTGACCGAGGACATCCTGCGGCAGCTGATTGAGTTTGAAAGCACTGAAGAACACCCGGAACAGACTCGTGCCGCGTTGGAGGCCATGGCTGAGCGCCTACTGGGGGCTGGAATACCTGAGTCTGACGTGGTCATCGTCAATCCCGAGCCGGACCTCTATGGACTAGTGGCCAGAATGCGTGGCATACAGGAGCAACAACCGCTGTTAACCATGGCGCATATTGATGTTGTCACCGCCAGCCCGGACGCCTGGGCATTTCCGCCCTTCACTTTTGGCAAGAAAGATGGCTACTACTTTGGTCGCGGCACCCAGGACAACAAAGCCGGTGTGGCTCATTTGGTGGCCAACTTCATGCGCTTGCAGCAGGAGAAATTCGTGCCCAATCGCGACCTGATCATGATGCTGACAGGTGATGAAGAAACTGCAGGCCGCGTGGCTGACTGGCTGGCTACTGAGGGCAGAGAGTTGATCAATGCGGAATTCGCCCTCAATACCGATGCTGGCGGCGGCGAGTATGACAAGGATTTCAAGCCACGCGCTTTCAATGTTCAGACCAGTGAAAAGGTTTATCAAACCTATCTGCTGACCAGCAACAACCCCGGTGGACATAGTTCCATACCGCGCCCGGAAAACGCCATAATCCAACTGGCACAGGCGCTGGTGCGCATTGGTGAATATCAATTCCCGGTGCGCATTTCGGACAACACTCGTTTGATGTTTGCCCGCTCAGCCACGCTGGAAAGTGGACAGACAGCAGCCGATATGGCTGAAATGGGAACAGGGAATTATTCCACGGCAGCCGCTGAACGACTGGCGCAGGATCCTTATATCAACGCCATCATGCGCACCACTTGTGTGCCTACCGAACTGACCGGTGGGCATGCGGAAAATGCATTGCCACGCGTGGCGACAGCAACCATCAACTGCAGAATCGTTCCGGGTATCGAACCGGCGAATGTGCGTGCCAAACTGGAAGAATTGGTCAATGACCCCGCTATCCAGTTCACTTCGGTTTATGATGCCAAGCCCAGTCCGGCCTCGGTGATGCCAGCCGCTTTACAGGAAACCCTGGAACGTCTGGTGGATGAAAGCTGGCCAGGTATTCCGGTGATTCCGGAAATGTCTACCGGTGCCACCGATGGCCTGTTCATGCGCAATGCCGGCATTCCGGTATTTGGTGTGGCAGGCTGGTTTATGCGCTCATCCGATATTCGTGCTCACGGGCTGGATGAAAAAATTGGCATTGCCGAGTTTCATGCTGGCACCGAATTCTGGTATCGCGTGTTGACCACCTTGAGCAAACCCTGACTTGTGGAGTTCTGACGAGAGAAAAAATGTGGGGTGATCCATAACGGATCAAACTTGGCAGAAGCCAAGCCTGATTTAAAGCTTGACGATGAACTGGGGAAATGCAAAAAGGCTGAAGGCCCACAACCTTTCGAGCAATATCAGAGCACGGGACTGCTACCGATTAGTGCGGCCTTAACCGCACTTGGAATATCCGCAGGAAAGGCAGGTGGCGCAATTATCCATGCTGACAACCGCCTTGGTATTACACTTGTTGCACAAGGTCGCGGATGCCGGGTAACTGCCGCTTTCTTCGTTCGCAGCAGCCTGCCTGCTGTCATGGGCTGCTTCAGCTTCTGCTCTCTTCTGGTTCAGAATAAGCAGTTGTTGTTCCGATAACTCTTCTTTTTCCATCAAGCCGATTTTCTGTAAATGATGCTCTATGACAGCACCGATTTCGGCAATGATGGACGGCATGAACTTGCCGCCAGGTTTGAAATAACCACCCTTGGGGTCAAATACCGCTTGCAACTCTTCAGCCAGGAAGGTTACGTCGCCGCCCTTGCGGAATACAGCAGACATCAGGCGGGTCAATGCCACGATCCACTGGAAGTGATCCATGTTCTTGGAGTTAATGAAAATTTCAAACGGGCGTCGTTGTTCATGCTCAGTGCCGGCATTGAGTACGATGTCGTTAATCGTTACGTACATGGCGTGATCGATTAACGGTGTCTTGATTTTGTAAGTCGAGCCTTCCAGCGCTTCCATGCCTTCAGGCCGCGCTACTTGCTCGGTCATGCGAATGATCTTGGATTTCTGCCTTTCTTCTTTGGCAGCCAAGGCAGCAACGCGGGCTGCTTCTTCCTCTTCTTTCCTGACGACTTCGTAGCCGACGATTTTACGATCTATTCTGATGCTCATATTCTATAAACCTGCGCGGTGGTTTTTATTGCTCTTACTTCATTCTACAGCGAACTGTTGCAACAATTGCATGCGGGACCAGTTATATTGAGCCGGGCCTGGCTTTCTGTTTTAGTTTTATTCGGTTAGCGTAGTGTAAAGACTCGCCACTACTTCCGTGTTGGTGGCGATTCAACGGCGCTCCCCAATCCTCTCCGGCCAGTCCTGACTGAGCCTCAAGCTCTGGCCAGGCATAAGCCTGTGTATCTGTTCGGCCTTTCTCAGTTCAAGTCTGAGTTTTGGGTTCTGACCGAAAAAAGGTGTACGTCCTTGTACGATACACCTCCATTTAGATTGACGGTTCCCAAAACATCCCTGGCCGTCTCTTTATCCCTGGTAGTTTATTTTTATTTTACTAGGTGCACTTCCATGTACTTCGGTACACCTCCGTTGTTCGTCTGCCTTTTCAGGCCATGCACTCAAAACTTGCCGTAATAGCCTTCCTTGAGCGCGTCAAAAAGGTTGGCGGCATTATGGGTTTCGCCGTCGTACTCGATTTCTTCGTTGCCTTTCAGTTCAACCACCTGACCATCATCCAACACAAAACGGTAGGTGGTATTTTCCAGATCGCGTTCCTGCACCAGCACACCCTGAAATGCTTCCGGGTTGAAGCGGAATGTCGTGCAGCCTTTCAGGCCGCTGCTATGTGCATACAGATAGATATCCTTGAATTCATCAAAAGGAAAATCGGTGGGCACGTTGGCTGTCTTGGAAATGGAAGAATCGATCCACTTCTGGGCCGCTGCCTGGATATCCACATGTTGCTTGGGCGAAATATCTTCCGCCGTCCGAAAATAATCTGGCAGCTTGCAGCTTTCCTCGGAGGCATAAGGCATAGCCCGGGGATTGACCAAATGACGGTAAGCCAGCAACTCATAGCTGAAAACCTCGACTTTTTCTTTGGTCTTGCGCCCTTCGCGAATCACATTTCGGCTGTAATGATGTGCGAAGCTCGGCTCGATGCCGTTGGAAACATTATTACCCAATGACAAGGAAATCGTACCAGTTGGTGCAATAGACGAGTGGTGGGTAAAGCGCGCACCTTCTTCTGCAAGTGCCTTGACCAAATCAGGGGCATACTCGGCCACTCTTTGCATGTAACGGCTATAACGCGCATGCAACAAACGGCCCGGAATCTGGTCGCCGACCTGATAACCATCATCGAGCATTTCCGGACGAAGGCGCAGCATGTCACCGCTGACGGTAAACATCTCGTTCATAATGGGCGCAGCACCTCTTTCGCGAGCTAATTCCAGGCCCTCTTCCCAACCCGCCAGAGCCATTTCCCGCGACACGCGTTCGGTAAACTCCAGCGACTCTGCTGAGCCGTAGCTCATGCCCATGAGGCTCAGGGTAGAACCAAGGCCCAGAAAGCCCATACCATGCCGGCGCTTGCGCTGGATTTCATCTCTTTGCTTGCCAAGCGGCAAACCATTGATTTCAACTACATTATCCAGCATGCGGGTAAATATGCGCACGACTTTACGATAAGCTTCCCAGTTAAATTTGACTTCTTTGGTAAAAGGCCGCTCTACAAAACGTGTGAGGTTGATCGAACCCAGCAAACAGGCTCCATAAGGCGGCAGAGGCTGCTCGCCGCAGGGGTTGGTGGCCCGAATGTTTTCGCAGAACCAGTTGTTGTTCATCTCGTTGATGCGATCAACCAGGATGAAGCCAGGCTCGGCGAAATCGTAAGTGGAAGACATGATCATGTCCCACAGCCGCTTTGCCGGAATGGTTTTGTAGATACGGCAGGCAACCAACCCGTCATCCCGCTTAACATAGCCTTCCGTTTGTGGCCATTCACGCCATAGCACCTGGTCCGGGTTATCGAGGTCCAGCTCCAGAGCTTCGTGTTCATTTACGGGAAAGGTCAGCGACCAGGTTTCGTTATTCTGCACTGCATGAATAAATTCATCGGTAATCAGCAGCGAACAATTGAACTGGCGTAAGCGACCATCTTCACGCTTGGCGCGAATGAACTCCATCACGTCAGGGTGGCCGATTTCAAAGGTGGCCATCTGCGCACCACGACGGCCACCAGCCGAAGAGACGGTGAAACACATCTTGTCGTAGATGTCCATGAAGCTCAGCGGACCAGAGGTATAAGCCCCCGCACCGGAGACGTAAGCACCCTTGGGGCGCAAAGTGGAGAATTCGTAGCCGATGCCACAACCGGCTTTCAGGGTCAGCCCGGCTTCATGCACTTTTTCCAGAATGCCGTTCATCGAATCGGTAATGGTTCCCGACACGGTGCAATTGATGGTGGATGTGGCAGGTTTGTGAGCTTGCGCACCGGCATTGGAGGTGATCCGGCCAGCGGGTATGGCACCACGCCTTAAGGCCCAGAGAAATTCTCCGTTCCAGAGTGCGCGCTTTTCTTCGCTTGGCTCTACGTCAGACAGGGCGCGCGCGACGCGGATGAAAGTATCATCTATCGTTGCGTCGATATGCTCCCCGGTTCTGGACTTCAGTCGATACTTCTTATCCCAGATGTCCAGGGATGCTTCCTGTAGAGGAATGTCTTGTGAATCAATGTCAATCGCCTCGGCTTGAACGCTGCTCATCACTTTTACCGTCTAATTATTTGGTTTTATTTATTAAGATACTTAATTTGGGGCACAAGCCATTGTGCTCCACTTTTTTTTATGACACAAGATGTTGTGTCAGCGGGTGTAAACAATATACCCACACCCTGAGGCTGTCAAATGTCTTTGTTAGCGGACTAAAACACCCATATTTTGTTTTTAATATATTTGTTTCATATAGTTAGAAAAATACTGTTCAATTCTTAATCGATTGTTCACAAGCCTCACCGAGCAAAATTCGCACGGCTAAGCCCTTTCGCTTTATCGCAAATTCAGCAACCGATATTTTCTCGCTTTTTCACCATTGCTCATGGCAGGCTGTATAACATGTTAAATGTCATTTTATTTCAACCGGAAATTCCTCCAAACACTGGCAACATCATTCGCCTGTGCGCCAACACGGCAACGCACTTGCATCTGGTTGGTCCCTGCGGCTTTAATCTGGAAAATGCCCAACTGCGGCGTGCCGGTCTGGACTATCACGATATGGCCAGGGTCACACAGTACAAAAATTGGCAGGAATACTGCCAGCAACATCCGCGAATACCGCTGTGGGCTTTTTCTACCAAGGGTAAAAAGCGCTATGACCAGGTAGCTTATTGTGACGGAGACGGTTTGTTATTTGGGCCTGAAAGTCGTGGCTTACCCGGCAAGATGCTACAGATAGCAGGTGATGATCGCGTATTGTGTTTACCCATGCAGGCCAGCAGTCGCAGTCTGAATCTGTCCAATACGGTAGCCATCGCCCTGTATGAGGCCCTACGGCAAGGGGGCTTTACCGGCCTGGAAATCTAACGGGAATTGGTGAGGGAATCTCTGATTTATGCAGAGCTTCCAGCGACACAGGGAAGTGTCGCCATCTTCAATGTGAGCAACTCATTGAAAATGAAGGAAAGTGAAAACCACGCTTTTCACTTTCCGCGCTGTGGGAAATCCTGGATGGATTTATTCAGAGCTTTATTAAATCGTTTCGGGCTTCTGCTCGCGCGCCAACAAATCACGCAGGCATTGTTCAGGGCTCAAAGACTTGTGGATGATGCCGTAGACTTGTTGGGATATGGGCATATCGACGTTGTGACGCTGCGCCATGCGCCAGATTTCTTCAGAGGTGCTGACGCCTTCTACTACCTGGCCTATGGCGCGCAGACTTTCCAGCAGATTTTTGCCTGCCCCCAGGTCCAATCCCAGGCGCCGGTTGCGCGACAGGTCGCCGGTACAGGTTAAAACCAGGTCGCCCAAACCTGCCAACCCAATCAAAGTCTGCTCATTGGCCTTCAGTTCGCGGCCCAGGCGTAACATTTCAGCCATACCCCGCGTAACTAACGCTGCGCGCGCGTTGTTCCCCAGACCCATGCCATCAGAGATCCCGGTTGCTACTGCCAGTACGTTTTTGACCGCCCCACCCAGTTCAGCGCCGATGATGTCATCGCTGGTATAGGCGCGGAAATATCCGCTGTGCAAGGCCTGCGCAATCTTGCGGCAAAATAACTCTTCGGTACCAGCCACTGTGACGGCAGTGGGCAAGCCACGTGCCACTTCGATGGCAAACGATGGGCCGGTTACTACCGCCAAAGGCCGCTCGGCGCCCAGCAGGTCCCGCGCTGCCTGATGTAACAATCGACCGGTTCCAGGCTGCAAACCTTTGCAGGCCCACGCAACCCCCTGCCCTGGCCGTAACCCCGGTACAATTTGCTCCAGCACCTCAGCAAAAGCATGGCTGGGAACTGCCAACAAGATTTCATCAGCGCGCTCGACCACACGCTGCAAGTCGGGGTCAACCTGCAGGTTGTCGGGAAAAGTGATGCCTGGCAGAAAGCGCTGATTGCAGGCTTGTTGCTGCAGCAAGGCCATATTCGCCGCATTGCGGCCCCATAGCAGGCTGTGCACGCCGCTTCTGGCCAATTGTATGGCCAGTGCAGTGCCCCAGGATCCGGCGCCGATTACGGCAATTTTCATTGCACTGTCTCAGCCGTCACGGCGAGCACGAAGGTCTGCCCGTGGCAACACGATCAAACCTGGGTATTGAATTCGGCAGTCGCATCGCCCGTAGTGCTGCCAGTACCATTCTGCTGCCCACCTTGTTGCCCACCTTGCTGACTGACCATATCCTGCATGCGCTTGGCGTAAAGTTGCTCAAAATTCACCGGCTGCAGCACCAGCGGCGGGAATCCGCCGTCGGAGACCATGGCTGAAATGGCCCGACGTGCATAGGGAAACAAGGTATTAGGGCACATGGTGTTCATAACCATATGTTTCATCTGCTCGTTAAAACCGGCCACCAGGAATATGCCTGCCTGGGCGATTTCAGCCAGATAAGCCGTTTTTTCACCTATGGAAGCGGTGACGGTAATGGTCAGCACCACTTCCATGAGGTTTTCGCCCATATCTTCAACCCGCTGCGCCAGGCTCATCTTGACGTCTGCCTGACCCTGCTCCTGGAAAATTTCCGGCGCATTGGGTAATTCGAAAGACACATCTTTCACGTAAAGCTTCTGGATTTGGAACTGTGCGCTTGCAGCCTGTTCGGGGTTGATGCCTGCCGCTGCTGCCTGATTTTCTTCTGCCATGATATTTTCGCTCTTTAAGTTTATGGGCCAGTCCGTTGCCCGGACTGGCAAGGTCGTGGATTATCCCACCTGATCAATAGCTTGGCCAGTTGAACCCTCCACGAACAGCGGATTAGCTGTTTTAAAGCTTGGGTTTATTGACAGCGTTTACAGTGATTACTTACTTACGCGTAACCGGGTATTGATCGCCCAACCAACGTGCCATTCCACCTTTCAGAATGGCTACATCGTTGGCGCCTTGTTTCTTCAGGGCAGCAGCAGCCTGAACTGAGGTTTGTCCGGTTTTGCATACCACTACCAGTTTTGATTTCAGCATTTTCTGCACTTCAGCATCTGGACTCTGTATGCGCGACAAGGCCATATTACGGGCATTCAGAATATGTCCTTTGTTAAAATCCGCTGCTGCCGAAACATCAACCAGCACGGTGTCCGAATCGTTCATCCATGCCACCACTTGAGCCGGACTCAGCTCCTGCAAGCCCTGCAACTTACGATGAATCTCGGTCCAGATCAACAAGCCCAGCACGGCTACAAAACCACCGGACAATAGCGGGTGTTTGCTGATGAATTCTAATACCTGTTCCATTGCACCAATATCCTGTTCTGCCACAATCCTGTTCTAATGATTTTGCGCACCTGCAAAAGTGCGCGTTTTCCAATAACACCGAGCCTGCGATAAACCCAGCCGACAGTTTGTGGAATAATTGCACCCTTACCGGGCAAAGCCAGCCCGTTACAAGTGGTGACTGCCACCGCAAATTACAAGTTTTCATACGCAGCCGCAAATAATCAGCCAGGAATCCAGTATGTCAAACAAAACCAAACTCCAGAAAAAGCCACTGGTACTCATGATCCTGGATGGTTGGGGTTACCGTGAAGAAACCGAACATAATGCCATTGCACAAGCGCATACACCTTGCTGGGATCGTTTGTGGCGTGAAAACCCACATACCCTGCTGGACACTTCCGGGGAAGCTGTAGGTTTACCCGCCGGACAGATGGGTAACTCCGAGGTTGGCCATATGAACATCGGCGCGGGTCGTATTGTCTACCAGGACTTCAGCCGCATCAGCCTGGCCATCAGCGATGGCAGCTTTGCACGCAACGAAGCGCTTTGCTCCGGTATAGATGCAGCAATAGCCGAAAAAGGCACCGTGCATATCATGGGTTTGCTTTCACCCGGTGGAGTGCACAGTCATGCCGAGCATTTCCAGGCCACGGTCAGATTGGCGTCCGAGCGCGGTGCCAAAAAAATCGCCCTGCACCTGTTCCTGGATGGCCGCGATACGCCACCGCGTAGCGCCGCGGGCTCCATAATCGCCTTGCAAGCCCTGGCTGATGAACTGGGCGGAGTGCATATCAATTCGGTTTCCGGACGCTATTACGCCATGGACCGCGACCAGCGCTGGGATCGCGTTGAGCGGGCATATCTGGCTGTTGCTGACGCCCAAGCCAATGCTCACGCTGATTCGGCGATCGAGGCTTTGCAGCAAGCCTATGCACGCCATGAAAACGATGAATTTGTGCAGCCCACGGTAATCGCAGGTGCTGCACCAGTTGCGAATGGTGACAGTGTTATTTTCATCAACTTCCGGGCTGATCGGGCGCGCGAGATAACCCGCGCTTTCGTCGATGATCCTTT
Organism: Lysobacterales bacterium; assembly: GCA_034440115.1. Classification (GTDB taxonomy): domain Bacteria; phylum Pseudomonadota; class Gammaproteobacteria; order Xanthomonadales; family SZUA-36; genus JAWXBM01. The sequence goes on along the minus strand of JAWXBM010000010.1, from coordinate 11,960 downwards.
CATTGGTTTCAAGCGCCGTAAGCCTGAATTGACGGCATTTGTCTGCATGACCGAATACCAGAAAGGCTTACCGGTCAGCATCGCCTTTGCGTCAGAGGAACTACCACGACTGTTGGGCGAAATATTGGCTGAACAGGGATTGAAGCAGTTACGCATTGCAGAAACGGAAAAATATGCGCACGTCACATTTTTCTTCAATGGTGGCCGGGAAGAACCATTTCCACTGGAGCAACGCATACTGATACCCTCACCCAAGGTGGCCACCTATGACTTACAACCTGAGATGAGCGCACCAGAGTTGGCTGATCGACTGGCACAGGCGATCCGCTCGGGCGAGTTTGACGTCATCATCTGCAACATAGCCAATCCCGACATGGTGGGACACAGCGGCAAAATGCAGGCTGCCATGGCGGCGGTTGAAGCGGTCGACCAATGCCTTAGTGTCGTGGTGCAAGCCGTTGATGAATGTGATGGCGAGTTGTTGATCACAGCCGATCACGGCAATGTTGAGCAAATGCTGGACCCGATCAGCGGACAAGCCCTTACCGCCCATACTACTAACCCCGTACCCCTGCTGTTCCGTGGTCGGCCCGGTCACCTGAAGGCAGGCGGTGCGCTGCGCGATATTGCGCCTACCATACTGCACCTGCTGGCATTGCAACAACCCGCTGAAATGACCGGACAATCGTTGTTGGTAGCCGAACTTGAATAGATCGGTATGCAGCGGCTGAAGTTGAACCAGGCCAGTTTGGCGTTATGGTTACTGCTCATGAACTGGTGTGCTGCTCCAGCCCTGATAGCACAAAACAAAGGCACAGCATCACCGCGCCAGCAGGAAATAGAACAACAACTGGCGCAGTTGCAACAGGACATTCAGCAACTGCAGCAAAGCCTTCTGGCGGCACGCTCTGATCATCGCATTGAACAGGATCAACTGAAACAGTTGGATCTATCCATTCAGCAATCCAGCCAGGCCATTCGCGAATTGGATACACAATTGGCCGAACACAGCACAGAGCTGGCCCGGTTGGAAACAGAACGCGAGCAACAATTACAACAACTGCATATCGATCAGCAACAACTGGCTGAGCAGATCGGTGCTACTTACCGGCTGTCGCGGCAATCGCGACTGAAGCTGGTGTTCAACCAGGACAGCCCAACCGAGCTCAGCCGCATGCTGGCTTACTACGAGCACATCAATCGTGCCCAAACGAGCAAAATTGTTGCATTGCGTGAAACCCTGGCCAGCCTGGAGGCCATTTACCAGCGTATTGGGTTGCAGTTGCGGGAAATCGCCACGGCACAACAGTTGCAACAACAAGAGCTGCTGTTAAAGCAACAGCAACGTGACAAGCGCCAGGTGGTGTTGGCCAAGCTGCAAAAGCAAATCGGTAGTAGTGAAGCGCAACTCGAAGAATTTGAGAAAAACCGGCTGGATCTGGAGGCTTTGCTGGAAAAACTAAGCGATGTGCTGGCCGATATACCCAGCGATCTGGGACAACACCTGTCGGTCAGCGCGCAAAAAGGTCGGCTGCCCACGCCGGTTCAGGCCAAGGTGCGAAAAGCTTTTGGACAACAGCGCAGCGGTGGCATGTATTGGCAGGGCTGGGTATTCGATGCCCCGCCCGGTGAAGAAGTAAACAGCGTGGCCTATGGCCGAGTGGCTTTTGCAGATTGGTTGCGCGGTTATGGCTTGATGATCATTATCGATCACGGCGGGGGATTCATGAGCCTTTATGGCTACAATGAGAGCCTGTTGTGGGAAGTGGGCGACTGGGTAGAACCTGGCAAGGTGATCGCCACCGTTGGCAGCAACAGTGCCGGCGAGCAAGGACTCTACTTCGAATTGAGAAAGGATGGCAAGGCGCTGGACCCAGCAGCCTGGTTGAAAAGGTAGGAGACAAGGGCATGTCAAAACGAAGGGCTTTGGGAAGCAACTCAATAATGCCGAATCATTCCCGGAAATTGTTCGGCATGGGGGTGCTGGCTTGTTGCTGGTTGCTGTGCAGCCAAGCTGCCTTTGCCCAGGATGCAGAGGAATCGGATGATGAGCAACCTGCGGCCGTTTTCAGCGCACTGAGCTTGGATGATCTGCGCACCTTCACCGATGTGTTCAACCAGGTCAGAAAAAATTACGTTGAAAATGTAGATGACAAGCAGTTGATGGAAGCTGCCATTACCGGCATGTTGTCGGAATTGGACCCGCACTCAGCTTACTTGCCTGGCGATGATTACGCAGACCTGGATCACAACTCACGCGGCGAATATGTGGGAATAGGTGTAGATGTTATTGCCGATAATGGCCGGGTCGTGGTGCGCAAAGTCATCGTGCCCAGCCCGGCTGACAGCGCCGGCATCAACCCGGGCGATGTATTCACCTCGATTGCTGGCAAAGTCGTCAAGGGAAGAAAACTGCAGGAAGCTATAAATGATCTGGGTGGCCCGGCAGGTAGCGAAATCCAGATCAAAGTGCTGAACAGCGATGGCGAATCAACTACAAAACTTCTCAAACGCGAGGTCCTGAAGGTGCCAGCACTGAATGCCCGCCTGTTCGCAGATGGCCTGGCCTATTTCAGCCTCAGCTATTTTCACCGCGAAAGCGCCAAAGATTTGCAGGCTTCAATCGAATCCATCCAGGCCGAGGGCAATCCAGTTAATGGTGTTGTGCTGGACCTGCGCAATAACCCGGGTGGTGTACTGCAGTCAGCAGTCGATATCGCCGATGGTTTCCTGGACGACGGCCTTATCGCATCCATGCGTGGTCGCAATGCCAGCATGGAAATGGAATTTACCGCCACAGGCGGGCAGTGGTTTCCGAACACACCGGTTGTGGTGTTGGTAGACCGTGGCTCCGCTTCCGCTTCCGAGGTGGTAGCCGGAGCTTTGCAGGATCATGGCAGGGCGTTGATTCTGGGCGAACGGACCTTTGGCAAAGGCTCGGTGCAAACCGTGTTGCCGCTGCGCAATGGTGGAGGCATCAAACTGACCACAGCCCGCTATTTCACGCCTTCTGGCCGCTCCATACAGGCCGAGGGCATCATGCCCGATCTCGCGGTTCAACAGGCGATGAACCCGGTGCAACTGAAGGACGACCGGCTGCGCGAAGCCGACCTGGAGCGACACCTGGAATCCCGCGGTGACAACAAAGATGTTGCGGCAGAGGAAACCGTGCATCCGGATGAGGATTTTCCCTTGTACGAAGCTTTGAGATTGCTCCGCGGTGCCAACCTGCTGTCACGTAAAGCTGATATGAATTAAGGCCAGATCGAGCCAGCTCGACTAAACAAGCAAATCGAGCCCAATCACACTATTGTTGGTCGTGGCTTTTGGCTAACCTATTTGTATAGACAAACTCTCTTTTTCATATTCTGCCAGCAACCAGTCCGGCTACCTCAAACAGAAATCTGGTCACTTTCATGATAGTGCGATAGTATTTCAGCGATGCGATTCCGATCTGCCAAATTCCTGGCTTTTATCTGCCTGTGCCTGCTGGCACTGCAGATCAGTGGCTTGCACCTACACGCTAATCCGCAAGGATCCGGTGAGTTACACGGCAGCCATGTTCATGATGCAGATTCCGACGGGCATGATCACCGGGCCGATACAGACATTGGTTATCTTGAGTACAGCTCTGGCTGGGTAAAACCCCTTCCTTTCCTGTTTTTAACTTTCGCTGTGTTTTTCCTGGTCGTCAATTACTGTCGGCGCATCTGGGCACCTGTCTACTCGAATTTCCTCCACAGAAGTTATTTGCGCTGGCGACCACCGCTACGCGCACCTCCTCCCTTAGTTTCCTGATTTTTCCTGATTAGATCTGTGAGCGCCTGACGGCTGCTCATCTTATTCATTAGTCATTACTCTACCCATGGCGCTTCATTGCGCAACGGCAGACCAATTTTATGTTGATATCAACTTATCGCCTCGCGAGCAGTTTCATTCTGCTTTCACTTTTGCACTTACCTGCCTATGCCATTGCCGCCTCTGCGGAGGCTGCAGCAGCAAGGTCCATAACTCTTGACCAAGCCATTGCAGAGACTCTGGAGCGTAACCCCCGGCTGCGGGCGTCAGGCTTTCAACAGGATATTGAACGTGGTCGTATTCAGCAGGCCGGTCTGACACCTAACCCGGAACTGATCGTGACCGTCGATGACGCATTAGGCACAGGCGAATACCAGGGCTTCAGCAATGCGGAAACCACCATCAGTCTTGGCTGGGTGTTTGAGCGCAAGCTACCGGATCATCGTGTCTCTGCTGCACAGGCCAGTGAATCAGTGTCAGCAGTGGATATTGAAATTCTCCGGGTAGATACCGCAGCAGAAACTGCCCGTCGGTTCCTTACGCTTATGGCCGATCAGGCTCGCACTCAAACGGCAACTGATGCCGTTGAACTGGCAGAGATGACGGTGCAGGTAGTGCAGCAGCGCGTTGAAGTAGGCCGTTCTCCCAATGCCGACCTGGCTCGAGCCCGAGCCGGGCTGTCCTATTCCCGCCTGGCACTGGATGACAACGAGCATGAACTTCAAACATCACGTCACCGGCTGGCAGCGCAATGGGGACTGACCGCGCCCGATTTTGCTCGCGCCGCAGGAGATCCTTACATCTTGCCGCAAGTCGTTCCGTTTCAGACCCTGCAACAGCAAGCCGAACAAAACCCTGAGATCAGTCGTTATTTGGCACGCCAGCGTCTGGACGAGGCAAAACTTCACTTGGCTGAGGCCGAGTTAAAGCCTGCCTGGAGAGGTTCGCTCGGGGTGCGTCGGTACGAAAACGTAAACGATGTGGCATTGGTTACCGGATTCACGATTCCGTTAACGCTGAGGAATCGAAACCAGGGAAAAATTACCGAGGCTCACTCCGTCGCAGATCAGACCGTTGCAGAAACCGCTGCCGCCCGGGTTGAAATCGAAACTACCTTGTATGTGTTCTACGCAGCATTGCAGCACAGCCTGCACCGCGCCAACACGCTGCGCAATGATGTATTGCCACAGATTGAATTAGCGCTAACCGAAACAAAGTCCGCCTACGAGCGCGGGCAGTACAGCTATTTCGACTGGCGAGCCGTACAGGCAGAGCTGATCAGTGCACAGGATGCATTGATTGACGCCAGCGTTGATGCGCACCGGAATGTCATTGAAATTGAACGCCTCACCGGCGTTCGTTTCGCTCAAACGAGAACTGCACCATGAGAACAAACACCATTAGGATCCAGAACCTGCTTTTATTGATTGCTGGTTGTTTTGTAATTTCCTCCTGCAGCCCTGAGATTTCGGGAACGAATCCTAGCGCACCGGAACACGGTGCACCCACTGCAGACTACGAAAAAGGACCGCACGGCGGGCGCCTGTTGCGAAGCGGCGACTTTGCTCTGGAGTTGGCGATTTTCGAAACCGGTGTTCCACCCGAGTTTCGAGCCTGGGTTAGCTCGGCTGGTAAACCGGTAGATGCGCAGAAAGTAGACCTCGGAATACGGCTCACCCGACTGGGGAACGTGGTTGACCAGATCGGGTTTAAGGCGGAGGACGATTACCTTCGTGGCGACCAGGTCGTTTACGAGCCGCATTCTTTCGTGGTGTCCATCGACGCGATTGCTGACGGCAAAAAGCACCACTGGGAATACGATAATTTCGAAGGGCGGACTCAAATCGTTTCGGCCGTTGCTGAAGCATTCGAACTCGAAACCGGAATTGCGGGCCCTGCGGTTATTCACGAAACCATCGAGGTGTATGGGCTTATCGAGCCAAACGCCGATCGCATTGGCGTAGTCAGAGCGCGCTTCGACGGCCTGATCAAGGCGGTCTCGACCTCGTTGGGCGAAAGCGTGAAAGCTGGCCAGCCCTTACTGAGTGTTGAGAGTGACGAGAGCCTGAAGAGCTACGTGGTCACAGCACCCATCAGTGGCATCATCACCGAGCGAAACGCCAGTGCCGGTGAACCGACTGCCGGCCGGTCGCTGTTTACCATTGTCGACCCCTCTACCGTATGGGTGAATCTGGCCGTATTTCCCTCCGATCTTGCACGAGTCCAACCGGGCACTCCCGTAACCGTGTTTCCGCCAGGTGGCTCTGAGCCGGTGAGCAGCACCATTGACCGCATCAATATTGTGGCCGAAATCAATCAGGCAGTGATGGCACGGGTTGTACTGGACAACACCGCCGGGCGATTCTTCCCGGGCTCTTATGTCCAGGCGCAAATTCAGGTTGCCGAATATTCTGTTCCGCTGGCAGTGAAACGCGATGGCCTGCAAAGCTTTCGCGATTTCACGGTCGTGTACGCACAGGTCGGTGATGAGTACGAAGTCCGCATGCTGGAGCTTGGGCGACAAGACGGAGAATGGATAGAAGTGCTTTCTGGTCTTGAGCCAGGGACGCGTTATGTCACTTCCAACAGCTATCTCGTCAAAGCCGACATCGAAAAGTCCGGCGCATCACACGACCATTGAGGACATAACATGCTTGATTACATACTGACGTTCTCGCTGGCTCGCCGCGGCATTGTGCTGGCCGGCGTCGTGGTTCTGATATGTCTGGGTTTGTGGAACTTTACCCGTTTGCCGATTGATGCCGTGCCAGATATCACCAACGTACAAGTTCAGGTTAATACGGCCGCTCCGGGTTACACGCCTTTGGAAGTGGAGCAGCGGGTCAGTTTTCCGTTGGAAAATGCCATGTCCGGTCTGCCGAAACTGAACTATTCCCGATCAGTGTCCCGCTATGGCTTGTCGCAAATAACGGTAGTTTTCGAAGACGGCACCGACATCTATTTTGCCCGTCAACTGGTGGGAGAGCGGCTCAATGCAGCCCGCTCCAACCTGCCCGCCAATGTTGAACCTGCCTTGGGCCCCATTGCCACCGGGCTGGGTGAAATTTTCATGTTCACCGTGGACGCCGAACCGGGTGCCTTCAACCTCGATGGCTCCAAGATAACGCCTACGGATTTACGTTCAGTTCATGACTGGATCATTCGCCCACAATTGCTGCGTGTCCCGGGCGTGGTGGAAGTTAACCCGATTGGTGGCTTCAAAAAGCAAATTCTGATTGCACCTGACCCCGCCAGGTTATTGGCCCATGGCCTGACCTACAGCGATGTATTGAGCGCGGTTGAGCAAAACAATGACAATCGTGGTGCAGGTTTTATTGAACACAACGGCGCCCAATGGCTGATGCGGGTTCCCGGGCAGGCTGAAAGTCTTCAGGACCTCGGTGAAATCGTCGTACAACAGCAACAGGGCGTGCCCATTCGGGTCAAAGACCTGGCCGAAATTTCGTTGGGGAAAGAACTTCGATCGGGTGCAGCAACACAGAATGGCCGCGAAGTCGTTATGAGCACCGTTTTCATGCTGATCGGCGAGAACAGCCGGACGGTGGCCAAAGGCGTCGCAGAAAAACTGCAGGAAGTGCAGGAAAGCCTGCCTGCGGGGATTACTGCTACTGCCGTGTACGACCGGACCAGACTGGTTGAACAGACGCTGACAACGGTCCAGACCAACCTGATCGAAGGGGCGCTGCTGGTCATCGCCGTTCTGTTTCTGTTTCTGGGGAACATACGTGCCGCTTTACTGACCGCCGCGGTGATTCCAGTAGCCATGCTCATGACGATTACGGGAATGGTTCAAACCAAGGTAAGCGCCAATTTGATGAGTCTGGGAGCGCTGGATTTCGGTCTCATCGTTGATGGCGCGGTCATCATTGTCGAGAATTGCCTGCGACGATTGTCCGAAGCCAGCAAGAATGGTGAAATGTCGGCCAACGATCGGCTGGCGGTGGTCTCCGCTGCCACCCGTGAAGTGATCCGCCCGGCACTGTTTGGCGTATTCATCATCACGGCCGTTTACATGCCCATCTTCGCTCTCACTGGAGTGGAAGGAAAGATGTTCCACCCCATGGCCATCACGGTGGTTATCGCTCTGATCAGCGCGATGATTCTGTCGGTGACTCTGGTTCCTGCCGGTATTGCCCTGCTGTTTCGTAAGCCCATCAAAGATCACGACAATCTGATTGTCCGCTCAGCTCGTTCGCTTTACCGGCCCTTGCTAAAAACGGTTATCCGGTTTCGCTGGAGCGTCGTGTTCGCTGCGCTGGTGCTGGTGGTAATTTGTGGTTTTCTGACCACGCGATTGGGCTCGGAATTCATCCCCAACCTGGACGAGGGTGATATTGCCATGCACGCGCTGCGCATTCCTGGAACTTCCTTGAAACAGGCCGTAAGCCTGCAGGAGCAACTGGAACTCGCGATCCGGAAGCTACCCGAAGTCGAAAGGGTATTTAGCAAAATTGGAACAGCAGAAGTGGCAACGGAAGCCGTACCACCCAGCGTAGCCGACAACTTCATCATTTTGAAAGCGCGCGAGGAGTGGCCCGATCCTGACAAGCCCAAGTCCCAGTTGGTCGCAGAACTTGAAGCCCTTGTAAGCCCTATTCCAGGAAATCGTTATGAGTTCCTGCAACCCATCCAGATGCGCTTCAATGAATTGATTGCCGGCGTCAGAGCGGAATTGGCCATCAAGGTATTTGGCGATGATTTTGATCAACTGATCAGCATTGGTGATGAAATCGAAAACGCACTTGCTGCTGTACCCGGCGCGGCAGATGTGGCGGTCGAGCAGGCTACCGGCCTACCGGTCTTGACGATAGCGCCCGATCGACAGACGCTCGCTCGCTATGGTCTCAGCATCATGCAGGTGCAGGACTTGGTTGCCACGGCCTTGGGCGGCACAGTGGCCGGGCAGTTTTACGAGGGAGACCGTCGTTCTGATATTGTCGTGCGACTGCCTGAAGCTCTGCGTTCAGATACGGACTGGTTGGGCAATTTGCCTGTGACACTTCCGGCTGGAGGATTCGTGCCACTGGGAGAGTTAGTGAGTTTGCACCTGGAAACGGGCTATAACCAGATTTATCGGGAAAACGGCAAACGCCGAATCGTGGTGACCGCAAACGTCAGGGGTAGAGACCTTGGTTCCTTCGTTCAGGACGTGTGGCGTGAAGTTCAGGCGCGAGTGGAAATTCCGCCGGGTTATTGGGTTGAATACGGAGGGACGTTCCAACAATTGGAATCAGCTTCCCGCCGCCTGGCGTTTGTTGTGCCAGCAACCCTGTTGCTGATATTGGGTCTGCTGGTATTGGCTCTGGGCTCAGTGCGGGACGCGGGAGTCATATTTACCGGCGTTCCGCTGGCATTGACGGGTGGAATCATGGCGCTGTTGTTGCGGGACATTCCCTTTTCAATATCCGCTGCGGTCGGGTTTATTGCCCTGTCCGGTATCGCGGTCCTCAATGGATTGGTTATGGTTTCGTTCATTCGGGATCTGCGTGCCCATGGCAAATCGTTGGATGATGCCCTTATCGAAGGCGCTATCACGCGGCTCAGGCCGGTCCTGATGACGGCTTTGGTGGCTTCGTTGGGATTTGTGCCCATGGCGCTTAACACTGGTATCGGCACCGAAGTCCAACGTCCACTGGCAACAGTGGTAATCGGCGGAATCATCACTTCTACTTTACTGACACTCTTTGTTCTTCCGGCGCTATATAGAATCGTGCACTCACGGGATCACAGAGCCAAAAAAACACGGCGAGCCAAGTTGCAAAAGCAAGCCGAATAACTCTGCACGAGCCAAACATCATGACAGTTACCGAATCCAACTACCTCTGGAGCACCTGGCCATGAACCGCCATGAAAGCAGCCCATGGCAGCATGATCATATCTTCGGCCAGGACCAGGTTCGAGCAGGTGAAAAGCGAACCCTCATAGTGGTAATGATCACAGCGGTCATGATGGTTGTGGAGATCGCTGCAGGGCTGATTTACGGGTCCATGGCATTACTCGCCGACGGTTTGCACATGGCGTCTCACGCCACGGCTCTTGGTGTCGCTTTCTTTGCTTATGTTTTATCACGACGCTGGTCTGCTAACCGCAGCTTCACTTTTGGCGCAGGCAAGATCAACAGCCTGGCTGGATTTGCCAGCGCAGTGATGTTGATGGGTTTTGTATTAATCATGGCTGTTGAGAGCACCGGGCGCTTAATCAAGCCACTTGCCATTGCATTTGACCAGGCTTTGATCGTGGCGGTAGTTGGTCTTTTCGTCAACGGCATTTGTGCCTGGATATTGATTGGCACACCTCACGAACACGGTCACTCACAAAACCAAGGTGACGACCATGAACATCACCACGACCAAAATCTGAGAGCAGCTTATTTGCACGTGCTGGCCGATGCATTGACATCCGTATTAGCCATCGTGGCGCTTTTGGCAGGGAAATATCTTGGTGCAAACTGGTTAGACCCCGCTATGGGTTTGGTCGGCGCCATTCTGGTGGCTCGATGGTCATATGAATTGATCAAAGATACTTCAGGAGTTTTGCTTGACCGGCAGGCGGATTCAGCCCAAACAACCCAGCTTCGAAAAGCGATCGAGCAAGACTCGAATGACCAGGTCGCAAATTTGCACATCTGGAGTATTGGGCATGGCATCTATGCAGCAGAAATCACCGTGGTCAGCAATAACCCCCAAAGACCGGAGCAGTATAAAGCCTTGATTCTGGCCAAGCTGGGGGTCGCGCACGTGACTGTCGAAGTTCACCGGCGCCCAGGCCACTGATCAGGAACTACTGCGCCCGGGCGGAGATATTGGGAACGGCGTGACTTTTTCACCGGACTCGCGATCCCGGATCATGCATTTGCCGCGCTTTTCCACTTCTTCGATGCGAACAATACTTTGCAAAGGCAGATGTAAAACCCGTGCACCGGAAAACTCCTGGCGCATTTTTTCCTCGGTAGGATCTATCACCAGGCCTTCACCGGTTTCAAACACCAGGTCTGTTACTTCAATAAATCCCCATATGCCACTGCTGCCCACACTTTCACTGAACAGCTCATAAACTTTGCCGTGGTTGAAAAAAATGACTTTGTACAAGGGCTTTTTACGTGCCATTTGTGTTTTAACTCACTGCTGTGCAGGGCTTACACCCTAAACTGCCTTAATGCCCGGTACAACAGCATAAGGCTGAGACCGAGTGCGAAACCTGCCAGGTGGTTCCACCAAGCCACTGCTGCATTAATGGGGCCGAAAACGGTATAAAGCAACTGCAGGGTAAACCAGGATCCGATCACCAGCAGTGAAGGCACCTGGGCAAATTGCAAATAAAGCCCCAGCGGCAGGAACAGACCAATCTGTCGCGACGGCAGCAACCCCAGGTAACAACCCACCACTGTTGACACTGCACCACTGGCACCGATGATCGGAGTATCCAATTGACCCTGACCAAGCGCCACGCTGATATTGGCCAGTGCACCTCCGGCGATGAAAATCAGCAAAAACGAAACCGACCCCAGACGACTTTCCAGCGGCAGGCCAAATACCCACAGATAAGCCAGGTTGCCAGCCAGGTGAACCCAGTTGGCGTGCACGAATATCCCGGTGAGTGCCGTGATGGCTGGATAATTCCACCAACCGCGCGGTGCAGAATGAATCAGCTCTGATAATGCTTGCGGATTCATGCCCAGCATATTGATCAGCGCCTGTTGCAACATCGGGCTGGACAAGGAATACAGGCTGAGCATCACCAGGCACAACAGGGAGATACTGACGATGGCATAGGGCTTGGTGGGGCCTGCCGCCGACCAGTTTGTAACGATGCCAGTATGAGATGAGCCCGCCAAGATCAGCTCTTGAGGTAGAAACGATAATTCCTGTAGTTGAAGACAGCCCGGTCGCGCTGGATTTCCTCCAGCAGCAAACCATTGGACAATTCCTCTCCTTCGCGCAGGCGTTCACCATTCATCAACACAAAGCGGTTTTCAGGTAATTCCGCATAGACCAGTACCGAAATGCGCAAATCCGGCAAGCCTTCACGCATTTTTTCGGGAACCTGCCAGTAATTGATTATTTCCGGCTCATAGTCATCAGCCACAGCAACATTTGCAGGCGCTATGGCCGGTGCATTGTCTGGTGCGCTGAGTTCAACAT
>JAWXBM010000009.1:0-29155 GCA_034440115.1 Lysobacterales bacterium | reverse complement strand
GTAATTGATGGCTTCCTGGTAAGCGGCAGCGCACAACAAACCACGCAACTGAGGCAGGCTGACTTCGTGGCTGGCGGCGGAACCTATCTGTACTTCACCCCTGGGCATGCGGGCCGGAATATTGTTGTAACCATAAATGCGCGCTACTTCTTCGATCAGGTCTTCTTCGATAGCGATATCCACACGGGCCGAGGGTGCAATTACTGTCCAGGTTTGCTCAGAATCATCAAATCTTAGGTTCATGCCCAGGCGCAAAAGTATCTGTTCTACATCCTGCTGCCTGAACTCAAGCCCGATCAGCTTGTTCAATCTGTGCAATCGCAGTTTTACCGGTACTGCAGTGGGTAATAAGTCCAGCGATTCTTCCACGATAGTCGGGCCGGCAGTGCCCCCACAGATTTCCAGGATCAACTGGCTGGCCCGCTCAATAGCTCGGGACTGGCCCTGCGGATCAACACCGCGTTCAAATCGGTGCGAAGCGTCGGTATGCATGCCATAGCGACGCGCTTTGCCCATGATCACAGCAGGATTAAACCAGGCGCTTTCCAGCAGGATATTCTGCGTGTCGTCCTGCACGGCGCTGGCTTCGCCACCCATGATGCCAGCTAAAGCCACCGGACCGCTGGCATCGCAAATTGCCAAAACATCTTCACCGATTTCTACTTCAGAACCATCCAGCAGAGCCAGCTTTTCGCAGTCACCAGCATTGGCGCGACCACGCCGCACGACGATTTCGGCATCCAGCTTGTCCAGGTCAAAAGCATGCATGGGCTGGCCCAGTTCCAGCATCACGTAATTGCTCACATCGACGATGGCACTGATGCTGCGGACCCTACTGCGACGCAGCGCCTCCTGCATCCACAAAGGTGTGCTGGCTGCGGCATTGACGTTTTCGATCACGCGACCGACATAACGCGGGCAGCCTTCTTTATCTTCCAGCCGAATGGGAAAATTACGATCGCTGGTGGCAGCAACCGGTTGTATTGCGTGATCGATAAATTCGCAGGCACAACTGGCCGCTACGTCGCGCGCCAAACCGCGGATGCTCAGGCAATCTGCGCGGTTAGGTGTCAGGTCGATTTCTATGCTGTGATCATCCAGCGCCAGCCAGTCGCGAAAATTCGCACCCAGTTCGGTATCTTGCGGCAACTCCATCAAGCCTGAATGATCATCCGACAAGCCCAGTTCGCGGGCCGAACACAGCATGCCATGCGACTCGACACCGCGCAGCTTGGCCTTCTGGATGGAAAAGTCAGCGCCTATACGACCCCCAATACGAGCCAAAGGGACTTTGATTCCTGCTCTCGCATTCGGCGCACCGCAGACAATCTGCAAGCGCTCTGCACTGCCGTCATTTACCGTACACAAGGACAGTTTGTCGGCGCTCGGATGTGGCTGACAGGACTCAATTTCAGCAACCACTATACCGTCAAAATCAGCCGCAACGGGGTCAACTGAGTCCACTTCCAGGCCACTGGCCGTCAGGCGTTCAGCTAACTGCGCTGCACTCAAATCCAGCTCTACCCACTGCTTTAACCAATTAACACTGAATTTCATAGCGGCAACCTGACCAGATTGTTGATTTCCGGCTTATTAATTATCGGCTTGTTAATTTCCGGCTTGTTAATTTCCAGATTTTTACGCTCCAGAGTACTCATTAATTAAACTGCCGCAGGAACTGCAGATCGTTTTCAAAGAACTGACGCAAATCCGTAACGCCGTAGCGCAACATGGCCAACCGCTCCACGCCCATGCCAAAGGCATAGCCGGTGTAGCGTTCCGGGTCTACATTGCAGGCCTTCAGCACATTGGGGTGCACCATGCCGCAGCCAAGGATTTCCAGCCAACCAGGTTCCGCGCTTTCACCTTTGCTCCAGCCTATATCCACTTCGGCAGAAGGCTCGGTGAAAGGGAAATAGGAAGGCCTGAAACGCATTTCCAGATCACGCTCAAAAAACGCATTGATAAAGATCTGTAATATGCCTTTAAGGTCCGCCATGCTCACACCCTCGCCAATCAACAAGCCTTCGACCTGGTGAAACATGGGTGTATGGGTCTGGTCGGAATCGCTGCGATAAACCTTGCCCGGAGCAATGATGCGATAAGGTGGGTCCTGCTTTTCCATCACGCGGATCTGCACCGGCGAAGTGTGCGTGCGCAGCAAATCACCGTTGGCGAAATAAAAGGTATCGTGCATGGCACGTGCCGGATGATGCGGCGGAAAATTCAGTGCCGCGAAATTGTAATGATCGCTTTCCACTTCCGGACCGGTGGCGACATCAAAACCCAACCGGGAAAAAATATCAATGGCACGTTGCATGGCCATGGTAACCGGGTGGATTCCGCCGCGTTGATCACCGCGACCCGGCAGAGTCACATCCACTGCCTGGTCCTGCAAGCGCTGTTCCAGCGCTGCCGCTTCCAGCGCAGATTTTCTTTGCAGCAGCCCATCATTCAACGCATCCCGTACCTGGTTTACTTCCTGGCCGAATTGCTTGCGTTGTTCCGGATCCATCGAACCCAGCGCTTTCAACTGCGCAGTAATTTCACCCTTTTTTCCCAGGTAACGCACACGCAATTCATCCAGCGCCTTTAAATCGATGCAGGCGGTAATGTCTGCTAAAGCACGAGCCTCTATTTCCTTAATATTGTCCACTTAACTATTCCACTGATCCGTCTTGCCAAACAACAATGATAAGCAATTTCCGATTATTGCGGAGATTGCCGCGACACAGGGAAGTGTCCCAAAAAAAAAGGGAAGGACCGCGGCCCTTCCCTTCTGTCATCTTGCATCGCCTGCCTTTTGGCAGGCTACTGCTGCCGGCATAAGCCGGTAGCAGGCTGAGATCAACCGAGGCTGGCCTTGGCTTTTTCTGCCAAAACACCAAACGCTGCCAAGTCGTGTACGGCCAGATCAGCAAGTACCTTGCGATCGACTTCCACTTCAGCTTTGTTCAGCCCATCGATTAACCGGCTGTAAGACAATCCAAATTGCCGGGCTGCTGCATTGATACGAACGATCCACAGAGCGCGGAACTGCCGCTTCCGTTGGCGACGATCGCGATAAGAATACTGGCCGGCCTTGATGACCGCCTGTTTGGCAACGCGATAAACTTTGCGCCGCATCCCATAATAACCCTTCGCTTCGTCCAGTACTTTCTTGTGACGGGCACGGGCCTGTACACCACGTTTTACTCTAGCCATTTTCCTGTGCTCCTGTTATGCGTACGGCAGCATGCGTTTGATGGACTTGACGTCGGAGGCATCGACCATGTCGGTACCCCGCAAGCCACGCTTACGCTTCTGATCTTTTTTGGTCAGGATATGGCTGTGAAAGGCATGGCCACGCTTGAACCCGCCTGAAGCGGTTTTCTTGAAACGTTTGGCCGCGCCCCGATTGGTTTTCATCTTGGGCATGGAATACTCCTTGTGCTCCTTTTCGGAGCTGTTCGATACGTCACTCAAGCGGTCATTGGCATGACACTTTCAGGCTTGGCAGCGCTTTTAATCCCTTCTCGAACAAAAAGCCCAGGACACAACGGACTTCCTGCTCAAAGGGCCGTGAAGTGTAACAGACTTCCGGACCTCATGAACCCCTTGCAAGCATTTGAACCAGGCGAGAACACCGCCTGGGTAAAAAAGAAAGCTTTTCAGGTCTTCTTAGGGCTGATCATCATCACCATCTGTCTCCCCTCCATTCGCGGGAATTGCTCAACGGTAATTTCAGCAGCCAATTCAGCCTCGATGCGCTTCAACATCAGCGTACCGAATTCCTGGTGAGCCATTTCCCGACCACGAAAACGCAGCGTGATCTTGACCTTGTCGCCTTCGCCGAGAAAGCGTCGCACATTGCGAATCTTCACCTGAAAATCGGCCACTTCGGTACCGGGGCGGAATTTTACTTCCTTGATCTGGGTCTGCTTCTGCTTTTTCTTGGCGCCCTGTGCTTTCTTTTGGGCTTCGAAGCGATACTTGCCGTAATCCATGATGCGGCAAACCGGAGGTTCGCCGTTGGGTGCGATTTCGACCAGATCCATTGATGCTTCTGCTGCCAAAATCAATGCCGCTGCTATGGGCATGACTCCGGCCTGCTCTCCCTCTGCGTCGATTACTCGAACCTGCGTTGCGGTGATTTCATCATTGCGCCGCGTCTCTTTACCTGTTCCGATGTGGGTATCCTCCTGAATTAGTTACGGGTTTGTCCCAACTGCTCGACATCGGCAGCCAGGCATTTGGCAAAATCATCCAGGCTCATACTGCCCAAATCCTCACCAGCGCGGGAACGAACAGCCACTTCGCCATTCGCGACTTCCCGGTCGCCGACCACGAGCAGATAAGGAACCTTTGCCAAGGTGTGCTCGCGGATTTTAAAGCCGATTTTCTCGTTTCTCAAGTCTGAATCTATGCGGAAGCCTTTATTTCTAAGCACTTGGGAGACAGACTTGCAGTAATCATTCTGCTTTTCGGAGATATTCAACACCACGCCCTGCACCGGCGCCAGCCAGGCGGGAAATGCCCCAGCATAGTTTTCGATCAGTATGCCAATAAAGCGCTCCAGGGACCCCAGTATGGCCCTGTGCAGCATGACTGGCACCTGTTTGCTGCTGGAATCATCAATATAGGACGCACCCAAACGTCCGGGCATGAAGAAATCTACCTGCAATGTGCCGCACTGCCAAACGCGTCCTATGGTGTCTTTCAGTGAGAATTCAATTTTAGGGCCATAAAACGCACCTTCACCCGGATTTTCCGCCCACTCAATGCCCGCTTCATCCAAAGCAGACACCAGGGTTTGCTCTGCCAGATCCCATTGTGCATCGTCGCCAATACGTTTTTCTGGTCGGGTAGAAAGCTTGACCAGCACTTCGTTGAAACCAAACTCACGATAGATCTCATACAACAGGGCAATGAAATTGGCCGACTCCTGTTGCACCTGAGCTTCGGTACAGAAGATATGCGCATCGTCCTGCACGAAGGCCCGTACCCGCATCAGGCCATGCAAGGCACCGGAGGGTTCATTGCGATGGCAGGAACCAAATTCAGCCAGGCGCAACGGCAGGTCGCGATAGCTCACCAGGCCCTGATTGAATATCTGCACATGGCAGGGGCAATTCATCGGCTTCACCGCATAGGTGCGGTTTTCCGACTCAGTGATGAACATGTCTTCAATGAACTTCTCGGCGTGACCGGATTTCTGCCACAGGGAGATATCGACCACTAAAGGAGTGTTCACTTCCTGGTAGCCGTGGCTGCGCAACTTGCCGCGCATATAGTTTTGAATTTGTGTGTAAATGCGCCAACCGTGGTCATGCCAGAACACCATACCCGGTGCTTCTTCCTGGAAGTGGAACAAACCCAATTGCTTACCGAGGCGGCGATGATCACGCTTTTCAGCTTCTTCCAGGCGATGCAAATGGTCCTCAAGGTCTTTCTTGTTGGCCCAGGCGGTGCCATAAATGCGTTGCAGCATTTCATTCTTGCTGTCGCCGCGCCAATAAGCACCGGCCAGACGCATCAGCTTGAATTCACCCAAACGGCCGGTATCAGGAACGTGTGGGCCGCGGCACAAGTCGATGAAATCACCCTGACGATACAGGCTGATTTCCTGATCCTCGGGAATGTCTTCGATGATTTTGGCTTTGTATTCTTCGCCTTCCTGGCGGAAAAACTGAATGGCTTCGCCGCGACCCATGACTTCGCGGCTGACCGGCAACGCAGCATTGGTAATACGGCGCATTTCGGCCGCTATACGATCCAGGTCTTCTTGATGGAAGCCAGGAGGGTAAGAGAAATCGTAAAAGAAACCGTTTTCGATCACCGGGCCAATGGTGACCTGGGCCTTGGGGTAAAGGCGCTTGACGGCTTGCGCCAGCAGATGCGCGGTGGAGTGTCGGATGATTTCCAGACCTTGAGCATCTTTGCCCGTGATAATGCGCAGCCTGGCATCACTTTCAATGACATGGCGCGCATCACGCAACTGGCCGTTTACCTCGCCCGCAAGGGTAGCTTTCGCCAGACCGGGACCAATATCTGTAGCCACGTCCAATACGCTGACGGCTTGATCAAAGCTGCGCTGGCTGCCATCGGGCAAAGTGATGATGGGCATGAGCTATCCTGTTCCTGCTTGATTCTGTCTGCTGGTTAATTTCATAAATTAATACGAAAAAAGGGCGCAAAGCGCCCTTTTGGATTCGCTTCGCGATGCTGGCAATCAGCCGATAGTTCGCGTCCATGTGTTCATGGCCGTCATTGTAAGTCCAATACGGCTCAGATCAAAGCGTGATCACGACCAGCCATAACATTTTCGCTACCGTAGTCACAAAAAAAGCCGGATAAATCCGGCTTTTCAAATGATGGTGGGCACGACAAGGTTCGAACTTGTGACCCCTGCGATGTCAACACAGTGCTCTACCGCTGAGCTACGCGCCCTGATTCCGAGCAGTCCGACCGCTGGCCCTGCAACAAAACCAACTTGCGCGAATCCGTTGCGGGGCGCGCAATTTACCATAGTGCACACACAGGCCACAACCACTTGCGCTGCAACTTCGCCGTTACAAACGGAGCATTCGCAATCCAGTTTGTGCTTTGTGAAGGGGCGTATACAATGAAGCCGTCCCCTGCCGTCTGCTGACTTGACCGGAATCCGCTGCACCCATGCCTTTGCCCTTTGTTCACCTGCACTTGCACACCGAGTATTCACTGGTAGATGGCACCATACGTATCAAGTCTTTGCTGCAGCGCGTGAAAGAGCTGGCCATGCCGGCCATTGCAGTGACCGACCAGCACAACCTGTTCAGTCTGGTGAAGTTTTACCAGGCAGCCGAACAAACCGGCATCAAGCCCATAGTCGGCGCGGATATCCTGATCCGCTCGCAAGATGACACCAAGTCATTGAGCCGCCTGGTTCTGCTGTGCCAGAACCGGGTGGGATATTTGAACCTTTGCCGCCTGCTGAGCAAGGCTTACCTGGAAGGCCAACAGCACGGCGTGGCGCAAATTGAACGCCAGTGGCTGGATGAATTCGCCGGCGGGCTGATTGTCCTGTCGGGCGGATTTGAGGGTGAAATCGGCCAGGCTCTGCTGAACAATCACCCCAACCGGGCCAAACAATTACTACAAGCCAGCATGCAGCTTTTTCCGGATCGATTCTATGTAGAAATACAGCGTACCGGCCGCGACAAGGAAAAGCGCATTGAAGCTGTGTTGCTGGACTTAGCCGCACGGGCCGGCTGCCCGGTGGTCGCCAGCAATGATGTTCGCTTCCTGAACCAGTCCGACTATGCCGCGCATGAGGCACGGGTGTGCATACAAGAAGGCCGCTTACTCACCGACAAGCGCCGCGAAAGTCCTTATTCCGACCAGCAATACTTGAAGAGTTCTGAAGAAATGGCCGCATTGTTTGCGGATATTCCGCAAGCGATTGAGAACTCCGCATTGATTGCACAACGCTGCAACCTGCAATTGGAATTTGGCCAGTACCACCTACCGGACTTTCCTACTCCCAACGGCATAGACGTGGAAACCTATCTGCGCAATGAGTCCGAAAAAGGCTTGATCAAGCGTCTGGAGAAAATTGGCCCTGCCAGGGAAATCGACCACAAAGAATACAACGACCGGCTGGACCTGGAACTGGGCGTGATCAACCGCATGGGCTTTCCCGGTTATTTCCTTATCGTTGCCGATTTTATCCGCTGGGCAAAGGAGCAGGACATACCGGTTGGACCGGGTCGCGGCTCAGGCGCCGGCTCGCTGGTGGCCTGGGTACTGGGCATTACCGATCTGGACCCGTTGGAGCATGAACTGCTGTTTGAACGCTTCCTCAACCCGGAACGTATTTCCATGCCCGACTTTGATGTCGATTTCTGCATGGAAAAACGTGACCTGGTGATCGATTACGTGGCGCGCACTTACGGCCGTGACCAGGTCTCACAGATCATCACCTTTGGCACCATGGCCGCCAAAGCCGTGGTGCGCGATTGTGGTCGTGTGTTGGGGCACGGTTATGGCTTTGTCGACAGCATCGCCAAGCTGATCCCCATGACAGTAGGTATCACTCTGCGCCAGGCGATGGAGGATGAGCCACAGCTTAAACAACGCTACGAGGACGAAGAGGACACCCGTGGCCTGCTGGACCTGGCCATGTCGCTGGAAGGCCTGACGCGCAATGCTGGCAAACATGCCGGTGGCGTGGTGATCGCGCCAAGACCATTGACCAACTTCAGCCCATTGTTCTGCGAATCCATCGGCGGCAGCGTGGTCACCCAGTTCGATAAGGACGACGTTGAAGCCATCGGCCTGGTCAAGTTCGATTTCCTCGGCTTGCGCACATTGACCATTGTCGACTGGGCGTTGAAAACGATTAACCGGCAGCGCAAGGAGCAAGGCAAAGACCCGATTGAACTGGCGAAATTGCCTCCAGCCGACGCCAGAACCTTTGCCCTGCTGCAAGCCTGTAAGACCACCGCCGTATTCCAACTGGAATCACGCGGTATGAAAGAACTGATCCGCAAACTGGTGCCCGACAGCTTTGCTGAAATCGTCGCGCTGGTGGCACTCTATCGGCCCGGCCCATTGGATTCGGGCATGGTGGGCGAATACATCGAATGCAAACACGGCCGCAAACAGGTGCAATATCTGCATTCGGTACTGGAACCGGTACTCAAACCCACCTACGGAGTCATTCTGTACCAGGAACAGGTGATGCAGATTGCCCAGGACCTGGCCGGGTACTCGCTGGGAGCAGCCGACATTCTGCGCCGTGCCATGGGCAAGAAAAAACCCTCGGAAATGGCCGAGCAGAAGATTATTTTTATTGAAGGCGCCACCCAACAAGGTGTTGGTGAACAACTGGCGGAGAAAATATTCAGCCAGATGGAAACTTTTGCCGGTTACGGCTTCAACAAATCCCATTCAGCGGCCTACGCCCTGTTGTCATACCAGACCGCCTGGCTTAAAGCGCATTACCCGGCTGCCTTTATGGCGGCGGTACTTTCCGCTGATTTACAACATACCGACAAGCTGGATGAAATCATTCACGATTGCCGCGATTTAGGGCTGCGTATACGGGCTCCTGACGTCAATCAGTCGGAGTACCAGTTTACCGTTGAGGATGATGCCACCATTCGCTACGGCCTGGGTGCCATCAAAGGCCTGGGCCAGGCCGCGGTGGAACTGATCGTGCAGGAACGCGCATTCAAAGGCAACTTCCAGGACCTGACCAGCTTCTGCCGCCGGCTGGATTTACAGAAAGTCAATCGTCGCGCTTTGGAAATATTGATACGTTCGGGGGCTCTGGATGGCCTCGACCCGGATCGTAACCGGGCCCGCTTGATGCAGGGATTACCCGATGCCCTGCAAGCCGCTGACCAGGCGCAAAAAGACAAGGCTTCCGGGCAGGTCGATATGTTTGGCCGGGTGGAGGATTTAAGCAATATCCGCCCCGCCGACCACCAGCAAGTCGCACCGTGGACTGAATTGCAGTGCCTGCAAACCGAACGCGAAGCCCTGGGCTTGTTCCTCACGGGCCACCCTACCCGCTTTCATGCTGCTGACCTGGCGCGATTTACCTCTTGCACATTGGCAGAAGTACCCAAACGCCTGCCTGCTGAATCACCCGCCAATCGCCGTGGCGGTATCAGCATAACCTTGGCCGGCATGGTGCGCAGCGTGCGTCGCCGCATCAACAAGGGCGGCTTTATGGCCATCGAGGATTACACCGGCCGCTTGGAAGTGACGTTGTTTGAACCAACCTGGCAGCAGTTCGCTCACCTGCTGGTAAAAGACGAAATTCTGGTAATTGATGGCAAGGTAAGCAAGGATGAGTTTTCCGGTGGCTACCGCATGAAAGCCGACAAAATCCTGACCCTGGGCGAGGCCAAGACCGGGCATTCCCGCGGTGTGCATATTTCATTGCGTGGCCCGGATGAAGAAATCTGTACTCGGTTGGAGGATGCCATTCGTCCGTACCGGAACGGCAATGATGAAGTTTACATTGACTACAACAACGGCCGGGCCAAAGCTCAACTGGTGCTGGGTTCGGAATGGCGCATCAGTGCCTGTGATGAACTGGTAGCGGCGTTGAGCGGCATCGATACGGTTAAGGATGTTCGCTTGATTTATTAGTGATGCTCTGAAAAAATCAGAGATGCCGAATTCCAGGCAAATTATCCGCCGGCAGCACTGTAACGCTTGTTGAGTATGTTCACGCGCCGCACGTATTCGCGGGTTTCTTCATAGGGCGGCACGCCACCGTATTTGGTCACAGCGCCTGGTCCGGCATTGTAGGCAGCGGCTGCCAAAGTCACATCCCCATCAAACTGTTGCAGCAACTCGGAGAGATAGCGCGCACCACCGTCGATGTTATTGGCCGGATTGAACGGGTCGTTGACCTGCAGCATTTTTGCCGTTTGCGGCATCAACTGCATCAGCCCTTTTGCACCCTTGGGTGACACCGCATCAACCTGGTAGGCCGACTCCGCATGAATAATGGCGCGTAGCAAGGCCGAATCCACACCATTGTCCAAACTGGCCTGTTGAATTTCCGGACTAAAAGACTGGGTATTCAACGCCACTTTCTCCCAACTTACTGAACGACACTTGGGGTCGGAGGCATAGCAGGGAAAACGCAGCACCTGGAAGTCATGGCCTTTGGGTGGCGCCACATTGGTGTAATTGACGATACCCTTATCGTCGACAAACTTGTACACCTGCGCCTGCACGGCGAACGTCAACAAGCACATGGACAAAGCCAATAAAAAGTATCTGGTGATTAACAACGCAATCCTTGGCATTGACCCGGCTCTTGGTTTCGGCGCATTTGCAATCCGACTGGTATATCTTAAACTGGTTCCGGTGGCTGGTGAAACCTAAACAACAATAATAGGCTCAAAACCCAAGCCATCACGCTGGACTTGGCTTACTGGTCGGGCTTGTCGTTGCGGATACGAATCATGCCTTCTTGTGCAGTGCTGGCCAGTAAACGACCAGAACGGTCGAAAATCATGCCTCGCGCCAAACCCCGCCCACTCCCCATATTGGGACTGTCGCTGGAATAGAGCAGCCAATCATCCAGCCTAAAATCCCGATGAAACCACATGGCATGGTCGAGGCTGGCCATCACCAGGTTTCCCAGTGTCCAGGAAATGCCATGCGGCAAGGTAGCCGTGCCGATCAGATGAAAGTCTGAAACGTATGCCAACAATGCACGATGCAACACCGGATCATCCGGCAATTCACCGTTCAAGCGAAACCAGATTTGCTGTTGTGGTTTTTCCGGCTTGGGGTTGGATGGGTTGTATTCGCCGACGCGGCGAAATTCAAATGGCCCAAAGCGGTCGATCCAGCGACGCATTTTTTGCGGCAGGTGCTGCAGCGTTTCCGAGTCAGCTTCAAGTTGTATTCCAAGGTCTTCCGGACTGGGTACATTCGGCGCATCAAATTGATGTTCGAGCCCATCCTCCGGCCCCTGGAATGAGGCTGCCAGCGTAAATATTGGCCGGCCATGCTGTATCGCCACCACGCGGCGTGCGCTGAAACTGTCCCCATCACGACTGCGATCCACGTCATAGACTATAGGCGCCGCCGGGTCGCCACCGCGCAGAAAATATGCGTGCAAGGAATGAATCAAACGGTCTTCAATGGTTGCACTGGCTGCCAGTACCGCCTGAGCCAAAACCTGGCCGCCAAACACTCGTGGCGCGCCAATATCCCGGCTTTCACCTCGAAACAGATTTACCTCCAGAGGCTCAAGGCATATCAGGCTTAGGAGTTCCTGAAAGGATTTTTCAATTTCGGACATGCTTCAATAACCTGTATTGGCGGGATTGTGTGCCCCATGAAGGGCCGGGAGCAATGGTGTCATGCTGAGGACTAAAGTCCAAGTAATCGCCCTCGCTTCACCGACATTATATTTTTCTTTGCCAGGCATTAGGCTGCTCGCGGTTCGCCTGCTCAACAACAGAAGCTTGTTACAATGCTGGGATTAGTCCACACAAAAAGGGATGATCTCCTTGGTGAAAACAATCAGCTCATTTCTCTGGCACGATTACGAGACCTTTGGCGCCCAGCCATTGATCGATCGGCCGGCGCAATTTGCCGCCCTGCGTACCGATGGCGATCTGCAACCCATGGGCGACCCGGTGATCATATACTGCGCGCCCTCGAATGATGTGCTGCCCCATCCTGCTGCCTGCCTGATCACTGGAATAACCCCACAAATTGCCCGTGAACGCGGTGTTTCAGAAACCGATTTCGCCGCAGCAGTGTTGGCCGAAATGTCTCCGGCTGGCACCTGCAACGCAGGCTACAACAGCATCCGTTTTGATGATGTGGTTACCCGTGCCCTGCTGTATCGCAACCTGCGCGATCCCTATGAGCGTGAATGGAAGAATGGCAATTCGCGTTGGGATCTGATTGATCTGGCCCGCATGTGCTACGCCTTGCGTCCCGAGGGTATCGATTGGCCCATGGTTGAGCGTGACCCTGCCGTTGGGCTGGTACCCAGTTTTCGGCTCGAAGACCTGACTCGATCCAATGGCATCGATCACGTGGGTGCGCACGATGCACTATCTGATGTGAATGCCACCATTTCCCTGGCCAGGCTGATAAAAGCTAAACAGCCCAAGCTGTTCGAATGGGCATTGGGCTTGCGCGACCAGAAGGTGGCGATGAAACTGCTCGACCCGGTGGATGCTCAACCGGTATTGCACACTACGTCACGCATTCCCGCGATACGCGGTTGCACGACCCTGGAATTACCACTGGCCATCATGCCTGACAGACCGAAATCCGTGGTTGTTTTTGACCTGATGGGCGATCCGGATGAGCTGATCCACGGCTCGGCGGAAGATATCGCCGACCGGGTCTTTACGCCTGCTGCAGATATGCCGGAGGGCATCGTCCGCTTGCCATTGAAACTGGTGCACAGCAACCATGTGCCCATGCTGGCACCGGCAGCCACAGTCAAGGATGCCGACCCTGCCCGTATCGGTTTGGATCCTGATCTTTGTTTGCGTCACGCCAGCCAGATCAGGGGTCATTTACCCGCTATTCGTGCCAAAGTAATCGAGGTCTTTTCCCGGCGTTTTGACGATGACAGTGAAGGGGTTAGCAGCCAACCCACGGATCCAGACCTGATGCTGTACTCGGGGGGCTTTTTGTCCAACCATGACCGCTTCCTGCTGGGCAAAGTACTGGAGGTTCCGGCCAATAAACTGCCAGGCCACAGTTGGTCGTTTAACGATGCCCGATTGCACACCATGGTGTTCCGTTATCGGGCGCGCAACTACCCGGAAACACTGAGCCTGCGGGAAACCGAGTCCTGGGAAAAAGACCAGAGCCAACGCCTGTTTCAACCCAGCGATCCCCGCCAGATGGCCTACCCGGATTATTTGCAGTTATTGCAGCTCAGCCGGCAGGAATATGCCGGTGAAGCACGCGCCATGCGCATACTGGACGCGTTGCAGGCCTGGCCAGAAGAAGCCGGCATTGAGCAATTGTGGCAGCAATGGAACAGCCAGAGCCAGTCTTCATCCTGATATTTGAGATCAAACACTGAATATGTCACACGCTGCCAGCAGAATCGTTGCGACACCGGGCGAGGCCGTTGAATTTGTCCGCCAGAGACTGGGCAATCATTGGGTTATTGGCGCACCGCTGGGCCTGGGCAAGCCCAATCATCTGATCAATGCCCTGTACCGCGCTGCCAAAGCCGATTCAAGCATACAGATGGAACTGTTTACTGCCTTATCGCTGAACCCACCCAAACCCAGCAGTGGGCTGAAACAGCGCTTGCTGGGCCCTTTCCTGCAGCGGCATTTTGGCGACTACCCGCGGCTGGAATATTTGCAGGATCTGGATAAACAGCAGGTACCGGATAATATCCGGATCAGCGAGTTTTATTTCCGCTCCGGTACGCGCCTGGGCAACCACCATGCGCAACAACACTACCTTGCCAGCAACTATACCCACGTTGCCCGCGACATGCAGAATCGCGGCGTGAACATGCTCGTTCAGATGGTGGCACAAGATCCGCAGCGACCCGGTTTTTTCAGCCTCAGTTGCAACCCGGATGTCACGCTCGACTTGCTCAAACGCGTAGCGCGGGAGCAATTGCTGATCGTGTTACAAGTCAATGATGAACTGCCGTACATGGGCGGCGCTGCAGAAATACGCGCGACGGACGCAGACCTTGTGCTGCAAGGCGTGCCGCAACCCTTGTTCGCAGTACCGCACGCACCCATTAACGACCAGGACATGCTGATCGGTCTGCACGCCAGTCAACTCATTCGCGATGCTGGCACCTTGCAGTTGGGCATTGGCTCCCTGGGTGATGCTGTCAGTTTCTGCAGCCTGCTGAAGCACCAGGACAACCCGAACTATCTTGAATTATTGCAGGCCACCGGTTCGGACTGGCGTGTAGCCCCTGATCTGGTCAGCCACTGGGGCGACACGAAGCCCTTCAAGCAGGGCCTGTATGCTGCCAGCGAGATGCTCACGGAAGGCTTTCTGCACCTGTATCGCGGCGGTGTACTCAAGCGCCGCGTTTACGACCATCCCGGGCTGCAAAACCTGCTGAATCAAGGCTTGCTAACAGAAACTCTGAAACCGGATTGCCTGGAAATCCTGTGGCAACACCAACAGTTGTCGCGGCACCTGGATGACCATAGCCTTGCAACACTACAACATTTTGGCATTCTGCTGCCGGGCGTTCACCTGAGCGGTGAAGTCATCGTTTGTCCGGATAAAACCATTCTGGCCAATGACCTTGCGACTACTGCAAACCGCGAATTGCTGGCCAATAAGGCGCTGGGCAAATCACTCCAGAACGGCGCCCTGCTGCATGCGGCTTTCTTCCTCGGTTCGAAATGGATGTACCAACAGCTACGTGACCTGCCGTCGAATGAGCGTCAACTGTTCCAGATGACCGCGGTATCACGCATCAACCAGCTTTACCGTGGTGAGGAAATGGATCGGGCGCAAAGGCTGGAAGCGCGTTTTATCAATACCACCATGAAGATCACGCTGCTGGGAGCTGCGGTTTCGGATCAACTGGAAGAAGGACAAGTTGTGAGCGGTGTTGGCGGGCAATACAACTTCGTTGCCATGGCTCAGGCATTGGATCGGGCTCGTTCGATGCTGATGCTGCGTAGTCATCGCGGCTTCGGTGACAAAGCAGTTTCGAATATCATCTGGGAATTTCCGCACAGCACCATACCGCGGCATTTGCGCGATATCGTCATCACCGAATACGGAGTTGCTGATCTGCGCAGCGCAGAAGATCATGAAGTCATCCAATCTTTGATCTGCATTGCAGACAGCCGCTGGCAGGAATCGCTGCGACAACGAGCGGTAAAAGCAGGAAAGTTATCTGCTCGCTGGTCGGTGCCCTTGCGGTTCCGGTCCAATACGCCGGAAACAGTGCGTCAGAGCCTGCAACCGTTTCGTGCAAAGGGACTGATTCAGGATTATCCGTTTGGCAGTGATTTCACGGTTGAGGAAGAGCAGATCGCCAAGGCTCTGGGCTACTTGCAGAAGCGCACAAATGGAAGATGGAACAAGCTGCAACTGGTGCTGAAAAGTCTGGGTGCAATCGGCACTCCGAGTGCATTACATCAGGCACATTTAGCCAGAATGGGTCTGGAATCAGCGACTTCTGTCAGCCAAAAACTGGAAAAACGTTTGCTGTGTCTGGCATTAAAGTCCACAGGCACGGGTTGATGCGGATTTCATGTGAGCGAAACAGGCACTCAGGCAGAAATAATCAATGAGTTAGAGCGCTTTCCTCGAACAGATTCTCGAACTTTATGCACAAGTAACTGATTGTTCACGTGACGGATTAGTGACAACCAACAGGCCCCGCCCTATAGCCAGGTAAACAATCTAAGTTAATGTATTTGCTTGATATTTCGTCAATGGTTAAATTTTGATCAAAATGAGACGTGGCTGACCAACGCTACCGACCGGCAAGCTTCTTCACAGACTTATCCACAGGATGTGTGGATAAGTAGTCAGGCCACGTTCAGCGTCAACTGCACACCCGTCTCAGGATCTCGCTGGTAGTGCATGGAACGGCTGTTTGTGAGCTTTCCCGTGGCTTTTACCGGACGTTCAGCAGGCCGCTCGAAAGCTCGTTGCGGGTCCCGCGCACGCCCCCGCGCCTGACTTTGTCCCTTACTTTGATTAGCGGCACGCCGCAGAGCTTTGCGAGCTCCCGGCGAAACAAATTCCACATGGCTTCCGTCGGCAAATTGTAACACCCAGATTTCACGCAAATCACCGCCCTGCGAATGACTTGCAATTACACCGGTAATGGTTTTTCCAACCAGGTCTTCGTTCACGTTCATGTGCTTCTCCCAGGTACTGCTTTGATAGGCCATAGTTGTATTGAAACAGCATGGGTTCTCAAAAGTTGAGAAGACAACAAACTCAATTTTCTTACAGGAATAGAGCAAATGTCCCATAGGCAAGGTCAACCTGACAGCCTAAATTGATGCTGTCCGGATACAAATCTCCGGACCTAACTTTCCACTACTTAACAATCGGAGACACATCATGAATCGAATACTGACTTGCTTGTTTTTCTGTCTGTTTGCCCTATCCACATGGGCAGCGGATAGCGTCAATATAAACCAGGCTTCGGCACAGGAAATTGCCGATACCTTACAGGGTGTTGGCATGACCAAGGCCGAAGCCATTGTTAGCTACCGTGACAGCCATGGTGCTTTCCGCGACGCGGACGAACTGGTTAATGTCAAAGGGATCGGCTTGAGCACTGTTGACAAGAATCGTGACCGCATCAGTTTTGGAGATGCACCTGTGCAGGCTGAAGAGTAGCCTGCAACCTTTCAATTTCGGCTGGGCTTTCCCGGCCGGTGACTACCGGCCGGGCTTTGTGGTTCAGTTCTTGATGGGTAAGCGGCTGGCGAAAGCATGCGCGATGGTGGATTGATCGGTAAATTCCAACTCACCACCCAGAGGCACACCGTGGGCGATTCGGCTGACCGGAATGCCCCGCTTGGATGCCATGCGGTGCAGATAAATTGCAGTGGTTTCGCCTTCAACTGTAGGGTTGGTGGCAATGATCAATTCAATCGGCGGTTCGGCATCCAGCCGCTGCGCCAGAATCTCCAGGCCCAGTTCAGCAGGCCCGATACCATCCAGCGGGGACAGGCGACCCATCAACACATAATAAAGTCCGCGGTAACCGGTGGCCTGTTCAATGGCCAGCACATCGCTGGGTGATTCCAGGACGCACAACAGAGAACTGTCCCGTTTACTGTCATTGCAAATTCGGCAGATGGCTTCTTCAGTCAGATCACGGCAGCGGCTGCAGCGTCCTATCCTGTCCATGGCTGAAAGCAGTGTGGCCGACAATTGCCTACCACCTTCGCGATCCCGCTCCAGCAAATGGAAAGCCATGCGTTGCGCGGTCTTTGGACCTACGCCCGGCAGGCAGCGCAGTGCATCGATCAATTGGACCAGCAGAACGGAAGAAGCCAATGCGTCAGCCTAGAAAGGCAACTTGAAGCCCGGAGGCAAAGGCAGACCAGAAGTCACGTTGGCCATTTTTTCCTTGCGGGCAGACTCGATACGGTTGACGGCATCATTGACCGCCGCGGAGATAATGTCTTCCAGCATTTCAACATCGCTCACCAGCGATGGATCAATTTGGACCCGGCGCACGGCGTGTTCACCGTTCATTTCAACTTTCACCAGGCCGCCGGCCGCCTCGCCAGTAACCTGCAGGCGGGCCAGTTCCTGCTGGGCCTGCTGCATCTGTTCTTGCATTTTCTGCGCCTGTTGCATCAGGCCAGCGATATTGCCTTTCATATTTCTCACTACCTCGTAATTCGTTGCCTCGGCGGGTTTCAATACCCCGGCAGGCTTCACTGTACTGGCTGGATGCTGTCTTCAATTACCTGAGCACCCAGGTTTTTCTTCAGCGCGCGAATCGTTGGATCTTCATCAATGGATCGTTCCGCTTCAGTTAACTGGGTACGCCTGCGCGATTGTTCAATGGCGGCCAAGGTATGCAGCACCCCATCGACGCTGTCAGACAGGCGCATTTCAAGTTCAAAGCCGAGTTCTTCGCCAATCGCCAATCGCAACCTTTCCAGGTAATCGCGCGAAGCCAGGTGATGCAAATCGTGGTTGATGACAAATTCCCACTTGTTACCTTTGACCGATTTCAGGTGCAGGTTACGCGCCAACTCTCGCACCGGCCCTTTGATATCCAAGGTTTCTACCATAGCCAGCCAATTCTCTTCGCTCGGCGGAAGCGAGCCTTGCGCGCGATTGGGATCTTGTGAGATTGAGCCTTGTAGGAGCGAGCCTTGCTCGCGATTCGAGCCTTGCTCGCGATTTGAAGGAGATTCGGCAGCATGGCTGCCACCTGCATTAGTCCCACCAGCGCCAAGTTTAGCCGCCGCTTCAGCAGCGGCTGCCGCAGCTTTCGATCGCTGCTTGCCTTCGGCAGTTGCAGGTCCTGCTGATGATTGTCCACCCGATTCAATTGCAGGCCGAAAAGCCAACATGCGCAACAAGGTCATTTCCAGGCCGGTGCGCGGATCAGGCGCAACGCCCAACTCCTCGCGCCCCTTGATGGCAATTTGGTAAAACAGGTGCGCATCTTCAGTTGAAATCAGTTGAGCAATTTCACAAATGCTCTCCCAATCGCTGCGTTCGGCATCAGAATAATCAGCAACACATTGGACCAGGCAGACTCGATGCAGGGTTTCGGCCAAGCTGACCAGCACCGCATCCAGGTCACGCGAAAGGGCGACCAGTTCCTCGGTGATATCCAGAATCCTGCGGGCATCGCCTTCGGCCAGAGCCAGAACCACGGCAGCAATGTGCCCATGATCAACCAGACCCAGCATTCGCTTCACATCATCCAGGCTCAACTTGCCAGCGCCAAAAGCGATGGCCTGGTCGAGCAGGCTCAAACCATCGCGCATACTGCCATCGGCGGCTCTGGCCAGCCGAGACAATGCTTCCACCTCGGCTTCAATACCTTCGGACTTCACGATTTGCTGCAGGTTTTCCAACACCTGATCCGGCGTCATACGCCGCAAGTTGAACTGCAGGCAACGTGACAGAATGGTGACCGGGATTTTGTCAGGATCGGTGGTGGCCAATACAAACTTGACATGTGGCGGCGGTTCTTCAAAAGTTTTCAGCAGGGCATTGAAACTATGGCCCGACAGCATGTGTACTTCGTCGATGATGTAGACCTTGTAGCGACCGCGGGTGGGCGAGTACTGCACCGACTCCAGCAATTCACGGGTATCGTCGACCCCCGTGCGGGAAGCCGCATCAATTTCAATGATGTCGACAAAGCGGCCATCGTCGATGTCCACGCAACTGGAACATTCGCCACAGGGTGTGGATGACATACCCTTTTCACAATTCAGACACTTGGCAAAAATTCGCGCCAGAGTGGTTTTGCCTACCCCACGGGTGCCAGTAAACAGGAAAGCGTGATGCACCCTGTGCTGGTCCAGTCCGTTCACCAGAGCCTGGACTACATGTTCTTGGCCCACCAGTTGATCAAAGGATTTGGGGCGCCATTTCCGCGCCAATACCTGGTAACTCATGCGTTCAATATGTTCCTGGAGAATGCCAAAACTATCGGGCTGACACTATAGCAGAGCTGCAAGCCTGAGCACGATCGAAGCCTGCTCGAAGAGTCTTGAAATAGTCGCAAAGCAGATGGCAAAAGAGGTGGCAACCCCCGCCAGCCACACCCCGGCGCCCGAGTCTGCTGCTGCCGCTGCTCCCTTCCGGGCCTGACGGGGTTAACAACATATCGTCGCGAGGGGACCGATGAGGGTCGCCATTGAACGTTTCGCAACTGGTTTCCTGATTGCCGACGCAATCGCGAGGGAACCAGCCTGCTTTCGAAGGTTGGGAATTGTGCCGGATGCACCTTGGGGGTGCAAGGGGTGATACGAAATTAGCCAGGTTGAAAAGGTGGGCTGTCACTTGAATTGCCGTGGCGAATGAAAAGGCCCCAATTGAGGCCCTTTTCAAAGAGAGGGTTTTGTAGAAACACTTAAGTGGTTTATGCCCTATTGGCGCTCACCCTTGCGGGCGCTCGCTGCGCTGCGCGTCCCGATCGGCGGTCCTGCCGATCGGCAAACCCTCGAGTGCTGCGCACAGAGGGTTCTCACCCGATCTCTCTGGCAAATAAAAAAGGCCCCACATGAGGGCCGTTTTTATTTGGCGGAGAGAGAGGGGTTCGAACCCTCGAT
The DNA here is from genome assembly GCA_034440115.1 of Lysobacterales bacterium. Classification (GTDB taxonomy): domain Bacteria; phylum Pseudomonadota; class Gammaproteobacteria; order Xanthomonadales; family SZUA-36; genus JAWXBM01. Next base: position 8,903 of record JAWXBM010000009.1, on the reverse strand, counting down.
ACGGCTATAAACCGTATACCCGCTTTCCAGGCGAGCCCATTCAACCACTCTGGCACCTCTCCATAAACCTGGGATAGTGTCTGTCGCCCCAATGCCAACTCTCGCAAAGGGGCGGCAATTGTAGGGGATGCCCGCAGTGGATTCAATCCATGGGACTTTTGATCATTGCTGCGTTGCGGCCCAAGCGCTTCACTGGCACAGTGTGCTGACTGAAATAAGGATGGTCCACATGCCCGCTGTTGTACAAAAATTGCGACTTTCTCAGACCTGAGTTACTGGCACCACTTTGAATCATTCGACAGCCGCTGCCGCCAGCGATTTGACACATCCGCACCGCAAGGTCTGGGCGATCGCCGGGCCGGCCATTCTGGCCAATTCGTCCGAGCCGCTATTGGGCCTGGTGGATACCTGGGCGATAGGCCATTTGCCCAGCCCGGTGCATCTGGCTGCAGTGGGGCTGGGCAGCATCATCTTCAGCTACTTGTTGTGGTCTTTCGGATTCCTGCGCATGGGCACTACCGGCATGGTGGCGCAGGCTCGTGGTCGCAACGATAGCGACGGTCTGATCACAACCGTCATTCGTTCCTGTGCACTGGCACTGTTTTTTGCCGCGATTCTGTTGTTGTTTCAACAGGTTTTGCTGATGGTTTCGTTACGCATCATGGCCCCTCCAGACGAAGTGGCTGCCATCACTGCTGAATACTTTCGCATCCGCATCTGGGCTGCGCCTGCCACACTCCTCACCTATGCGATTTTCGGTGTGCTGTTCGGCCTTGCCCAGGTCAAGTCGATACTGTGGTTGCAGTTGTTTTTAAACCTCACCAATGGCGCACTCAATCTGCTGTTTGTAATCGGCCTGGGCATGGGCGTTCCCGGAGTAGCCTGGGGCACGCTGATTGCTCAGGTCTTGACGGCCTTGGCCGGCATCTGGGTCTTGCTGAGCCATTTGAACCATGAAGCACTGAAGGCCCGAATCAAACAAGCCACTACCTGGCGCTTGCAGGGGTTCAGCAGTTTGGTCTTTATCAACGGCTTTATCTTTATCCGCACGATTTTTTTGATGACCGCCTTGGCCATGATCATGCGTATGGCTGGAGGAATGGGCCAGGCGGAAATGGCTGCCAGCCATGTGATCATGCAATTCCTGTTGCTGATATCGCTGGGCTTGGATGGTTTTGCCCATGCCGCTGAAGCTCTGGCGGGTGCCGCATGGGGCGCAGGCCAGCGTGCTGTATTCAGGCGCTGGGTGATTCTGACCAGCCAATGGGCTTTGATTGCCGCTGTTTTTTACATGCTGCTGTTCTGGTTATTGGGCAATCAACTCACTGCTTTGCTGACGGACCTGCCATCTGTGCGTTCGCAGGTTGCCAGCCTGATGCCGTTGGTGATCGCACTGCCACTGGTGTCGGTTTGGTGCTACCAGTTCGATGGGGTATTTATAGGGGCCACTGCAGCTTTACCGATGATGGTGACCATGGGGCTGGCTTTTGTGTTCTACCTGGCCGTGCTGAATCCTTTGACCCAACACTGGGGCCTGTGGGGCTTATGGCTGGCGGTGCTCTTGTTCATGGGCATGCGGGGACTCAGTCAGGCGCTCTGGTATCCCTGGCTGGAACGCAAGCTCAAGTAGTCGGCTACCAGGGCCTACTCAGCTATTATTGGCAATATGATAGCCACTAACCTGAAGCATACGCTGACCAAACTGCTCTGCCTGATGCCCTTTTGGTTGGGCTCAGTGCTGGTTTTGGTAGGCTGTCAACCAACCAACGACCCAGCAGAAAAACTCGTTATGAGCAAACCGGCACAACAGGCTCCAAAGCACTGTTCGCAACAAACATTGCGCATCGCCACATTCAATATCGCCATGGGCTTTGAACGGGCGGGTGAAATGGCAGCCGCGCTGCAGAATCCGCAGCATGAGCGTTTACGCCAGGTGGCCGCCATCCTGCAAACGATTCGACCCGATATCGTGCTGCTGAATGAATTTGATTTTGATTCGGCTGTCGATGCGGCCAGTCTGTTCAACCAGAAATTTCTGGAAAAAGCCGGGAATAATCTGCAAGCAATTGAGTATTCTTATCATTATCGGGCCGAATCCAACACCGGACTATCCAGCGGCCTGGATATAGACGGGGACGGCAAACTGAACGGACCTGCCGATGCCTGGGGTTTCGGATATTTCCCAGGCCAGTACGGCATGTTGCTGTTATCGCGTTTTCCTATCGATGTTGAGAAAGTGCGCACCTTTCAAGAATTTCGCTGGGCTGAGCTCGCCGATGCCATGCGACCGATGAACTCTGATGGCACGAACTTTTACTCCGATGCAACCTGGCAAAAATTACGTCTCTCGTCAAAAAGCCACTGGGACATTCCGATTCAGTTCGGTGAAAACACCATCCATGTGCTGGCTTTTCATCCAACACCACCAGTATTTGATGGCCCGGAGAATCGTAACGGCTTGCGCAACTTCGATGAAATCCGCTTTTGGGCTGATTACTTGCAGCCAGCATCCTCGGCTCATTGGTTTGATGATCAGGGGCGCAAAGGAGGCCTGCCCTTACAGGAGTCATTCGTAATCCTGGGCGACTTCAATGCGGATCCCAACGATGGTGATTCCGAGCCCGGAGCCAGCCAACAACTGCTTGAGCATGAACGGGTGAACGCATCGTTTACACCACTGAGCAAAGGCGCTGTCGAAGCCAACGCTGCGCAGGGCGGCTTGAATCTGCAACAGCACGGAGATCCGGCTGCTGATACGGCTGATTTCAATGACCGCTATACCGGTAACCTGCGGCTGGATTATGTTTTACCTTCGAACGGCCTTATGGTCGTGGATGGTGCCGTCTTCTGGCCCGCAAGCGATGAACCGGGGCACCAATGGGTGGGAGTCTCAGACCACCACCTGGTGTGGCTGGATGTGAGCATCGATCAGGTCACGCCATGAGCTCAAAACCCGGCGACAAAACAGCTTCGTCAACCGTGGACCATAACAGGCAAACGACGGTATCTGATGAAGATATCGCGCTGGCCAATTTGTACCGGGATGCGGTGATTGAACACGCCGTTGAACCCGTGGGGTATAAGCAGGATATTGCCGCCACCCATCGCTTTGAGCTCTACAACCCCCTGTGCGGTGACAAGGTGGAGATGCAGTTTCAGGTAGTTGAAGGTGTCATCGCTGCGGCCGCTTTTGATGGAGAAGCCTGTGCCATTTGCATGGCTTCAGCGTCCATGCTGTGTGAGGCATCTGCGAAAAAAACACCGGGGGAAATCCAGCAACAACATGATCTGTTGGTGCTAGCGTTGAAAGACAAACAATCCACACCGGGACTGGCTTCTTTACAAGCCTTGTTGGCGGTGCGGCGCTACCCTGCCCGCATACGCTGTGCTTTGCTGCCGTGGGAGGCTGCGGTCAAGGCGCTGGCTGCGGAGTTCGATAGCTGATCATTCCAATTCGCGGGCAAGCTCGCTCCTACAAAGGGCTTTGATTCATTGCCTGTAGGAGGCTGCTCTGCGGCCGACCTGATCGCTCTCGCACATCCATGTGCTTCGGGATCTAAGTGCATCCCTCGGCAACTGCTCCTGCGTTGCTCTACCTCCTGCATCCAGGCAGTCGTGCACAAAATCGCGCGCAAGCGCGCTCCTACATTTTGTACTTCAGCACGCGCTCTTTCAGCACCGTGATCTCGTCCCGCACCCACGCAGCTTCCTCAAATTCCAGATTCTGCGCATGCTTGAACATTTTCTGTTCCAGTTCGGCCACTGCCTTACCCAGTTGCGCCGGATTGATGTTCGCATACTGACTGCGCTCCTCTGCCACCTTGCGTGCCGCCCGGCTCATCCGCAGGCCATCGTCATGCGCGCCGTCCATGATGTCGGTGACCTGTTTCGATACCGATTTGGGCACAATACCGTGCTCCAGATTGAATTCCACTTGCTTGCAACGGCGACGATCGGTTTCATCAATGGCGCGCTGCATGGAGCCGGTCATCTTATCCGCATAAAGAATGGCTTTGCCGCGCAGGTTGCGGGCACATCGGCCTATGGTCTGGATCAGGGAAGACTCTGAACGAAGAAAGCCTTCACGGTCAGCATCCAGAATAGCAACCAGAGAAACTTCTGGCATATCAAGGCCTTCTCGCAATAAGTTAATGCCAACCAGCACATCAAACAGCCCCAGTCTCAGGTCACGAATGATCTCGACCCGCTCTACCGTATCCACATCAGAATGCAGATAGCGCACCTTGATGCCGTGATCGGCCAGGTACTCGGTGAGGTTCTCCGACATGCGCTTGGTCAACGTGGTGACCAGTACCCTGTCGCCCATTGCGGTGCGCAAATTGATCTCGGATAACAGGTCATCTACCTGATTGGTTACCGGGCGAATTTCCACTTCCGGATCGATCAGGCCGGTAGGCCGCACCACTTGCTCAACCACCTGCCCCGACCGCTCCAATTCATAATTCCGTGGCGTGGCCGATACGAAGATAGCTTGTGGCGCACGCTCTTCCCACTCCTCGAATTTCAGCGGGCGGTTATCCAGCGCCGAAGGCAAGCGAAAACCGTAGGTCACCAGGTTTTCCTTGCGCGAGCGATCGCCTTTGTACATGGCCCCCAGTTGCGGCACCATCACATGGCTTTCGTCCATAACCAGCAAGGCATTTTCTGGCAGGTAATCAAACAAAGTGGGCGGTGCTTCGCCCGCACCACGACCGGTCAAATGTCGTGAGTAGTTTTCGATGCCGTTGCAATAACCCAACTCCAGCATCATTTCCAGGTCATAGCGAGTGCGCTGCTCCAATCGTTGCGCCTCAACCAGCAACTGATTGTCACGCAAATACTCCAGCCTTTGTTTCAATTCAATGGCAATGTTCTCGGTTGCATCCAGCACCACCTGGCGCGGTGTTACGTAATGCGACTTGGGGTAAATGGTAAAGCGCGGCATTTTGCGCAACACCTCGCCAGTCAGCGGATCCAGCGCGCGGAGGGATTCCACCTCCTCGTCGAACAGCTCAATGCGAATGGCTTCACGATCTTCATCACCCGGGAAAACATCGATGATGTCGCCACGTACCCGGTAGGTACCGCGCCGCAATTCCATATCGTTGCGGCTGTATTGCATCTCCGCCAAACGGCGCAGGATGGTGCGCTGATTGACCCGCTCCCCCACCGACAAATGCAGCACCATGCTCAGATACTGGGTCGGGTCGCCCAGACCATAGATGGCTGAAACGGTGGCTACGATGATGGCATCAGAGCGTTCCAACAAGGCCTTGGTGGCGGAAAGCCGCATTTGCTCAATGTGTTCATTGATGGTGGCGTCTTTCTCGATATAGGTATCGGAAGACGGCACATAGGCTTCGGGCTGGTAGTAATCGTAATAGGAAACAAAATACTCGACAGCGTTCTGCGGGAAGAAATCGCGAAATTCGCCGTACAACTGGGCGGCCAAGGTCTTGTTCGGAGCCATGACCAGCGTGGGCCTTTGCACATGCTGGATGACATTGGCAATGGTGAAGGTCTTGCCTGAACCGGTAACACCCAGCAGGGTTTGTTGCGCCAGGCCATCCTCGATGCCTTCAATCAGCCCGGCAATCGCCTGGGGCTGGTCGCCAGCGGGTTTGTAGTCGCTGCACAATACGAATTTCCTGTTTTCCCGATAGGGCATTGCTTTTGGCCTGTAATCTCTGGCGTTGCTTGATGATGCGCTGGATCTGGTCCGGCCTTTACCCAGCCAAACCGCAAACGGTCAATTATACCCAAGCACCGGAACTCGCGGACTTTGTGTGCAGATTTAGCCATCGACAAGCCCGGTGGCTTGATGGCACTATCAAAGCCTGATTTAGGGAATTGGAGCAACACGTGTCGGGAAGATTGTCCAACCGCGTAGAGCAGATCAAGCCATCGGCAACGATCGCGGTCAGCATGAAAGCCATGGAGCTCAAAGCCCTGGGTAAGGATATTGTGTCGCTGGGTTTTGGTGAACCCGATTTTGACACGCCGGAACACATTCGAGCAGCCGCGATAAAGGCCATCGACTCCGGGCAAACCCGCTATACCCCGGTGGATGGCACGCCTGAGCTCAAAGCAGCCATCATCCATAAGTTCAAACGCGACAACCGGCTGGAGTTCAATACCAAACAGATTTTAATTTCCAATGGTGCCAAGCAAAGCCTGTATAACCTGCTGGTGGCCCTGCTGAACCCTGGCGACGAAGTCATTGTTCCCGCACCTTACTGGGTGTCCTACCCCGAAATGGTCAAACTCACTGACGGCGAACCGGTGATACTCAGTAGCAGTGCTGAGAGCGATTTCAAGATCACGGCACGCCAACTGCGCAGCAGCATCAACGAAAAAACCCGTTTATTGATTCTGAACTCCCCTTCCAACCCCACGGGCAAGGTCTACAACGCTGCAGAGTACCGTGAGCTGGGAGCCGTATTGGAAGAATTTCCGCGCGTTTTTATTGCCTGCGACGACATCTACGAACACATTTACTGGGGCGAGCAGCCTTACCACACGCTGCTGAATGTCTGCCCCGGGCTGGCTGAGCGCACCGTCATCGTTAACGGGGTTTCCAAAGCCTACGCCATGACCGGCTGGCGCATTGGCTATGCGGCTGGGCCGGAAGACCTGATCACCGCCATGCGCAAGGTGCAAGGGCAAAGCACTGGGTGTGCGGGCTCCGTGTCACAAGCTGCGGCTACGGCGGCTATGGCCGGTCCGCAAGACTGCCTCGATCAAATGCGCCAGTCTTTCCAGCAGCGCTACGAATACTTTCGGGAAGCTCTAAATGGCATTCCCGGCGTGGATTGCCCCAGTTGTGAGGGAGCCTTTTATGCGTTTCCATCCTTTCAGGGAGTGATTGATGGAATCGATGAGCTGAACAGCGACGTGGATCTGGCCGAATGGTTGATGGAGACAGCGGGTGTATCAACCGTGCCAGGCTCCGCTTTTGGTGCTCCGGGGCATTTGCGCTTGTCTTATGCGGCCAGCCTGGAATACCTGGAGGATGCGGTGAAGCGCATTGACCAGGCCGTCAAGGCTGCAATGAGCTGACAGGGGTCGTGTACCAAGCACCACCAGACTGAGCAAATTTCCTACAGAACACGCGTCAATTTTCCATAGCCAGGCAGTATTGATCAGCCCAAGCTGATGGCATGGGCAAAACTATCCTTTCGACAACCTGGGTCAAAGGCCACGGCACTGGCTTTACCGTGCTGGAATGCCTGATCGTTGTCAGCATACTGGCGATTTTGTTGGTTCAGGGTGTGCCCGCGCTGCGGGATTACGGCCTGCGCCAGCGCATGTCGGCTGCCATGCACGCCCTGCACTCGCACCTCGCCATGGCTCGAAACGATGCGGTGCGGTTCAATGCGGAAATGGTCGCCTGCCCGGGTAACATAGAAAGCGGCTGTCGCTCGGACAGCAACTGGGATTCGGGCTGGTTGGTGTTTAATGACCTCAATGGCGACCGCCAGTATCAAGTCACAGAGCAATTACTGGCCGCGGAACCAGGCTTGGAGCAAATCATGATACGCAGCAGCAGTGGCCGTCCCTATCTGCGCTTTGTGCCCAACGGCAGTGCTCCAGGCAGCAACAGCAGCCTCAGCTTCTGCGATGTACGCGGCCCAGTCGCCGCCCGCAAACTGGTTGTTTCCAATCTGGGGCGCATTCGGCGCGAACCCATGCCCGAAATCAACTCGTCTCTATGCCCTGCCGCAGCAATGGGGTCAGAGTAAAGAGCCAGAGTAAAATTTCTTGGTTTGGTTGATCAGTTGAAATCTACTCCGGCACTTTACTCTGACCCCAAGTTTGCCCGGGTAATAGAAGTTTTGCTGATTCGTCCTTGACACACCTACCCTAAGCGCCGAAAATACCGCGCCTCAACCTTTTCCCCGGTAGCTCAGTTGGTTAGAGCGGGTGACTGTTAATCACTAGGTCCGCGGTTCAAATCCGTGCCGGGGAGCCATATAAAACAAGGGCTTGCGACATATTGCAAGCCCTTTTTTAATTTGCGCAACTCCACCGTGGTGACTCTAGTTGTCACTTTGACCTAAAAATAAATGATCTTGCCGTGCAAAATCAACCCAAGCGATTGCTATGAAGGTTGGGATCTTATTGTGACTAATTCTGCACAATCCCGTAATGAGCCCACCTTAATGAAGAAGGGAGCCAATGGTCTTTCGGTTTCTTGATTCCACCACACTATTCGATGCTCAGCTTGATAAACGTGTCTAAAAGGCTTTGATACATGCACGTTAACATCGACAGGACTCACCCTGACTGGATCGAAGTATTTGACGGAAGCCCCTAAGTTTTGCCAACTGCTGCCCAAGTTTGAACTTATACTTTCTCGTAATCGCTCAACAAAAGGATAGGGGTTGAAAATCAAAAGACAAGCAGAAGCGCAGAAATCTGAAAACAACCTTGAGCTATATAGCTTCGACAATGAGAACAAGTAGTAATCAAAAGGGCTCGTCAATTCCAAGTTGGCACAAACGCGATTCTTTGGAAGAGCCTTAACCGTATTCTTCAGAAAGTTTTTTACAACCAAATTATTTCGATGTGGTGTCAAAATTCTCGTCAACTCATGATCCCTTCTTGCGTGATTGTGCTCAGTGGAAAAATAAGTAGACGCCAGCGCGATGCGAAATCGACCAAGTTCAATGGCTTCAGATAACCAGTCCTGCTCACCAAATTTTAGAAGATATGGCTTGCCTTCAAGGCCTCGCTGCGTATTCCGGTGAAGATTGCCCCCTATTCCATTTGAAGGTTGCCACCTGAAGCGGTCAAGGTTGCCGCCCCTCGGAGCGATAGCGACGCGGGCTTTGCATATCATATTGTTATACGGAACCCGTAGGTGCGGTCAATAAAGTTTTTCTTTTACGCAAGGACTCTCC
>JAWXBM010000008.1:0-19987 GCA_034440115.1 Lysobacterales bacterium | reverse complement strand
CAGAATCGCCGCGACCAATCGCGGATGAACGCAGGGCGGCTCTCGGCATAGGGAAAGTCGGTGCGCCAGATCAGCGAGCCATAGCCGAAAATCCACAGCCCATCGTTGGGTAGGTTGAATTGATTAATTCAGCATACTCTGACCCCAAATATCGCTGCTGCCATGGGTACCGCCGCTGCGGCTACCCAACATCTTTGAGCATTTTCGCAAGCTGAGCGAGAACCGCATTGACATCCTGATCTCGCACGCTTTTCCACCGTGCGCATGGCCAGCCAGATTGTGGTGATCAATGATGATGGCAAAGGCGGCCGTGTCTTCGAGCGCGGCAGTCATGAAGAACTGATGCAACTCGATAGCCATTATGCCCGGCTGTTTTCTTTGCAGGCAACGGGTTACCAGTGGGCGTTTGCGCGAGCACAAGCCGCAAATTGGTCGGCCGCAAGGCGGTTTCCTACAACAAAGGAGCCGGTGTGAAACGCCTGTAGTTGCGCGCGCTGCGCGCGACCAGGTATCACCCATCGCAGTTTTACTGCTAAAGTGCGCCCATGCACAAAAACTCCTTAGCGGTACACCTGCGGAAAATCGCCATATTGACTGTAATTGTTTCAGTCAGTCATGTTTTTGCCGCTTCGGCATGGGCCGCCGAACCCGATACCCGCCCCAATTTCCTGCTGATCGTGGCCGATGATCTCGGCTATGCTGATCTCGGTGTTTACGGCAGCAGCATTCGAACCCCCAATATTGATGCGCTTGCTGATCAGGGGATGAGGTTTACATCCTTTCATACCTCACCAATGTGTTCACCCACCCGCTCCATGCTGCTTAGCGGCAATAATAATCACGTGGCCGGTATTGGTCGGCAGAGCCCCTATGAACCACTGCGAGATGATCAAGCCGGGTATGAAGGCTATCTGTCTGATCGTATTGTGCCCTTGCCGCGGGTGCTTCAGGCAGCGGGATACCACACCTATATGGCCGGAAAATGGGATTTGGGCACCGAGCAAGAGCACAGCCCAAAGGTCGCTGGTTTTGAGCGGTCTTTCGGCTTGATTGATGGGGCTGCCAATCATTTTGATGGGCGTGGTTTAGAGAATGTAGCTTCAATTTACCGTGAGGATGGTCAGCTTATCGACTGGCCAGATGGCGCTTACTCAACGGCTCTTTACACCGACAAGCTGATCGAATTTATCGGTTCAAATCAGGATGACGGCAAACCCTTTTTTGCCTATGCTGCTTACACCTCGCCGCATTGGCCCCTGCAGGTCCCGAATGACGAGCGGAACCGATATGCGGGTCAATATGAACAGGGCTACGACGCCTTGCGAAAAGAAAATTTCGAAGCCCTCAAAACAGCAAACATTCTGGCGGCCAATGCAACGCTACCGCCGCGTAATCCGGCTGTCTTACCTTGGGACGAGCTGAGCCCGGAGCTGCAGCAGCAGGAATCCCGCAAGATGGAGCTATATGCCGCCATGGTGGCAAACCTGGACGACCATGTTGGGCGGTTAATCGGCTATTTGAAAGACCAAGGTCTGTATGAAAACACGCTGATTGTATTCATGTCCGACAATGGCGCTGCGGGCAATGATTTTTACAACGATGGGCCGCACGTCGATTACATTCGTGAACACCATCCCGCCCCATTCGAAGCGTGGGGTGGGCCCGATTCATTTGTTTCCTATGCCATTCCCTGGGCCGAGGCCGGATCCGCGCCTTTCAAGCGTTACAAGGGGTTCTCCACTGAGGGAGGCATTGCCGCCGCCTTGATCATTGCGGGCCCGTCTGTTGCGGCAGCCGATCAGATCAACCGTTCTTACCTGACCGTGATGGACCTCGCCCCCACATTGATTGAGCTTGCCGGTGCGCATTATCCCGACGATGGCTCGGTGCAACCCATGCGCGGCAGCAGCCTGCTGCCATTGCTGCGTGGCGCAGTGGATACTGTGCATTCCGCTGACTATGTGACCACCCTGTTCCACCGCAATATGGCTTTCATTCGACAGGGTCCGTGGAAATTGACGGCCATCGATACGCCCTTCGAAGAAAAGCATTTCCAGCTCTATAACCTGGATACGGACCTGGGGGAGACGACTGATCTGTCGAGGCAGTATCCCGAGAAGCGCGAGAAGTTGCTGGAACTGTGGCGTAGAGAGCGCCTCGAGTTGGGAATCGTAGTGCCACAGGATTTGTAATCCATCTGCGCGTAAATCTGGTTTTCAAACGGACTCAAGCAAACCCGGAATTTACTGGGTAAACCTAGAAGCCTTAATCGTAGACCAAATAAGCCAATCGACTACAAGACCGCAGAGCCGTCCAGTTGAGGCGGCTTCGCGCGCTGGCGTGACATCTCATCCTCGACTTCAGCCATCAGGGGAGTATAGGAAGTTCAAACGCCAGATTGCCAGAATTTTGCAGATATTGAACAGAGCGTTATTTCAGCATTTGAGTCAATTCACTTTAAAGTCTTGCGCCAGTTGAATGGTGAAGACTGGATTCTATCGATTAACTCTCTATTTCACGCCGCTTCCGAAGGCCAGACGAAAAAACACCCTGCCACTACCAACATGCCTGGAATCAATGTAGACACCATCCAGAAACAACATAAGAAAGTAAATGTTCAAGTTCATTGCACTACCGAAGCGCTGGATCGGCGATCAGATGTTACATCTGAATTTGGCCGTTCCTGACGAAGCTGGTGTGAAGGCAGTCCTATGGTTCAAACAAATACTGAAAGTATTCGTTTGTTGTCTTGCTGGGCGCCATGGTCCTATTCTCAAGGTTCTGAAAAGATGTCGCTTACTGTCTAAGAATCTTCTGCGGACTCAGGTGGAGTTATTTGCTTTGCCAGCTGGTCCAATTCTTCCAACATGTTGGTGACCGAAGAATAATCGCCTCGTTCGTAGACCGCATCCATCTGTGCTTTGAAGGTGACCAGGGACCATGCATCGAGTTTCGCCTGCATCTGTTCCGGAAACAGGGGAAGCCAGATATTTGAAGTGTCAGCCAAGTTTGGATTGACGATGGAATTGACGTAACTACCCAGCTGCAGATACAAAGCTTCCCTCACAACGTCCAGCAGGTAAAGACGCTCCGCAAGTGAGGCTGACAGATCTATTGCCTGTTTGTGGTCCAGCGGCAACTGGGCTTCCGGCAGCAGTATGTTGAGCCTTTCGATAAGATTCTGGTTGGCCTCGACGGCAGCCGGAAGCAGCTTGTCGAAATAGATTTGGGCGATATGATCAAGATCGCTGCCAAGTTCCAGATTGGCGGCGTCAGAAACGCTGGCCTTGCGATAGGGTGCAGTGGCATTGTCCTGCCAGAATTCCCAGCGATCGAAATAGCCGTCATGGTTGGTGTCATACATCCTGATTTCGCCCAGAGCTTCTTCTGTATTGATGCCACCAACTGGCAACCAGCCTTCTTCAGCGCCTTTCAGATGCAGCCGGTGATCGACCGGGCTGTAGTAAAGTATTCGTTCGGCAGAAGGATCCTGATCAAATTCCCGCCGCACATTCCAGTACTGCTCCGGCCCACCAGTGTTGTGCATGAAGCGTCGCTGCCAGGTCCAGAAAACTCCTTCCCAACGCTGGTCATCATTACCGTCCAAACGCCAGTCTTCTAGAGTTTGAGTTGCAGAGGAGTATTCCCGCCATGAATAGCCGGTAGATTGCGCCGGATAGTGTTCAGCCACGGCCAGAGTTTCAGCATGCGGCACCGCGAATGAAACCTGGGGCGGTCGTCTTTTTTCATGTACCAGACGATATTTCTCCAGATCATAAAGTTCTGCACCAATCATGTGGAAGCCCAATTCGTAATGCACGGGCCGCTCAGCGGAGCTACCCCCATCCATATCTGCAGAATAACGCACAGCCATGATGCCGGGCTCGCGCATGATGTCCTCAACCGGCCCCATCATGCGCTCCCATGAATTGGCGTAATCAGGATCCACAGCCGCATTGAAAGTGTAGGGAGCCACACTCATTCTTACCGCGCGTTCGGAAAAGCCATCGCCATCCAGATCATGGAAGTCGAAAGGGCATTCTGACATCGGTATCCAGCCGCGTGCTTCCGGGTCGTACTTGTTGTGGTAGAACATGTTGTCGCCAGAGGCGTCGATCAGGAATGACAGCTGCTGCCCAATCAGTCGCTGGTAATCATGGATGGGATACATCTGGCTGTCGTCATCCAGGTCCAGATGCATGATGCTATGGCGCAACTTCCCCTCGTTAAAGTAGCGCAGGTCCTGTATGTCCGGGTCGTTGTCGCCATCTTCATCAATAAAGTCCAACATGCGATCCAGTGTTCCGTCGGCACCGTAGTCGACCATGTAAACATCGCTGTCATGGTCCCCTTCTGGTGAGTCGGGACTCATGTCCCCGTCGTCATCCAGAATCCACACCAGCATTTCCTTACCTTCCTGCAACAAGGCCCGTCCATGGCTATAGACCGGTTGGTCATAGGGTATGGCGGTTCCGATTTCACGGCGAATCAACATTTTTCCCTGGCCGTCGAACTCGGAGACTATCAACAAGGACTCTCCGACTTTCAACGATAAAGCTTGTGGCCACCAGGAACGCTCGGTGAGGGGTATTTCAAGCTCGCCCGCGGCCGTCAGAGCTGTTTCAGCTTGCCACCAGGGTTGCGCAGGGGTGGTATCGGCGGCTTGCAGTGAGTTAGTCAAACACAGCCAGTAGAGGGTCGCAGCAAAGACCAGCAGATTTCTCACGACTGTTTCTCTCCGGTTTCTCTGGCTTTCTGCAATTCCGGCGACAAATGGGGGTAGATCTCGCGAAAGCGATGTTGCCGGCCTTGCAGAAGTTCACGCTGATAGTCCTCCAGGGCTGCCTTTTCTTGCGCTCGCTGCAAAACGCCCGCAACGATCTGCGGAGGAATGAAAATCACCCCGGAATGATCTGCAATCACAATATCGCCCGGAAATACGGTGACGTTACCGACACGAATTGGTACGTTCCATTCCGCCCCCAACCACTTGGAAGTGTCGATGTCGAAGAAGCGGGTGAATACCGGGAATTCCGCAAAGCTCTCATTCTCCAACTCCAGAAGGTCCCGACTGCCACCTTCAATGATGGCACCTTCGATACCCGCTACCTTCATCGCCAGGCCGGCAAGACCACCGAACAGTTGATCGCCATTGGTGCCGCCAACATCAGCCACTACCACGTCACCGGGCTTTCCTTCGTCTGCTGCGCGGCCGTAGAACAACCGGTCCCAATCGCCCTCTGCGGCAAGTGCGTCCAGTGCCTCCCGAAGATCCGGCCGCGGTGGGTAAAAGCGCATGGTTAGGGCGCGTCCCACCAGCTTTTTGCCGGGCTGGGTGGCCTTAAAGCCCAGCGCATAGTTGCCTTGATACTCGGCCAGACTGTCCCAGATGGCTTCCATTTGCAGGCCACGCAGCTCCTCCAGTTGCTGGTCGGTAACTTCCACATTGCGCGAGGCTTGCATGATGTCGAGCAGCGGAGAGTAGGTGTTCTGGTTGGCCCGCATGCCAACTGGCGCAGCGACCTCGGCTGAAAAGCAAGCTGCTGAGTAAGCCAGCAACAGAATCGGGTATAAAAAGTGTCGTTTGTTCATGTAGCGCTCCACCTCTTGATGAGTTCGTGTAAGCCAGTCAAAACGCAGCCGTGTTAAATTAAACGCTGCAAAAGTCAGCAATCAATCTGCATGCCACAGCCCTGTTGCCCGGCACGTTCGACGGCCAGCGCGGATGCATACAGGTCCTGGACAACGTTGCCCAGTGACTTGAAACAGGTGATATCGTCGTTATCGCGACGAATGGTCAGTTGGCCGGTCAGCACCTGTCCAAGGTCTCCCAGCAAGTGTTCTGCAGACACCTGACCGTTTTCGAGAGCATAAAGAAACTCCTCGGATTGCGCTCTGATTCCCGCCTCGTAATCACCAAAAAACCTCGAGCGCAAAACAACCTGTTCGTCGATCTCGCGAAATCCGCGAGTGCTGGAGCCAACGGCATTGATATGCACGCCGCGGCGCAGCCAACTGCCCTGGAGAATGGGTAAGCGGGCATGGGTCAGGGCACAAATCACATCAGCTGATTGGGCAGCAGTCTCGATTGAATCGGCAACACAGACTTGCCCGGCAAATTCAGTGGCAATCTGATCCGCGCACAGTCGCGCCTTTTTCTTATCGCGACCACAAATAGTGATGGTTTCGAAATTGCGTACCAGTGGCAAGGCACGCGCATGTTGTATAGCCTGAGTGCCGTAACCCAGCAACAGCAGTCTTGATGCGTCCTGTCGGGCAGCGACGTCGGTTGCCACGGCGGTGGTCGCAGCGGTACGAATGGCAGTGATCGCCTCGGCATTTACCAATGCTGCAACTTCACCGGTACCGGCATGGAACAGAATGACCAGGCCTTGGTGCGAAGGCTTTCCGTGTTTGATGTTGTCCGGGAAAACCGAGATTACTTTGGCACCGATGGCCAGATCCTCTATCGGTATATAGCCGGGCATTACGCCCATGAATTTGGGCTGATCAGGAATCGCCAGCACGGTGCGCAAGGGCTGCACTGTTGCGCCAAGGCCCATTTGCCACATAGCTTCACGCATGCCGGCAATGCAGATATCCATGGGCAGCAGTTTCTCAACAGAGGTTTTATCCAGTACTATCATGGCCACTGTTCACCGACAATACTGTTGCTTCTGGCTACTCAAACCGGGAGCCCTTCCCGGCTGGAGTGGCAAGAATGTTTGAGAGTATCTGCAGATCGATATGTCCGCCGGAAATCACACAAGCGGTGCTGCCCAGTTCAATGGATGCATTCAGGGCGGCCGCCAAAGCTGCTGCGCCTGCTCCTTCGGCGATCACGTGATGCCTGTTGACCAGCAGGCGAATGGCATCACGTACCTGATCAAGTGTTACCAGCAGCGAATCCGTTACCACTTGCTGCAGCATGGGCCACATCTCCGGAAAGACTTTGCGGCTGCCAATGCCATCGACAAAGCTAGGTTGGTAGTCGATTTCAGTGGGCTCACCGTGTTGCAGTGCAGCATGCAACGGAGCAGCAGTGTCTACCTCACAGGTAAACACGCGGATGTCGGGATTGAATGCTTTAACAGCAGCGGCGATACCGCAGGTCATGGCTCCGCCCCCAAAGGGGATGATCACCGACTCGATTGCGGGATTCTGTTGCACGATTTCCAAACCAATCGTGCCATGCCCCGCCATGACTTGCGGATTGAATACGCCATGTATGAACAAGCCGTCGAAATCCGGCAAAATGCCTGAAACCATAATGGACCACCAGGTGTTCAGGTTGACAGTTTTGACCTCAGCACCATAGCGCTTGAGCGCCGAAATCTTCGCCGCCGGGGCATGGTCCGGCACGAGGATAAGGCATGGAAATCCGAGCTTCTTCGCCATCCAGGCAATACCTTGTCCCAGGTTACCGGCACTGACGGTTGCCACGCCCCTGGCCAATACGGCTGGGTCCGTTTGCAGTATCGCATTGGCCGCACCGCGCAATTTATAAGAACCTACCAACTGCAGATTTTCCAGTTGCAGGAATGTGCTTTGTGGCGCGTGGTCGGCATTCAGTGGAACCAGCGGTAACGACAACACATAGGGGCGGATGCGCTCACTGGCTTGCTGTATTTGCTGCAGCGAGGGCAGCGTCAGCTTCTTCACTGACCTTGATCGCCGGCCAATTGCATTCGGGCTACTCGAACACCGCCTTTGATCACACCGAAAGGCTGCTTCAGGGTTTGAATATTCTCCAGCGGATTCTGATCAAGAATGACCAGGTCTGCGGCATAGCCGGGTTCAATCTTGCCTTGCTGGGAAAGTCCCAGAAACTCGTAAGAACTGACGGTCATTGCCCGCAGCAAATCCAGTTCAGGAATACCCACCTCAATCCACTTGTCGATAAACCAGATGGCCATTTCACCACGCGACTTGCCGTCGATGTCGTGGATAGCGTCGGTACCGAAAACCATTTTGACCCCCATTTTGTGAGCCATTACCAGACGCTGGGTGAACTTGTCATTCCATTCTCTCGCAGCCTCTTCATTGCCGGAGAACATGCTGCGAAGTAATTCCCAGGGGAAGTCTGTGGTCGAAAGCACAGTGCCATGCTCTTTCATCAGTTTGAGCAATTCTTCATCCAGGCCAAAACCATGCTCAATCGAATCGGCACCGGCCAAGATAGCCCTGCGCACCGGTTCTCCGCCGTAACCGAAATGGACAGCAACGGTTTTGCCTGCGGCATGCGCCTCGTCGATGGCAGCCTTGAGTTCTGCTTCTGTAAAGCTGTAGGGATTCATGTCGGCAACGATCTTGATGGTTTCAGCGCCGTAGTAGATGTTCTGACGAACCGCTTCAACCATTTCCCAGGGTCCAGTTGCCATCAGGTAGCTGTTTTCCCAGATCGGTCCCAACTCGATGGGAATAGGATGCCGGCTCTTGCCTTTGGTTACGCTTTGCGCAACCCCAAAGGGAATGATGAACTTGCCGGCATCTATGATAGTTGGGCCCACCAGTAATCCGGAATTAATGGCACGGGCGAGATCAGTGGTTGCGTAGCCCTGGGTGCCCAGGTTCCGAACGGTGGTGAAACCGTGTTCCAGCATGCTTTGGGCATTACGATAGGCCACCAACGCATAATAGACATTACTCCATTCAGAGGCGATTCCAGGCCGACCCGCCATACCCAGATGGGTGTGCATGTCGACCAGGCCAGGGATGATCCATTTGCCGGTTAAATCGAGCGTTTGCTGCTGATCCACAGCCGGCAAGTGCTTACTGACTTCGGCAATCAAGCCGTCTGTGATGCGAACGTGGACATCGTTCCGGGCTTTGCCCGAATCGGTATCGAGAACATTCACATGGCTCAGCCAAACATCATTGGCGAATACCCCGGTACAACAGAGCAGCGCAATACAACAAACCAACACGGAAGTCTGAATCGAACCGAATTTGAAGCGGGAGTGGGTCATAGTCGTTCCTCTATGCTGGATTGTGTGCAGGGTATCTGCCCATGCCAAGTAGCAGGACGCCTGAGCAAAAGAAGCAAACGGCAGCGACGATCAGAACCGGATCGTAGCTGCCAGATATATCGAAGACATAGCCAAACACCGATGGTGCAACCCCTGAGCTGACGATAAATACAGTGAAAACGGTTGCGTAAACTCGCCCATAACGCTTCATGCCGAAGTACTTTGCAGTCAGGAAGGCCATAAGATCTGATTCGCCGCCAGTTGCCACACCAATCAGGATGACTGCCGTCAGGGCGAGGCGCATGGATCCTTCCACCTCAATCAAGGCCCAGCAGGCAAATACGGGCAGCAAGAAGAGCACAAAGCCAACTGCGGGGGCCCAAACGCGATCGATCAGGTAACCCGTTGCGAGGCGCGAGACCGACAAGGCAAGGCCAAGGGCCCCTGCCAGGTAGGCGGCGGTAGCCGGGTCGAATCCGCGGTCTGCCAACAATGGCTTGAGATTCAACACGACGCCGGAAATGCTGAAAGTAACCAGGCCAATGGCCAGCGTCAGCAGCCAGAATCGATAGTCGCGGTAGTAAGAAAGGGTGACGTCTTCCAGGCGGCTGCGGTCAGACTGAGGCGTTTCAACCGTGCGTGTTGCTGGTGGATGCAGGCAATACCAGGCCAGGGGCCAGGCGGCGCAAAGGGGCAGTAGCGCGAAGATGAAAAAAGTTTGTCTCCATCCATAGGCCTCCGCGAGATAGGTCGAACAGATCTGGACTGCGGCCGCAGAGATGCCGCCAAGAAACAGAGTCGTGGCAAGTGCCAGCCCCCGGTTCTTTGTAAACCACAGGTTCACGATCGCGGTAAAGGTAATGGGGGATGTGCCTGCTCCCAGGACACCGACGAAAACCCATGCGAGATAAAAGCTACGTACATCACTGGTTGCCAATCCGATAGTGGCAAACGCGGCGGCAAAGGCGGGTATCCCGATCAGGGCCACGCGGCGTGAACCGATGCGATCAACGAGTTTGCCGATGAACGGGTAGCACGCCGCGCTGCCGAGCGTAAAGAAGAGATAGCACAGCTGTATCTCGCCACGGCCCCAGCCGAACTCTTCGCTCAATGGTGTAACTACCGCCCCGAGCGTATTGAAGGGCAGCATCGTGGCGCCGAAGATAAGCCCCGCAGCGCTCCCGAGCAGGACTTTCCAGCCCGCGCTGAATTCCTTGTAGGCGCCGAATCGATTGCTCGGCGTATTGACTGCTATAGAGCTGTCATTCATATCCGGCGAATCGAGGCAGACGTTCGACGACGTTCAGTAGCGCATCCAGATCGCTTCGCAGATTGTAATGAGCTGGCGAAATGCGCACTCGGCACGCGCTTTCATTGCTGCCATAGGTCTCTGACATCCGGTGCCCGCTGGCAAAGCCGACGCGAATATTGGCTTGCCGGCAAGCAGCCTCTACGTCTTTCTCGCCCGCGCCAACCCAAAAGGTCAGTGAAGGCGAGACGTCACCTTTTGGTGTGAACACTGTAAAGTCCAGGGCTTCGAGCGCGCCGCGCAGGTAACTGGTCATGTACCGTGAATAGTGCGCGATCTGGTCGAGGCCTATCCCATCCAGATAGGAGAGTGCAGTCGTGAGCATCATGAACTGATCAAACGATGGGCTGGCGTATTCAAACTTTGCTGCGCTTGTACGGTGTGTATAGTTGTACGCAGCTGAGGGCGCGGATAACGCAGTTTGCCAGCCATAACGGTCCGGCCTGATCGCGTCGATAAGTTCCCGCCTTATATAAATGGGGGCAATGCCCCAGCCCGCCATCAGCCATTTGTAGGTGCCAGCGCAGAGGAAATCGATGTCCTCGGCTTTAACGTCAATGGGCTCTGTGCCCAATATTTGTATCGCGTCAACGTACAGGTAGGCTCCGGCAGCGTGAGCGAGCTTTGCCAGGCCGCGAATGTCATGGCGGTGTGCGCTAATGTTGGAAATCCAGGGAACGACAACAAGTCTCGTTTTGCTGTCTACGCGGGCGGCAAAGCTTTCTACAGTGACGGCACCGCGGGTATGTTCGACGATGCGAAAATCTATCTGCTGTTCCTGCTCAAGCTTTTTACCCAGGACACCGACATGAGGGTAGGCCAGATCGTCGGTAACAATGTTCTGCCCAGGTAACAGATCGAGGGCGCGGCAGATGATGTTTTCCCCTTCCGATGTTGTGTAAAGAAATCCAATCTCATCGGGGGAAGCATTGATCATTCCGGCAAACTGGCGACGGACGATCTCTATTGTGTCGAACATTCCATAGATATCGGTTTCCTCAGTGCTGCGTTTGTTATACCAGTGAAAGGCTGCGTCCCTTACGGGCTTTGGCACTGGCCCAATGAATGCGTTGTCGAGGTATGTCACAGTGTCACAGATGGGGAAATCCGATCGGGTCCCCAATGGCGCAACCACTTCAGCGTCGTCTGCGCAGTGTTGGTTACTTCTGGAATTCGGGCTAGCCGGCATAGGTGCCTCGGGCTCCCTCGCCCTTGCCTGTCGGCAGGCGCTCTTCCATCTCTGCCAAAACATAGGCAATTACCGCCACCGCCGCCGTCGCTCTTGCCAGTTCAACAGGTGAGACTGCCTCGACCATATCGGAATGCGCATGGTGGTAGCGGCTGTAGGGCTCATTATTGCCTTGCAACGTCAGGCTGGGAATGTTCCCTGCCTCTACACTCGCATGGATATCTTCAGCGGTGCCAATTCGCACGGGGCTGCGCGTGTCCTCCAGCCCAAGCATTTTTGCAAGGCTCCCTATCTGCTTCACCAATGCGATTGTTTCATCGCAACCTGAAACGCGGAAGTGCAGTGGCGGAACCACGCCGCTGTCTGCTTCCAGCATGGCTATATGGTTGGAAAGCTGCGACCGATATTTGTCTCTGTATGCAATACCTCCTGAGCCACCGTTCTCCTCATTGGTGCACAGGAGCGTTCGAATAGTGCGACGCGGTCTGATGCCTAATTTTTTCATCAAACGCAAAGATTCCCAGACGACAATTGCCCCGGCCCCATCGTCCTGTGCGCTAACGCCGCTGTCCCAGGAGTCGAACTGGCAAGCGAGTACTATGACCTCTTCAGGCTTTTCCCGGCCAACTATTTCGCCGATGACGTTTGCGGATTCAATATCTGCTTCGACACGCGCCTGCATCTTCAGTGTGAGGTTGATCGGTTGGCCGCGTCTATGCATGCGCTCAAGCATAAGAGCGTCTTCCGGCGATAACGCAGCGGATGGGATTTTTGCTACACCCTCAGTGTAAGTCAGCGCGCCCGTATGCGCCTGTCGCGCATGGGGCGGGTATATGCTGCGCAAGAGTACGGCAATAGCACCAAGTTGCGCTGCCTTGGCATGGCCTGAAATTCGAAAATGGCGCAGGTCCAGATAATTTTTCCAGGCCTCGTCATCCGGATAGCTGGTCCAGGGCGGGCAGAAAACTACAATTTTCCCCGGGACTTCGTCGGCGCGGCTGGCGAGTTCTTCGAATGAACTGACAACCATCGCCTCTGCGGTCAGGCCTTCCTTCGGTGTGCCAACACTGTTGCCGTAGCTCATTATTACCAGTGGCCGAGGATACGGATTCAGGAGCGTGACGGACTCGTCGCCGCGAATCCAGTTTGGCACCATTACCGGGTCTTTCCTGACGTTTTCCAGGCCCTCCCTGAGCATCTCGTTGTAAGCCCAGTCGACAGACATAAGCTGCCCGGGTGTGCCGTTCATTCTGTGCCCAAAGGAATCGCAGAGCACAGCCAGCTTTTGCCATGCCGAATCATCTACCAGGGCAGCTCCGATCAGCCGTGCCGTGTCGTTCTTAAAACTGTTGAGGTCCAACAGTTGTTTTACTGCTGTCATGCTTGCTCCGCTGCTTTTCTCATTTGTATTCTGGGTGAAGTCTGTGCTCAGAATCTGTAGCCAACTTTGACTCCGACCGTTCGTGGGCGCTGTGCCCAGATAGTGGCACGGTTGTCGACGAAGCGGGCGATATCAAAAGACCAGCCCTTGACAGCGGTATCGGTGAGGTTGGTGACAAAGATGCTGCCATACCATTTTGCATCAGCGGAATCCCACAACAGCCTGGCTCCCCAGATATCGTAGCTCTCTTGCACGTGCAGGCGGTTGTTGCTGGCATCCAGGAACATGCCATCTGAATACTTGGCATCCACTTGAGCAATGAGCGATCCCCAATTATCGCTGACAGGCAGGGCATAGCGGGCAATTGCGTTAATTGAATACTCGGGCAGAAATGCCGGGGTCTTACCATCAAAAAAGAAGGGCTCTCTGGTTTCATAGTCGGCTGAGCCACTTGCTTGTAAAGGGCCGGCAGAAATTTCGCCGTTGGTAAAACTGAAGCCCAGAGTCAGCTCAAGGCGTTCAGTCGGTATCACGGTTAAATCACCCTCGATACCCAGAACTTCCAGTGCACCTACGTTGACCAGCCGGTTGACCGGGATACCGTTGTCGTCAGCGGAACCGGTGGCCTGGAAATCATCGTAGTTGTTGTAATAAGCAGATGCGTTGAAACGACCTCGGCCGTCCCAGAACAGAGACTTCATGCCGACTTCATAGGCTGTGGCATACTCGGGGTCGACTGCTACGTTGCCGGGTGAGGCTTGAAATGTTCCACTTTTGAACCCGGTGGAAAAACTGGCATAAAGCATCAGGTCATCCTTCACATTCCATTCAACAGCCGCCTTGCCGGTGATAACCGAATCATTAAGCTCCGGGGTAAAAACCACGGTTGGCGTATTGCGGTACTGTGTGGCCTGTTTGGTTTCATCGGTATAACGTAAACCACCAATCAGGGTGACGGTTCCCGTCAAGTTGTAATCCAACTGGCCGAACACAGCCCATGAGTTTGTGTCAACATCAGTGTAGTCATAGCGGCGGAAGCCAGGGAAGGCATTTACGACGTCGCGGTTATCGCCATAGTAGTAAGCCCCAAGCACCCAGTTAGATCGATCACTTGAGCCATTGAGCCGGAATTCCTGTGAAAACTGCCAGGCATCAGTAGAGCGAAAAGTTGCGAAATTCAGAAAGCCGAAAATGAGGATTGGACTGGCATCACCATCAACAGCCCACTCTCTTTCAAGAGTTCGATAAGCGGTAATAGAAGTAAACTGCAGCGCATCGGAGATAGCCCAGTTCAAAATTCCTGATAAGCCCCAGCTGTCGATGGTATCGAGTGGTGCGGTATCCGATGCGATTTTTTCAGGGTCCAGTTCCGGGTCACGATAGCCGTTTATCGCAACGCATTCCTGATTGTTTACCCGTTCGAGAGAGCATGGCGCAAAGGTCACCGGATCGAGCAAACCACTGAAGCCATAACGAAGTCCTGCATTGCGCTGCCGCATACCATCAAGCTTGGCCAGGAAGGTTACGGAGTCTGACAGGTCAAAAGCCACTTGCAGGCGACCGGAAAGCACATCATTGTCGGTGAAGTTTTCACCAGTGAAGCGGTCTTCTTGCCATCCATCATCCTTGTTGTATTTGACCGAAGCTCGCGCCTTGATTGCCTCGCTGATGGGAATGTTGATCGCACCTTCAACGATGCGTTGATTGAAACTGCCATACAAGGCATCGACATAACCGCCAAACTCATCAGTGGGCTTGTTGGTCAGAAAATGTACAACACCCGCTGGGGAGTTACGGCCAAACATCGTACCCTGCGGGCCGCGCAGGACTTCGACTCGCTCAATGTCATAGAGCTGGCCGCGTTGCGCGCTGGGAATGCCATAGTAGACCTCATCAATGAATACGCCTACAGGTTGTTCATTAATGTCGTTGGTCTCGGTTTGAACACCTGCCCCACGAATGAAATAGCCCGGAAAAAGTCCGTTTTCGCGGAGTTCTACTCCGGGAACCAGACTGGCGATTTCCGAAGCATCCTGCAATCCCATTTGTGCAAGATACTCACCGGTGTAGGCTGAGACGGAAGCAGAAATGTCCTGCAGCGATTCTTCCCTGCGTTCTGCGGTGACCACAATTTCTTCCAAAGTCATTGGGTCGTCTGCATACATCGGTCCAGACCCAAGCAAGAACAAAATCCCACACATTACAACTTTACGATTCATGAGTCCCTCTCCGGCGGCTTTAGAACAAGGCTTGTACGCATTACAAGGTAGCCTCTATAATTTAGCAACTTCAAAATATTCACACTATATTTTAATAAAATTCAAATGCTGAAACTAACGATCAAAGACTTGCTGGTAGTGCAGGCGGTTTCAGAAACGGCCAATCTGAAGGCCACCGCCCAGTTTTTGAACATCACTCAATCGGCCTTGACGCACCGC
The DNA here is from genome assembly GCA_034440115.1 of Lysobacterales bacterium. GTDB lineage: Bacteria > Pseudomonadota > Gammaproteobacteria > Xanthomonadales > SZUA-36 > JAWXBM01. The sequence goes on along the minus strand of JAWXBM010000008.1, from coordinate 4,701 downwards.
ATCCAGAAAGTGGAACAACAACTCGGTATCCCGCTCTACTCGCGATTTCGAGGCCGGGTCAGTCTGACCCATGCAGGTAAGATATTGCTTGAAACCGCACACCTGTGTATTCGCGAGATGGACAAAGCCGAGCGCATCCTGTCAGAAAATAAGCTTGGACATAGCACTACTGTGAATTTCGGCGGGTCCACATTGAGTGGTTTGGAGTGGTTTCCTGATTTTCTGAAACTGCTTTCAGTTGACGATCCGGACATTGATCTAGAAATTGCGCTGGACAGTGCGCTTGATCCGATCGATGCGCTGCGAAGTCGTAACATTGATCTGGCGCTGTTACCGCTGAATGCGCATTCCAATCAATTCGAAAGTAAATTTCTTTTCAATGACGAGATGGTGGCCCTGATGGCCTCATCACATGCCAAAGCTGGAAACAAATTTTTGGAAGCCAGCGACTTCCTTGAGGAAAGTTATATTGGTTTCCGTCCGGGCAGGGAACGGGGTCGTGAGTATGAACGTTTCTTTTCCCCGGCAGGCATCACGCCGAAACGCCTGATTCCCGGTCGTTCAATTGAAACCATCATTGCTTTGGTGAGGGCCGGAATCGGCATAACCATAGCTACCCGCTGGAGCATTAAGCACTATCTGGCAATGTACGACCTCACGGCGCTGCCCCTGACAAAATCAGGCTTGATGGTGCCATGGCATGCAGTGATCAGAAAAGATGAAGCGGGGGCTGCACCCGCTGGTCGGGTAGCTGATCGTATGGCCAGTTTTTTTAAACCACAGAACAAGGTTGAATTGTCGAAAAATAAAAAGCCAATTAAGAGCAATTGAAGTCGTTCTTTAGGTACGGGCACAGGAATAGGTGAGGCCTGTTAGCCTCCGCTGCTCAAGAATCGTTAGTTTCAGTATTTGAATTTTATTAAAAAATAATGTGAAAATTTTGAATTTGCTAAATTATAGAAGCTACTTTGTAATGCGTACAAGCCTTGTTCTAAAGCCGCCGGAGAGTAGTAATGGGCAACCACAATCAAAATATGCCTGCGCGCATGGGCCGCAGACACTTCATGGGTCAGGCCGGATTGCTTGGCTCGGCCATGCTGTTGTCGCCGCTCGGGGCAAGTGCGCAGGAGGTGTCGCGTTGCACGGGTGAGGATGCGGCAACGACGCAGGACCTCTCGGTCGGAATGTGTCTCAACGAGTCTGTCGAATTTCTTGATGAGGCTACCGCGCGGCCCTCGCGCCAACTGACATCGCGCAGGAAAATCAACTACCAGCCGACTTATCACATTCGACAATGTTTCTCGGCGGACAGCCGCCACCTTCCCATCGGCTCCTATGACGACCAGGGCTCCTGTGTTTTCTGGGCCAACGTGGTGACGGGAGATATGACAGTACTCTCCGTGATGCGGGGGGCGTCGGACGAACGCTACACGGGCAATCTCACGGCGACCATCGCGGGCGGCAGGATGGTGGCCGCCGCGACGCGCAAGACGCTGCGAATCCTTGACACCAGTCTTCTAGAGAAGGAGAGGGTCCTGCTTGACGAAACTGACTCAAATCGATTGTTCGGTGCCCCGGCGGGGAGCCTTGATGGCAAGACCGTGTTCATTCCGGTGAACGAGGAAGTGCAGCAAGTCGGCCGGCCGGCCGATCCGGGCCACCGCGTCACCGCAAACATGGCCAACAGCGCCTTGCTTGCCGTCGATGTCGCGAGCGGTCGACCAACCGAGGTGTTCAGCGACCCGCTCTTCGCCAACAACTCAGTGACGCCGAACCCCGTATATCCCGATCTGTTGCTGCTCGATCGTGACGATCCGGGGGTGTTCGTAAGGCTCATGAAGGAAGCACAGTTTGCACGCTATGATGAGGCCCAAAAGATCTGGGAGAGCTCACCGCTATCCTCGAGAACATGTGTCCTGGACCTGAAGTCCGGAAAGCTGACCGAGATCCACCCGCGCAATGCGTTTGGGTTCGCGGTGCACTCGACCTGGAGCGCCGACGGTCAATTCATCTATCATCACGGCTGGGCGGCGGAAGGCGGGCACTGGATTGGTGTTACGACAGCCGCTGGTGAGGTTGTCTTCGAGCGTGTTTACCCGAAGTTCTTCTACGGGCACATCGCGTCACATCAGACCATGAATGTCATCGTGGTCGACGGCTTGATCTCGCCGGATCTCGTCATTGGACTTCATTTCGAGGATCTCGATGCCACTGGCTCGCCACGACTCGAAATCCTCGCGCGGCACAACTCCGACTGGTCCGTGCCGCAAGCTTCTCACCCACACTGCCACGTATCGCCAGACGGGCGATGGCTAAGCTATAACCGCGGTAAGGATGGTCACACGGACGTCTGCGTTACGCGGATCGCATGACAGAAGTTCCGAGGCTGAAGTACCGCGCCGAAGTCGATGGCTTGCGCGCGCTGGCGGTGCTTCCCGTCGTTGCATTTCACGCTGAAGTTCCCGGATTCCTCGGCGGATTCCTCGGCGTCGATGTCTTTTTTGTTATCAGCGGTTACCTGATCACCGGGCTTATCGCGGCGGACCTGGATCGGGGCCAGTTCTCGGTCGGCTACTTCTACGAGCGGCGAATCCGGCGTATCTTGCCGGCGCTCTTTGTCGTCTTGCTGGTTAGCGCGATCGCTGCGCTGCTAACGCTCAACCCATCGACGATCCACGCGTTTGGCCTGAGCCTTATGTCGGTTATAGGCTTCGTGTCGAACTTCTACTTCTGGCAGTCGACGGGCTACTTCGGCAATGCAGCGGAGCTCACGCCGCTTCTCCACACGTGGAGCCTCTCCGTCGAAGAGCAGTTCTACGTATTGTTTCCACTCTTGCTATCGATGATCTGGTCGCGAGGTCGGCACTTTGTCGTACTGCTGATAGTGACCTTGGCCGTCACCAGTCTTGCACTTGCTGAGTGGGGTTGGAGGCACGATGCATCGGCAAATTTCTTTCTCGCGCCTTCGAGGGGTTTCGAGTTGCTGCTGGGTGCGCTCGTGGCGCTTTCGCCGCGACAGGCCTTGCTTGAGCGAGCCGGACTGGTACTTAGCACCTGGGCGGCCATCGGGTCTCTGGCACTGCTGCTCGTCTCGCTCTATGTGTTCGATGGGTCGACGCCGCACCCCGGCCTGATGACGCTATTGCCCGTGGCGGGTACCGTGGGGGTGTTGCTGTTCTGCGATGGCAAAGGGCCAGCCGGTGCGCTGCTGACGAATCGCTACTTGGTCGGCATTGGCCTGATCAGTTACAGCCTCTATCTCTGGCATCAACCTCTATTCGTATTCGCTCGCCTCTACATGCCGATGGGCCCGGGTCCCGTCGTCCTCACGCTCATGACCGTCGCGTCTTTCGGGATCGCCTGGCTCAGCTGGCGATACATCGAACAGCCGTTTCGCAATCGTCAGTTGATCGAACGGCGCCACGTCCTCACACTGGCAGGCACCGCCTCTGTGGCCCTGCTTTCCCTGGGTGGTGCCTTCGTGATCTGGGGCGATGTTCCGCTGCGATCAGTCGACCCCGAATCGTACCAGCGGTACTTGGTGATCAAAGACGCCGCTCTAAGCAATCGCCAGATGGCCAGCGGCGGCTGTCACTTCTGGAGCGACACGATCTCCGAGGACTTTCGGCGCGCATTCGAGCGCTGCACCGAGCAGTATGGCAAGGCCGCGCTAGTCATCGGGGACAGCAACGGCATGGACCTCTATAACGCGGTCGCGCGCAATACGCTGTATCCGTTCGTAGCAAGCGTCTCGCGCGAGTCGTGCCGGGCCCACGACATGATCGGCTGGCGGCCGCCACATCCTTGTCCCTACGCAGATCTCGAAACGTTCGTCGCCGAGCACGCGTCCGCAATACATGTCGTGCTCTACACACAGGCACCGGATCGCTTGTTCAACGCCACCTGGTCCAAGGGATATCTCGGGTTACCCTACATGCTCGAAGCGCGCCCGAGCGATCTTTCCGAACTCGCCGTGAGCCAGGTCGTTAGCTACCTGTCGCGCCTCAGGACGCAGAGCGGCGTCCCGGTCATACTCGTAGGCATGGTGCCACCGCTGGCGAAAGACCCGAACCAGTTCGATTTCCGCATACCAATAGCCGACCAGGCGAAGGCGGCGTACTCGCCGCACTTGGCCACTCTGTCGAGCCACGCCGACGCAGTGCTCAAGTCGAAGTCGCTCGAGCAGGGCGTCGGTTACTTGTCGAAGATGGAAGCCTTTGAAATGCAGCTTCCGGAAGAGGTGTTCGTCGATGGGCATCTCAACTTCTCCGACCGTCGTCACTTGACCGCTGCCGGCGAAATCTATTTCGGGAGCCGCCTCGTGCGTAACCTGAGTGAGAGCGGTTACCTGCCTGCGCAGCCACAGTGATGAGCATGAGTTCCGGCACCTCGAACAGAGACCTATGACGTCACTTGTCGGACGAGGTAGCCTGCGATGGCGATGCTCAACTTCAGAGCTTGATCCGCCCAAGCTTAGGCAGGCGTTAAAACTTCCTGACCAGTCTGCGATGCCTTACTTTGACAAGGTCCTGACGGTGACTGATCTCACCGACCTGGTCGAATTCTTGCAGCTGCAGTGCACACTTCTGCAGCCCAAATTTCATGCCTGGGTAATTGACCCAACGCATGGTGATTTCTGTCAGTTGGGGTGATGATGAAGGAACTAACTTGTTTCAAAGGCGGCAGGATCATGAAATCGGT
>JAWXBM010000007.1:0-9613 GCA_034440115.1 Lysobacterales bacterium | reverse complement strand
GCATTTGTCGCAATACTGACAGATCGTCCAGTATCCAGAATGCGCGTCCTTCCGTGGAGGCCAGCAGGTCATTCTCATGCACTTTCAGATCGGTAACCGGCACATGCGGCAGGTTCAGTTGCAGCGCATTCCAGTTGCTGCCATCGTCAAGCGAAACATAGGCTGAAGTTTGTGTTCCGACAAACAGCAGCCCGGGTCGGACTGTGTCTTCCCGCACCACCCGGACCCAGTCGCCAGCGGGCAGCGTGCTGGCAATCTGACTCCAGCTTTTGCCATAGTTTTCCGTCTTAAAAATGCTCGGCGAACGATCATCAAATTTATACCAAGTGACTGCGGCGTAGGCGGTGCCAGCCTGGTGCGGCGATAGCTCAATCATATTGATTTGCGCCTCGCCTGTTCCTTTGGGCGTCACTGCCTGCCAGTTTTCGCCACCATCCCGGGTCAAATGGATGCTGCCATCATCCGTGCCCACCCATAGCTCATCCTGGTCATGCGGGCTTTCCGCAATGTAGAAAATGGTGTTGTACATGGCACCCGCAGTGCCCTCGAAAGTGAACTCACCTTCAACCACGCCTTGTTTGTGCTTTTCATCGCGGGTCAAATCCGGGCTGATTTCCTGCCAGCTTTGGCCCCGATCAGTGGATTTCAGCAGCATCTGCGCGCCGTGATAAATCACCTCCGGATCATGCTGCGACACCACAATGGGTGCGTTCCAGTTGAAGCGATAGGGATATTCTTCAGGGCGGCGGTAAGCGGTGCCCAAAGGGTAGCGGCGTATATCACGCTCCAGCCCGGTAGCGTCATCATATTCGGTGATTTGGCCCTGGTAATTTCCGGCGTAAATCAACCGTGGATCATTCGGATTGAAAGCGACATGGGCACTCTCCCCTCCGCCTACCGGATACCAGTCTGCAACACCGATGCCACTGCCAAAATTGCGGCTTTTGATCTTTACCGTGGAGTTATCCTGCTGACCGGCATACAGGTTGTAGGGAAAGAGATTGTCAGCATTGACCCGATAGAATTGCGCGGTCGGCTGATTGCCTTGTGTAGACCAAGTCGTGCCGCCGTTATAGGAAACATTGACTCCACCGTCATTGGATTCAATCATCCAGTCGGAATGTTCCGGGTGTATCCAGATGGCGTGGTTGTCACCATGCGGCACGCTCTGACGGCTGAAGGTTTTGCCCCCATCGATGGATTTGAGAAACGGGGCGTTCAAGACATAAACCACTTCGCGATCGAGCGGATCAGCCGCGATATGCATGTAATAAGCTGATCTCTCGGTCATGACATGCTCTTTGTTGGTTTGAGCCCAACTCTCGCCTGCATCATTGGATACATAAACACCGCTGGCGCCAGGCTTTGCCTCAACCAGTGCATAAACCCGCTTGCTGTCTGCGGCGGAAACTGCGATGGCATATTTTCCAGCCGGTTGTGGCAGTCCCTTGGTCAGCTTTTGCCAGGTTTCGCCGCCGTCTTTCGATTTGTACAGAGCGGACGCCGGCCCGCCGCTGCTCATTTGGTAACCATGCCAGGGCTTACGACTGTGATCCCACATCGCCGCGTAGAGGATCCGTGGATTGTTGGGATCCATCACCAGGTCGTTGATACCACTGGTGTTGTTGCCAGCCAGAATCAGCGACCAGTTTTGGCCACCATCAGTTGACTTGTATACGCCGCGCTCGGGATGCGGACCCCAAGGGCTGCCCTGCGCGCCGATGTAGACGGTTTCCGGATCAGTCGGGTGGATTTGAACGCTGGAAATATGCAGCGAGTTGGCTAAGCCCAGGTGCTGCCAGGATTGACCACCGTCGGTCGATTTGTAAACACCATCACCGTGCGAGACGGTTACATCGCGGACACAATGCTCGCCCATACCCACATAAATCACATTGGGGTCGGACAGTGCCACTGCGATGGCGCCCACCGAGCCGGTTTTGAAAAAGCCATCAGAAACATTGTTCCAGGAAGTGCCACCATCAGTGGTTTTCCAGACACCGCCACCGGGCGCACCCATGTAGAAGGTGAAAGCTTGCGAAGGTACACCTTCGACATCCGTAGCACGGCCACCGCGGAAGGGGCCAATATTGCGCCATTCCAGCGCACTGATGGATGGCGCTTCGATGCTGTCGGCCAGGGCCAGTGTTGGGGCGAGGGTTGGCGTCAGCACACCCGCAATCAGCCCGATAGTCAGCAGCAATTGCGCTGCGAATTTCGTGCAGCACTGTGCGGATTTTGCCAACCCATCAATGAGCGCAAGATTCAACACAAACTAGAATTTCTCCCCAGGCAAGTGACGCAAAATTGCTTCAATGCCTTTACGCGCCGCGAAAACTTTCGGCTGAATCGCCTGCAAAGTACGGTTGCCATGCAGGTCTATTGGAGTCTGTAAGCAACTTTGATCATATGCTGATGCCAATGATGCGCAAGGAACTTTTTAGTCAATTAGGTCTAACCACTGCCTTGCGTGATGTGGTCTTATGTGGGATTACTAAGTGCACTCACTCGCCTAGGGCAAAGGTGTTTTTACCCATCATGAAAAATACAATCCATACGATTTCATCGGTGCTTTGCGCACTTGCCATCGCCCTGCCCTTCAGCGCGGGTTTGCATGCTGAAGAAGTGGTGATTCACGCGGGCATGCTGCTGGCCAGTCCTGGCAGCAAGCCCAAAGCTGAACAAAGCATTGTCATCGTCGACGGTATCATTCGCGCTATTCGGGACGGCTACATCGATGCTGATTCAACCGAAAACCCCGCCCGCATCATCGATCTGTCAAAGCAGTTCGTTATGCCCGGTTTTATCGACCTGCACGTACATCTGTCAGGGCAGTACGGTGATAACAAGCCAAATGATGACGTGACACAAAGTGATGCTGACGTTGCACTGAATGCAGCCATGTATGCGAATCGGACCCTGCTGGCCGGCTTCACTACCTTGCGCGACCTGGGCTCACGCGGCGAGCCGCTGTATGCCTTGCGCGATGCCATTCGCGATAACAAGGTTCCCGGGCCAAGATTGCTGGTGTCCGGGCCAGCCATCACGCCCACCGGTGGCCACGGTGATGAGCATGGATACCGTGCAGAGATACTTGAACTACTCACATCATCAGCCGTGTGTGACGGGGCCGATGACTGCCGCCGGGCTGTACGCCAGGCTGTCAAGCTGGGTGCTGATGTCATCAAAGTGACTGCGACTGGCGGTGTGCTGAGTAATACGGCCACGGGCACCGGGCAGCAGTTCACCGATGCTGAGCTCAAGGCCATCGCCGAGACCGCCCATGCTTTGGGCCGCAAGGTAACGGCTCATGCGCATGCCAAGGAAGGTATCATTGCAGCGGCCAATGCCGGCTTCGACTCCATTGAGCATGCCATGTGGGCCGATGAGGAAACCTTGAAGTTACTCAAACGCCTGGATGTCTGGGTCATTCCGACGGTTTATCCGATCACATACGTGGGGGACACCCCTGAAAAGATGCGTCAGGGCCCGCTCAAAAATTTACCTCCCGCCAGCATGACGAAACTGTTGGCGCTTGGTCAACAACCGAAGGATATGACCCGGTTGGCGCATCAAATGGGCGTAAAAATTGCCTTGGGCACCGATTCAGCGATTTCTCCGCATGGCGAGAATGCTCACGAGTTTATCGAGTACGTGAGCGCAGGTATGACACCAATGGAAGCATTGCAGGCAGGCACTGTGAATGCCGCAGAAGCTGCTGGCATTTCCAACGTTACCGGTTCAATAGTGGTCGGTAAGGCAGCGGATATTGTTGGTCTCGGCAGCAGCCCCCTGGACTCCATAGATGCTGTGCTCGATGTGCGCTTTGTCATGCGTGACGGCAGCGTATTCAAGGACGAAAAATGAGCCGCTCCGCCAATGTGGGCACTTGATATTTTTCCGCACGAGGTTGCAGTATGAAATGGCCGTCAGATCGCGTATCGCTGTGTTCGCCGAAGAGCTTTGGCATGTACGAGAAAGCCGCAAAACTTGAGGCCAGTGGCCAAAAATTGATCCATCTGGAAGTCGGGCGACCCGATTTTGACACGCCACAGCACATAAAAGATGCCACCAAGCAGGCGCTGGACAACGGCGTTGTGCACTACGGTGAATTCGCCGGTAACCGGGACTTGCGCGAAGCCATTGCTGCACGGCTGCTGACACACAATTCCATCCATGCCAGCCCAGAGGAAATACTGGTCACCAATGGCCTGACTCATGCCGCTTATGCGGTGTTTTCTGCCGCCATTGATCCTGGCGACGAAGTCATCCTGCTGGAGCCCTATTATCCGCAGCACATCGGCAAGATCGAGTTGGCCGGCGGCAAAGTCGTCAGCGCACCCCTGGATGCGAGCAATGGCTATACGCTGGATCCACAGGCGATCGAATCCCGCATCACTGGCAAAACCCGAATGATCGTTATCGTCAATCCGGCCAATCCGATTGGCCGGGTGTTCCGCCGGGAAGAGCTACAGGATCTCGCTGACCTCGCCATCAAATATGATCTGCTGGTAGCCAGTGATGAGGTTTATGACCTGATCACCTACGACAATAATCACCATATCAGCATTGCCTCACTCCCCGGTATGGCGGAACGCACGTTCAGCATGTTTGCGCTGACCAAGGCTTACGCCATGGACGGATGGCGAATAGGTTTTGTAACCTGCTCTGAAAAATTCATGCCTGCCCTGTTGCAGATCACCGCCAATGATGTCACCCACGTGAACGTGTTTATTCAGCACGGTGCCAAAGCCGCCATCAATGGCCCGCAGGAACCTTTTGACGCCATGTTGGCTGAAGACGATCGACGACGAAGGCTGGTGTGTGACCGATTCAACGCCATAGAGGGTATCGTCTGTCCACGTCCTCAAGGAACCATCTATGCCTTCCCTGATGTCCGGGCATTCAATAAATCGTCAGGCCAGTTGGCTGACGAGCTACTTGAAGAGACCGGTATCGTGATCGAGAACGGAGCGTTTTATGGTGCCAGCGGTGAAGGGCACCTGCGAGTCTGCTTCGGCTCAGAATCCTACACAGTACTGGAAGAGGCCATGAACCGAATTGAAGCCTTCTTTGCGCGCCAGGAATTAGCCTATGAGCCCGTCAAAGTTTTTCTTTGAAATAATCCGCAATCTTGGTGTAAACGTGTAGTTGATAGCTTTCTATGCCATGGTGCTCATTCGGATACACCATCATGTCGAACTGCTTGTTGGCCTTGATCAGGGCATCGGCAAACTGCAGGGTGAAAGCAAACTTGACGTTCTCATCACCACTGCCGTGGATCAGTAACAGATCACCTTCGAGACGATCTGCAAAGTTTTCCAGGTTAACCCTGGCGTAGCCTTCCGGGTTGTCCTCCAACTGATCCATCCAACGCTCAACACCGGTTGCCTGGTAGTTGATCAGGTCAATCACCGGCGCAACGCTCACCCCTACTTTGTAGTGTGGCGCACCTTTGGTCATCATCGCAGCGGCCAGGTAGCCGCCGCCGCTCCAGCCCCAGAAGCCGATTCGTGTTGAATCCACCCAGGACAAAGTTTTCAGATAGCGGATACCCTGCAACTGGTCGAGAACTGCCCACTTGCCATATTCACCATAGGTCAGGTTCTTGGCCTTTTTACCGCGGCCCGCAGTGGTGCGGTTGTCCATGCTGAAAATGATATAACCCTGCTCAGCCATGTAACGGTGCCACATATCGCGGTGCATACCGCGCGCACTGCCCCAGGCATTGATCACCATCTGCGAACCGGCATTACCATAATCAAAGGCAATCACGGGATAGGTTTTCGCGGGGTCGAAATTGGAAGGCTTCATCATGTAGGCATTGAGGGTTACGCCATCATCGGTATCAAACTGGAAGAATTCCGGATTAGGTACGGAGTACTTTTGCAGGCCAGGTAATTCATTGCGCAGCAAAACGCTGACTTCAGTTCCTGCGGGGTCGCGCACGTCCACCACTGGCGGCGTGGCCGCATCAGACCAGGTCTGCACCACCCAGGAACGATCGGGTGACATATCCCAGCTATACCAGCCTGGCTGGCCCGAGAGCTTTTCTACCGGCGCGCCGTCCAGCCCCACCCGGTAAACATGTTGATCAATGAAGGAGTCTTTCTTGGCATAGAAATACAACCAGCCGTTGGTTTCATCTACGCCTATCAGCGAATCAATCTCCCAATCACCCGAAGTCAGTTGCTTCTCCTGGCCTTCGTAGTCGTACAAGTAGGCATGACGGTAACCACTTTTCTCAGAGGTCCAGACAAACTGATCCTGGCCTTGCAGAAACATCTGGTCACGGGTGATATCAATCCAGGCAGGGTCGGTATCGGTGACAATCACGCGTGATTTACCGCTGCCCGCATCCGCCATCAGCAGCTCCAACAGATCATGATCCCGGCTCAAACGTTGTATGGAAAGCTGGTTTGAAGAGCGGGCCCATTCAATGTAAGGAATATAGTCATCCGGATTGTTGCCAATCTCCATCCAGGCGGTTTCAGCATCGGCCAGGGTGTAAACGCCGATCTGATTAACGGCATGCTTTTCCCCGGTGTTGGGATACTTCATCTGCCGGACTTCAGGATACTTACCCAGCTCGTCTATCATGGCCCAGGTTTTGACTTCCGTTACATCCAGTCGCCAGTAAGCAATACGGCTGCCGTCCGGAGACCACTTCCAGGCGTCGGTAAAGCCAAACTCGGTACTGCCGTAGTCATAAATGCCATTCCAGATGTCTGCGCTGCCATCGTTGGTGACAGCCACCGTCTTGGCGGATTTCAGTTCCTGCACATAGAGGTTGTTGTCCAGCACATAACCGACATGGGTGCTGGCGGGAGACAGAAACACGTTGCGTAAATGGGGACTTCCATCGGCCAGAGCGATCAGGGTTTTATCGGCTGTGTTGTACAGGTAGTGTGGCGCTTCAAAAATACTGTCCCAGGTTCTAACGACAGGGCCTGTGATCAAAATGTATTGCCGATCAGGAGTAAAGCGATAGCCGGACAGTTGCACATTCTGGCCAGCTACATTCAAACTCTTGGTTGCCAACAACAATTGTTCGCTGTTATTCGCAATCGTGTACTGGTAAATATCCAGCAAACCCGTTGCAGGATCTGGGCGGGTAAAGGTGTAGCTCTTACTATCGGATGACCATTGTAGGTTTTCGATCAGTTGGCTTTGGAAATCATCAGTCGCGAAAATACTGTCAAGCGTCAGCCCTGGCTTTTGACTTTCAGCCTGTGCGAGTGGGCTCCAGCCAATGACAAAAAAGATTGAAAAACAGAATGTTGCCAGCAGGCGCATGATTTACTCCAATGAATTTGTTACCCAACTTAACATTAGTCGGGAATGTGCCGATACCCATTGCCAAGCTTAAAAAGATTCATTGCGTTTTGCGCAATCCCCTTTGGCGAAGCTTGCGTATTGCGCATTTTGAAATCATGCTCATGCTCAGACGAGTTTGTTATCACCTGGAGCTGCGAGCACGCCATGAGACACCATTTTAAATCGCTTATTGCCACTGTGTTGCTGATCGCGGGAGGGCAGTCCGTTGCCGTGGCTGCTGATGAAAAAACCATGGCGCAAATCGAAGGCACGGTTACTTTCTTTTACTACGATGACATTCAGGCGGCTGCACCATTTTATGGAGAGCTGTTGCAGCTGCCACTGACCATGGATACCGAGTGGGTCAAGATTTACCAAATAACAGCAACCTCTTCTGTGGGCCTGGTGCTGCAGGGGCGCGGATTTCATGAAGTTGCAGCAGACAAGCCCGCCATGCTGAGCATGGTTACCGATGATGTGGATGCCTGGTATGAGCGACTCAAGTCGGCCAACACCGTCATACTTACCGAGCTGCCACCTGCCAATGCTGTGAAATCAGAAGGCTCCGCTCCGGTGCGCGGCTTTGTTGCCCAGGACCCTGGCGGCTATACCATCGAATTCTTCAGTTGGCTGAACAAGCCCTAAGGAAGCTCAGCGGGCCCGTAACCTGGATTCAGTTGGCTTGCTTTTCGTCTGTCGACAATAATCTGGTCCGCTTCTGTAATAAAGGCCAGCACTTTCTGATTGAAGACCTCAGGTTCTTCCAGCATCAGCAAATGATCGGTGCCGGCGATGGTTTCCAGCCGGGTGTTGGGCCAAAGCCGATGAGCTGCTGCTGCTCCTTCCTTGAAAAAAATATCGCTTAACTCAGCTACCAACAGCAGAATGGGCTGCGACATGCGGCTCATGTTGGGGAAGTCATGATCATTCCACGGCCCGATGTGAATCGCATCCGACATGTCGGACCGTTGCGGATCCATGGAGACCAGCGGACTGTACTGTTGTGACATACGCTGCAGGACAGCGAACACTTCTGGACGCGATTGCGCTACACGGGTAAATGAAGACTTGGTTGCACCTTCCCTGCCTTTGGCGGCCTGCTCCAACCCAGGCGGTGGGCCAAACAGATAGGGGACCACCTTATAAAAAGCCGACTGCTCTGAAATGGCTACCAGTGGAATCGTGGCATCAGCAAAAGTTATGCTGCGCACTTTATCGCCATACATCTTCAGGAACTGAATGATGATGGAGCCACCACGAGAATTCACCACAAAGTGTGCATTGCGTATGCCCAGATGCAGCAGCAAGGCATTCAGATCATTGGCGTGGGCTGTTTCAGAATAGCCGGTAATCGGATCCTCCGAGCTGCCATGGCCACGCCGGTCGTAACTGATGAACAAATGGTCTTTGCTGAAAGCGTCGACCTGCTCGGTCCAGAGTTCATGTGAATAACCTTCGCCGTGTACGAATACCACTGGAATGCCAGCACCTTCCAGGCGATAGGCCAGGCGCACGCCATTCACTGTTACAAAGGTGAGTTGGTCTGCATCGGCCGTTGGGCCCCGATAAGCAGCCGCCAGCGCTTTCAGCTCGTCGCTTTGAGTCGGGACAGCCGCTTCGGCAGCGAATACAACACTGCCGAATTGGCAGCCGAGGAGGATAAGCAGAATGCACATCACGCAAGCCCGATGCCCGGCTAAACCATTCAGCTGCATTTCCCATTCTCCCTTAGCAGTCCAATATTCGACGATTGTGGCAGATAAACCAATTTGATTTTGTTGCTGATTGTGCATCACTCCGTTCTAACCTTCGCACCGGATTGGGTCCAATGTTATCGGTCTGCAGTGCTTTGGTTTAGTATGGATAGCCATGGACTAATCTACAGTCGAATGACGAGGAAACATGATGAAGAGTAATATCAAGCAGTCGCAACAGTTCACTGCAACACTTCGCAACCCGATCAATACGTTGCGCCGATTCCTGGGCGCTATTTGTTCCATCGTTCTGCTGTCATTGCTGGGCAGCGCGACCGCGGTAGCGAGTGATGACTCTGCCCAAAAAGCACTGGAAGCCCAAGTCAATGGACTTTGGTTATACACCGGGCTGACCACCAAAGATGGCACAGAGATGCCGCTGACCGGTGTTTTTCTGTTCAAGGATGGCGTATTTCTGCAGCAGGCCGTATTTAACACCGAGCCTTTTGAAGCAGCCGGTTCCATGTCTCATACCGGGCCTACCCGCGCTGAGCCCGCAACCGGTTCTATGCACCTGATAGCTACACAACAGATCAGTACCG
>JAWXBM010000006.1:0-4536 GCA_034440115.1 Lysobacterales bacterium | reverse complement strand
GTACTGCGCCGTCGCGGGCAGGTAGAGCGAGCGGCGGGCGATGTAGTCGGCCGGCAGCACCTTGCGCTTCGGCATCTTTCCGCTGGCCTGATCGGCCTCAATCTGCTGGTGCGCCGCCTCGAAGCGGTTGGCCGCGTGGCGGAGGAAGATCACGCCCAGCACCGGCATGAAGTAGTCGCTGGAGGTGAGCTTGGAGTTGGCGCGGAGGTTATCCGCTGCCGCCCAGAGGTCAGTCTCAAGTTTTTCTATGTCTCTAAAGGCGTCGGCATTCATGCTATGAGACCGTTCGAGTAGTGGGAATCGGCGAAGTAACGGCTTTGGCCCAAGATCGCCGCGCCAGTGGGAAACGGGCTTTCTGCGGTCGTCCCCGGTCGGCGACATCTCACATTCGCCTGATCTTTCCGAAAAATACTCAATGATGATTTCGACGTCATCGCGCTTTGCCCTTGCCGACAGGACGCTTCACCGACACCGCCCGAATGTCATGGAGCTTTGCGTACTCATACACGAGCACCTCAACCATCGATGCCAGCGAGCGGCGCTCACGCTCGGCAGCTTGCTGTAGCAAGTCCTTTACTTCGGCAGTGGTGCGAATAGACAACACCTCGTCCTTGGTGCGCGGCATGGCCGAAATCCCCTGGGGTTTGTATTGCGAATGTACTGCCTTGGGCACATATGCGCAACGTTCGTTGGTCGATTGTTCTGGGCTTAGCGTTTATTGCGCGGGGCACCTTGGGCCAATAACAGGCGCAGTAATCAATGGCAATGCACGTGTCGCGTTCAACAAATTTACCTTTTCAAGGTTGAATGCCGGTGCGCGCAGCGGCTCCCGCTGTTAGGAGTGCTAACAGGGCATGCGTGGTGCCGGATGATCGAGCGCCGGGGAACTTCAGTTGTGATCGGGTAGTCGAAGTGTCAACTGCGAATTAGTCAAACCCGTTGAATGCCTATCTCGCCCGGCACCACACCCCACGATAAAAAATGTCGTTGAACTTTGCCGGACTGAATCGAATTTCGTTGGCTGTGTCAGCCCGCCTGATGCCCGTTAGCGCATCGCCCTAGCTCGAAAGAGCGCCTGAAACCGGCCTCATCTCCTGAAAGCCGGTGGCCGCAAGGCCCGGAGGTATCCGTAAGTAGCTGCCCCTCGGGGCACTCAGAAATGCGCATGACGTGGTAATTCGCGTTCCTGCAGCAGTGCGTTAATCGCGCCAGCAAGCCGAATTCTGTTTGCATCGGCGTCCTCCTCGAACGGAGATTCTCTCCGTTCACTGTCTGTACCGCTGCCCCTGCTGAACGTCTGGTGCGCCAACTGTGCGTCCATGCGTGAGGCTTGCGGACCGACTCGTGCTCGCACACCACGACGGTCCCGGCCGCCGCGATCCCTGCGCCAACATTTGTCCGCACTCCTGCGGCAATCCGTGGCTGCGCCAGTCGGCGTCGTCACTGGCGGCTTGCTGCTAGTGACGACGCCCCCTTTGCCTCAGTCGTCAATGAGTTACAGGGTGCTGGCGCAAGTGACGACCCCTCGTGATGCGCTTCCTGGCGCATCGCACCGTAACAACCGCGCAATGCGGTTCGTCCATCTGCCCGTTCCTTAACGGGCGTCGTTTGACCTCGCGCGCAACCCGCGTACCCCGGAGCCTTGGGTGATGGCTCATCTCGAAGGATCGGCTTCCCACAGGAAGCGCCATCGACGCCAATGCCACGTGTCGGGCAGGCAAGCAGCAAAAACAACGACACAAAACGGGAGTGGTGTCCCGGGTCCCTCGAAGTGCTCGTCCTGCCCAGGCAGGCGAGACGGACAGAAACACTAACCGGACATGCAGCACGCACCAGGGCCAATTGAGGAACGAACAAAGAGGATGCGATGAGAGACCTGAACTATGAACTGAAACAGCTGTGCCAGCGCAACCGCGACGGCAGCTATTCCACGCAATACGCGCGCGAGCGCATTCTGACCATGATCGCCAACCAGCTATACGAAATGGGCTTTCATCACATGCAGGCGGCGAGCCTGAAGCCCAAGCATGTGGAGGCACTGGTTGAGCGCTGGAAGGCGGAATCGCTTTCCGCCGGAACGATCAAGAACCGGATGACGGAACTGCGCTGGTGGGCGGAGAAGATTGCCAAGCAGAATGTCATCGCCAAGGACAACGATCAATACGGCATACCCCAGCGCAAATATGTGACGAACGTCAGCCAGTCACGGGTGCTCACCACCGGGGACCTGGAGAAGCTCACCGATCCCTGGACGCGCATGTCGCTCAAGCTGCAGGCGGCTTTCGGTCTGCGAAGGGAGGAGTCGATCAAGATCCGGCCCGAGTGGGCCGATCGCGGCGACAAGCTCGTTTTGAAGGACACTTGGACCAAGGGTGGCAGGGAGCGCGAAATTCCGATTCGCACGGCAGAGCAGCGCCTGGCACTCGACGAAGCCAAGCAGCTCTCAGTCCGTGGAAGTCTGATCCCGAAGGCGTTGAGCTACGTTCAGCAACTGCAGCGATTCAAGTCGCAGTGCATGGCGGCGGGAATACAGCACGTGCACGGACATCGCCACCAGTATGCGCAGGAGCGATACCGGGAACTGACGGGCTGGGCCTGTCCAGTGCAGGGCGGGCCGACTTCCAGACAACTCACATCCGAGCAGAAGGGAACCGATCGCGAATCCCGGCTCAGGATCAGCGCGGAGCTTGGTCATGGCCGTGAACAGATTACGGCGATCTATTTGGGACGGTGACGTGTTCGGCAAGCTGCTTTTCTTTTGTCTTCTGTTGCCACTGGCCGGACTGTTAGCAGTGCTGACACACGGATTCGACGAAACACCGGGACGATAAGTATGCCTAGCCGCGTGGCCACCCCCGCCAACCTCAACGGTCGCGAATCGGAAGTCCTGACCTTCAGCGCGCTGCTGACGCTGCTTGGCCGGCGGTCCAGGCAGTCAGATCTACGACCTGATGCGGCGCGATCCGTCGTTCCCGAGGCCGAGGCAACTGGGCAGCGAGTTCTCGATTGGAAGGCTGCGCACAGAGGTAATGCAGTGGCTTACTTCCCGGCCGTTGGTCGAGTTGAATGGGCTCGACGCTGTGGAACGGCGGAAGAGGGCTCGAAGGCAGGGCTGACTTTCAGAGCCAATGCAGCGTAAAAAGTGTTTTTCTGCGCGCCACCAATTTGTTGGCAAAAACTGATGTTTTGGCGAGCCGTGCAGGGAATTTCTGACGTTGTTATCAGAAATAAATAATGCGCGCCCTCGCAGCATTTCGATAACGCTGCTTATTGCTAGTTGATATTGCTTTCTGTAGTCAAACCCAGTCAAGCCTGAATCTTATTGATTGCGTCAAAATTTGTGACGCTATTTAATTTCCATATCTATTGGCACACCATGGCCTCGTTATGGTAACCAGCGGACTTTTAATCCGTTGGTCGCGAGTTCGAATCTCGCACCGCCTACCAATATTAGTCAAAGGGTTAGCCTAATCAGCTGGCCCTTTGTTCTTTCCGGCGTAGGGAAAACGTAGTTAGGTTCACTACATTCCCGCCTTTGCCGTTCTCGATACGCGATGCTGCGGCCCTCAGATGCTCGGTTGCATACTTTGCGTAACGATCCACCATTACGCGAGACTTCCAGCCGCCCAAGTCCTTCAGCTCATCGCAAGACGTGCCCGCCTGACGATGCCATGACGCCCAAGTATGCCGGAGGTCATGGAACCGGAAATCCTCGATTCCTGCTTTCCTTAACACTGTATGCCATGCCGTATTGGTCAACTCCCACCGGATGGGCTTCCCCTTGTAGGTGAAGCAGTAACGGGGATGCTGTCCGACTTGTCCTTCCAATACATCAATTGCATCACTGTTAAGCGGAACACCTCGCGGCGTGCCGTTCTTGGTCTGGTCCAACCAAGCGGTTTGTCGTTCCAAATCCACCCGGTTCCATTCCAAGCCGGTAATCTCACGCGCACGGCACCCGGTCGCCAACGCAAAGCGCACGATGGCGGCAAGGTGAGTGGGGCAGACTGCAATCAACCGGTTGGCGTCCTCGCGGTTTAGCCAGCGGTCGCGCTCCACTTCGCCATGCAAAAGCCTGATCTTCGGAAACGAATCAATCCATTGCCATTCATCGCGAGCCATCCGCAACAGACAACGAATCAACGCGAGGTAACGATTAACGGTTGCCGGTTTGTTGCCTTTTTCCAGTTCGCCCTGGACAACTTGCCAGATTAAGTCTCCGGTCAATTCGTCCAACATCAGCGACCCGAAATAGGGGTCCAATTTTCGACAAATCCGCCGAACGTCTTCAAAGCTCCGAAGATTCGACTTTACTGTGAGGTACCTTAAAACGGCTTCCTGCCATGAGCGCCGAGACTTGATTCCGAAATGCTGCTTGTTGAACGCGTCTAGTTTTAGCTTCGAGACAAGTGCTTCGGCAGCTTTCCGGTCTTCAGTCTTAGCCCGGATTATTCACGAAGCTGAGAATGCAAAGGGCCTCCAGCGTGGTACAAAGCCGTTGCGACACGAGCGATGAACCACACAGGAGGCCTTTGC
>JAWXBM010000005.1:0-12780 GCA_034440115.1 Lysobacterales bacterium | reverse complement strand
TTTGCTCAAGGTTTTGCTCAAGGTTTTGCTCAAGGGTTGGCTCAGAGGCTGGCTCAGGCGATGCCAGCGCTTGATCCGGGCATAGTCAGGCAGGCCGAGATTAACGCGATCAATATGTTGTTGAATGACGTCGTCCCTGGTATACGACTGGCGTGGTGTCAGCAAAGCCACGCAGTAGGGGCGGGCATCGCCCAGAACCACGCACTCGGACAAAAGGGGTTGGCTGAGCAGTTCACTTTCCACCCATTCGGGATTGATGTTGCGGCCATAACTCGAGATCAACAGGTTCTTACTGCGGCCGTTAATGTGCACGTAGCCGTCCGGATTGACCGAACCGAGGTCACCGGTGCGAATGGCGGTTTGCCCCCAACTTTCCGGCTCGCCCAGAAAGCCCAGCATGGCGTTACCGGCCACAACGATCTCACCGTCTTCTATGCTCAACTGCAGATGAGGCAATGGGCGGCCACAACTACCCTGCTGATGCTGCAAAGGGGTATTCAGGCTAACCACCGAGGCGCACTCGGATAGCCCGTAACCCTCATAAGCCGGGATGCCTGCCTGATGAGCCTGTTGCAACAAGCTTGCAGCCACTTTGCCGCCTCCCACCGCAACAAACTGCAGCGAAGCGGGCGGCTGCCAGCCGGCCTCAGCCGCACTGACCAGTACCAGTAAGAGCTGTGGCGTGAGAATGATGCTGTGAGGCTGGTAGCGGCTGATGGTTTGCACAAACTTTTGCGGATTGAGTTCAGAGCTGCCTGCAAAACCAATTTCCGCCAGTCGCGGCAGAATCACTTCGCCACCACACAGCAGCGGCGAGTAAATACCGGCCACATTTTCCAGCAAGGTACTCAACGGCAGCAGGCACAGGTGTCTGGGCTTGGCCAGGCCTACTGCCTCACTCAAGGCATGGGCTTGCAGCAACAATTGCGGGTGTGACAAACAGACGCCTTTGGGTGTGCCGGTTGAACCCGATGTAAAGGTCACTTTACCGGTATTAGGCGGCAGCGGAAAAGCCTCTGCAGAGGTAGCAAACTGCAGCAATGGCAAGGCACCGACCAGGGTAATATGCCGGTGCTGCAGCCGGTTACCGAGCAAAGGCTCAATTCCAGCAATCCCATCACCCATATAAGCATCTACCGGCGCTTTCGATAAAACATGCGCGATCTGGATGCTGGAGAAAAATCCGGGCAGAGGAATCAGGCAGATATTTGCCATCTGGCTGGCCAGATCAACCATCAGCCAATCAATACCATTATCTAACTGCAGCGCCAGCACCCTGATGCCAAGGCTTTCCAGTTCTTCCGCTAGAGCATTGGCTTTGGCCAACAAACTTTCTGCAGTGATGCTTCGAGTCGAGTCCCGGGCAACGATCTGATCCGAAGGGCAAACAGACTCAAGCAGCGAGCGCATGAGTGCCATAAGGCAGGTCGAGTTTTGAAAACTGCGGGGCGAGCTGGTCAATTTGAGATTCCAGCAACTCCAGAATGCCCGCATAAAGCTTGTGGCTCTGCAGAACTTTCATGCCAGCAGGCACGTTACCGGCCACCACCCGGGGACGGTTCTGATAATAGCTGCCCCACTCAGACAGGTTGGAATTCTTCAGCATTGCGGGGTCTGCCGCGCCAAGTTTGTCGAGCTTGAAGCCCAGCCGTTGCAGGCCTTTAACCACGGCTGGCGTACCGGTAAATACCACCCATTGGTAATCGCAACGATATAGCAAGGCGGTTAACAACAGGAATAACAGCTGGCTGGCACCTTTTTGGGTAGAGACCAGATTGCCTATTTCCACTACTTTGCTGCGCTCGACAGCCATACCAGACACATCACGGATCACCGTTTCAACTGCCTGACCCAGATACTGTTCCAGAAACAACGGTTGGCGAGCAGCCGGGCGCACACCGCTAACGGCGCTGAACTGTCCCTGGCATTGCATGGATAGCAGCATAGGCATGAAGTCGTGGATGTTGGCACCGTGAATCGATTTGAACTGATCGGCAATATATTGCGTAACCTGGTGACGGTTAGCAGTTTCCGGCAAAAAAACATCGAATGCCGGGCAGGGATTCAGTAAACGCCCCAGCCGAAACAGCGATGCGGGTACTTCCGGGAGAGCCAGGTTGGCACTGATTGCAGTCATTTGAGCACCACATCCACTTTTACGATGGGGCCAGACTACAGAGGCCAGCTTAAGGGAGTCTTAAGGGGGCCTTGTTGGAGCGAGATTTGCTGTCGGAGCTAGCCACGCTCGCGACCGAGGCATATCGGCAGCATGGCTGCCATTGTGCAGGGATGCCCCGGTGCCGCGTAGGGCAGGGATGCCCGGGAGCGGCCTCCAATAACTGACAATCAGCGCATACTGCGCTGTAATTTCTCCAAAGCCGCACTGCCCGGTGTGAGTTCTGCATAGGCAAAATCACGCAAGGGTTTCTTGGAAGTGCCGGCAATGGCGTGCATATCGGGCAGGTCATCATCGATAAACAGCAGACCGGTGGGAATTTCGCCTTTGTGGCGATGCTTTTCCAGGTACTGCAACGACTGGCTGCGATTGGTGGGGTCGTAGTCAGGATCTGCTTTGGTCAAAACAATACTCGAGCCATCGTGCATTTTCACCCGGACCGACTCGCCCTCGGGATAATCGGCTGTGATCTCGCTGGCTGGCGGTACGAAACCGGTTTCACTGGTGCGATACATATGCTCTCGGGTATAGGCATAACTCTTGGTGGAACCGGCATGGTCATTGAAGGTTACGCAAGGCGAAATCACGTCCAACAACGCGGCGCCCTGGTGAGCAATGCCTGCTTTGATCAGGGCAACCAACTGTTCACGATCACCTGAAAAACTGCGGCCGACGAAACTCGCCCCCATGGCGATGGCCGTGGCCACCGGGTTGATGCTTTGCATGTGGTTGGCTTCGCCTTTTTTGGCCGTGCTGCCGGGATCAGCCGAAGCTGAGAACTGGCCTTTGGTCAGGCCATACACGCCGTTGTTCTCGATCAGATAGAGCATGTTCAGGTTACGCCGGATGGCATGGCCAAACTGGCCAAAGCCGATGGACAGCGAATCGCCATCACCGGAAACGCCGATGCACACCAGGTCGCGGTGACCGGCATGTGCGCCCGCTGCCACCGACGGCATGCGGCCGTGCACCGAATTAAAACCGTGCGCGCCATGCACAAAATAAGCCGGGGTTTTGGAAGAACAACCAATGCCGCTGAGCTTGATCAGCTTGTGCGGCTCGATGGCCATCTCCCACAAGGCCTGCACAATGGCGGCGGTGATGGAGTCGTGGCCGCAACCGGCGCACAAAGTGGACAGGCTGCCTTCGTAGTCACGTTGCAACAGACCCAAAGCATTGCGCTTCTGGCCGGGCAGATCAATTTTTGGCTTGGCGATATAAGTCATGCTGCAACTTCCGATTCGATGTATTTGCCGATGGCCTCAACAATGCAATCGCTGGGTAAGGGCATGCCGTTGTAATGCAGGATGGATATAAGCTTGCTGGCATTGGTGTGGGTTTCCAGCAGCAGCAGGGATTTCATCTGCGCATCGCGGTTTTGTTCAACCACGAACAGGGTGTCATGGCTGGCAAGAAACGCTTCCACTTCAGCTCCAAAAGGAAACGCCCGCAGCCGCAGGTAATCGGCATGCACACCATGCTCAGCCAGGTGCTCGCGCGCTTCAACCACGGCACCATGCGATGAACCAAAGGCAATGATGCCCAGCCTGGTTTTCTTGTTGGCCGGGCTCAGCACGGCCGGCGGCACCAGCGTTTTGGCTGTATTCCACTTGATCAGCAACCGGTCCATCACATCCTGGTATTCGGTGGAGTCTTCGGTGTAACCGCCCTGGCGGTTATGCCCCGAGCCACGTACGAAATAAGCACCTTTGGGGTTCACTCCGGGCAATGTGCGGTAGGTGATGCCATCACCGTCAAAATCGGTATAACGGACAAATTTGTCCAGCTCGTCCAGATCGTCAGAACTGAGCACTTTGCCGCGATCGGGCTGATAGGCATCATCCCATTTCAGTTCAGGAACCATCCAGTCGTTCATGCCGATGTCGAGGTCTGTCAGCATAAACACCGGGGTCTGCAACCTTTCTGCCAGATCGAAAGCCTGCACCGCCATATGGAAACAATCACTGGGGTCGGCCGGGAACAACAGGGGATGACGGGTATCACCGTGCGATGCGTAGGCACACAATAAAATGTCGCATTGCTGCGTGCGCGTGGGCATACCGGTGGATGGCCCTACCCTCTGCACATCAACAAACACCGAGGGTATCTCGGCGTAATAGGCAAAGCCGATAAACTCGCTCATCAGGGAAATGCCCGGGCCGGAAGTAGGCGTGAAGGCGCGTGCACCTACCCAGTTGGCACCCAGCACCATGCCGGCTGCGGCCAGCTCATCTTCAGCCTGTACTATGCAGTACTTTTTCTCGCCGGTTTCCGGATCCTCACGGAACATTTCGCAAAAGGTTTTGAAATTGTCCATCAAGGAGGTTGAAGGCGTGATGGGATACCAGGCACCCACTGTGGCCCCAGCATAAACAAAACCCAGGCCGGCTGCGGCATTGCCGTCGATCAGGATCTTGCCCGCATTGTCACCCATCTTCTCGGCACGTACCGGCAAGGGGCAGGTGAAATTCTCTTTGGCGTAGTTATAACCCAGCATGATGGCTTCGAGGTTGCCATCAACCAGTTTGGGCTTGGCGGCAAAGGTTTCTTCCAGCAGGGTGCGGAAGATGTCGAGGTCAATATCCAGCAGGGCAGCCAACACGCCAACGTAGGCGATGTTCTTCATCAGAATGCGGATGCGCGCCACACTGAAGTGCTCATTGCACAGCTTCGACAAAGGCACACCCAAAATGGTGATGTCCTCGCGCGCCAGCGTGTGGCTGCGCGGCCAGGTGGAGTCATAAACCAGGAAACCACCCGGGCTGACCTCTTTCAGGTCTTTGCCATAAGTCTGAGCATTCATTGCTACCATCACGTCAACCCGGCCAGAGCGTGACATGTAGCCGTCCTTGTTAGCACGAATCTCGTACCAGGTCGGCAGACCCTGGATGTTGGACGGAAACAGGTTTTTGCCGGTAACCGGAATACCCATACGAAACAGGGCTTTCATCACCAGACTGTTGGCGCTGGCCGAGCCGGTACCGTTTACAGTGGCAATTTTCAGGACAAAGTCGTTTACCCGGCTTTGCGTTGCTGACATGGTGTGTTTTCCGTGTGGCTGCCGCCGTGATCGGCGGCTTGGGGGAATCCTAGCAATGATTTCTGCATGTCCCAGGCGGCCGTTGGGCAGCGTTCGGCGCAGAGGCCGCAGTGAATGCAGAAGTTTTCGTCTTTAACCATCACGCGACCGGTTTGTTTGAGGGCATCGGATACAAACAGCGGTTGATCCGCTTCCAGACGCGGCGCCAGCATGCGCGATTCGATTTCTTCCAGCTCCCCATTGGGCATGATGGTCAGGCACTGGGTAGGGCAAATGTCCAGACAGGCATCGCACTCGATGCACAGGCTGTCAGCAAATTCGGTCTGAATGTCGCAGTTCAGGCAACGCTCGACTTCTTTGGCGATCTGCTCGGCATCAAAGCCCAACTCAACTTCTTTGCCCAGTTCCGCGAAGCGCTGTGCCAGCGGCACATGCATCATCTTGCGCCGGGCCGCCGGGTCGAAGTTGTTGGAATAGCTCCACTCATGCATACCCATCTTGCGGCTGCCCAGATTGAGTTTCTTGGGCAGGCGTTCGGTGAGTTCCTTGCCCTGGCAATGCAGGTGTATGGAGATGGCCGCCTGGTGGCCGTGCTCTACAGCCCAGATGATGTTCTTGGGCCCAAAAGCTGAATCGCCGCCGAAGAACAGCCCTTTGCGGGTGGCCTCATAGGTAACCGTATTTACGTTCGGCTCTTCCCACTTATTGAATTCGATACCCAGGTCACGCTCGATCCAGGGGAAAGCATTTTCCTGGCCGATGGCCAAAACCACATCATCGCAGGGAATAAATACCTCACCTTTGATGCGCTCCTCAAGAATGTGTCCGTTCTCAATGTCGTATTCCATCTCATCAAACAGCATGCCCTTGAGCTTGCCATCTTCAATCACGAAGGACTTGGGCGAATGGTTGACGATGATTTCGACGTTTTCTTCTTCCGCGTCTTCCAGTTCCCAGGCGGAGGCTTTGAAGAACTCGCGCGGCTTGCGCGCCATCACCTTCACGCTCTTGGCACCGAGGCGCAATGAGGTGCGGCAACAATCCATGGCGGTATTGCCCACGCCGATGATCAGCACGTTTTCGCCAATTTTGTCGATATGTCCAAAAGCCACTGATTCCAGCCAGTCGATGCCGATAGTGATATTGTCGCTATCGTTTCTGCCCGGCAGATGCAGTTCCTTGCCGCGCGGCGCGCCGGTACCAACAAACACCGCATCGTAACCCTCATCCAGCAGGGCCTTCATGCTTTCAACCCGGTGGCTGTAATGCACTTTTACACCCATGTCGATGATGTAACCGATTTCCTCGTTAAGCACTTCATGCGGCAAACGGAAGGAAGGGATGTTGTAACGCATCAATCCGCCGGGCACGGCCTGTGCTTCGAAAATGGTGCACTCATAGCCCAGCGGCATCAGGTCGTTGGCCACAGTCAGCGATGCGCAGCCCGCGCCAACCAAGGCTATTTTTTTACCGTTCTTGCGCTCTGGGATCTTCGGCAGGCGATCGGAAATATCGTCTTTGTGATCAGCGGTAACGCGCTTGAGGCGACAGATGGCTACCGGCTTTTCATCCATGCGGCCGCGCCGACAGGCGGGTTCGCAGGGGCGATCGCAAACCCGGCCCAGAATGCCCGGGAACAGGTTGCTTTCCCGATTGACCATATAGGCATCGGTAAAACGGCCCTGGGCGATAAGACGAATGTATTCCGGGACATCAGTAGCAGCGGGGCAGCCAGTCTGGCAATCCACTACCTTGTGGTAATAGTCCGGATTCGAGGTGTCCGTACGTTTCATAAGCTATTGGAATCCTACCGAAATCCGCGGCTGCTATTGGCTGGCCGAAAGGATAGCGGTTTTGCATCGCCAGTGCATTATCTATTTAGGGATAAAAATCAACAAATACCGTCAAGCCGGACGTGATCTTTATTCCTCTCATGCGGGACTGCGCCTAGCGTGGGCCTGCCCCGGACCCGATCCGGCGATCTGGCATCCACGTTTCAAGGTGTTTTGGATCCCGGGTCAAGCCCGGGATGACGGGGCGAACGCCCAAGATGACGGGGTGAATGCCCAAGATGACGGGGTGAATGCCCAAGATGACGGGGCGAACGCCCAAGATGACGGGGTGAAGGTGCGGGTTGACGGGGTGAATGCCCAAGATGACGGGCATTCGCAGAAAAGGTACCCTGACCCACTCTCCCGCCTTGAGACACCCCATGAAAATACACTTGCTGACCCTGCTGTTGTTGAGCTTTTTTCAACTCCAATTTGCCCAGGCTTCGGATGCTGCAAGCGTTGCGCGTGAATGGCGACAAGCTCACGAGCAGGAAATCATCGATGGCTTCGTCGAATTGCTGACCATTCCCAATGTCGCCAGCGATACGGTCAACATCCGCAGGAATGCCGCGTTTATTCTCGGCTTGCTGGATCCGCGCGGTTTTGCAGCGCAACTACTGGAAGTTGAAGGCAGCCCGCCAGCCGTGTTTGCGGAACGCAAAACTCCAGGGGCCAGTAAAACCTTGCTGATCTACGTGCATTACGATGGCCAACCGGCCAACCCCGAAGACTGGACTTCCGACCCCTGGACACCGGTTCTACGCGACAAGCCTGTGGAGCAGGGTGGACAGCCCATTCCTATGCAGGCGCCATTCAATCCTGAATCGCGAATCTTTGCCCGCTCGGCCAGCGACGACAAGGCGCCTATTCCGGCTTTAATGGCCGCCATTGATGCACTGGATGCGGCTGACATTCCGCTTTCCGTCAACCTGAAGCTGTTTTTCGAGGGCGAAGAGGAGGCGGGTTCTCCGCATCTGAAAGACATGTTGGCCAAACATGGCTCCCTTTTAGGTGCGGATCTGTGGCTGTTTTGCGATGGCCCGGTGCATCAAAGCCGTAAACCTTTGCTCAGTTATGGTGTACGCGGTGCCTATGGTTTTGGCTTGACAGTGTATGGCCCAAACCGACCCTTGCACAGTGGTCATTATGGTAACTGGGCACCGAACCCCATCATGCGTTTGCTGGACCTGATTGCCAGCATGCGTGACCAGCAGGGCAATATTCTCATTGCGGGCTTCGAAGACGAAGTCATTGCGCCTTCCATTCCGGAGCTGGAAGCCATCGCCCAGGCACCGGACATTGGTTCGCAGCTAGCTGAAGAGTTAGGCTTTACCCAACCAGAAACGACCGACCGCCTGGAGCTGGCCTTGCTGCGGCCAGCCTTGAACATACGCGGCATACGCTCGGGTGATGTAGGCGCCGCCTCGCGCAATGCCATCCAAACCTCTGCCACTGCCTCCATTGGCTTGCGGCTGGTGCCGGCGCAAACGCCGGATCATTTACGCCAGGCCATCGAGCAACACATCCGCGGGCAGGGTTATCACATTGTTTATACCGCCCCGACCGATGCCGACCGCAACCAGCATAATCGCATCGCCCAGCTGGACTGGTCCGAAGCGGGTTACCCCGCCTACCGCGCCCCCATGGACCTGGCCATCAGCCAGAAGGTTTCGACCATTGTTGATGCCTGGTCGGATGGCGAAATGATTGTGTTACCCACCATGGGAGGCAGCTTGCCTTTGTACCTGATCGATGAAGCCATTGGCGCACCCATCCTTACCCTGCCCATTGCCAATCACGACAACAACCAGCATGGCAGTGATGAAAATATCCGACTGCAGAACCGGTGGGATGCGATTGAGATTTACGCCGAAGTACTGACCGGTTTGTGAGCTTCGCTGCTACCGGGATGACGAAAATCACCGTCATTCCGGGCTTGACCCGGAATCCGGTTCGTTAGCCTGCAGGACAAAACGACGGAGTCAGGCAGCCAACACCTCATCCAGCGCTTTGATCAACCGCTGCACTTCGTCAGGATGGGTATAGTGCACAAAGGACAAACGCACCGCACCATCAGCCGGATCAATGCCCAAGGCTTCAACCAGGCGGCGGGCATAGAAATCACCCACACCCACACCAAAATTCCGATCGGCCAGAGCCTGGCCTATTTCCGCAGAGCTCTTGTTGCTGGCTGTAAACGCCACCGTTGAGGCGCGCTGCTCTGCATTGCGGCGGCCAATCAACCGAACCGCCGGGTGTTGGTCCAGATAATCCAACAAAGTTTGCAGTAACCGAGCCTCCTGCTCGCGGAACAGTTGGTTAACAACCCGTGCCTGTTCGGCAGGCGGAGCTGGCTTATCGAAATGATGCGCGTAAACCGCTTCCAGGTAATCGATCACCCCATTGGCGGCCGCCACCTGTGCATGATCGGCCCCCGCCGGAGTGAAGCGGTAATTGGGCTTGTCCGCATTAAAGTAATGACCCTGGTTAGGCAAAGCTTTGTTCAGCTCATCTCGCAAATACATCACACCCAGATGCGGCCCATAAACTTTGTACAACGAGTAGAAATAGGCATCCACTCCCAGCTCCTGCATGTTGGCCAGCGCATGTGGCGCAAAGGACACGCCATCTACCAACGCCAGAGCGCCTGCCGCATGAATGATATCCACCCATTCGCGCACCGGGTTGATGCTGGCCACCACATTAGAGCAATGGGTGAAAGCAACCGCGCGGGTACGCTCGTTCAAAACGCTCTTCAAACCCTCGCTAGTCAGTTCAGCGGATGCGGGGTCAATTTGCCACTCACGCACCACCATGCCTTCGTCCGCCAGGCGTCGCCAGGCACCGATATTGGCTTCATGATCCTGGTTAGTAACAACCACCTCATCACCCGCTTGCAGGTGTTTTCTGAATGCTTGTGCCAACACATAGGTGTTTTGCGAGGTCGATGGCCCGAGGCTGATTTCACTGGGTGCGGCACCCATCCAGGCTGCCAGGCGCTGCTTGGCTTGATCCATCAATTGTCCAGCCGTTTTCGATGGCTCAAACACGTAGTAGGGCTGCAATTTGGTTTGGCGATAAAAGCGATCAAGCCGTTCAATGACGGGTGCACAGGCAAAAGAGCCACCGGCATTTTCAAAGTGGGCAAAGCCTGCCAGCGAGGGCTCATTAAAGGCGGGGAATTGGGAACGTACGAATTCAATGTCGAGCTCGGTCATATGGGTGGTCCTGAAATATAAATCTGTGATTGCTGCAGCTATATTATCAAGTCAGCTTGGCGAATGATGCTGTTGCTTATCTGGCGTTCTTGTGGGGTGATCATTCAATAGTGTGTTTGTAATTTGGGAGCGATGCTATCGGCTTGGACCCGTGGGCTAAGGGAGCGGTCTGTTATCCGCTTCGCCCGCTGTTGTTTCTTCCAGAACCTCCTGATAATCCCAGTCGCGTATGCCTTGCAGGATCAGGTCCACATCCTGCGAGGGCATGTCTAACATGCGCAGCGCTGTCGCGCCCAGACGAAGACTGGCCTCGATGAGCTCAGGGTAGGCGTGGGTGGCACCGGCCTCAGTCAGATCTGCGCTGGCCTTGAGATCCCGTGCCCGTGCAATGATTGGCACCTGCGGATAGTGGTTGCGCAGAAAAGTGACTGCACGCAATGCAACCACAGGATTGCCCACCGTAACGATTACCAGCGCCATACGGTTGATCTGCACCGATGCCAGCAAACCCGGATCGGACACGTCGCCGTATAGTACCTGATGGCCATCGATCCTCCCTTGCGTAACCCGCTTCGGATCAACGTCAAAAGCTATGAAGGGCACGCCACTGTTGTGCAGCAGCACCGCGATGGTATGGCCGAAACGGCCGTACCCGGCGATAAAAACTGTGTTCTCCGCGGCGTTTGACAGCCGCATCAGCGCCCCAGGATCTTCGCCTTTCTGCGAACCAGCCAGACGCGCGGCAATCGCCTGGTTGAAACGGATCAGGAAAGAGCCGCCCACCATGGCCAGCAATACCGACGCCAGGGCAACCTGGCCGGTCTGGCCGTCAATCACGTTGGCGATGAGTGCGATCGCAATCAGAGCAAAGCCAAACTCACCGCCCACACTCAAGAGCAAGCCCGTACTCCACGCCGTAACGGCGTCAATACCGCTCCAGCGCACCATGGCTGCGACGATCAGCGTCTTGCTGACCAGAATCAGCAAGGCGCCAAGCAAGGCGAGGTGCAAGATGCCAAACATAGCAACTGGATCGAATAGCATGCCGATACCGATAAAGAACAGACCGAGCAGCACATCACGGAAAGGCCGGATGCTGGATTCCACCTGCAGGCGGAATTCTGTCTCGCCCAGCATCATGCCCGCCAGAAAGGCGCCGAAGGCAAGTGAGAGGCCGAGTGCATTGGTCGACCAGGCTGCCAGCAGGGCGACTAACAACACTGCGAGTGTGAACACCTCGGCAGAGCGTCGGCGTGACACCTGGTGGAACAGCGGCAGCAGCAGCCAACGGCCAACGAAGAAAACCAGGGCAAATGCCAGCGCCGCCTTGGCAATCGCCATGCCGAGTGCGCTCGCCAACGGCTGGAAACCCACCGCCGCGCCCAGCACTGGGACGATTACCAGGAATGGCACGGCGGTGACATCCTGGAAGACTGACATCGCTAGCCCCAACCGACCGTGCGGGCTGCTTTCTTCACCCTGTTCGGCTAACTGGCTGCCGATAAGGGTGGACGACGACTGCGCAAACACCGCACCGATAACAAAAGCAGCGGCTGGCGGCGTGCCCACCAGCCACAATAGCAAAGCGACCAGGGCCGTGGTCAGCAGTACCTGCGCTGTACCGAGGCCAAGTACCTGGTGGCGCAAAGCATGCAATTGTGGCAGTGAGTAATTGAGGCCAATGGTGAACAACAGGAACACCACGCCGAACTCGGCCAGGCGCTCGAACTGCTGCAGATGAACAATGGGACCAATGGTGTGCGGGCCGAGGATCACCCCAACCAGCAGATAGCCCAGGCCGGTCGGGATGTGCAAGCGCTGGAACAACACCACTACGCCGACAGTGACGCCAAGCAACAACAAGACCTGGGACAAAAACTCCATCAGGCGGAGCCCTCTGGCTTGCTGTTAGACCGTGTGATGTCAACAAGCGTTTCTGTGCCATCAGGAGCGGGGTGGTGTTTCACAGCGAACTTCAAATTGAATCCGAGGCTGCTGCTTGGCCCGCGGCTGGCTGGGATGACGACTTGGTCCATTAATTGAGAACGTAGATTCCGTTAATCAGGCTCTTGACGTTGGCAACATTTGAAGCCCGGGTACCACAGGTGTCTTTCTTTTCCTGAGTATCAACAAAGCCGGTTAGCAAAACCACGCCGTTGTAGGTGTCCACATTCACTTTGAACCCATCACCCAGGTTAAAATCAGCAATGGAAGACTTAGCCTTGGTCGTGATCACTGAGTCATCCAGTTTCTGCCCCACAGTGATCTTGCCCGGCTTTTCGTGCAGTTGGTTATCGACCAATTTTACGCCGCCCACCATAGCTGCTATAGCTGCTGCATCGGCAGACTGGGAGGCATCATCAACCCAACCACCCAGTTGCACCACGGCCTTGCGAACCTCGGTGTTAATGCCGGCGCCGCCAAAGAAATCATCGCTCAATAATTTGGCTTTCACTTCCGCTTGAATGGTCGTGTCATCAACGCCCTGTCCAACGGTTTTATCGGCAAAAACAG
>JAWXBM010000004.1:0-33524 GCA_034440115.1 Lysobacterales bacterium | reverse complement strand
GGGTATAACGCTGCGAAGATAATCAGCACCAGTAAGTAGTACGATTTTCACCATTTTCTGCGTAACATTCAGCACAAATCAAACAGCAAACGCTCTGTCGCAAATCCATGATATTGAATCATTTATGTCGTTTTTATGGTCTATAATACTATACGTATAACCAGTATTATTTGAGGACCAAGAAATGCCTGACATCACCCTTTCAGATAACCCATCTGTCGCTAATCCAATTACCTTCAAAGCCCAATTCAAGATTCAGGCCGAGGCGCGCCAGAACCATATCCAGCAGCTTGAAAACGACATCACCACGCTTGCTGCCCACATCGATGCGGCTATGTTCCGCTGGCTGGAATTGCTGCGCGAATTTGATAAGTGTGAAGGCTGGAAGGGTGAAGGCATCAAGTCGCTGGCGCACTGGTTGAACTGGAAATGCGTCATAAGCCTGGCGACTGCGCGTGAAAAAGTCCGTGTTGCAGTTGCATTAAAGGAACTGCCGCAAACCTGTGCAGCATTCCGTGAGGGGCGGCTGAGTTACTCCAAAGCCCGAGCCATTACGCGCGTTGCTACAGCAAACAACGAAGATGTGTTGCTGAACATTGCTTTCAACGGAACAGCCTTTCATGTCGAACAGGCAGTTTATGCCTGGCGCCGGGAAAAACGATTTGCAGCATTAAAAAAGGAGAATGACCGGCATGACCAGCGAGAACTTAGCTGGTTTACCGATGATGATGGCTGCCTGGTTATGAAGGCACGCTTCACCCCGGAACAAGGGGCAATCGTTCGAAACGCAATTGAGGCGATGATGGAAACCATCTTCCAGGAGCAAAAAGGCGTTTCAGCTGAAACGTCCGAGTTCGAGCAGCCTGATCCGATCAAGCAACACCCAATGCCAATCAGTTCAAGGCGGGCGGATGCTTTGGCACGGATGGCAGGTGAATGGAGTTTCAACTCAAACTCTACGCCTCTGTCGAGCAATGATCGCTTTGTTATCAACATTCATGCGGATATTGAAACTCTTCGTGTTGATGGTTTGGGGGGAGAATCCGAACTGGAAAACTCAGAAAACGTTTCAGCTGAAACGTCCCGCCGCCTGGCCTGCGATTGCAGTGTGGTCAACTGGCTGGATCACAAGGGCCATTCATTAACCGGAGCCGAGCCTCTCAGTGTTGGCCGCAAAACACGCACCGTTCCGCCATCCATACGCCGCGCCTTGCAACGCCGTGACCGCGGTTGTCGCTTTCCGGGCTGCAGTTGCACGCGGTTCGTGGATGCACACCACATTCATCATTGGGCTGATGGCGGGGAAACCCATATCAATAATCTGCTGTTGCTGTGCCGCCACCACCATCGGTTGGTGCATGAGGGTGGTTTTGGATTACGCCGCAGTGCGGAAGGCGAAATTCAGTGCACCACACCCGATGGCAAATACATTCCGGTGAGTGCTGAAACGCGTTTCAGCGGAAGCGTTTTTGCTCTGACTCACGATAACGAGGAAGAAGGTATCAACATCATCGCCAAAACCGCTATTCCTGATTGGTGGGGCGAATCCATGGACAGCTCTATCGTGGTGCATAATCTGTCGTTACGAGATCGAATGGACGAATAGCTGAGCCGGCTCGGTTACAATTCAAACCTGGCTGAAATCACCATCAAACTCATCACCTATGAACATCACAGATGGCTGGAACATCATCTGGCAGCTCGATCCTGAACAGAGAAGTCTGTGCATCGAGCGTGACTGGTATCGCTTTTTGTTTGCCAATGTTCCTGTGCAATCAGAGCATATCGACTTTGCCGAACAACCCTTACTGAGTAAAATTCTGCCTCAGTCGATCGTTTGCGCCTCCAGTCCCAACCTGGTCAGTGCTGCAGCATTGAGTGAATACCTGCAGCGCCTGCCCAGGCCGCGCGTGCTGTATCACATGAGCGATGAATTCCTCAAAATCGGACCAGAACTCTACCGGCATTGCGACCTGGTGCTGCGCAACGGCTCTGCACTTTTTTCAGGTTGTGAGAACATCAACCTGCTGCAATTACCGCTGGGCTTCAGCGTGGGCTTTGAAAATCGCGGCAGCATGGGTTTGGCGGCGAACCAGCGTCAGTATTCACTGGCCTTTTTGGGCAAAATGAAACATGAGCGCAAGGATGAAATGCTGCCCGAACTGCAAATCGTGCCGGGTGAGCATTATTTGCGCGAGACCAAGAACTGGGCCGAAGCGCTGCAGAACTTCAACCAGTCCAGCACTTCGATTTACCGCCAAAGCGTTTTTGTAGCCTGTCCCAAAGGCAACCGGAACCCGGAATGCAACCGCCTTTACGATGCGCTCGAGTGGGGCTGCATACCTTTGATACGCAACTACACCGATACGCCTTACCAGGATGCCTATCACAGCAAATTATTTGGCTCGCATCCTTTGCCGGAGTTTGACAGTTGGAGTGAAATCGCGGCGTTTGCTGCTGACTTGCTGCAACGGCCGGAAAGGCTCAATACCTTACAAAGCCGAGTGTTTGAGTGGTGGCAGAATTACAAACAGAATCTGCGGGAAAAGGTGGAATCCAGCCTTAAGGCACTGGTTTAAAACAACAGACCCTCAGGCCAACACGTTCATGTCCTTTGCTGCCTGCCACAGCCTCGACCAGGCCCTCACCGCCAGCCCGAAATCGTGGCCTGTGCCAGCCAGCCATTTAATTCGTTCTGCCTCATTGCTAATCGCGGGATTATCCTCCACCTCAGGCAAACCTCCTTTCATTTCGAGATCGATTTTGAGCTGCTTCAGTGCACGGCGCAAATCCTTGTGTACCTGTGATTGGGAGTCTTCAACCTGAGCCAGACATTCACTCATGACCTTGATCCGCCAACGCACACCGCGCGCAAAACTCTCGTGCATTTCATCGCGCAATAAATCGGCAGGTTGAGCGGCCCATTTCAGCCAATGCCCGGAAAGAAAATCAAGCCTGTCCTCAAGCGCATGAGCATTTGTAGCAAGACTGGAGAACTCCTCCACTTTCTTCCAGATCGTTTTGGCCAGCATGAGTTTTTGCGGCCGGTCAAAAGTGACATAGGCCCAGGGAACGGATTTTCGGGAATGCTCAAGCGCCCAGGGCAAATACAGGTGTGCCGCGTTGGGATGCAAATATTTCACCATGGCGCAAAACAGCGTGTCTTCACCTTTGCAGTGCGGCAGAGTCGGCGGCATCATGCTGCGGTTATCAATACCGGATGGGGTCGAACCCGTGCGACCGGCAATCACCGGGCCGTGAGTGACATTCCAGATTGCATGACCGCGGCGCAGCAAGCGGTATTGTTCTGGATCTACCCAGGCCGGCCTGGCTTTACCAGATGGCTGGTAGAACAGGTAAAAGCAGTTGGGCGAGATGGGCACACCATACTGGCCATTTACGGTGGTCAATATGACGCTGTTTTTATCCAATACCAAACGATCAGGGGGAATTCCCGCACTCGATGCGTCAAGCAGAGATTCCCCACCTTTACCAGTTGGCTGCAGACAATCCTCAACCCGGCGGCCGAGGAAATCCATGTGAGCCTCTACCGGGTCTTGTGCAAACTCCTGGCCAGCAGCGCGGGAGTCCCGGACCGACAGATGGGGCAATAGGTCCCGGGCAGGATCCCGCGAGTATTCCAGTTGCCTGCTGTGTCCCTGGCCCAAATGGCGTGCGCGATCCAACAGGTAGTCATCGTCAAACAGGGTAAAACGATGACCGGCCAATGCCAGCATGATCAGGTTGATCATGCGGCCACCGGTGAATACACCGGCAGGACGCTCGAATAATAACCAGCGGATCGACTCCGCATCAGCCGGCGAGCAGCTGACCAGCTTGTCAATAAATTCTTCCTGCCAGGTTTTTCCAAGATAGATAGCAGCATAGTCAAAACGCCGCTGGGCGCTTTGCACGATTTGTTGATTGTGCTGCTGAATCGTGGCATCGCGGCTGTCGTCAAATACCAAAACGCAAGTCGGGTTCTGAGCCTGTCGACGTGACACACTGAGCAGCAGGCGCTGCAAATAGGCCGGCCGGTTACAGGTTCGAATGGCAATGTAGTTAGTCTCGAGTTCAGCGCTCAAATGACGATTCCATTGGATTATTTATCGAGGGTTTTGCTGTCGCCGGATTATAGATTATAAATACGGAAGGCAGCATTTCAACACAATCAACTCTGTATGGGGTTAGAATTCTTCCCATTGAATTACATCTGGAACTCCGAATGACAAATCTCGCGCAACGCATCCTGCTCATCGCTTTTTCCTGCCTCGCAATCAGCAGCTCCTTACTGGCCGATACTGCCGACTTTGACACCATCATTCGACATGGGCTGGTGGTTGACGGATCGGGTCAACCCGGAATCCAGGCTGATGTGGGCATACGCGGTGATCGAATCGCCGAAATCGGTGATTTATCAGCCGCTACTACCGACAACGAAATCGATGCCAGCGGCCAGGTCGTGGCACCAGGTTTTATCAACATGCTCAGTTGGGCAGTTGGCAGCCTGATTAAAGATGGCCGCGGCCTCAGCGATATCAAGCAAGGTGTGACGCTGGAAGTATTCGGTGAAGGCTGGTCGATGGGCCCGCTGACGGATAATGCCGAAACCAAAGTCATGCTGAAAGAGTTTCTCGGCGACGCTGCCGATGAAATGAAATGGACCACCCTGGGTGAGTACCTTGAGTTCCTGCAGAATCGCGGCGTGTCACCCAACATTGCCTCGTTCGTAGGCGCAACTTCCTTGCGCATTAACCAGGTGGGTTTTGATGACCGGCCACCCACCGCCACCGAAATGGCCAACATGAAAGCCCTCACCCACCAGGCCATGCAGGAAGGTGCCATGGGCCTCGGTAGTTCATTGATTTACCCGCCGGCATTCTTTGCCACCACCGAAGAACTGGTTGAATTGGCCAAGGTCGTGGGCGAGTACGATGGCATGTATATCTCGCATATGCGCAGCGAAGGCAACCGCATCGAACAATCGGTGCAGGAGTTGATCACCATCGCCCGCGAAGGTGGAATCGGTGCGGAAATCTATCATTTAAAAATGGCCGGCAAGCAGAATTGGGACAAACTCCCTGCGGTAGTAAAACTCATCGAGGATGCTCGCACTGAAGGGCTTAACATCACCGCCGACATGTACACCTACGTGGCCGGTGGCACCAGCCTTTCCGCCTGCTTTCCACCCTGGGCCAGCGACGGTGGGCAAGACGCATTGCTGCAGCGCCTGCAGGATCCTGAAACCCGCGAGCGCATCATAGCCGCCATGCGCACCAATGCTGATGATTGGGAGAATCTCTACTACGGCGCAGGCCCAGACGGAGTTCTGCTCTCAAACATTGAGGCTGAGAGTCTCAAAAACTACATCGGAAAAACCGTCGAAGAAATTGCTCTGGAACGCGGCACCAATCCGGAAGAAACCATCGTTAACCTGGTGCTGGAATCAGAGAATACCATCGGCGCGGTGTTCTTCCTGATGAGCGAAGACAATGTGCAAGCACAGATGAAACTGCCATGGATGAGCTTCGGTTCCGATGCTGAGGCCGTTGCCCCCGAAGGCAAAGTGCTGGAGCAAGGAGCGCATCCTCGCACCTATGGAAATTTCGCCCGCGTTCTGGGTCGCTACGTACGTGATGAAAAAGTCATCAGCCTGGAAGACGCCATCTATAAATTGAGCGCTCTGCCTGCCAGCAATCTCAAAATTGCCGACCGGGGCAAGTTGCAGGAAAACTTCTATGCAGACGTGGTGGTATTTGATCCCAAGGCCGTCTCCGATCATGCCACTTTCGCGCAGCCACACCAGTTGTCTACCGGGGTTACACATGTATGGGTCAATGGCCAACAGGTGTTAAAAGATGGCGAGCATACCGGTGCCCTGCCGGGGCAGGTCGTTCGCGGCCCAGGGTATCGTGCCGAGCCGGAGCCACTGAAACTCATCAAGTAAACTTCAGTGCACAATCTGACCGAAGGCAGCATCAACCGACATCTCGTGCTGATGGCCATACCGATGGCCATCGGCATGGCGGTGCAGGTGCTGTACAACCTGATCGATATTTACTTCGTTGCACAACTGGGTGATGCCGCCATTGCCGGCGTGAGTGCGGGGGCCAATATCATGTTCCTGGTGCTGGCATTCAACCAGATTCTGAACGTGGGTACCGTGGCATTGATTGCCAGAGCAGCCGGAGCCAACGACCAGCAGAAAGCCAGCCTGGTATTCAATCAATCGCTGTCGGTTTCCATCGTGATGGGCGTGTTGGTCCTGGTGGTCGGCCTGCTCGTTGCGGCACCGTACATGCGGGCCATGGGCTCGGATGAAGCCACTATTGCTGCCGGCATCACCTATCTGCACTGGTTTATGCCTGCACTGGCACTGCAATTCGCCATGGTTTCCATGGGTGCTGCCCTGCGCGGCATAGGCGTGGTCAAACCCACCATGTTGATACAGATCCTGAGTGTGGTATTGAATGCCATTCTGGCTTCCATCCTGATCATAGGCTGGGGCACTGGCATACCCCTGGGGGTAGCAGGTGCAGGCCTGGCCAGCACCTTGGCGGTTATCGCCAGCGTCATCATGCTGGGCTGGTACTTTGTGCGACATTCACACTACGTAAAATTTCGCCGCGACATGCTGGCTTTCGATTGGCAGCAGATAAAGAGAATTGTCGGCATTGGCCTGCCCATTGGCGGCGAATTCTTTCTGATGTTTGTTTACCTGGTGGTGGTGTACTGGGTGATCAAGGATTTCGGCAGTGCCGCTCAAGCCGGTTTTGGCATCGGCATGCGCGTGATGCAAAGCTTCTTTCTACCGGTAATGGCTGTATCTTTTGCCATGCCCGCCATCATCGGCCAGAATCTGGGAGCTGGGCTGCCGGCCAGAGTACGACAAACATTTTTCAATGCATTGCTACTCGAATGTGTGTTGATGTCACTGGTTATGCTGATCTGCAAATGGCACCCCGACCTGCTCATCGCCATTTTCAGCGATGAAGCCGAAGTGATACTTTTTGGTGCGGAGTTCCTGAGCATTATTTCCTGGAACTTCCTTGGCATGGGTGTGGTGTTTGCCTGCTCGGGTTACTTCCAGGGCGTAGGCAATACCTGGCCAGCATTACTCAGTACTACCGTACGCATGTTGCTGTTTGCAATACCTGCTGTTTGGCTGTCTTTTCGGGAAGGATTCAACACGGCACAATTGTGGTATTTGTCGGTGGCCACCGTAATTGTACAGATGCTGCTGAGTCTGGTGTTGGTGCGGCGGTCGCTACGCAAATACGCACCGGCTTGAAATACAGCAACAGCAGGCTCAACTGCGATCAGCCCCCTGCTTTCGAATGGCCAGCCGGGTAGTATGATCTGCGCAACGCAAATCTATCAGGTACAGCCACCATGAGCGCACAAGGCAAAACGCCCCCACGGGTTTCGGCAGTCGGGTGCTGGCCTGTCACGATCGATAATCAGGCCGTGGGTGAATTGACCAGTTGTTGCTATTCACCGACCCTGGAACAGAACATTGCCTATATCTACCTGAATATCCGGTTTGCCCAGGCTGGCCAGCAAGTCTCAGTAGAAACACCCGAAGGTCCGCGCGCGGCAGCGTTGTGTGAATTGCCGTTTATCAAGAATCGCGCTATCGCTTAGCGGAATTCCCCAGTTGTTTCGCGACTGGCTGCTGGCGGAAATCCACCGCGACCCGGCCATGTCGCAAACGCGGTAATCCCAATCGGCCAGTGAATTGCAGAACATCCAAATGGAGAACACACATGACTCAGATTAACTACCCGATAGGCACTCCAGGCAGCAAGTGGGGCGATGCAGAAAAAGCCGCATGGCTGGCGCGCCAGAGCATTAAGCGTTCTTATGCGCAGGAAGTGCTGAAAAAGCTTGAACCCTTGCGCGAAACTTTTGATATAGAACAATATGGCGCGCTGTCTTTTGATCCGCAACGATACCCCCTATTCATCGCCCGATCGAAAGCATGGGACAGCAACAAGCCCGTGGCGCTGGTGACCGGAGGTGTTCACGGTTATGAAACCAGTGGTGTTCAAGGTGCGATTCGTTTTATGCAAACCAGTGCCGGTGAGTTTTTCGATGCATTTAATATTCTGGTGGCACCCTGCGTAAGCCCTTGGGGCTATGAAACCATCAACCGCTGGAACCCGCAAGCAGTAGATCCGAACCGTTCTTTCAAAGCGGACAGCGGCAGTGAAGAAGCGCAGTTGTTGATGGCCTATGTAGAGAAAGTCCCTGCAATGATCAAGGTGCATATCGACTTGCATGAAACCACTGATACCGACGATTCGGAGTTTCGACCCGCCCTGGCAGCAAGGGATGGGGTTGCATTTACAGATTGGGGTATTCCGGATGGCTTTTACCTGGTGGGTGATACCGAGAAGCCCTGCGCGCTTTTTCAGCAGGCCATGATCCAGGCGGTAGAGCAAGTCACACATATTGCTCCTGCGGATGAGAAAAACGAAATCATTGGTGTGAAGCTGGAACAATGGGGTGTTATCAATTATGCCGCTCGGCCTCTGGGTTTGTGCATGAGCATGACCGAAGCACCTTATGTAACGACTACCGAAGTTTATCCAGACAGCCCTAAAGCAGACGATGAAAACTGCATACAGGCGCAAATTGCTGCCGTGAGAGGCGGATTACAGCATGTGGTTTCCAATCTTACTCCGCCTTGATCAAGGCCTTTCAATTAAAAATTTGCGATGGACGCAGAATTTTCACAAAAAATATGCCATGATTAAAATCGTCAGGGGGGTTTTTTATTCCAGAAAGGAATCGGACGAATGAAAATCAAGCAATCTCTGGTGGTAATCACCGTTACCCTCCTCATTGTCCTGGTAGTTTCGGCAGCATGGAAGCAACAGAGCGGAACAAACCCATCTTCGGCAGTTGGCTTGCATGGCGGTGACGCTGGCATCACAGCCGACTCGACAAGCAGCCTACCCAAGACAAAGAAAAGCGCTGATGCCATCGGTGACCTGCAGGTCAGGCCGGTTCGGGACACCCAGAAGAGTTTTCCACCACCCACTATTCAAGGGCTTTTACCGGCTAGCAATGCCAAACCCGACCTGGCCCTTGGCAATGTCGGCGGCTTCAACTTTGATGAGCCTTTAATACGCGTAAATCCACTGAACCCACAAAATATTGTGGTCACTTCACATGGCGGACTCAGCCTTTCAACCGACGGCGGCCTGACCTTTTCGGCGCCCATCAACTATCCCAATACCCTGGGCAACAATAGCGGTGACACCGGCATGACCTTCGACAGTCAGGGGCGGATGTTCTGGGCCACTCTGTTTACACCACCGGGTGGCGGCGGAACCCGTCCGCTCCAGATCATGGAAGTCAATCCGCTGACCGCGGTCACGGTGCAGGCTCCAATCAATATCATTGCCGCCTCTGGAGACCCTAACCCAGCCAGTGAAGACAAAGAATACATTGTTGCCGATGAATACCCCGGCAGCCCTTTCACCGACAATATTTATATGGTGTGGACTAAACTGGTTGGGTCCTGGACTGTGTTCACCACATTCTCAACTGATCAGGGAGCCACCTGGTCACTGCCGCTGGCAATTTCCACGGGTGGGGATAACCAGCCCTGGCCTTCCGATATTGCCGTGGCTCCGAACGGTGATGTTTATGCGACTTTTCATGCTGGCCTTTGGGCCGGCGCAACCGGCTACACTCAAGTATTACGCTCCACCGATGGCGGCGTGACCTTCCCCAATGTCAGCACACCCTTTGCTGCGGGCCAAAGCGACGTTTCCGATAACGTGAAGGACGGCACCGGATCGGGTGTGTCGATTCCTGGGCTGCAATTCTGGATGCTGGGCTCCGGACAACCGTGGATACTTCCTGACCCGGCACAACCAGGAAATGTTTACGTGGTAACGAATGATGACCCGGATAATACACACGGCAGTGGCGACGATGCCGACGTCGTATTCGCCCGCTCCACCGATAATGGAGCCACTTGGGCGACATCAACTATCCCGGATGGAGGTGGAACTGCTCACCAGGTATTTCCAATGGCTGCGATTGACCAATTGGGCAATATCGCCGTAGCCTGGTTTGATACCCGCTCCGGTGCCACCAACAGCCTGGGTAATAACCTGCTGGATGTTTTTGCCACTTACAGCACCGATGGTGGTTTGACCTGGGCCACAGCTTTTCAGGTCAACGATGCCAACAACCCCTTTGATCCCGATTTCCCCAGTAACCAAAGGCGCATTCCTACCCCACAAATCACACCGTGTGCCAAAACCGATCCGACCGAAACCTGCCGTATCGGCGAGTACTTCGGCATCGATATTGATAATGGTGTGGCGCATCTGACCTGGATCGGCAATACCTTTAGTGGCGGCGGCACCGTGCAGGGCGATCAGTTGTGGTATGACTCTTTTGGCCTGCCAACCGACCTCTCCATCAGCAAAACCGATGGTGTGACGGAAGTGGCGGCCGGTACCGAACTGACCTACACCATCACTGTCACCAACACAGGCAATGTCAATGCCGCCAATGTAACGGTTGTGGATACTCTGCCTGCGGAATTGAATTTTGTTTCCAGCACCATTCCCTGCGTGCAAAGTCCTCCCGGTACCATCACCTGCAACCTTGGCGTGATGACACCTAACCAGCAAATTGTGTTTGATATCGTCGCCAAAGTGCCCGCTTTTACTGCTTCTGGCGCCGTCCTGATGAATTCAGCCACGGTAAGCTCCGACAATTTCGACAGCAACGCCGGAAATAACACCGACACCGACAGCACCAACGTCATCCGCCAGGTGGATGTGGTTATCAGCAAGGTAGACAGCATTGATCCAGTCGTCGCGGGCTCCGGTTTGGCCAATCTGCGCTATACCGTTACCGCGCTGAACAAAGGCCCATCTGACCTGACCGGCCTGATTGTTTCAGACATTGTTACCCTGCCACCTAACGTCAGCATTGCACTGGTTGAAACTTCAAACGGTAGCTGGAACCAGGGCAGCAACGAGTGGACGGTGAACTTAGGGCCTGGCGGCTCACAGCAATTGTTCGTGTGGCTGACTGTACCCCTGCAAGCCGAAGAAACAGACATCATCAGTAACACAGCTATGGCGACCGGATCTGCCGGTGGTGAAGTATTCATCAACACCGGTGATGACGCAGACACTGAAACCACTGCCATACGCTGGCCAACGGCGAATTGGGAAGTTTTCAAAGAATATGAATCCGGCGGTGCTGGCCCGGTTGAGGTACATCTTGAATGCACCGATG
The DNA here is from genome assembly GCA_034440115.1 of Lysobacterales bacterium. GTDB lineage: Bacteria > Pseudomonadota > Gammaproteobacteria > Xanthomonadales > SZUA-36 > JAWXBM01. Next base: position 22,250 of record JAWXBM010000004.1, on the reverse strand, counting down.
ACATCGGTCTCGCTTTCGGCAATCCGGATACGGACACCACGACTGCCGCACTGCAATGGCGCCGATTTGATATCAACAGCGCTGAGTGCTCTGTGATTGAAACAGTACCAGCGGGTTATTACGAAGTGGATCGCACTGAGGAATGCGATGTTGATCCGGTTGCCGATACCGACGATGGTGGTGATTACTCCTGCACCATTACCAATGCCGTGACTCGCGCCACGGTAAGAATGACCAAAAACTTCACCGATGGCGATAATCCCACGCCGGTCACTGTACTGATGGACTGCAATACAGGCCTGATTCTCGATCAGGATAAGGTGATCACGGAAGGCCCAGCCAACTACGTCGAGTTTGTTATCACCAGCTTTACCGATGGCACTCTGGATTGCCTGGCCAGTGAGGATACCGACTTGTTGCCCGGTTACACTCCGAGCTATGACGGCGGCGTTACCCTGCAGCAGGACGACGATAATGTCGGCGTGCAATTGGAGCCATTTGGTTGCCAATTCACCGGCATCACCGGTGGAGCCGAACTCTACTGCGATGTCACCAACGACGCCGATCCACAGCCCGTGATAATCGCCAAGGAATGGATATTCGAAGGCAGCGCCAGCCCTTCTGATCTGGATATGGGCTACACGCTCACGTTGCACTGCGATGCAGCCGTGATTGAGGATGGTGACGAGTATTGCGGCAAGCAGAAGTTACTGGATACACCATTAGGTGAAAACGGCGACAGCCTGTATTGGTGCCGGAAATTCAGTGGTGATGGTCCGGAAGTCTTCAACGCCAGCGTAATTCCGCTCTATCCTTCCAACACCTGTTGGGTGATTGAAGACCTTAACAGTGACTTTGTGGAAGTCAGCGATGATTGCCAGAGCTTGCTGATCAAGGCCGGCCAAGGTGACAACTGTACCGTGACCAATACGGTGTTCTTCGAAGGCATTCCGCTGTTAAGCCAACAGGCAAAACTGCTGCTCTTACTGCTGATGCTGGGAGTTGGAGCTTTGGCCATCAGGCGCTTCACTTAAGCCCAGCCCAACTTTGTTTCCAGAAATTGCCCGGCACATGCCGGGCAGCGTCAGTGGTCGCGGTTATCCAGGCCCGACCCTTGTCTCACGTTGATCTTTACGATCACAACGAATGCATCTAAGCGCTGATGATGGTGGTAAAGTTATTACTGCTGAATTCTGCCAGAGAGGCTTACAAACAGTGGGTGAAATAATATTTGAAGAGTGGCGGGTTTACGAAAAGCTATTGATCCACGACTACATGGATCACCGGGCATTCTTTGGCAGACTACAACGGCAAATTTCCAGCCAGTATCAGCGACCCATTCGAATTCTTGACCTGGGCTGTGGTGACTTAACGCCCATACTGCCCTTGTTACAGGCGGTGCCACTTTCTCGTTACGTGGGCATCGATGAATCAAATGGCGCGCTGACCATCGCCAATCAAAGGCTGAACGAACTGGGTATACCTGGCGAGCTTATCCATGGGGATATCCTGTCCACGCTGGAAACATTGCAGGAAAATTTTGACCTGGTTGTAGCCAGTTTTTCGCTGCATCACTTATCTGATCCAACTGACAAACTGCGTACGCTGCGGGCGATTACACAACACCTGGCCTCAGATGGAATGTTTGCGCTGATCGACGTATTTTGCACCGAGCAGGAACCGCGCAGCGACTACGTTGAGCGCTGGATAGCCTATGCTGATCGACATTACGCAGCATTGCAGCCGGAAGAGAAAAAGTTGCTGTTCGACCACGTGCGGGCGCGCGATTATCCGATTTCAGAAAACCATTGGCACTCCCTGGCGGAACAAGCGGGTTTGGGACATTTCGAAGTGAAGCTACGCGACCAGTTGCAGCTCAATGGCCTGGTGACGATGATGATGAATTCATGACCTCCCAGGCCAGGCTGCCCTGCTGGCCTTTTATCCCGACGCAGAACGTTGAACCACCATGAAGAACAGAAGTAACAATCGATCGATCTGTCGGCTATTTCGCTGGCTCCCCTTGCAGATTGCTTTTGCCAGTCTGTTGATAACGGGATCAGCCGCAGCCCGGCCCGGTGCTGATTTCACCGATCTTCCAGTTGTCTCCGGCTCAGGTAGTGCCGAGCCAAATCTAAGCAAAGGACCGGGCGGTACTATTGTGCTGAGCTGGCTGGAACCCAAGGGCGAGAGTACTCGTTTGCTTTATTCGCAGCTCGGCGTTGACGGATGGGGCGAACCTCACACGGTGTCTGAAGGCGATAGCTGGTTTGTCAATTGGGCGGATTTTCCATCGGTACTGCCAGTTTCAGAAACTCTTTGGGCAGCGCACTGGCTGCGCAAACGTCCGGGCGGAAGCTACGCCTACGATGTGGCGCTGAGCCTGTCATCTGACGGCGGTGAAACCTGGGGTGATGCCATTACACCGCACCGCGATAACACCGCCACGGAACATGGCTTTGTCAGCCTGTTTCCAAGCTCTGATGGTGTGGGCTTGATCTGGCTGGATGGCCGCAACACGTCGGAAGCCGGCGGTGATCACGAACACAGCGAGGAGCATGGTAGTGGCGGTATGACTCTGCGTCATGCCCTGGTTAGTGCTGATGGCACCATCAGCGAGGAAGCAGAACTGGATGATCTGGTCTGCGACTGCTGCCAGACCAGCGTGGCGCTGGCCAAAGAAGGCCCGGTAGTTGTATATCGCAACCGCACTGAAGAAGAGATTCGCGATATCTATATCAGCCGCTTCATCAACGGCAAGTGGCAGGCTGGTCATCCGGTAAACAAGGATGGCTGGAAAATCAGCGGTTGTCCGGTTAATGGGCCCGCGGTAGCAGCCCAGGGCGATGCTGTGGCTGTGGCCTGGTTTACCATGGCGGAGGATATTCCACGCGTAAGGTTTGCGCGCTCATCGGATGGTGGTCAGACTTTCACTACCGCCATCGATATTGATGACGTCGCTCCCAGCGGCCGCGTTGATCTTGTTTTGCTGGAAAATGGCAATGCTGCCATCAGTTGGCTGGATGAGGGCGAAAATGGTCAAGGCGCCATCCGCGTTCAGCTCATGCACCCCAATGGCTCAATCTTGGCGGTGCATACCATCGCCACCACCGAACTCAACCGGCCCGCTGGATTCCCGCAACTGCAGTCCGACGGCAATAGTCTGATCGTGGCCTGGACTGACAGCAGTGAAGAAGCATCACGGGTGAAGTCAATGCGCATCCGGCTTGCTGCGACCAACCTGCATTCAACCGATTGAAGAGCGATTCTTCAGATCAGGTCTCGGCATGGCTGAATCAGGCTGCTGAGCATCTGCAGCAGGGTAAGGCTTCCGCCGCAAACCGGTTATTGAAACAGACCCTTTCACCGCAACCTCATCCGGGATTGGCGCGGGGATTGGAGCTGTGGCGAGGCGGCCAATCGCGGCAGGCTGCGCGCACACTCACTGAGTACAGCGCTGCGGAACCCGAAGATTTTCGTCCTTTGCAAGTACGCGCTCATATCGCCATCCAGGCAGGCGCCATTGATGAGGCCATAGCGCTTCTGCAGCAATGCCTGGCACTGCATTCAGGGATCATGGCCTTGCGTCCGGAACTAAGCCGGCTGCTGATGCGCCGCCAACGCTATGCCGAGGCGCTGGAACAGCTAAATTTCTTACTGGAAGAAGAGCCTGAAAAGCAGGAGTTCCTGCTGCTCAAGGCGGCCTTATTGGATCGCAGCGGGCAATATCAGCCAGCCATAGAGCTGCTTCAGCGGGTTATTCGGCAGCAGCAAGAACTGGCTCAGCCACCAACCGAATTAGCCGCCAGCTTTACCGCTCTGGCGATGATTCAGCGCACCGTGGGCGATCAGGCTGCAGCCATCCAATCGTTGCAACAGGCCATCAGCCACGATCCCCATAGCGGTTGGCCATGGTTCCAGTTGGCGGACTTCAAGGTATATAACTTTCAGACGCAGCAAATCGAACAAATCGAAGGAGGTCTGAAGCAAGCCAGACCCGGCAGCATGAATGAGGTGCATTTCGCCTTCGCCCTGGGCCGGGCGCTGGAGAGCCAGCAGGCTTTTGGCGCCGCCTTTGCAGCTTACGCACACGGTAACCGGGTGCGCGCAGCTTTGGCGCCGTTCGACCTGCCAGCTCATTTGCGTGAACTGGGAGCCATTCGCGCTCTGTTTGAGCAGCCGCAGAACCACCCAATCACTCAAAGTGCTCAGACAAATTATCCGGCTGATTGTCCGGCTATTTTCGTGGTGGGCTTACCACGTTCTGGAACCACGCTGGTAGACCAGATCATCACCGCACACAGTGCCGTGGATGGCACCATGGAACTGTCTATCATCAGCACGCTGATTCGGGAGCTGCAACAGCGTCAACTCAAAGCAGGCCAGATTCCCTACCCCGCACCTGGAACACAACTGCCCGCGGAAGAGTTGCGCGGCATGGGTAATCAATATCTGCAACGCGCCAGTATCCAGCGGGCCGACGCGCCATTTTTTGTTGACAAGATGCCGTTCAATTTCCAGCATATAGGGCTGATCAGGAAGATCCTGCCGGGAGCCCGCATCATAAATGTTCGCCGCCAACCTATGGCGCTGGGTTTCAGTGTGTACCGGCAACTGTTCCGTTTTGGCCAGGATTGGGCATTTGACCTGAAGCAGATCGCTCAGTATTGGCTTGCCTATGAAGATCTGATGCGTTTCTGGGACAGGCTGATGCCCGGGCAAGTCATTCACGTGCAGTATGAAGAACTGGTGCAGTGGCCCGAACAGAGTATTCAAAAATTGCTGCAACAGCTTTATCTACCAGAACAACCAGCCTGTTTCAGACCGCATGAAAACCAGCGAGCGGTGCGCACAGCCAGCTCTGAGCAAGTGCGCCAGGCCTTGTTCACCGATGCCATAGACTACTGGCAGAATTTTGCACAACAGCTACGGCCACTGCGCGACGCACTGGATCACGCGGCAGTAGCTTAGCCAAGCCGGCCATGGTGTTTCAAAAAGTAACTAACTGACTGTCGCCATTGAGTTTTTGCGCGACTCGTCCTATGCTCTGGGTTCGGGTAATGCATGAACAAGGATTGTTATGCGGCGCAAACGTGGCGGTAACGGCTTTAATATTCTGATAATCAGCTTGCTGCTTATCGGCTGGATAGCTGCCTATTTCATCTTACCGGGCGATTCTGCCGGTGATGGCCCGTTCTACACCGAAGCATTTGAATTTGATGCCGAAGGTCTGCCGTTCATTTCAAAAGTGGACCTCGAATTGCTCGGCGTTCCCCTATTTGTACTCGAATCACGCGAGAATCTGGGACCCGCTCCCGGCACGGTTTTTGTGCTCAAATCCCGTAGTGGCAAGATTCGCTGGACCCGCGTGGGTCCAGCGGACATTGGCCGCATTCGGCTGGAGCATCATTCTGCCGAATGGTTTTTGCCGGGTGGCTGGTTGGTTCAGATCAAGCCGGAATACACGGGCTTCGGAGAAATGTATATATCACCGCTCGGTAACTTCCGCTTCTTTTACCACCGCTGGTGAAAAGACTCGTCTGGCAATCGATTTTGCCTGTAAGGCAGCCGTGCAGTTCGGCATAAGTTTGCAGTTATGGGTTTCAGTTAAGGGTTTCAGCTATGATAACCAAGTCTTTTTAGAGAGCGACACATGAATAGACTGCACCTTTCCACTCTGCTGGTTTGCACGGTTGCTGTATTAGGCGCCTGTTCAATGTTTGACCCAAAAAACACCAATCCCTATTGCGGTGAGTCCATCAATTTCAACCAGGTAGAGCTGGTTGATATGACTGCTTTTGACCTGCAGGAAGACAAGATCACCGCTGCCTTGCAAGCCAAGCTGGGCAACTATCGCCTGGTAACTGAAAAGCCCGTGCAGGTACCGCGTGACTATGCCTATTGGAACAGCCGGAACATCAAAGGCATTGCCGGAGCAAAATCTGAAGCAGCTCAATGGGGCTGTAACCTGTTGGTGTTGATGGAAGTCAAGGCAGCGCGCACCAGCGGGGGTGTTCAAGCCAGAAATGAAGACCGGGCGTGGATGGTGCACGTAGGAACTGTAAGCCAATAAGTCAGTAGGCCCGATTGACGGTAGTCTTTAGACTGAAGGCTGTATGATGGTCGTATGGTCATCATGTGGCCCCGCGCGGCATCTGCATGAATGCAGTCACGATGCCGCCCATTATTCGGGACTGTTTCCATGTCTGCCGCCGATTTACCGTTACGGTTTCGTTATCAGACTCTGGACCTCGGCGAGCTGGAGCTGCACGTTCGCACTTTGCGTAACCAGCAAGAATATTCTGACCACGACGGCGCAGCTTCGCGGTTAGGCATTTCTTCGGAAACCTGGCCCTTGTTTGGGCTGATCTGGGCCTCCGGCACGGCCCTGGCGGAGCTGATGGTGACCCAGGATGTAGCCGGGAAAAGGATATTGGAAGTCGGCTGCGGAATAGGCTTGGCCAGCCTGGTACTCAATCATCGTCTGGCGGATATCACGGCCACCGACATCCACCCTGAAGCAGCCGGTTTCATGTCAGAAAACACCCGCATCAACCAGGATCGCGCCATCCCATTCATGCGCAGCGGCTGGTCTGATGCCGTCACCGAGTTGGGTGAATTTGACCTGATCATAGGCAGCGATCTGTTATACGAGCGCAGTCACGTGATTCCCCTGGCTGCCTTTATCGACCAGCATGCCAAGCGCGAATGTGAAGTAATTCTGATCGACCCTGGTCGTGGCCACCATGCCAATTTCAGCAAGCGCATGATCAAGCTGGGCTATTCCCATAGCCAGACCCGAACGGCCAGTGGAGAAGCAGACGACGCGCTGCCGCGTGGACGGGTACTTAACTACCGGCGCAAAGCGGATTAAAAGCTCAAGCAGACGCCCGGGTAAAAGGCACGGCTGCTGCGGGAGGCTGGTCAAACACCCTGCGCGTACCTTTTAGTGCGGCCCAACTGGCGATGCAATAACGTATGCCTGACTCGACTTTCTCTGCCTGGTGCTCGTAACGGTTATCGGATGGAAAAACCAGCAAGTCTCCGGCTGTTGGACGAAAGTGGAAATTGAAGTTGGCGAAAGTCAGGCCACCACCTGCGAAATCATCATTGAGGTAAATCAACAGGCTGAGGTCTCTGTCCTGAACCTTGTACCAGGTCTGATCAGATTTCTCGTACAAACAGCTATCCGCATGTTTGCGGTAGAAACCACCCGGCTCGTAACGCAGAATATTGGGAAATTCAAACCAGGCCAGGCTATGGCCAGTGTCTTTTACCGCCCATTCGTAACCACGCTCAATGGCATCGAAAACCCTGCTGCGCATGGTACCTGGCTTAACGTTGTCACAAACCCTTGCCGGGTTATCAACAAACTTCACTTTCCCCGCGCGGGTGCCGGCCACGTCGGTAGTTTGTGCTTTTACCCGCGGTTGTTTTTCCAGCCTCTTGACCCATTTCTGGCAGGTTTCCGGATCGAGAAAACCGTGATAAATCTGCACACCAGCAGGTAACTTTCGTTGCTCCAGGCGTGAGCCACAACATACAGCGAATGATTTTCCACTGCGGCAGAAACAAGGCTGTGAATCTTCGGGTGCGAAAGGTGGAACGGGAAAGCGCATATCGCAGGTCTCAGCATGGGGTCTCAGAGCAGAGTGGAGCACCTGGGGTCAGAGTACTATTTCCACTACGGCATTTGACTGTAGAAGCAAACAAGAGAAATAGTACTCTGACCCCAGGTTCGAGCGCTACCGGGCTGAGCCAGTGTGCGATCAAATCAACTCGCCGCACGCAGTTGTATGTTTTCCACAATACCCTGGCTTTGCAGGTATTCGTCGTAGCTGCCTTTGAAGTCGACAACACCATCAGCTTTGATCTCAATGATGCGGGTGGCCAGTAATGAAATGAACTCACGATCGTGGCTGACGAAAAACAAGGTGCCGGGATAATTTTCCAGCGCCAGGTTCAGTGACTCGATGGACTCCATATCCAGATGATTGGTGGGCTCATCCAGCAGCATGATGTTGGGGTTTTGCAGCATCAGCTTGCCAAACAGCATGCGGCCCTGCTCGCCACCGGAAATCACCTTGACCGACTTGTTGATTTCATCATTGGAGAACAACAGGCGACCCAGAGTGCCACGTATAACCTGCTCATCATCCTGTTTTTTAGCCCATTGTGCTATCCAGTCATACAGGCTCAGGTCTTCGCGGAAGTCATCGTTATGGTCCTGCGCGCAATAGCCCATGCTGGCGTTCTCGGACCAACGCAGCTTGCCACTGTCTTTTTCGGTTTCACCCATCAGGGTACGTAACAGAGTGGTCTTGCCAACACCGCTGGCGCCGATGATGGCCACCCGCTCACCTACTTCAACCTGCATATTCAGCTTTTCGAATATGACCTTTTCGTCATAACTCTTGCTCAAGCCTTCAACTTCCAGAGCCCGCCGATACAGCTTCTTTTCCTGATTGAAGCGGATATAAGGGCTCACCCGGCTGGATGGCTTGATGTCCTCAAGTACGATCTTGTCAATCTGACGCGCACGTGAGGTCGCCTGCTTCGCTTTGGAGGCGTTGGCACTGAAGCGGCTGACAAACTGCTGCAACTCGGCAATCTGGGTTTTCTTCTTGGCATTCTCGGAGTACTGACGCTCGCGCACCGCGGTGGAAGCCGTCATGTAATCATCGTAATTACCGGGATAGATGCGCAGCTCACCAAAATCCAGATCGGCCATATGCGTACACACGCTGTTCAGAAAATGCCGGTCATGCGAAATAATGATCATGGTGCTGTTGCGCTGATTCAGCATATTTTCCAGCCAGCGTATGGTATTGATATCAAGGTTGTTGGTGGGCTCATCCAGCAGCAGGATGTCCGGATAAGCGAACAGCGCCTGGGCCAGCAACACACGCAACTTCCAGCCTGGGGCCACTTCACTCATGGGGCCAAAATGTTGTGATTCAGGAATTTCCAGACCCAGCAGCAACTCACCCGCGCGCGCTGCGGCACTGTAACCATCCAGCTCAGCAAACTCGACCTCCAGCTCGGCCACTTTCATGCCGTCTGCTTCACTCATATCCGGTAAGGCATAGATACGGTCACGTTCCTGCTTGACGGCCCACAACTCGGCATAGCCCATGATGACGGTGTCGATAACCGTGTACTGCTCAAAAGCAAACTGATCCTGCCGCAGCTTACCGAGGCGTTCATCATCATCCACTTTGACATGACCTGCCGAAGGCTCCAGATCGCCGCCGAGTATCTTCATCAAAGTGGATTTGCCACAGCCGTTGGCGCCGATCAGGCCGAAGCGATTGCCATTGCCGAACTTGGCGGAGATATTTTCAAACAGCGGCTTGGCGCCAAACTGCATGGTGATGTTTGCGGTAGTGATCACTTCGTACAACCTTTATTCAACGGGCCTGCTGGCAACGCAAACTTCAGAGACGAGTACACCCCGGCTGAGCAGCAGCCTTACAAAAACCGGGGGATATACCGTAAAATCCCGACAAGCAACTAATTGAATTATCGAGACCTTCAATGAAGGCCGGTCATGGTAGTGAATTCGGCCCTTCAACACAAGCTTTCATTACAGTAAAAACAAAGGATTAGCGGCATTTTTAGGCCATCGTAAACCGTCTGAAGCTGGATATCCTGTTTGGCACCTACTACAGCCCGAAAGGGTTACGGCCCAGGGAATACGGTGTGAAAGGGCCGCAATTTGCAGAAAGCTATTGGGCACATTTGCTCGCACCGTTCAAAAAACAGTAGCTTGTCATAGCCTGAACAGGAGCCATGACCATGCCGACCTTCCAGCAAATAGTGCTTTACACCGCCGCCAACGGAAGGGCGGAATTCCGTGAGGAGCAAATTCCACTGAGCGAAGGCACGGCGCCAACGCGACTGTCAGAATTGTTGTCTGCCAGCGGCCTGCAACTGCGGCAAAGCCCAGCGGGTTTTCGCAGCCAGGTGCATGTCACTACCCAACCCCAATGGGTGTTTATCCTCAGCGGTGTGATGGAGATCGGTCTGGCAGATGGCAGCAGCAGATTGTTTCAAGCGGGCGAGCACTTCTATTCAGCCGATACCTTGCCCGCAGGTGCAACTTTCGATCCGGCGATTCACGGCCACTGGAGTCGGCAAGTGGGTGATGAGCCGCTGGTGACTGCGTTTGTGAGGTCTTGAGGAATTAAGCGCCTTCCAGCTCAGACCAGCGAGTGAAAACTACTTCCAATTTGCGCTCAACTTCTGCCAATTCATCGGTAACACGCTGAACTTCGGCAAAATCCGCTTTGAAGAAATCAGCATCAGACATGACGGCAGCCAGCCGTGACTGTTGCTTTTCCAAAGCCTCTATCTGGGCTGGCAAACTGTCCAGTTCGCGCTGGTCTTTGTACGATAGCTTACGGGCCTTGAGCTGGGCTGGCTCCGGCCTGATCGGCTCGACTTTGGGCGTTTCCTTGCTGGATGGTTTGCCGGCCAAAGATTGGGACTCCGTCAGCTTGCCACCGCGCCGTTCCCAGTCGCTGTAGCCGCCGACGTATTCTTCGATACCACCCTGCCCGTCTAATACCATCAGGCTGGTGACCACATTATCCATGAAATCACGGTCATGGCTGACCAGCAACACCGTACCCTCGAAAGTCAGCAAAATTTCTTCCAGCAGCTCCAGGGTTTCGATATCCAGGTCATTGGTGGGCTCATCCAGCACCAACAGGTTGGCCGGTTTGCTGAACAGGCGAGCCAACACGGCACGGTTCTGCTCACCGCCCGACAGAGCCTTGACCGGCATACGCACACGATCAGGTGCAAACAGGAAATCGCCCAAATAGGAGATGGCGTGGCGCTTGCGGCCATTGATCTCGATGAATTCCTGACCGCCGCAGACATTGTCGATGAGGTTTTTCTCACCATCCAGATAACCACGCAACTGGTCGGAATAGGCCACTTCCAGCTTGGTGCCCATCGTCACTGTGCCTTCTGTTGGCTGCAACTCGCCCAATATGATTTTTACCAGCGTGGATTTACCCGCGCCATTGGCACCAACAATACCAATGCGATCACCCCGGCGTATCAGAGTGGAGAAATTGCTGATCACTTCTTTGCCATCAAAGCGATGCGTGACATTTTCCAGTTCGACGACCAACTTGCCGGAACGGGCAGAACTCTCCACTGCGAAGTTGGCCGAACCACTGCGCTCGCGGCGATCGCTGCGCTCCGCGCGCATGGCTTCCAGGGCCCGCACCCTGCCCTCGTTGCGGGTACGACGCGCCTTGATGCCCTGGCGTATCCATACCTCTTCCTGCGCCAGCCTTTTATCGAACAGCTCATTGGCGCGCTCTTCGGCCAGCAATTGCTGCTCTGCATGGCGCAGAAAACCCTGGTAATCGCCCTGCCATTGGATCAGGCGACCCCGGTCCAACTCAGCAATGCCCTGTGCCACATTTTGCAGAAAGCGCCGATCATGGGTAATAAGGATGATGGCCCCAGGATAATCGCGTAACTGTTCTTCCAGCCAGCGAATGGCGGGAATATCCAGGTGGTTGGTCGGCTCGTCCAACAGCAGGATATCCGGCTGACTCACCAGAGCCTGCGCCAGCGCTACGCGCCGCCGCCAGCCACCCGATAATTCCGACATCAAAGCATCGCCCGGCAGTTGCAACTGGGTGATGGTGGTTTCCACCCGCAGTTGCAAGGTCCAGCCATCGCGGGCTTCCAGTTGTTCCTGAACTTTGGCCAGCTTATCCAGGTCGGGCATTTCGTCCTGCAACAAATGATGGTACTGCGCCAGCAAATGCCCCGTTTCAGCCAGCCCATCAGCCACAACGTCATAGACGGTTTGCTGATCAGCATGGGGTAACTCCTGCTGCAGCCAGGCTATCCTTGTACCGGGTCGTACCCAACGCTCACCAGCATCCAGGGCATTTTCACCCGCCAATACCTTGAGGAAACTGGTTTTACCGGCGCCATTGCGGCCGAGCAAACCAATCTTCTCGCTCCGTTCAATGGAGAAATCCACATTCTCAAGCAGTGTGAGCGTGCCATAGTGCAAACCGGCTTTATCAAGGCGTAACAAAGACATGGGAACCTGGGTGTAGCAGTGGGTGGGGCCGCATTCTACTCCATGAGGGCCGCGTGCGGACACACTTATTGCCGGGAACGAGCCGAACGATCCGCACACCCTGCCACCAACATGAGTGAACTTTGGGTGACAACGTAGTAGAATTTCAGCCCTATGTTAATTCAATTGTTCTGGTTCATTGGCGGATTGATCGGCCTGATTGTGGGCGCGCAAATCCTGGTAAAAGGTGCGTCTAACCTGGCCACGTCCATGGGCGTGTCGTCTCTGGTAGTGGGCTTGACCATCGTTGCTTTTGGCACCAGTTCGCCGGAGATTGCGGTCTCGGTCAGCGCTGCCATGTCCGGCAACTCCGACATCGCCGTGGGTAACGTTGTTGGCAGCAATATTTTCAACGTGCTGTTCATACTTGGGATTTCGGCGATCATTGCCCCTTTGGTGGTGGGAGTTCAGCTGATACGCCAGGAAGTACCACTGATGATAGGCTTCAGCTTGCTGCTGATTCTGCTTTCATTGGATGGCTTGCTGGGCAAGTTCGACAGCGCAACCCTGATCATCCTGCTGATCGCATATACCACTTTCCTGCTGATCCAGTCCCGCCGTCAGAATTCGGCTGCGGTGAAATCTGTCGCCGATTCAAATGCCCTCTCTGGTTCGCTGCCGACGAATCACTGGGCATTACAAGTCTGCTTCATAGCCATCGGCCTGGTTTTGCTGGTTGTTGGTTCAGGGTGGCTGGTGGATTCTGCTTCCAGCTTTGCCAGGGCCATAGGGATCAGTGATGTGGTTATTGCATTGACCATTGTTGCCGCCGGCACTTCGATGCCTGAAGTCGCTACTTCGGTGGTGGCGGCGCTCAAAGGCGAGCGGGATATTGCTGTTGGCAATGTCGTTGGCAGCAACATTTTCAACATCCTCGCCTGCCTGGGAATTTCGGGGCTGGTCGCAGCGGGTGGACTGCCTATCCCACCATCTATTCTGGCCTTTGATTTCTGGGTCATGCTGGCGGTTGCGTTGGCCTGCCTGCCCATTTTCATTTCTGGCCGGGAAATTGCCCGTTGGGAAGGAATCGTCCTGTTGGGTTATTACATTGCGTATACCAGCTACCTGGTGCTGGCGGCACAAAACCACGATGCATTGCCGGTATTTTCTATGGTCATGCTCATTTTTGTGCTGCCACTGACTGCAGTCGCACTCGTTGCCTCGATTTGGAGTACCTCCCACCAGACCAAAGTACGCTGAGTATGCTCGCTGGCAGTGCCGTTACGGATACTTGACCTGATTAACGGGTAAAAAAAACGGGGCCCTTTGGGGACCCCGTTCTACTGCGCGGACAGTATCTGATTACTGCGTAAATGATATAGCAATCGAAAGCGAAAATCACCTGTTAATTTTCAAGCTGGTCAATTTTCAACTTTTTCTGGATGAAGCAGGTCTGACCTCAAACCCGATTGCTGAATAGCTGCCTGCACGTGATCGGCATTGCCCATGGTCATCAGGTTGATACCTGAAACTCCAGGTACTTCAGCAATCTGCTGCATCAATTCGGCACAGATTGCCACACCTTCCTGCTCCGGAGCAGACGCCCCATCGAGGCGCTTGACCAGGGTATCGGGAATGCGCGAGTCGGTCATATTCTGCTTCAGCCAGCGGGCAGTCACGGCCGAAGGAATTACCGCCAGTGAAATAATGACGGAATACTTCCAGGTGATACGCGTATCCACCAGGCGTTGCATGTACTCGCGCAGAATGTCGGTATTGAAACAAAGCTGGGTTTGCAAAAACTGTGCGCCGCTGCCGGACCGCTCATTAAGCGATTCGGCATTCCAATTGCGCGGTGGCCGAAACGCACGCGCACCTACGCCAATAAAGAAATCCTGACCTGGAGGCCGCGGCTCACCCTCGCCAATTTGCGCCGCCAAAGCCACCAACTCACGCCCGCTGGTATCAAACACAGGGGTGGCTTTGACGGGATGACCATCGGGGATCTTGTGACCGCGCGTCAGCAACACGTTGCTCACACCCAATGCCCGCAAACCCAGCAGGTCGGAAATCAGCGCAATACGATTGCGATCGCGGCAATTGAATATAGGTATGGGGTCCACGCCGCGCTGCTGCAACAGCACGGCAGCGGACAAGGCCGACATTTGCGACCAGGCAAAGGGATTGTCAGTCACCTGCATGCCATCCACCCAGGGGCCGAGCAACTGGACCTGCCGGGCAATGTCCTCCGGACCTGAGCTGCTGGTCAGCGTCAGGTCGGCGGTGATAGCAATGCGCTCAGCCTGCAGCGCTTGCTGGAATTTCTTCACGGGTCAGTCGCTGGCCAGCTTGCCTTTTGGCGACTGATTCAGCGGATCGCCTGCAGATACCACTCCACCCAGCGCTGCGTAGAGCCTTCAAAGGTCGAGAATGGACCGGGCTGGAACATGCGTGAGCTAACACCCGCCTGGTTGTGTTCGATGATGGATTTATCCGCTGCGGTGGTGACATCCCATAACCAGATCAATTCTTCCTTGTTGTAGTCCTTGCCTTCAACCGCATCCCCGCGCACCAGCCAGGTGATATCGCAGTCGGCATAGTCCCTGGAGATGGGCTTGAAACTGTAAAGCATAACGTGGTCACAGTAAGCCAGTCCAAACAGCATCGGCCCTATCTTGAAGTCGTGTGCGCCACCATCGAAATCGCTGATGTCACCCAGCAACGGTGCCAGCGGCTTGCCGTCCTTGCTACCAGTGACATGACCGCGCAACAAAGGATAGTGCTCATACGAACGATCTGCTCCAAATTCCTCATCATGGGTGTAGGAATTGTTCATCTCACCATTGTTTAGTCCACAGGACGGCATTTTGGCGATCATTGCATCCAGTTCTGCCTGCCATTTTTCCTGTGGCAAGGCCAGGCTGTGTGCGCGGGCGTATTCAAGATGAGCCGGCGCGCAGTGGTAACACTCCTTGTAATTTTCTACCGCCAGTTTCCAATTCGATTTCATCGGATAAGACTGACGGTGTGCCACTTTGGCCTTATCCAGCCGGTAAGGCTGCAGGAAAGGAGTCAGGTCCTTTTCGATCACAGCAAAGGAGCTGGGGTTGTCAGAAAAATTGATATAAATCATACCGGAATAGACTTTGATATGAATCTGCTTCAGGCCGTGGCTAGATTTGTCGAAATCATCCTGCATGTAAGCCGCGGCAACCAATTCTCCTTCGGTGCTGTAGGTCCAGCCATGGTAGGGGCAGGTAAAGCGCCTGGAGTTGCCTTTCTTGTCCCAGCACACCTGCGAACCGCGATGGCGGCAGACATTCATCATGGCGCGGATTTCACCGTCGACGCCATGGGAAATAATCACCGATTCACCGGCCAGCTCGTACAGGAAAAAATCACCCGGATTGGGTATCTCGCTCTGATGCCCGGCATAAAGCCATACCTTCATGAAAATGCGATCTATGTCCCGCTCATAGATTTCCGGATTCTTGTAGAATTCATTATCCAGTGCATAGCCGGTTTTCTGTTTGTCTATCAGTTGGTTAAGATTTTGCTGATTCATATTCAATACCTTTTAGAGAATTACTTTCTTTGCCTTGGGGCGCGACACACTATCGCGCAACCCGAATGATTCAGACCTGATGCGCATCAGGTAAGTTTCAAACACCATCGAGGTCGGAACATCTGTGCTGGATCGACAATGCCACAAACGGTTTTGTAGTCTTTCAGCCGCCTACGCATGATCGTTCTTTCTATCTTGCCGGTGAGTGATCAAAGCGGCGGCGATAACACCCAGCGAAACCAGCACTATCATGACGGTTGCCAGTGCATTGATATCCGGTGTTACACCCAGCCTTACCTTGGAAAAAATCATCATGGGCAAAGTGGTAGACCCCGGCCCGGAAACAAAGCTGGCAATGACCACATCATCGAGTGACAGGGTAAAGGCCAGCAACCAGCCGGAAATCATGGCTGGGGCTATCATGGGCATAGTGATATCAAAAAATACCCGCATCGGTCGGCCTCCCAGGTCCATGGCCGCTTCTTCCAACGATTGATCCAGCGAGCCCAGCCTGGACCGCACCACCACCGCCACATAAGCCATGGAAAAAGTGATGTGCGCGATGGTGATGGTAGTAGCGCCACGCTGCGCTGGCCAGCCTATCCAATCGGCCAGCGATATAAACAGGAACAGTAGCGAAATACCGGTAATTATTTCCGGCATTACCAGTGGCGAGGTGATCATACCGGTCAACAGGGTGCGGCCACGAAAACGTCCCAGGCGATTCAAAGCCAACCCGGCCAAGGTTCCCATGATGGTTGCCACCGTCGCCGATATCACTGCGATCTGCAGGCTCAACAAGGCGGCGCCGAGGACTTCACCATCCTGCAGCAGGCTGCGGTACCAGCGTAGTGAGAACCCGCCCCATAGTGTGACCAGGCGTGAGTCGTTAAACGAATAAACCATAACCGAGATGATGGGCACGTAAAGGAAGGCATAACCGAAGGCGGCTATGCTCAGCAGGCCAATGCCACGATGTTTGCGGGACATGCTGCTCATTGGCGCCACGTCATTGTCTGTTCTGCACTTTCTGGAACCACATCATCGGCAACACCAGAATCAACAGCAGCACCACGGAAACCGCTGAAGCAACTGGCCAGTCACGGTTGATAAAGAACTCATCCCACAAAGCCCGCCCTATCATCAGCGTATCCGAACCGCCCAACAGCGCCGGGATAATAAATTCTCCGATTGCAGGTATGAATACCAGCAGCGAACCTGCAATGATGCCGGGCAATGACAAGGGCAAAGTCACATCGACAAACACTTGCCAGCGCTTTGCGCCTAAATCAGCCGCTGCTTCTTCGAGGTCTGGATCCCGCTTCTCCAGGTTGGCATACAGCGGCAGGATCATGAACGGCAGGTAGGAATAAACGATGCCGAGATAAACGGCGAAGTCGTTATAGATCAGCGACAGAGGCTGATCGATTACACCCAGCCACAGCAGTGCCTGATTGATAACACCGTGGGTATTGAGCAGACCTATCCAGGCATACACGCGCAGCAGGAAAGAAATCCAGAATGGCAGGATAACCGCCAGCAACAACATGCTCCGTCGGCGCGCAGGCTGGCGGGCAATGTAATAGGCCATGGGATAGCCCAGCAGCAGGCATAGCACTGCGCTGACAGCCGCCATTTTCACGGAATTGAGGTAGATGGTGACGTAATAGGGGTCCTGGAACAGGAACAAATAGTTATCAAAACTGGCTTGTACTTTGTTCCAACCTGCCGCCGTCCAATCAAACATGGCAGTGAACGGCGGCAAGGCCACAATAGGATCGGCCAGACTGATCTTGAGGATGATGAAAAACGGTGCCAGGAAGAACAACAACAGCCAGGCATAAGGGCCGAGCACGGCCCAACGCAGCCACTGCCGGCGGCGGTCCATGCGATTGATACCTATGGTCATTCCAGCAAAACCTTAGTGGTCCAGCAGAATGGCATTGGCGATGTTCCAGGAAACAAACACATCGTCATCCCATTCCAGTGTCTTGGTGGCACTGCGCTGGCGGTTCTGGCCGCTGACCTGCAATATACTGCCGTTTTCCAATGCAACGCGGTAAACCGACAAATTGCCGAAGTAGCCGAGGTCGTGCACAAAACCTTTCAATACAGTGAGGTTCTCGCGCGCAGGCGCTTCCTTGCTGATAACTATCTTCTCGGGACGCACCGCAATCCAACGTTCATCACCCACCGCAACTTCGCGATCACAACGCACCTCCAGATCGAGCCCCAGTCCACCTTCCAAATCGGTGCTGTGCAAGCACACCCGGTCCGCTTTTATGGCAGTCACTTTGGCCTTGAAGAAATTGATATTGCCAACAAAATCAGCCACAAAGCGATTGACCGGATACTCGTATACCTCAGCCGGAGTGCCGACCTGCTCAAAATGGCCGTTATTCATCACCGCAATCCGCGTAGACAAGGTCATGGCCTCTTCCTGATCATGTGTCACCACGATAAACGTAATGCCCAGTTCGTCCTGCAGTCCCATCAATTCGAATTGCGTGTGTTCGCGTAATTTTTTGTCCAGTGCAGCCAGGGGCTCATCCAGTAACAGCAGTTTGGGCCGCTTTATCAGGGCCCGCGCCAGCGCCACGCGCTGCCGCTCCCCACCGGACAACTGGTCGGGTTTGCGCTTGGCTTTGCCATCCAGTTTCACCAGCGCCAGCAGATTGGCCACGCGCTCGGCGATTTCCGCCGCTGACTTTTTTTCCTTCTTCAGCCCATAGCCAATGTTTTGCTCCACAGTCATATGTGGAAACAGGGCATAGGATTGGAACATCATGTTCACCGGCCGCTCGTACGGCGGCACGGCAGTCATATCCACGCCGTCGATCAGAATCGAGCCGGAAGTTGGCACTTCAAAACCCGCCAGCATCCGCAGCAAAGTGGATTTGCCAGAGCCAGATCCGCCCAAAATGGAAAACAGCTCACCCCGGTAAATATCCAGGTGCGCCTGGTCAACGGCAATGACATCGCCGAAATGTTTGGTCAGACCACGAATCTCAACGAAAGGACGGGCGGCAGCATCGCGCCAGGGCTCGCCCTCCAAGCGGTGATGATCCTGGTGTTCTGTTAATTGATTCAATTCAAGGCTCCACGACTCACTATTCAGATCAGCTACAAGCCAGTTTTGATACGTGACCAGGAGCGGGTACGACGGCGTTCTTCTTTGGGCCCGAATATATACCCAATTGCAGCATGCTGGCGTGCTTCATCTGAAGGATAAGCCGCCGGGTCATTGACTACCGCGGTATCCATAAAAGCTTTGGCTGCAAGATTGGCATTGCCATATCGTGTTTCATTGCTGATGTCTGCCATTACTTCCGGGCGCAACAGATAATTCAGGAACAGGTGAGCATTGTCGGGATGCGGCGCATCGCTGGTAATGAACACGCCATCAAACCAATAAACCCAACCTTCTTTCGGCGTGTAGTAGGCCAGGTCAACCTGGACCCCAACTTCCAGCGCCCGATTCATGGCCTGGGCATAATCGCCCGACCAACTCATGGCCACACAAACCTCCTGGTTGGGCAGGTCATTGATCATCTTGGTAGAGCTGAAATAACGGATATAAGGCCGCACCGATTTGAGTGTGGCTTCTACTTCCGCCATATCATCCGGCTCCAGGCTGTTGGGGTCATGCCCCAGATATTGCAGCACCATGGGAATGACGTCGGTGGGCTCATCGATAAAGCTCACGCCACAATCGGTAAATTTCGACACAACCTTCGGGTCAAACAGCATTGCAGCGCTGCCAAGGGGCGCATCGGGCATACGCGCCTTGACCATCTCCACGTTGATGGCGTAGCCGGTACTGCCCCACATATAAGGCATACCGTAGGTATTGCCCGGATCATAACCGGCCATCACATCCAAAACCCAGGGATCGAGGTTGCCCCACAGCGGCAGCTGGTCTTTCTGCAGGGGCTGGTAAACCCCAATGGGTATGAGCCTGGCTGAATAGCGCGCCGAATGCATCACCACATCGTAACCGGTGCGCCCGGCCAGCAACTTGGCTTCTACCACTTCGGTACTGTCGTACAGGTCATAATTGACCTTGATACCAAATTCTTTCTCGAAATTGGCGATGGTATCCGGGCCGATGTAATCCGCCCAGTTGTAAACATTCAGTTCTTTTTCTTCTGCTGCATTGAGCAAGGTTGGAATAGAACAAATCAGCAAGAAAAGTAGCAATAATTTATGCGGCCTGTTCATAGGCCGGACTTAATTCGCGACCAGGCCCGTGAGCGCAATCGTTCCTGTTTAGGACCATATATTCGACCAGCCTGCCAGCGGGCGCGTGCCGCCATGGGCGGATAAGCCGCTGGATCATTAGCCAGCTTGGGATTGACCAGGGGCGTAGCCGCCCAGTTGCCATTGCCATAGCCAATCACGTCACTGATCGGCGCAATCACTTCGGGGCGCATGAGGAAATTCAGGAACAAATGGGCATTTTCCGGATGGGGCGCATCGGCCGGGATCAGCAGGTTATCGAAAAACATCACGGTGCCTTCTTGCGGCACGGTGTAAGCCAATTCGACATCCGCACCGACTTCATCCGCTCGATTCTGCGCTTGCGTATAGTCGCCGGACCAGGACATTGAGATACAGATCTCCTTGTTGCCCATATCGTTCAAACCCATGCCCGAACTGATATAGCGAATATAGGGACGGGTTGCTTTCAGCAATGCTTCAACTTCCGCCAAGTCAGTTGCATCGATACTGTGCGGATCATGACCGAGATAAAGCATCACTAACGGAATCACTGTGGTGGATTCATCCAGCCAGGTCACGCCACAATCAGCAAACTGTCGCACGATCTCAGGTTCAAACAGCATAGCAGCGCTGTCCAGCGGCGCATTCGGCATGCGTTCGCGCACCATTTCGACGTTGTACATAAAGCCGGTCGTGCCCCACATGTAAGGTACTGCGTGCTGATTGTCAGGGTCGTAGCGGGACAGAACTTCCAGCACCCAGGGATCGAGATTTTTCCAGTTGGACAGACGCTCAGGCTGCAAGGGCTGAAACACGCCAATCGGAATCAGCCGCGCCGAGTAACGCATGGCATGCAGCACCACGTCATAACCCGTTTTGCCAGCCAGCAGCTTGGCTTCAACCACCGCAGTGGCATCAAAGATATCGTAGTTCACATGAATGCCGGTTTCGGCTTCAAAATCGGCGATGGTAGTTGGGCCGATATAGTCAGCCCAGTTATAAAAATTGAGAACTTTCTCTTCTGCAGCTTGCAGGCTTTCGTCCGCTAAAAACGCGGCGAAAAGTAACAGCAAGCAGCGCAGTTCAGGCTTCAAGGACTTACATGCCGTCCAGGCCACGCTTGTTCAAAGCCCGCGCGATAATCAGACGCTGCAGTTCGCTGGCGCCTTCCCAGATGCGGTCAACGCGGAGTTCACGGGTAAAGCGCTCAGCAGAATACTCCCGCAGATATCCGCGACCACCAAAGATCTGCACAGTGCGATCAGCCACACGGCCGGCCGCTTCGGAAGCGTAAAGCTTGGCAATGGAACAACGTGCGTGGAGTGCTTTGAGATCTTCGCCTCTATCGTGCGCTGCGGCTGCTTCAAAGGTAATGAGTTGTGCAGCCCACAGGTCGGTCACGCTGTCGGCCAGCATGGCCTGCACCAGTTGCTTGTCGATCAATGGCTCGCCACTGACCATGCGGCCTTGGGCAAATCCGGTAACTTCCTCGATCATGCGCGCCATGGCACCGCAGCAACGCGCGGCTATCATCAGGCGTTCACGGCGAAACCAGCTATGGGTGAAAGACATGCCATCGCCCTCGGCACCGATGCGGTTCTCGGTGGGAACAAAAACGTCATTGAAACGCAGGGTGGGATGGTGATGATCAAATGTGTGACTGAATAGTGGCGAGTTCAATTCCTCAATTCCGGCGGTGTCCTTGTCCAGCAGAAACATCGCATTTGAACCCTGATGCGGTCCATTCGCCAGGCGCGCCTGCAGGAACAGGAAATTTGCATGATTGTAGGTGGTAACAAACCATTTCTCGCCATTGATCCGGTAACCGCCCTCACAAGCCGCTGCTGTGCTGTCTATGCGCACATCCGAGCCGGATTCGGTTTCGGTGATGGCATAACATTCCTTGCGCTTGCCACTCATCAACGGCAAAACATAACGCTGTAACTGGTCTTCATTGCAAGCTTCGAACATCCACTGGTGCGGTTCAGAAAAACACCAGCACAGCGCATTGGTTACACGACCCAGTTGTTCCCAAACAGCCACCTGGTCCACCGTGCGCAAGGCCAGGCCACCGTATTCGGGCGCCACATCCATGCAGCTGAAACCCAACTCTATCGCCCGTTTCTTATGCCGGGAGCGTACTTCGGGCGCGATCACACCGCCATTCATCTCTGCTTCCACTTCAAATGGAATCAGTTCCTGTTCGGCGAATTGTCGCGCCTTTTCCTGCCAGGCAGTTGCGGTCGCGTCGAGCATGATTTTCAAGGGAATATCCTCAATTATTGGGTTGAGCTGCTTGGTTTAGGGCTTTGATTCAATTCGCATGCGGTGTGAAATGTTGGGGAAACAACTGGCAGAGAAACATGCGGCACGTTTGCCGGGCACGTTCACGACTCATACCCCGCG
>JAWXBM010000003.1:0-39556 GCA_034440115.1 Lysobacterales bacterium | reverse complement strand
GGGCTCTTCAGGAAAATTAGTGGGTAAAAACATAGCGCATTCGAAGCACGAGAGACAGTTTTCTGGAAATTGAAAGGTAGAGCATCCTGCCCCGACTCTGAGAAGATGGAAGTGTTGAAGCAACCATCAATCAGAGCAAAAGGAACAGGATGCAGATCAAGACTATCCTCAATCGGGTGCAGAAATTCAAATCATTTGTGTACGGAGCGGTACGATTGGTAGAAGGTGCGCCGGTACCGACACTGGAGGTGGAGATCCAGTCGCGGTCAAATAGCCGCCCGGTATGCAGTGGATGCGGGCATAAAAGGCCAGGGTATGATCGCTCGCCGGAGCGGCTGTTCGAGTTTATCCCGTTGTGGGGGCACAAGGTATTTTTTGTGTATGCACCGCGCCGGGTGGATTGTCCCGGCTGTGGCGTTCGAGTAGAGCGGATGCCCTGGGTATCGGGCAAGCACCGGCTGACAGAGGCCTATATGTGGTTTCTGGCCAGTTGGGCCAAGCGCCTGAGCTGGAAAGAGGTGGCCGAGGCTTTTCGCACCACCTGGGACCATGTGTTCTGTTCGGTCGAACGGGCCGTAAGTTGGGGGCGGGTACACCAAGATCTATCCGGGATTACGGCCATTGGCGTTGATGAGATCGCCTGGCAGCGCGGACATCGGTACTTGACGCTGGTCTACCAGATCGATTGCCACAGCAAGCGCTTGCTGTGGGTGGGTGAGAAGCGCACGGTCAAGACGTTGCTGCGATTCTTTCGCTGGTTCGGCCAGGACCGGAGTAAGACGCTGAGATATGTCTGCAGTGATATGTGGAAGCCGTACCTGAAGGTGATTGCCAGGAAGGCTGGCAATGCGATCAACATCCTGAATCGTTTCCACATCATGGCACACCTGGGCAAGGCGATTGACGAGGTGCGTGCAGGTGAAGTGAAAGAACTGCAGCACAAAGGTTATGCGGCGGTATTGACGAAAACGCGCTGGCTCCTGCTCAAGCGACCGGAGAACCTGACCGACAAACAGGAGACCAAGCTGGCGGATCTGTTGCGCTACAATCTGCGATCGATGAGGAGTTATCTGCTGAAAGAAGAGTTTCAGTTATTCTGGCAATACACCTCGCCTTACTGGGCGGGACAGTTTCTGGATAAATGGTGCACCAAGACCATGCATTCGAAGATTGAACCGATGAAGAAGGTGGCCAGAATGTTGCGGCGGCATCGGCCGTTGCTGCTCATCTGGTTCCGGGCCAAAAAGCAGTTTTCCAGTGGGATTGTGGAGGGTTTCAACACCAAAGCAAAACTGACCACCAGAAAAGCCTACGGTTTTCGCACCTATCGTGCCGCTGAAATCGCTTTATATCACACGCTTGGCGCTTTACCTGTCCCGAAAACTACCCATGAATTTTTCTGACGAGGCGAAAATTGTTTGATTCGGTGACGTATTTAGTGCTTCAGCCTACTTTTTTAAACGGGTCTGCTCCGTATGGAGAGCGGCTGCTCATTGTCAGCAGGGCGGCGCGCAGCGTGTCAAAAAACGTGTCCTGGAGTGCCAGGCTGAATCCGGTTGCTACTTGCCATCGACGATCGAAAAACCTTGAAATCCAGGCTTTGTCGATCCATTGTTTCAGGTAAATCCTCTTTAGCGTTCCGGGTCTGATTAATCGCTCAAACTCCGGTTCCACGCTCGTCTCCGAGAGCATTTCAAGTAAATATACTGAACTCCAGGCAGCTGTTTTCAATCTGGAATCAATCAGTGCCCGGACCAGGTCTTCCCAGTCAATTTTTTGACTGTCAATGAGCAGAATCTGATCCACCTGGTGTATCAGCATGGATGTCGGTGATATCAGGTACTTGGTTATTGCAGGGTGCACCAGCATCACGAGTAGGCTGGCGGTTGCATCCAGTCCCCAGTAGTCGCCAAATTTTTCCCGGTGCGCGAAAAGCCAATCCTCCAAGCCGCCTCTGAAACGTGACGGTCGCATCAAATGCCAATGTAAGTCGATGTCGGTGTTGTACCTACTGAGTTTTAATTCGTGAGTGATGGTTTTGGCCATTGGTTTGGCTTTAAATCCGAACTCAATAAACTTTCGGATCGCACTGTCTTTGTCCGAATGATGCACGAAAATATCTATGTCATGCGCTGGTCGGTGCCAAGGTTGAGCATAGAACACGCTCCGAAGATGTGTTCCCTTGGCAAAGAAGTATGGGACAGCGGAATTCTCCAGCAGGTCATGAGCTTCCCGCATGGCCTGTTGCTGTGGCAATTCCAAAGCGGCGCTCAGCTTGGCGGCATTGATAAGCTCCGCTTTCATCAAGACGCCGTCAGGTGATAGTTGCGCACCTTCCAAAGCTTGCGCCCAAATTCCATGTAACCTTTGTTGTTGAAGAAACCGAATGAATGAGGGGGAGGTACATTCAGCGGGAAAAGTCAGGCGTGCCCCAGACTGTCGGCCAATCGCGGGCAGCATTGCCAACCGGTGTTCTGGGTAATTTTCTCGTTGTCCTGACATGATCTAGCCTTATGGGCCCGCGATTCAGGCCGAAGTTTTGATTGCGTTGAGTATGCCGTCTGTCGGGCTATTTACCCAGTTTTTCTGTGTGAGGGCCAGACAGCCCCCGGGAACTTAGCTAAAATGCCTTGACAGGCTGGTGAGAGGTTTAAAGGATGGCACAAAAAATTTTACTGTCTAAGGATGCGCTTTTCCAGGAAGTAAGTGGGGAAACGGTGATTCTGGATCTTGCTTCTGAAAGCTACTTTGGTCTTAACGAAGTAGGCTCAAGAATTTGGTCCTTGTTGGAGTCTGGGAAATCCCAGGAAGAGGCTCACGAGATACTTCTGCAAGAATTCGATGTGGGGCCGCAAAAGCTGCAAGATGATATGAATAGCCTGATCGGGGAATTATCGGCGGCAGGATTGGTTGAGATAACGAATCAGTAATCAGTGACAATGCTTGCACCTTCGGTCTCGTCGGGTGCAAGTCTTAGAACCCTGTTTGCCAGCGCAAGCCCGGCTGGTCGGTGTGTGATGAGAATGACTGTGCGCTGTTTCAGGTACTCGCGGCTTTCATCGATAAACCCGGATTCGCCTATCGGGTCAAACATCGCGGTTGCTTCGTCGAGAATAAGAATGCGTGGATTTTTCAGAAGCGTTCGTGCCAATGAAAGGCGCTGGCGTTGCCCTCCAGAAAGTTTGATGCCCTGGTCTCCAATGACCGTATCATAACGATCTGGCAAAGCCTCAATAAATTCATCCGCGCGAGCTGAAATTGCAGCATTTTTGATTTCCATTTCTGTGGCGTGCACATTACCGTAGGCAATATTCTCCGACACGCTGCCATTGAGCAGCAAAGTATTTTGCGCAACGAGCCCGATATGGTCACGCACGCTCTTAAGGCTGACATCCTTGATATTCGTACCATCAATAAGTATGTGCCCATCAGTTGGGTCCATAAAACGTAACAGTAAATGGGCCATGGTCGACTT
Source organism: Lysobacterales bacterium (assembly GCA_034440115.1). Classification (GTDB taxonomy): domain Bacteria; phylum Pseudomonadota; class Gammaproteobacteria; order Xanthomonadales; family SZUA-36; genus JAWXBM01. The sequence continues at coordinate 36,081 of JAWXBM010000003.1, read as the reverse complement.
GCCGGCCCCGTTTGGCCCGGTAATGGCCACCGTTTCACCAGCATCAATCTTCAGGTTGAAATGATTCAGTACCCTATTACGATCAGGATACGCAAAACTCACATCGCGGAACTCGATCGCTCCTTTGGAGCACTCCAGGTTTGGCAAAGCCTCAGTTGTGGGTTCTGCCTGAACAGCGAAAAATTCCAGCAAGCGTTCTGCGGCACCGCGGGTGTGCATAACCGTCCCATAGACATTGGCGAGCCCGGAAATTGGGCCAGTAAGCATCACCGCGTACAACAACAGGCTGACCAACTCTGAAGGTTCAAGCTGGCCGCTTTCCATATGCCGATAACCTAGCCAGAGCAGCAAAACCATGCCTGCACTTGCCAGCAAACTGATCGTCGGCGGAAGCATGGATTGCACCAGAATTTGTCTCTTGGAAAGGTTCAGAAGGTTATCGTTTTTGTCTTTGAAGCGCTTGGCCTCCAGAGCTTCGCGGTTGAATGCCTTGATCGTGGGGAAAAGCCCGAGGTTTTCCTGCACCATGGAAAACAACGAAGACCAGGAAACAATCCATGCGGATGTGATGGGGCGAATCCTGCGCCCTAGCACCTTCATAACAACGAAATAAATCGGCATCAGGGTTATGGCAAGCAAAGATATCATTGGGTCCATCATCGCCATGATGATGAAGGCTCCCAGAAAAGTCAGGCACAACGGAAGCAGTTGTACCAACGTGGTAGTAACAAACTTACTGATTTCTTCTGCATCATTGCTAAGCAACGTGAGAAGCTCACCCGATCGGTGTTCTGCAAAATATGTGAGTGGTAACATTTGCATGTGCAAATAGGTCCGGCTGCGCAAGTTCGCAGCCATTTCTGCGCCAGTACTGCCAACAAGGTAGGACGAGAAAAACGAAAAAATCGAGCGTATGCACATTAAAATTAACCATGCAGCAAGCAGCGTACTGATGGATGGGAATACAATTCCCGGCTCGCCCATTAACAAGCCGGTTAACTGCCCTGCAACCCATGGACTCGTCAAGGAAAATGCGCTTTGCAGAACAAGCAATACAACAATGAGCCACAGGGTGTTCGAATGCGGGGTGATGTATTGAAGTAAAGTTGAAAATTTCACTGGGTTTTGACTTGAATGCTGGTGGTAATTGATCAGTGCCGCCCATCATAGTCGCTTTCAGATGGTGCTTTCACAAATTCCAACCATTCAATTTGTAAGTTGCGTGGCATTGGAGGGGGAGCATAACCTTCCCCAGAGAGATAGAGTGTTCTTTTCTGCGGTTTTTATTTAGCAGGTCGAAGAGGGAAAACGGTGGATTTAAGCGATCTGATTGACAGTTCGGCCCCTCTGCTTCTAAGCGCCAGGAACAGATATGTAAGCCAACTCTCCTGTCACCCCGCTGATGCCGATATCTTGCATCGTCTGGGTGACATATATAGGGCATTGGGTGACCTTGAGGCCGCCGCCCAATGTTTCGAACGTGTTCTGGAAATTCAACCTGAAAACTCGAGAGCCAGGCGCACGCTTTCGGTACTTACGGGAAATGCTTTTCATAAATCCAATCAATCTGAAAGCCGTATCAGCCCCTTTGCGTGTACACATCATTTTCTGGATGAATCTGAAATTCGCCAGATCTGGAAAGTGGTGAGGGAGGAGCAGGAGAAATTCAGGGAATCGAGGATCTACGCAGCAAGCGATTCTGCCGGCAAACGACGTTCAACTGTGCTCTATGAAAACCATTTGGGTCAATTCTTGTTCTGGTTCATGGATAAGGTTGAATCAAACATGAAATCGCATATATCGCAACTCGGTATGTGCTGGTTTGAGGCATCCAGGAGAGAGGTTCAACTGACACGTCACCAGGGTGGCGAATTTTTCAAGATGCATCAGGATGTCATTGCCAATAGTCCACTGGCATCTCGTAAAGTTACGTTTGTTTATTATTTCCACACACAGCCCAAGAGTTTTAGTGGAGGCGATTTGGTGCTGCTTGATGAGTTGGATAATGGGCCCGCGTCAAAATTGCGATACACCAGGATTTGTCCTGTTCACAATAGCTTGATCTTGTTTCCCAGCCACTGTTACCACCAGGTCACACCGGTGATTTCAAGCTCTGAAGAGTTTTTGCAGGGGCGATTTACGCTGAATGGATGGTGGCACTGCAATAAATCAGTTGAAAGCTAATTGTTCCCGTGATGACCTTTCAAAACTCCGAAGAAAAATGGCCACCGACAAGCCTCGCATGAGGATATGGCTGGCTTGTAAGGTGGTGCGGTAGTCACTTTTTTTCTGTAAATCCTGGAAAGACTGGTTCATTCGGGCAATATCCAGGTACTCAAGGCATAACGGGGATTGCCTTGCGAGACTCAACTCGCTTTCTACTTCAGATGAACTTGCTCGTAAACGCCAAATCAGGTCTGCTGCTTGAAGACCGAATTTGTTGTTGTTTAAAACGCGGTTGGGGAGGTGGCCTTGCATTGCCCTTCGGATTAATAACCGTCGTTGTCCCAGTTTGATGTACTGTTCTTCCGGGATTCCCCAACAAAACTCAATTAGACGCTTGTCCGTGGTTGGGTCACGCAAGTCAAGACCAAAACCTGCAGCCAATCTGGCACTAACCGAGGTTCCTGAAAAGATCCCTACGGGAAGGAGAAACTTGCGAAAATCCGGATTCAATGCCGAGAAAGTGTACGCGCCTTGCTCGTACAGTAAAGAGTCAAGTTTCAAGTGGCGTGCAAGATCAGCTTTCAGAGGCGTTGATTGCCAAGCTGTTGATCCCGCGGCACGATAGCGCCGGTACTCGAGGACGGCTTGCGGTATCAGGAGTGCGGCCATCAACTGTCTGAATAATGCAGAATTCGGCAAGTCATTCGCCTGTTTGTATGCCTGAACTTCGCTCCAGCACCTGGAAAATTTGCCTTGGGATATCAACTCCCTGAACTGTTTGGACGGGTTTCCAGCCCACGATATCGTTGCATTGCCGTATTGGCCACTCAAAACGACGTTAATTCCACAGGCTTGCATCTCCTGATAGATCGAAACGAGCCAAAAGCAATTGGATGCAGCTACCAGCGGCTGATGGACCAATTCCAAAGCTCGTTTGAGACCTTGTATTGGTGAGATATCACGGCTGGAGGTAAGCGTATGACGGGTGTGCTGTATGTACTTTGCGGTAGCACTTGCGAGTGGGCCTTCATCGCAGCACATTTTTTCAGACGCAAGCGCTTCAACATCGAATGCCGGGACAGAAGTGAATGAATGTAATTGCCGGTCGACGGCACCCAGCTGCCTTGCCGCTACACTGGCGACAGCTCCAGAATCCAGACCGCCGCTCAAGGTAATCCCAACCTTTCTTTCTGATTCAACCCTGCCCCTTACTGCAGTGCTAAAGCATTCACGAAATGCATCAATGTAGTCGTCATCTTTCGGATAGCGAACGGAGGGTATGCTGTCCAGCGACCAATATTGACTGAGTTTGACTCTGCGATTTTGTAGAACAAGATAATGGGCAGACGGAATCTGGCTGATGTCTTTGTAAGTGGTCATGCTTCCATCTGCCCGTTTCACAGCGAACATGCTCAGTGCAATCGCAAGCGGGTTCGGATTCCTGGGAGCCTTGGCATGGTTCAGCAAAAAGGCCAGTGAGGACGAAAAAATAAAATACTCACCCTGGAAGAAGTAAAAGACCTCAGCCGTGCCGAATGGGTCCCGGCAAATGAACAAATCCCGCGTTTGGCGGTTCCAGATGGCGAAAGAAAAATCCCCGATGAGTTCACCAGCACACCGTTCACCCCATTTTAGATAAGCTTTCAGAATCAGTAGGGCATCTGAAGTTCTATCCCACAGTGTTTTATCGACTGCCAACTTGGTCAGAACCTGTTCTCTATTGTCCAGTCTTAATTTACCAGTGAGTACGCAATTTCCATGCGATATTGGCGTTGAAGCCTGTTTGCTGGTTGAAGTTCCGGCATGAGCAATGAGGGAAAGCGCAATATTGTCTTTACAGACTGTGCTTACCTGAAAAGAATCTAGTCTCGGATTGGAACTGATCAGTTGCGCAATGCGGGATAGTTCAACACTTTTAGAATCAAGCGCCACAACCCCAAAAAACTCTTTCATTAGACGGGTGTATCAAACAAATCAGGATTTAGGAGAATGGCTAGGTGCGCTGCGGAACAAAATCTTGAGTGAATCGCGCTTCTTGACCGGAGCGGATGATTCGTTCTGACAGCCCGATGCAGCTTAATGCTTAAGATGGTTTGATTGGCGTGCCAACCTGATAGTCGCCATCGTTCGGTCCGGGCCCACCACCGGCTTGGGTCAGTTCAGACATTCGACCGTATTGCGTCAAAGAGGGGCTTAAATATTTTTTGCGATTCGCAGGCTTGGGGAGGGGTTCCCCCTGACAAACAACATCCAGTTCCATTTTGTCCGCTTTTTTACTCATAATTCCAGACACCCTTGACCAAGCTGTGGGTTATTGTACCCTTATTCGGCGTTCTTCCGTCAATAAAGAACGAAAGAATACTTTTAGAATCCGTTGGGAAGTCAGATGTAAAAAATCCTTAATGAACCAGCATGTAATCGAGCGAAGACTAGTGGATAAAGTGGAAATTTGCAATACTGAGCCATGAATCACCTCACCTCAAAGTTACGGCCATGCTGATGACAATTCAGTGTGCCTTGGAGTTCATTAAAAAGATCCGTGCGGACCTGGCATGCCAGACTGATGCCAAATTGTCTCCGAATTATCAGTCACTGAACGATCTGATTGAGCATGCTAAAACGCAAGGGCTTGAGTTTTCAGAACACGATCTGAGGCTCGCTTTTGTTTATGACTGGAATATGCGTTGGCAGAGCCTGGGAAAAGATTGAACTGCCGTGATTTTTGATCGACGTTCACTTCTGATTTCTTACCAGGCAGGACTCCCGGTATCCGAAATAGACTTTAGCGTGTGTTTGTTGTGAAGTCTGTGCATTGACTTTGATGTGGCTTAGACCGGTTTCAATTCGGCTGAAATGGTTTTCGGGCGCCGTCAGTGAGGTCAATATCAAATCTTCCGGCCAATTATTTATATGTGTTTGTGGGAATAGCTCTCCCACCCAGCCAAGCAGTGCATCCCGTTCTCCGCTGGAACAAAGTCCGATATCCACTAACTGTTTTAGAGCAGCTTTTTCATTTGCTTCGATGTTGGAATCTGGTTCCATGGGGCGAAAAAAACATTCCAAACTGGTAGCAAAGATTTGATTGCGATGAATATCGATGCACAGACGAATATCTGGAAAGGTATTCCTGACTTGTTCGTATACATGCTCAACTGAGGCGAATTCGTTCTGGGGTTTCAGTTGGCCGAACAGTAGGCGGATGCTGTCGGGCTTGCTGCAAATGGGCAAGACCAATCTCAGGCCTTCATGTTTGCGCCCCAACATGAATCCCGCATGACTGACGCCCTTCAATTCTGTGGCAACTCTCAGAATTTCGCCCATCGTCAGGGCGGTTTCTGTGCACATTGGCCTGCCGGTCAGCATACGGTATGCATCGCGGACTCCATCGCATGCAAGTGGCGATTGTGTCAAAGGGTATTGAAGCCCCAGGAATACAGAGGGTGATTTCAATGCAGTTACCAGTCCACTGTCAAACTCCAGCCAAATCTGCTTGATGCACTGACTGATGGTGGAATTTTCTCTTAAAGCCTCAAAACTCATTTTTTGGATCGGGCCCAGGAAGCTCGTGACATCTGTACCGGATTTCCAGGTAAGTCGGGAATAGTCATTGGCAGTTGTCAGAATTCCCTGCTGGAAATCCAGTCCACGTTCGGGGTGTGAAAATTGGTACTCGAACCCCGCCCTGTGAATGGGAGGCAATTGTTTTGCAATGGCCTCCATGCGTTGCACGTTCCCCTCATTGAGGAACGATTGAGGCAGCTTCGGCTTGATCAACGCAAAAGATTCGTTAAGGCACTGAGTGCGTGAAGTCATGAAAGGATTTTATGTGATTACAGTTTGAAGATTTGACAGTGTACTCGAGAAGACTCAAGTTGAATGTAAAGGTTAGAATACGTTTATGTTCAAATATCGACTATATGACTGCCCAATTGCTTCTGATATTCACTTGGGCGGAATTGAGGAAAGTAGCGGATTGTGTGCAGGAGAAGGTGATTGCCTCCGTCTGCATCGTAGTGATTGCCCATTTCCTGATGCGGATCTGCCGGTGGTAATGAGTCCGGCCACGACACATGGTAGAAGGGTAATCATGCGCAGCGAAAGCCTGACTCCCGTGGCTGACTACAGGGGCGCATGGGTGTTGGAAGTTGAGGGTGCAGTCAGCTTTTTTGGCCACGGTGGAACGGGTGTCATCAGTTACCAGCCAGTGAAACCCGGTGAAATTCACTTGGTGCCATTCTGGTTCATCCATGTCGTCTTGCCGATGTATTTGAGCTTCATGAATGGATTGCACTTTTTTCATGCCGCAGCTGTTGAGGTAGAGGGGGAAGCCATGCTTATCATGGCTCCTTCCATGGGTGGGAAGTCGACCCTTGCCGCACACTTTCTTCAGATGGGACACGACCTGCTTGCTGATGATAAGGTGATGGTCAGGCTTGAAGGTGAACGTTTCTGGGCAGCCACGTCGCATGACCGGTATCGTCCGTACAGGAAGTTCGAAGACCTTGGAGTGCGCGCAATTCGGTCTGCAGAAAAGCCGTTACCGATCAAGGCTGCAATCCTGCTGCAACCGGAGGAGCCAGGCACGCCAATTGCAGTTGAACCCATACCAGGACGTGAACGATTTGAGACCTTGTCAGCGTTCACATTGTTTCGAACCGATGACCCAACACAGGGTGTTATTGGACCTACAGGTTTGATGGCGAGCCGAATACCGATGTACCGTGTCTTCATACCACGGGATCTTCATCAGCTTCCATTGGTTTACCAGACAATTATCGAAGGGTTGAAGCGGCCATCGCGTGAACCTCTGTCTTCGATGAATTGCTGAGTGTAGTATCTCGTTCTCGTTCAATCGTTTCTCAGGCACAGCAATTCAATCCCATCGAAATGCCGCAAATGCAAATACACAAGCTGCTACTTGACCTGAGCAGTAGGCCGGACAATGCCCAGGTTCACAACAAGTGCCTGGACGTGCTCGGTGAAATTCATGATTCTGACGCGGCGTATTTTTCTCAGACAAGAAAACAGATTTGGCAACTGCTGGATATCGTTTTCAAGCATGACTTTGTCAATCATCAGCAACTCGAGCCCCTGGCCACCTTACAAATCAAGCTTGCGTACGGAATAAACGAAAAAACATTACCTGCGGCGGAACCGGATATGTTGGGCCGTTTGGGACAAGACCGGTTGTTTTTGGCGGTGCTGCAAAAGACCTTCAATACGGACGAGTGTTTCGAGTCGTTCCTGCAAAAACTGCGTGCATTTCTTTTGTGCGCCCACTTTGGCAAATTCGGATGGACAGATCAACACGCTCGATTGGCCATGGCCATGGCCATGGAATGTTTCAACAATGAGTATATTTTTGAAGAGTCAGAAAATGAACTGCTGCGAGTACGCGAACTCGAGCATTCTTTCCAAGCAAAATCAAGCAGTGGAGCGATCTCGGTTAACCCAGCAGAATTTGCGGTGCTGGCAATGTACCGACCACTTTCAAAGCTGAAATCAGCGGGTGATATTGCCCGCCAGGCTTTTGAGGTGTTTGACGAATGGGCGGGTGAAGCAATCACCAGGATGATTGTAGAGCCACTCGAAGAAGAACTCTTGAAAAATGAAATTCCCACTTTGGGTCCGATATCCAATCCGGTCTCAATTCAAGTCAGGGGGCAGTATGAAGAAAATCCGTTCCCGCGATGGCTTAACCGCGGTCCGCCTTTTCCTTCTTTGCAAGCCCGGATAGCGGCACACCAGCCGCAGAAAACCCAATTATTAATTCACCAGGAAGAACGACTTCGCATTCTGGTGGCAGGGTGTGGAACGGGGCAGCAACCGCTTGGTATTGCTGGTGGAAACCCGGATGCAGAGGTAGTGGCAATTGATTTAAGCCTGGCCAGTCTTGCCTTTGCAAAAAGAATGGCAAAGCGACTTGAAGTCAACAACGTAACTTTTATACACGGAGATTTGTCCGAGCTCTCGGCACTTGACCAGCGTTTCCATCACGTGGAATGTGTGGGAGTATTCAACTGCATGGAAGACCCGTTTGCAGGTTGGCGAGACGTCGAGTCGGTTCTTCTGCCAGGTGGAACGATGCATATAGGTGTTTACAGTCGGCTTGCAAGGCTTCCTATCGAGCATGTGCGACGGCGTATTGCTGCACTTGGGTTAACGCCTACACCATCACATATGAAACGAATGCGTAGCGAGATTCTGCACGACGATCGCTACAAACTTATCCGGAAATTTCTTATAGAGAGAGATTTCTTTAGCTTTAGCATGTTTCGGGACTTCCTTTTTCATTCACACGAACACTGTTTCACGCTGGCAGAGATTAAAGACATCATCTGCAGCCTGGGGTGCGATTTTCTTGGGTTCGATGTGGGCCGAGGGTTGCACAGGAAGTACAAAGAACTGTTCCCCGATGATCCAGAATTCAGCAGCTTCGAGAATTGGAAGAGTTTTGAAAGGCACTATGTCGGTACCCGGGAGATGTACCGGGTGTGGTTGCAGAAACCCGAAGCAGTACAATCAGTGCCGGTCTCTTGATTCCTGTTTGGGATGAATTTATGACTTCCGATAACCCTAAAATTATCCGGAAGAAGTCTTATCAGCAGGCTGTACTTGAAATATATGATGCGCCATACGCAGCCTTTTACCCTACGTACTGGAATGAAGGATGCACCAAAAAAAATCTTGGGAACTTGCAGTGTATTCATGAGCTGCTGGATATCGGAGGAAACTGGCTGGACCTGTGTTGTGGAACAGCATGGCATTTCAGCATGGTGAGTACGCCTTGCCAGAAAACAGGGCTGGATCTTAGTCCGGCACAATTGAGTGTCGCGCGCGCCGACCATCCAGAATGTAGATTTCTTCAAGGTGACGTGCTGGAAATTGAACCCATTCCAGAATATGACCTTGTCACAAGTTTTTGGATGGCCTATGGATACCTCGACGATGTTGGAATGATCGAGCAATTCTGTAAACAGATGGTGGCTTGGCTGAAACCCGGGGGTAACCTGATATTGGAAGTCGGTGACGGCCAACTGGCCAGCACCTGGAATACAACACACAGGGCGGCAAGCTCCATATTTCGTGTGTTTAAGCGAACGGACGATTGGCTCAAATGGTCCTTTTTCGATGTGGGAGGAGTTCATAATTTGACGACACCGCCATACTCTTTTTTCGATGAAGTGCTGGGGCCGTATTTCCATGCCCAAGAGCGGCGGTTTGATACCAACTGGTGTGGGTTGGGTCGAAAATAGCCGATTTATGTACGCATACGCTTCAAAACTTATCCCTCCCCTATTCATGCCGCTTGCAGCACTGTTGCTTCTTTGCCTCGTTGCTCTGATTTTGATACATCGCGGAAAAACTACTGCGGGCACTGTTTTAATGCTTTCTAGCCTTGTCTTGTTGTGTGGTTTGTCTACCCCCTACGTTGCAACTGGCCTGTACTACACATTAGAGCGCCAGTATCCTGTCAAGAAACTGGCGGAAATTCCCAAGGGAGACTGTCTCGTCTTGTTAGGAGGTGCCCTGGCAGCAGCGCTGTCACCAAGAGTGGACCCGGACATGGGGGAGGCCGTGGACCGACTCTATAAGGCCGCACAACTCTACAAAAACCATAAAGCAACATTGGTCGTCGTCTCAGGTGGTAACCAGCCATGGGCAGAACCTGGTCCTTCTGAGGGCGAACTCATCAAAAACATACTGGTGGAATGGGAAGTTCCAGAATCAGCGATAGTCGTGGAAAGTCAAAGCAGAAATACCCACGAAAATGCCAGTTACAGTGCCCCCATTCTGCAGAAAGAAAATTGCACACGAACATTGTTGGTAACTTCAGCCGCACATATGCCCCGAGCGGTTGCGGCTTTTCAGGTGCTTGGAATTGATTCGATTCCAGTATCCACAGACATCCGGGTGGTTGATTCCAGAAAGCTGGCGGCGATGGATTTCTTTCCTGATGCTCACGCGCTCGCCATGACATCAGATGCCATTCGCGAGTATATGGGGTTGGTGGTTTATAAACTGCGAGGCTGGAATTAGTACAGTAGTAGGTAGCCTCGCTGCCGACGTCACCCACTATCGGGGGCAAGGCCCCCTCCCACAGCGAGGCACCTACAAAAGTTCGTTAATCTTTGCCGCACAAATAAAATCATTCTCACTTAACCCATCAATTGCATGGGTGGTGAAATTTACCTCGCAGTAGTTATATCCCGCCGAGAAATCCGGGTGGTGGTTTTCAGCGTTTACCACCCAGGCCATGGCATTGATGAATGCCACTGTTTTGTAGAACCCCTTGAATTCAAAGCGGCGAGTGATGAGCTTGCCGTCTTCGCTTAGGCTCCAGCCTTCTACTTGTTTGAGCAGGGTTTCTGCTTGTTCGCGGGTCATGGGGTCGACGCCGCCTTCGCAGGGTTTGCAGTGGCCTTGGGTTAGGTCGCAGGTGGTGGTCATGAGGCTCTCCAGTTTTTTCGATGCTGTTTTAAAATGGGTCCCGGATCAAGTCCGGGATGACGTTAATAAAGTGTCCGGGATGACGATAATAAAGTGTCCGGGATGACGATAATAAAGTGTCCGGGATGACGTTAATAAAGTGTTCGGGACAAAGGATTGAAAGGCCAGAATGTTGGCTGCCTGGTTTCAAGGCCTGAACTGCCGTAATTGCCTCATTACACCCATATCGGAATGTTTGTATCAAACATCATGCCGGGGTTTTCTCAGCTGGTCCAAGTCGTCAGAGACGCTGTTTGCTGCCTTTCCGCTCATGCCAACAAAGGGATGTTCGTTCTTCGGTGGAAACGTGGGCGCATGCATGCCCAATCTGCGGGCTTCGGCTACCAGGGCCAACAGGTCCTGCTGGGCCAGGTCGAACAACTGGTCAAAGCTGTCGAGTACAAAATACACGGTTTGATAGATATCAATACGGTAGGGTGTACGCAGGGCATCAATGGCATCAAACGGCCGTCGTTGTGGAATATCGCTTTCAATTGCGTAAACCAGCTCACCGGGCGATGACATGATGCCTGAGCCATAAGCCCGTATACCTTCCTTGGTATTCACCAGCCCAAACTCTACGGTAAACCAGAACAGCCTGGCCAGCATTCCATGATCTTTGGGATCAGCTCTCAGGCCGGCTTTGCCGTACGCCTCGATAAAGGCACCAAAACGGTGGTCGGTTAAGACCGGTGTATGCCCGAATACCTCGTGAAAAATGTCCGGTTCCTGCAAATAATCGAATTCTGCGCGTGACCTTATAAAGGTGGCTACAGGGAATTTTCGGTTGGCCAGCAGATTAAAAAATTCGGTAAAAGGGATGAGGGCAAGGACGGGCCATACGTTCCACCCAGTACAAGGTTCCAACACTTTGTTCAGTTCCGGCAGCTGCGGAACGTGATCGATTGGCAGCTGCATTTTATCCAAAGCCCCTATCCAGGGCGGGCAAGCGCGGTTGTGCAGCATGGGCAGTTGCCGTGTGATCAGGTCATGCCACACCGAATCTTCCTCGGCGCTGTATTCAATATAACCGTCTTCGTTCGGAACTTTGGCTGTGTATTTGCCTGATTTGCTCATAAAGCTCGTTGCCCACCTTGACGAAACGTTTGTATTAAAAGCTTGCTATTGGCGAACAGTTTATATCAATATAGTGAAAAGAACGTTTCGTTATTTGCTTTTAACCAGCTAAAGGTGATATAAACATTTCGTCAAAAGGATATTGACGAAACGAATATTTCGATGGACAGAACAGATTTTCGCATCCTTGCGGAGTTGCAAGCCGACGGCAAGCTCTCCAGCCAGGCTCTCGCGGAGAAGGTTGGATTGTCCGCGGCGCCCTGTTGGCGCCGAGTTCGAAGAATGGAGGAAGATCGGGTCATTTCTACCACAGTAGCAATACTGGACCCGGAGAAAATTGGGCTGGATGTCATCGCGGTTGCCGCGGTGTCGTTAGAGGACCACCACCCTGCATCGATCAGGGAATTCGACGACATGGTCTCCAACCGGCCCGAGATTCTGGAATGTTATGCCATGAGCGGTCAGTACGATTACCACTTGAAGGTAGCGTGCCAAAGTATCAAGGCGTATGAGAGGTTGCTGCGCGAGCACATTATGCCGTGCAGGGCTGTGAGGCACGTAAACACGAGTTTCGTATTACGGAAGAATAAATACACTACCGCGTTACCGTTGGAAGATTGACTAAAGTTTGTTAATTGGCAAGAGCTGGAGTTGGAGAGGGCACCAGTTTCAATGCAACGGAAATGCAGGTGGCGACCAGGGAAGGTCATTGAATACAGGGATGACCTGACATTGTGGCATTGAAAGCGCGACCAGGAAGGTCGCATGAACTACCAGGGAAGGTTCTATTTGGTGTAGGAGGCCCCTTGGGGCCGATGGGCTAAGATAAACCGTTCGCGCGCAAGCGCGCTCCTACATGATTGGAGTGATGTAGCCAGGAAAGCTACGTGTTATCGAGCCATGGATGGTTCCTGTTCAAGGGGATTGAACAGGTCCATTGAGGATTTTATGGGCCTATACCGCAACCAGGGAAGGTTGTTTTCGGGGAATTGGGTGGCGAGTGTCCAGGAGGGACGTAGCGCCAGGGAAGGCAGGCGCTTTTGTCACCCGCACCAATAATAAACCGGTCCTCAATGACCGGATGTTGTACCAACGAGACTGCCAGGGAGCTGCTACCCTGGTGTTCTAAATCAATAGCCGGGGCTTGTCCCCGGTTTTTTTTGTCTGCGATTTTTTCGCGCGCAAGGCGCGCTCCTACAGGTTTTATTCGGGTATGGCGTTTTCGAATAAATGCCGATGCTGCTCGGGTATTCGATCGTATTCTTCTGTGCTGATCTCGATTGGCTTTTGCCGACGGGATTCATAGTTCTTGCGGTCCTGGAACCAGCGGCGGCTGTAAACCAGGTAAAGAATCGGCCGGGGTGTGGCAGAGTTATTGGCTGTGCCCGCATGCTTGAGGCGGAAATCCATAAAGTAGCTGTCACCCATTTTTGGCCACGGCAGTTCCGCACCTTCTGCCTGCAACAGTTGCTCCTTGTTGTATTGCTGTTCCATGGCCCGGTTGCGTAAGCGGTGCGAGCCCTCCCACAAGGCAGTAGTGCCGGTCTCTTCGGTTAAGTCCACCAGTGGTATAACCACATGCAGGGCAAAAGGTGGAAGAAAGGAGTTCAGGCCTCCTGCTTCTTCAAACAGGTTGGGGTGATCCCGATGAACGTGCTGCATGCCAGCTCCGGGATAGGCGCAGACCACTCCGACGCTTTGCAGGATGCAGTCCTTGCCCAGCAGGCTTTCCACCACGGGCATGATGCGCGGCGCAGCGTAGACATCGGGATCAGCAAAAGCGCGGTCTACCCGCACCGTAAACATGTAACGCTGGTCGCCTACATGCAGGCAATTATTCTGCACGATGCTCAGGTCCTGGCTGGCATACTGCTGCAGGAACTGTTGCTGCATGGCCTGGACTTTTTCCCGCGCCAGGCTGTTTTCCAGCCACAGGCAGCCGTGTACGCGAAATTGATGCGCCGCTGTAAACGTCTGGCCGGGAAGGGTGGGGTCGTCCAGGTTCGTTGGGTAGTTGATATGCGCTTGCACGGTGGTTCTTTTCTCTTTGCTATATCAAAGGATCAGACTGCTGGTTCAGTAAGTGGACCTGAACTTATCTCCGCCACATAAACCGAAAAACTACGCTGGCCTGGCTTTGTTTGTGGCTTGTTTGGTCATTTCGTTGGGCGTGGTTGGCCTCATCTCTGACAATTCTAGCGGGCTTCGCTATGATGTTCACGCATTGTGAATCAGCAGGATCGTCATCCGCCCATGGCCTTGAAACTCCGATTTGAAATCTCACCTCAGGTGATTTCCACCGAAGCTCAACTGGACGAAAGTCTTTTGATGAACACTCGGACCTTGGCCTATTTTGGGCTGGATCCGCTGGGCAGTAAATTCTGGCGTGCCATGCAATTGCATCAGGATGCCGATGAAGTCATCGCTGTGGTGGCCGAAGAAACGGGTAAGAACGCGCTGGAATTGGAGCCTGTATTGCAATCCATAATGACGGGCATGGAGCGTTCTGGCCTGTTGAGCAGTCACAATTACTGACTTCCACCGGGCCGCATTACCGCCTGATTCATGCCCGCTCAGGTAAATTCCGCTGAAATTCAGTCTGCCCTTCGTAACTCCGCGAAATTAAGCCGTTTTTCGGTTGACAATTGCAGCCCCCAAAAGGATAATTCCCAGCCCTTGCAAGCTGGGTTTGCCATTTGCAGGGTAAGAAATGAAGTGCGCCCGTAGCTCAGTTGGATAGAGTGTCTGGCTACGAACCAGAAGGTCGGGAGTTCGAATCTCTCCGGGCGCGCCATGTTTTCAGCAGATAGAAGTGCTGATAGAAGTAAAGAAGATTGGCTAACTGTAATTCGGAAAGTTTGTTGATAGTTATACGGTTTGCTGCAGCAAGGCGAACTTCTTACAATTGTACGGTTCTGAAATCATTCGGGGTGTAGCGCAGCCTGGTAGCGCAACTGCTTTGGGAGCAGTGGGTCGGGAGTTCGAATCTCTCCACCCCGACCATTTTTTAGAACCGGTTCAGTGAGAACAGCGCTGCGCCCGTAGCTCAACCGGACAGAGCACCGGCCTTCTAAGCCGGGGGTTGCAGGTTCGAGTCCTGCCGGGCGCGCCACTATTCTTTTGTAGCAAGTCCGGGATGATTTTGAAACAAGATTTTTACGCTGGTGGGCGTAGCTCAGTTGGTAGAGCTCTGGATTGTGATTCCAGCGGTCGTGGGTTCGAGCCCCATCGTCCACCCCAAATTCCGCTATTGGCCGCAAGGCCGGTGGCTTGGATTCAGCGGGCCATTAGCTCAATTGGTAGAGCAGTAGACTCTTAATCTATTGGTTCTAGGTTCGAGTCCTAGATGGCCCACCAGTTTCAATCTTCACGCCGCATTTAGCGCTGCGTTAAGTCAGGTGCCAGCATCGCCAGTGGCCAGGGCAATGGAAAGGCCAGTGGGCAAGCCAATAGACAGGGTGCCCAGCCGCAGCCAAAGCCGGCCAATTTGTGAATCACTGCGAAAGTGGCGGAATTGGTAGACGCGCTGGATTTAGGTTCCAGTGGGGAAACCCGTGGGAGTTCGAGTCTCCCCTTTCGCACCATATTGTTATAACAGGCCGCAGTACGCGGAAATTCCCTTCAAAGACTTCATCTTACCGGGTAATGACATGCAAGTTTCTGTAGAAAACACTGGCGGACTTGAGCGCCGCGTTACGGTTCAAATCCCAGCAGCCGAGATTCAGCAAAAGGTGGACAGTCGCCTGCAGGAACTCAGCAAAAAGGTCAAGATCAAGGGCTTTCGTCCAGGTCGTGTGCCGATGAGCGTGGTCAAACAACGCTACGGCAAGCAAGTTCGTGCCGAGATCGCCAATGAAACCATGCAAGCCAGCCTGCAGCAAGCCATTAAAGACGAAAACCTGCGTTTGGCATCCATGCCGCAAGTCGATCAAATGCCGGATGACATATCCCAGGGTGATCTCACTTTCAGCGCCCTGATGGAAGTCTATCCCGAGTTAGGGACGGTTGATGTTTCTGGCATGGAAGTCGAACGTCCCCAATCAGAGGTGGCTGACGAAGACGTGGACGATATGCTCCAGACCTTACGCGATCAGCGCCGCGAATGGGTGGCAGTAGAGCGCACCCCGCAAAAAAATGATCAGGTGATGTTCGAGTATGTGGGCCATACCGAAGAGGGTAGAGTGCCTGAGACGGGCCATCAGGTTTTGGGTATTGGCATGGGCGTTTCCGGCTTTGACAGCCTGGAGACAGCACTGCAAGACATGAAAGCCGGTGATGAGTCAGAAGTCGAATTGGAGTTCCCCGAGGGTTTCCGTGAGCCTGCACTGGCAGGTAAGAAAGCTCGCGTTGAACTTAAAGTCACCAAGGTCTCAGAAGCACAGGCGCCGGAAGTCGATGAAGAATTCATCAAGAGTTTCGGCATTGAAGATGGCAGTCTGGAAACCTTGCGCAAGGAAATCCGCAGCAACCTTGAGCGGGAACTGAAGCAGGCCAGCACCTCGCTGGTAAAGGTTCAGATTATCGAGAAACTGCTGGGCCTGATGCCGGATTTGGCCGTGCCCGAAGGCATGGTGCGGCAGGAAGCAGCCAGCCTTGCAGCACGCGTGGCCTCTCAAGCCGGTCGTGAGCCTGCACCTGAAGATGCAACGGCATTCATGGGCAAAGCCGGCGAACGGGTTAAGGCAGGGCTGTTGATGGGTGAAATTTCGCGCCAGAACAATATCCGCATTGACCAGGCGCGGGTCCGTAACGCCATTGAAACCATCGCCCAGACTTACGAAGATCCCAATGAAGTCATCCATCTTTATTACAGTAATCCGCAGCTTACCTCCCAGGTAGAAAACATCGTCCTGGAAGAACAAGTAGTTGACTGGGTGCTGGAAAACGCTAAAGTGTCGCCCAAGGAGATGAAGTTCAAGGAAGTTATCTCCGGCGCATCTGGCGCGTCGCGGTAAGGGAAAAATGGAAACTACAGCACTCAACCTGGTACCTATGGTCGTAGAGCAGACGTCACGCGGTGAACGTGCTTACGACATCTACTCTCGCCTGCTTAAAGAGCGAATCATATTCATTGTTGGCGGCATCGAAGACCACATGGCCAATTTGGTGGTTGCTCAGTTGCTGTTTCTCGAATCAGAAAATCCCGATAAAGACGTCAATCTTTACATTAACAGTCCGGGCGGCGTAGTCACTGCCGGTATGGCAATTTATGATTGCATGCAGTTCATTCGCTGCGATGTGAGCACCATGTGCGTGGGCCAGGCGGCCAGTATGGGTGCATTACTGCTGGCGGCGGGTGCACATGGCAAGCGTTACTGCCTGCCGCATTCGCGCATCATGATTCATCAGCCACTGGGAGGTTTCCAGGGGCAGGCCGCCGATATCGATATCCATGCGCGTGAAATACTTAAAACACGTGGACAGTTGAACGACATCCTGGCCAAACATACCGGCCAGAAAGTGGATAAAATAGCGATTGATACCGACCGGGATAATTTTATGGGTCCGGATCAGGCCAAGGCCTACGGATTGATCGACCAGGTTTTATCTACCAGAGCTGTCGACTTGCCGAGTAAAAAAAGCTAATATTTTCACTGCTATATTCTAAATTCTGGTGAAAGAGTATTAACCAAGGAAAGATGTTTGGCCAATGACTGATCTCGAACGCAAAAGCACCGACGGAAAAATTCTCTATTGCTCATTCTGTGGCAAGAGCCAGCATGAGGTGCGCAAACTCATTGCCGGGCCCAGTGTTTATATTTGCGACGAGTGCGTAGAGCTCTGCAACGACATCATTCGCGAAGAGCTGGAAGACAGCGGTAGCAAAGACCGCGATCAGTTACCCAACCCACACAGTATTCATGCGTTCCTTGATGAGTTCGTTATCGGCCAGGAACATGCCAAGAAAGTGCTTTCGGTGGCGGTTTATAACCATTACAAGCGTTTGGAATCCAAGGCAAAAGATAATGAGGTCGAGCTCAGCAAGAGCAATATCCTGCTGATCGGGCCCACTGGCTCGGGCAAGACCTTGCTGGCTGAAACCCTGGCCCGCATGCTGAATGTACCGTTTACCATAGCCGATGCCACCACGCTGACCGAAGCCGGTTACGTGGGCGAAGACGTGGAAAACATCATTCAGAAGCTGTTGCAGAAATGCGATTACGATGTAGAGAAGGCCCAGACGGGCATCGTCTACATCGATGAAATCGACAAGGTTTCCCGCAAGGCTGAAAATCCCTCCATTACCCGTGATGTCTCGGGTGAAGGCGTACAGCAGGCTTTGCTGAAGCTGATCGAAGGCACCATTGCCTCGGTCCCTCCGCAGGGTGGACGCAAGCACCCACAGCAGGAGTTCCTGCAGGTCGACACGGGCCACATTCTGTTTATCTGTGGTGGTGCATTTGGTGGCTTGGAAAAAGTTATCCAGGCGCGTTCTGCCTCTTCGGGCATTGGGTTTTCTGCACAGGTCAAGAACCGCGAGAAGATTGAAAATGTCGGGGAATTATTGCTGGATGTTGAGCCTGAGGATTTGGTGAAGTACGGCCTGATTCCTGAATTTGTTGGCCGCCTGCCGGTGGTTGCAACCTTGGAAGAACTGGATCAGGAAGCGCTGGTGCGCATTTTGATCGAACCCAAGAACGCTCTGATCAAGCAATACAAGCAATTGTTTAACATGGAAGGTGCCGAGTTGGAAATTCGCGATGATGCCTTGCAGGCCATCGCCAAGAAAGCCATGGCGCGGAAAACCGGCGCGCGCGGTTTGCGCACCATACTTGAAGGTGTACTGCTGAACAGCATGTACGACTTGCCGTCACTGGAAAATGTTTCCAAGGTGGTGGTTGACGAATCTGTCATCTTGGGCGATGCCGAGCCCTACATCCTGTACGAGAACACTCCCAAGGCCAAGCGTGCCGGAGATCGCTCTTAAAACGTTAATCCCCGTTGCAACTCCAAATGGATTTGTAGGAGCGGCCACCTACATAAAACCTCCTACATAAGGCCTCTTGCAGAAGGTCTCCCGAAAAGATCATCGGACCTTGGGTTTTTTTGCCCTGAAAAGTCGCTGAGCAGGCTCGCAGCGGCAGCGAAGTTACTGCATCCCATTACTTGAATTCCTGTCATTTGCAACAATATTTGGGTCAACTGGCTTGAAGGGGGCAGGCCCCCCGCCTACTATTCAGACAGGTATGACCATCTCCATTCGATATCGAGTGGAGGTACGAGCATGCCGGAGAGGAAGCAATGACCGAATCCACCAAGAACAAACCCAATCCCAAAAAGGCTCATCAGCCCACGCCCGTATTGTCTTTACGCGATGTGGTGGTCTATCCGTACATGGTCATTCCGCTGTTTGTGGGGCGGGAGCGATCCATTCTGGCCCTGGATAAGGCCATGGATGTTGATAAGCGCATCGTGCTGGTTACCCAGCGCAGCGCCGAGGTCGATGACCCAGCAGAAGGCGACCTGTTTGATGTGGGCACATTGGCCACAGTGCTGCAGTTGCTCAAATTACCGGACGGTACCACCAAGGTATTGGTTGAAGGCGGCGAACGGGTCCGCATCAACAAATACCAACTGGAGTCCGGTTACTTCGAAGCGCACTGGGAGCTGATTCCGGTAGAAGAAGAAGCATCAGAGAAAGAACTGGAAGTCACCATGCGTTCGCTGGTGTCGCTGTTTGAGCAATACGTCAAGTTGAACCGCAAGATTCCGCCTGAGTTGCTGACCACGTTGGCGGGTATTGAAGATGCCAGCCGGCTGGCCGACACGGTGGCTGCGCATATGGCCATTCGCCTGGAAGAAAAACAGGTGCTGCTGGAAATGGGCAGCCCGCGACGGCGCATGGAACACCTGATGGCGCTGGTAGAAGGCGAGATTGATGTTCTGCAACTGGAGAAGCGCATCCGCGGGCGGGTCAAGACGCAGATGGAAAAGAGCCAGCGCGAGTATTACCTGAACGAGCAGATGAAGGCCATTCAGAAAGAGCTGGGCGATATGGACGATGCGCCCAATGATCTGGATGACCTGGCCCGTCGCATCGATGAGTCAGGCATGCCTGCCGAGGCTGAAAAGAAAGCGACTGCAGAGCTGAACAAGCTGAGGATGATGTCGCCCATGTCGGCAGAAGCGACCGTGGTGCGTAATTACCTGGACTGGATGCTGAACGTGCCGTGGAAAAAGCGCAGCCGCATTCGCAAGAAACTGGATGAGGCGGAAGCTATCCTTGAAGAAGATCACTACGGCCTGGAGAAGGTCAAGGAACGCATCCTTGAGTACCTTGCCGTGCAGCAACGGGTGAAAAAGATGAAAGGCCCGATCCTGTGCCTGGTCGGCCCGCCGGGTGTGGGTAAAACCAGCCTGGGACGCTCCATAGCCCGTGCTACCGGACGCAAGTTCGTGCGCATGTCATTAGGCGGCGTACGCGATGAAGCCGAGATACGCGGCCACCGGCGCACCTACATCGGCTCCATGCCGGGCAGGGTGCTGCAGAACATGGCCAAGATCGGTACGCGTAATCCGCTTTACATGCTGGACGAGTTGGACAAGATGTCCATGGACTTCCGCGGTGATCCCTCATCCGCTTTGCTGGAAGTGCTGGATCCGGAGCAGAACCATACCTTTGCCGATCATTACCTGGAAGTGGATTTCGATCTGTCCGAGGTGATGTTCATTGCCACCGCCAATTCCCTGAACATTCCTGGTCCCTTGCTGGATCGTATGGAAGTGATCCGGATTCCCGGTTATACCGAAGATGAAAAGCTCAACATCGGCCGGAAATATTTGCTGCCCAAGCAAATGGCGCAGCATGGCTTGAAGGATGACGAACTGGTTATCAGTGAGCCGGTGCTGATCGACATCATTCGCTATTACACACGCGAATCCGGGGTGCGTAGTCTGGAACGGGAAATCGCCAAGATCTGCCGCAAAACCGTCAAGCGCCTCGCACTTGAAGGGGGCCAGAAGAAAATTACCGTTACCACCCGTACCTTGGAAAGCTTCCTCGGGGTGCAGCGTTTCCGCTACGGCCTTGCGGAAGAAAACAACGAGATAGGACAGGTTACCGGCCTGGCCTGGACCGAGGTGGGTGGCGAGTTACTCAGTATTGAAGCCACTCTGATGCCCGGTAAGGGTCGCTTGATTCAAACCGGCCAGCTTGGTTCAGTGATGCAGGAGTCCATACAGGCGGCCATGACAGTCGTTCGCAGCCGCGCCAAGGCGCTCGGTATCGATCCTGGCTTCTATCAGACCTTTGATGCTCACGTGCATGTACCTGAAGGCGCTACGCCCAAGGACGGCCCGTCTGCGGGTGTTGCCATGTGTGCGGCGCTGGTGTCGGCCCTGACGCGCATTCCGGTTCGTGCCGATGTCGCCATGACTGGCGAGATTACCCTGCGTGGCAAAGTGCTGCCGATTGGTGGTTTGAAGGAGAAATTGCTGGCCGCGCAACGCGGAGGAATTCGCATGGTTCTTATTCCGCAAGAAAATGAAAAGGACCTGGTTGATATTCCCAAGGCGGTATTGAGCAAACTGGAAATTCATCCAGTTTCAACCATTGATGAAGTGCTTGCTTTGGCGCTCACTGAATTACCCAAAGCTTTGCCTGCACCGATCGAACCGGAAAAAACGGCTCGCCCGGATGCAGAAAGCGCTGTGGTAACACACTAATCGCCTCACAATTCAGCGAAATTTTGCAGAAATTGTTGCCGGCAACCTGAATAGGTTGCCGCTGTTCACGCAGCGGCTTTTCTCACACAATGAGCAGCTTGGCGCAGTAAGTTCAGTATTCACTTTTTGATCTGCCCGGAATTGTGTTGCACCGCTGCCAACAGCGTATTAGTATTCACGCACGGCTTACAAGCCTTGATAGACAAGGCTTTCCGAGAGTTCTCAAATCTTTTTGGACGTTCGCTTTGAGGTTGAAGGTCCGGATATCCTGGCTTGCAAAAGTCCGTTTTTTCATTGCCTAACGATCACATATGGAGTGCTAGAATGAATAAATCTGAATTAATTGACGCAATCGCTGATAACTCTGGACTGTCAAAAGCAGACGCAGGGCGTGCAGTTGACGCATTGGTCAAATCCGTAACAAAAGCATTGAAGAAAAACGATACCGTTTCATTGGTTGGCTTCGGAACCTTCTCTGTCAGAAAACGTGCAGCCCGTACCGGACGCAATCCGCGCACTGGCGAAGCCATTAAGATTAAAGCTTCGAAAAATCCAGCATTCAAGGCTGGCAAAGCCCTGAAGGATGCCGTAAACTAGCGCGCCTTCAACGGGGGTGCTTAGCTCAGTTGGAAGAGCATCGCCCTTACAAGGCGAGGGTCGGCGGTTCGAGCCCGTCAGCACCCACCATGAATCTGCGGAGTGGTAGTTCAGTTGGTTAGAATACCGGCCTGTCACGCCGGGGGTCGCGGGTTCGAGCCCCGTCCACTCCGCCACCAATTGATTAAGGGCGCCCTGCTGGCGCCCTTTTCATTATTCAGAATGGGCTCCTGGCTTTTTTGGCCAGCAGCTTCATAACACGAAAAGGTACGAGTGAGCTTATGGTTCTGCAAGCCATCCGTGAACGATTAACTGGCATCGCTGCCATTTTTATCTTCGCTATCCTGATTATTCCTTTCGCCTTTGTGGGTGTGGGTTCCTACTTCGCATCAGACGCGGTCAACCTGGTTGCCAGGGTGAACGATTCGGAGATCACAACTGCTGAGTTCACCACGAGTTTTCAGAATTATCGTCGACGCATGCAAGCCTTGCTCGGTGATGGCTTTGACCCGGTGCAGTTTGAACAGCCGATAATCAAGCGGCAGCATCTGGACAACATGATCGACCGTGAACTGGTGGCGCAGGTTTCGCTCTCAACCGGGCTTGCAGTTGACGACGAAGCATTGGCTGCCGCTATTCGCGATTCGGAGTTTTTCCAGGTTGATGGCCAATTCAACCAGGAGGTCTACCAGAGCCGTTTAATCGCGATGGCTATGACCCCCGCTCAATACGAAAACGAAATGCGGGCTGAACTGATCATGGATCAGTATCCAGGCACCATCATGGCCAGCGCGATTGCCACCGACTTTGAATTGAAAGAACTTGCTCGCTTGCAGGATCAAAGCCGTGCTTTTCAGGCCATGGTTGTTAACGCCAAAACTGCCGATACCGAAGCAGCAAATGACCAAGCAGAACAAAGCGCCGATGCGGAAGCTCAAGGCGAAGTGGCTGATGCCGGAGAAGTTGCCGAAGATATCGTTGAATCTGCTCCAGCCGGTGATGAGACTGAACTGCTGGCCTGGTACGAGGCGAACCCGAATGACTATCGTTCAGCCGAACAAGTCATCGTTGAATACCTTGAGCTTGAAGCCAGCACGCTGGCTAACAACGTCGAGCCGGATGAAGATCAGTTACAGGCGCGCTTTGACGAACAGAAAGCCCGCTTCGTAACACCAGAGTCCAGAATGGCTTCACACATTCTCATTGAGATCAGTTCTGATTCCGACGAAGCTGCCATAGAAACCGCTCGTCAGAAGGCCAGAGACATCGCTGAGCAAGCTCAGGATGGCGCTGATTTTGCCGAGCTCGCGCGAACCTACTCAAACGACGCAGGTTCAGCGAATATGGGCGGTGACCTGGGCTGGGTTGAGCCAGGCTTTATGGTAAAGGCATTTGAGGATGCCTTGTACGCACTAACCCTGGCCAAGCCCTTATCAGAACCGGTGCAGACTGGCTTTGGCTGGCACGTCATCCGGCTGGAAGATATTCGTCCGGCAGAAGGCATGTCGTTTGAAGAAGCGCGCGAGACGCTGCATCAGGAATACATCGCCGAGCAGCAGGATCGTCAGTACCTGGAGCAGGCCGACCGCTTGGTTGATTTGATTTATGAAGATCCAACCACGCTGACAGCAGCCGCTGAAGCACTGGACCTGGAAATTAAACAGATAGGGCCATTCGGACGTACGGGTGGTGAAGGGCTGGCAGCCAATAGCGCGGTGGTAGACGCAGCTTTTTCGGACCTGGTTTTAACCCAGGCTTCAGTCAGTGACCCAGTTGATATTGGTGAAAACCACATGATCATGCTGAAGTTGAATGAATATTTGCCAGAGGCGATCAAGCCGTTTAAAGCGGTTCGTGAAGAAGTCGTCGCGGCTGTAAGCCGGGATAAAGCCATACAGGCTGCATCCGCGAAAGCTGCAGCCTTGCTCGCCAGAGTGCAAAACGGTGAAGATATAACCGCCCTGGCTGAAGAAGCCGGAATCGAATTGCTGGTCGCAGAAGATGCGCGGCGGGAGGGCAGCCCTTATCCCGCGCAACTGGTGAGCCGAATATTCCGCATGTTACCACCTGAGGGCGACGCTGCCCGTCTGGAAGTGCTGCCATTGGATAACGGCTATGCAGTGGTCCGCCTGACAGCAGTTACCGATGGCGAACTGACTGAAGATGATCTGATTCGCCAACAGAATTATCGGCGCCGGATTGCCAATGGAACGGCCAACTCAGAAACTTACGGCTTTCTGAGGATGTTACGCAGCCAGTCGGACATCGAGGTGTATGAAGACCGGCTGTAATGGCAGTGGTACTGTAGGAGGCCGCTTTTTTGTGCAGGGATGCACTTAGATAGCGGAGCACATGGATGTGCGAGAGCTATCGCCGACCTTTTTGGACGCCCATCGCGCGCAAAGCGCGTTCCTACAAAAAACACAAGCTAATTCATTCCAGCCATGGCAACGATGTTTTGCCCGCAATCGACGTAGGTGATTTCACCCGTAATGCCAGAAGCCAGATCAGAACAGAGAAACGCAGCAACGTTGCCCACTTCGCGCGGCGTGACGGTGCGGCGCAACGGTGCCGACTGCTCGGCATAGGCCAACATGCTGCGGAACTTGGAAATGCCCGCCGCGGCCAGAGTCTTGATCGCGCCGGCTGAAATGGCGTTGACGCGGATGCCTTTTGGTCCGAGGCTGGCGGCCATATAGCGCACATTTGCTTCCAGGCTGGCCTTGGCAAGCCCCATCACATTATAGCTGGGCATGGCTCTGAGTGAACCGAGGTAGGAGAGGGTGAGCATGGAGGCATCACGGCCTTGCATCATCGGCAACCCCGCTTTAGCCAATGCTGCGAAGCTGTAGGAGCTGATGTCGTGCGCGATACGAAAGCCCTCGCGGGTGATCACATCCATGTAGTCACCTTCCAATTGTTCGCGTGGTGCGAAACCCACCGAATGCACCAGGATGTCGTAGCCGTCCCAGTGTTTTTTCAACTCGGAAAACAGTGAGTTGATTTCTTCATCTGACCCAACATCACAGGGCAGCACGATGGAAGAGCCGGTTTGCTCGGCAATTTTTTGCACCCGTGAGAGCAGTTTTTCGGTCTGATAGGTAAAAGCGAGCTCAGCACCTTGTGCGTGCATGGCCTCGGCAATTCCCCAGGCGATGGAGCGATTACTGGCTACGCCAACGATCAAGGCGCGCTTACCGGCGAGAAATCCCATGTGATGGTTTCCTTCTTGTGTTTGTAGAGCCAAGAAAGCCCCAAGAGGTTTACTGGCGCCGAAAGGGTTATAGTCCCTGGAACGGTCAATTATCCACGTTTTTTGGGTCGGTTGGGAGTTCAAGGCACCGGATCATAGCCGCCGGTGCAGAAGGGATGACAGCGTGACAGCCGTTTCACGGCCATCCAACTACCTCGAGCGGCACCGTGCCGCGATATCGCCTCAGCAGCGTATTGGGAGCAACTGGGAGTGAATCGACAGTTATTGCCGAGAAAGGGGCTCAGAGTAAGTTGATACATGCGGAGCATGAACTGTAACAATTTTTCCATGTAATACCTGGCAGGAATCACGCTGGTCGAAGGCTGGCACTTGCCGTGAGAGCCAAACTCGGCTATAACACTGCAATTTTTCCTGTCCGGGAACTCTGCCCGGATTTAAATAAAATCAGAAAAAACATATAGTTATTTAGTTTTTCCGGTTTTCAAATGAGAGGAATAGGTTAGCACGATGACGACTACCCGTGTGAAATTGAAAAAGAACTACAAGCCCACCAAGAAAGAATCTTACATGAGCGCTGCGCAGCTTGAGTATTTTCGCCAGAAGCTGGTGAACTGGCGCGAAGAGCTGGTTGAAGAGTCAAGAGAAACCATCAGCAACCTGCAACAGGAAGTGCGAGATGTGGGTGATGAGGTAGAGCGCGCCACCAGAGAAACTGAGAATAGTCTGGAGTTGCGCACCCGCGATCGCTACCGCAAATTGATCAACAAGATAGATCAGGCCTTAAATCGAATTGAAGAAGGCGAGTACGGTTATTGTGAAGAAACCGGTGAAGAGATCGGCATCGACCGGCTGGAAGCTCGCCCAATAGCGACTTTATGTTTGGATGCGCAGGAAAGACGTGAATTGAAACAACGTCAGCAGGGCGACGGACGTTGATTCGGCTGCTCTGCCTGTTTCATCTGGCAACGATTTGGCGTCCGGCCGGATTGTGCGCCCAGTTCGTCTGAATATATTTAAATAATGAATTGTTAACATTCGGTTCGTTTTTGCGTATGATACAACGCAGGATGGTCTGGCGTACCCGAAGGTGCGGGACGATTCATGACGATAAATTTTTTAATGCTCGTTTGAAGAGCGTCCTAGTGTGGAGGAGCGTTACGTGAATACTTTGAAACCTTTAGTAGCCCTAACGGCTGCTGCCCTTTTGTTCGGAAGCACCGCGCTTCATGCTGACGCTGATCAGCCTTGGCACGTGACTTATCAGATGGGCGGCGCCAGCCTTGATTCAGCTCGTAACACCAATGACGGCGATGTTTGGCAGTCCATCGGTTTTGGCAAATTCTTCAGCAACAACTTCAGCCTGGATTTCGAATACGATGAATTCGATGCCGATTATCTCGACTACAACACGGTCGTTCCGGGTGCTACTTATGACAGTTGGAAACTCAGTACCTATGGCTTGATGGGCCGTTACTACATTACTGATTGGACTTTCAGACCTTTCGTTGGAGCGGGCATTGGCCGGACCAAGCACCGCAGCGTTCTGGATGAAGGTGATGATACGGCATTGAGTTTGGCTGTTGGTATGCAAGGCCAGTTGTCCCAGCACTTCTCAGTGCGGGCACAGGCAATGTGGCGTAATGATGGCGATGGTACCAGCCTGGCACCTCGTGGCCACTTCCAGGATTTCTTCTACAGCATCGGTCTGAGTTTTGACTTCGGTGGCGTGGATGCGCCTCCGGCAGCCGCTGCTGCGCCAGCCGCTCCACCACCACCTCCGTCAAATCCTGATCTGGACGGCGACGGCGTACCGAACGAGCGTGATAAATGCCCGAACACCCGTCCTGGTGCTGTGGTTGACCTCGATGGCTGCGAAGTAGAAGCGGTTATTTCACTTGATGGCGTTTACTTCGACTTCGATAAGTCCACTCTGCGCCCCGAAGGTATCGCGGTACTTAATGATGCAGCAGCATTGTTGAAGACCAATGACCGGGTAGTCGTGGAAGTTGCTGGTCACACCGATAGCGTGGGTACTGATCAGTACAACCAGGCATTGTCTGAGCGTCGTGCCAACTCGGTACGTGATTATCTGGTAAGCCAGGGCATTACGGCCACTCGCCTGACCGCTCGCGGCTATGGCGAAGTTCAGCCGGTCGCTACCAATGACACGGATGAAGGTCGCCAACTGAATCGTCGTGTAGAACTGATCGTTCTCGATCGTTAATACGACAGCAGCGTAAGTAATAGAAAAGCCCCGCTTCGGCGGGGCTTTTTTTGTCCGTGATTTTTGTAGGAGCGAGCCATGCTCGCGATAAAGTAATGGGTCGGCTATGTGTAGGAGCGCGCCTTGCGCGCGAATTGGCAACTCAGGTAGCGAGCTGTGCCTGGGCGTAGTCGAGTATGGCGTGCAACATAGCGTGCAAGCCATTGGCCCGGGTAGATGAGAGGTGCTCTGCAAGCCCGATTTTTTCAATGAAATAAGGCTCTGTGTTGATAATCTGCTCAGCACTGCAACCGGAATAGACATCGATCAACAGCGCAATCAAACCGGAGACAATGGCTGCATCACTGTTGGCGCGGATGCGAATTTCCTCAGGATTGCCTTCGAGATAAAGCCAAACTTTTGACTGACAGCCAGCCAGCAGTTTGTCATCCGTTTTTTCCGCGTCATCCAGAGGTGCCAGTTTGCGCCCCAGGTCAATCAGATACTGGTATCTATCCAGCCACTCGCTGAACATTCCAAACGACTGGATGATTTCTTCCTGGGCTGCCTTGGGATCATGCATGGTCGCATTCCATGGTGTTGTCAGGATTCAACACGGCGCCAGCGCGTCGTGCCTTCACTGTCTTCCAGCAAAATTCCCATACCGGTAAGTTCATCGCGGATGCGGTCAGCTTCAACCCAATTGCGTGCATCACGGGCGGCATTGCGTTGTTCAATCAGCTTTTCGATCTGGCCGCTTTCCGCATCGCTCACGCCCGCAGAAAACCATTGCTCCGGCGCCAGTTGCAGCAGGCCAATCAATTCACCATTCGCCAGCAGATCGGCCGCCAATGTCCTGGCAATCTCTTGTTCCGTGGCATTGGCCAATTCGCGTGCCAGCCGATTGAATTCTGCCAGGGCGACCGGTGTGTTGAGATCATCACGCAGGGCATCAAGAAAGGCTTCCGATGGCCTGCTTGCAGCTTTGAATGGCCCAAAGGCATCGCTGGCAGTTCGCAGCACGCCATAAAGGCGATCCAGAGTGCGACGAGCGCGCTCCAACTCCTGATTGGACCAGTCCAAAGGCTGATGATAATGGGAGGTCAGGAGTAAGAAACGCAGCACCTCGCCGGGCCATTGCTTAAGCAATTCGTGCACCAGCAAGGTATTACCCAGCGACTTGGACATCTTGCGCTTTTCCATGGTGACAAAGCCGTTGTGCAGCCAGAATCGCGCAAACGGTTTACCACCATGCGTACAAACACTTTGGGCAATTTCGTTCTCGTGATGGGGGAAAACCAGATCCTGGCCACCACCGTGAATATCGATGGTTTCACCCAGATGCGTTTCCGCCATGGCAGAACATTCAAGGTGCCAACCAGGGCGACCCCAGCCCCAAGGGCTGTCCCAACCGGGTTGCGGGTCTTCGGAAGGCTTCCACAGTACGAAATCGCCAGGATGCTTTTTATAAGGCGCCACTTCGATGCGTGCACCGGCCACCATTTCGCGCATATCGCGCCGCGACAGGGCGCCATATTGTTGGAAGGACTCCACATCGAACAACACGTGGCCTTCTGCCGCATAGGCATGACCTGCAGCAATCAGGCGCTCAATCATTCTGATCATTTGCGGAATATGCTCGGTGGCGCGCGGGCCAATCGTGGGTTCGCGCACACCCAATGCCGCCATGTCGTCAAGGTAGATTTGCGTAAAGCGGGCAGAGATGGTTTCAATGGGCACACCCAATTCGGCAGCCGACGCGTTGATTTTGTCATCGACATCAGTGATGTTGCGAGCGTAAACCACATTCGGATAGTGCAACTCCAATACGCGCCGCAACAGGTCAAAAATAACCGCCGGACGGGCATTGCCAATGTGAGCGTAGTTGTAAACAGTGGGGCCGCAAACGTACAGTGTTACCCGCTTCGGATCAACCGGCTGGAACGGCTGTTTTTCCCTGCTCAGGGTGTTGTAAAGCTGAATGGACAAGAACGCTCCTGCATTGCCTGTTGCACTGACTGCATTCAAAGTGCTTTTCGTTAACTTTGCCGGCTTACTTCATTTATCCTAAGCCCCGGCGCGAAGCCACATATTCTATCAATATTGCTGTGCCGGTAACCAAGCAGTCTCCTGATTAAGGTGACATTTCCCGAAAGAACCAGAATCAAATACAGGAATTCACATGATTCATTCGCACTATGCCAATCACATTGCTGAGATTCAGAAACGTTGGGAGGGAGCAATGGAGGCTGAAAGCATTTCAGCAATTGTGATTCATTCGGGTAGCCCCATGGTGAGCTTCCTGGATGATTATGTATATCCGTTCCGGCCGAATCCGCATTTCCTGGCCTGGCTGCCATTGACACACCATCACGACAGCCTGCTGATTATTCGTCCCGGTGAACAAGCCGAGTTGTGGTACTACCAGCCAGAAGATTACTGGCATATGCCGCCTTCCGACCCGGATTCCTGGTGGGCTGATCAATTCGATGTTCGGGTTGTGACTGACCCGGCAAGCTGGAAAGCTGCAGTGAGACAGTTATCCGGTCCGCTGGTTGCTTTGGGTGATTGTAGCGAACTGCAAACGGCTTTTGCTACCGAAGCCATCAATCCCGCGAGCCTGCTTATGCGTTTACATTTGCAGCGAACTCGCAAGACGGATTATGAATTGGCCTGTATGCGGCAAGCCTCTGGTGTTGCTGCTGCGGCCCATCTGGCTGCACGAGATGCATTTCTGGCAGGCGAAAGTGAGTTTGATATCCACGTGGCTTATTTGCGCAGCGCGCGGCAGAACGACGCTGAGCTGCCTTATAACAATATTGTGGCGATCAATGAACATGCAGCGGTTTTGCATTACCAGCAACGATTGCGCGCTGTACCCGCCGAATCCAGGTCCTTCCTGATTGATGCGGGTGCCACTCACTATGCCTATGCTGCTGATATTACCCGTACCTACGCGGCCCACAGTGGCGAGTTCAGCGATCTGATTGCGGCTATGGATACGGTCGAATTGAACCTGGCTGGCCAGGTCAGGGCGGGCCTGTCTTATCCTGCTTTGCACCTGCAAGCGCATCGGCAGATTGCTGAAGTGCTTCGTTCGGCGGGCATTATTAATCTGTCAGCAGAAGATGCCGTTGCCTCTGGCCTGAGCAGCGTTTTCTTTCCACATGGTCTGGGACATTTCATTGGCCTGCAAACGCATGATGTCGCAGGCCTGGTGGATAACGATGGCAAGGATTTGCTCCGCCCGGAAGGCAATCCCTATTTGCGCTTAACCCGTGAACTGGAAGCTGGCAATGTGCTGACCATTGAGCCTGGACTTTATTTCATTCCATCGCTATTGGCGGAATGGAAACAAAACGGTGATGCGGGGGCGGTCAATTGGGACGCTATTGCACGATACCTGCCTTATGGAGGCATCCGCATTGAAGACAATTTGGTGGTAACTGACTCAGGTGGTGAAAACCTTACCAGAGATGCGTTCGCGGCAATTTAGAGAGGTTCACTGAGGACTTAATCGCCCAGCAGACCAATGCCTTCCAGGGCCTTAACGCCCATATCGCCAGCCGGACCGTGATTCCAGATAGTACTTTGACGGGCAAAATCCAACTGTTTTTCATTGCTTGCCAACCGTTTCATGGAATCTATAGCACCGGATTCGCGCATGGTATTCATCACCAGTTTGTCCAGCTCAGAGGCGTAGGGTTCGCCAATGATTTTACGCATGATACGGTTGGCGGCACTCAAATCATCCGGAAACAGGTACTTACCAGTTTGTAATTGGAAATGATCGGATACCGCCTGCAGCGCACACAATGAACAATAGGCATCATCCAGCAGGCCGATCATGCCCAGATTGTCTGGGATGATGTCGTCATCCTTTTCCCAGTAGGATTGCACCACATGCAGAATTCGCTCCATCGCGCTTTCCAGGCCTATGCTGCCGGCTGCGGTCCAGGCCACTTTCATCATGTAAGGTGCCTGGTCGATGTATGAACGGACAAAGCGGGTGGCTGATTCAATTTCCTGTGAATTGGCCAAGCGCCCATGCCGCTCGGCCACAACCGCGAGCAGGTCCTGCAACTCGTGGTCTGCAGCATGTTCAGCATTGCAATCAGCTATTATTTTTTCGATTATTGAAGTGTCCACTCGAGTCTTTCATGGGCTGAGGTGGGTCTATTCTAGCAATCATGCTGCAGGGGGCAAAGGCAGGCTTACCCGGTTGTGTTAGTATGCTCTCCCTTTTTTCTGACTTCGGGCGTAACTGTGCTGCTGCTTTCCCTGATCACAACCTTCGCTGGGCCAGCTCTTTTCCTCTGGCTTTCGCGTGGCGGGCGACTGGCCAAAACCGTTGATCAGTTGATCGTGGTGATCCTGGTTTTACTGGTTGTCGTGCTGCTGGTACCTGAAACCGCAGCAGCTTTAGGGTGGGTTTCTTTGTTGCTGGTTTTGGCTGGCTATCTGTTGCCAGGCATACTGGAGTTTCTGATCCGGCGGGCAGCCGAAACTTTGCACTTGGCCAGCCTGAGTTTTGCCCTGATAGGCCTGATCCTGCACGCTGGCCTGGACGGTGCCGGCCTGGCGAGTAGCGGGCAGGGTAGCGGTGATGGCTTGGGACTGGCCATCATTCTGCATCGTTTTGGAGTAGGTTTGATGTTGTGGCTGGTCGTCCAGCCCGCCTTTGGTGATCGCATCGCCTGGTTGACATTGGTAGGCATGGCTGCGGCGACGGTACTGGGTTTTGAATTCAGTGAATGGCTATTACCGTTGGCCGGCGAGCAGGCCATTCTGATCTTACAGGCTGTGATCATTGGCACCATCATTCATAGCCTGGTACATCGTGGCCATGCGGCTGGACATACACACTGAGCCCAGCTAAATCATTTGGCCAGTTCGTACCAACGTGTACCCGCTTGGTCAGTGCGGCTGGTGATTTCGCCGAGTTCAAGCAAATAGTGGAGGTGGGCTATGGACTCGCCAGTCGCCATGATCAGGTTGTTGTCATTGATTACGCTTTTGAACAAGACGGGGAAGGCATCAATTGCGCGAATAGGCTCTGAACACAAAGCTTTAAGTTTTTCCAATCCATCCAGATGTTCTGCTATCAATTCATTCAAACGGATTGCCGCGCCGCGAAATGGCTTGCCGTGCGCCGGTAAGACCAATACATCAGCAGGCAGAACATCAGCCAGCATTCTCAAAGTGCTCAACCAATCATCCAGCGGGTTGGCGTTGGGCTCGGTGGGGTAGACGCTGACATTGGACGATATGGTCGGCAGTATCTGGTCGCCCGAAATCAGCACATTCAGTTGTTCGCAAAACAAACAGGCATGTTCAACCGAATGCCCTTGGCCAACGATGACGCGCCACAGGTTTTCTCCAATCCTGAACTTCATGCCGTCGAACAGGCGATGATAAGACTGGGGCATAGGCGCAACTAGGGAGCCGAAGCGGCCAAAAGTTTTCTCATAGCGTTCCAGTGCCGTTTCCGGAAATCCCGCTGCGGCATAGAAACGGATTGCTTCTATTGGTACTTCTTTACCGGTATCTGCAACCAGAACGCGGCACAGCAGATATTCTTCCCGACTCATCCATAGTGGCGCATCGAATCGCTCACATAGCCAACCAGCACAGCCCACGTGGTCAGGATGCAGGTGCGTAACCAGTACCCGATTAACCGGTTTGCCCGCCAGTTGCTCAGACAAAACACTTTCCCAATGGTCACGTGTGGCTGGCGTGTAGATACCGGTATCGACGATGGTCCAATGATCATCATCTTCCAATAACCACAGGTTGATGTGTCCCAGCATGAAAGGCAGTGGCATACGCAACCAGCGAATTCCGGGGAAAATTTCGATGGACTCGCCAATTTCGGGCCGGTGTTCAAATTCATATTGAATAGAGGGATGAGTCATAACGTGAGTAATTGATGAGTTCCTGAGTGGCTTTATCGAAGTGGCTTTTTTGATTTTTTTGCGCAGAGCCTGATTGTGACACGTTTCAACTGATTAACCCGGCCGGATTGTGCTTGATGGACTGTGGCTAGGGCATTCTGTTGTATTTCGGTATGATGCGGTGATGAAAAAAACCAGACTACTTCTTTGTTGGCTAATCGCGCTTTCCGCATTGCCAGTTTTGGCCCAGGCTCCCTATGTTGATCCTGCCACTGACGCCGAGTTTTTTGGCCAGCAGGAAAACATCCTGTTCTGGACTCCACAGCAGCAGGTGGCCGGCTATCGCAATATGGACAGCATCGCTCCGGTGCGTTGGGTAAGGGCAGGTGAGTTTCCGTTGCAGTTGCCAGAAAAGCCAGTCGATCTTGATGCGGTCGAGTTGGCCAATGCCGGTGCAAAAATGACCGTTGCTGATTATTTTGAAAAGCAGAGCGTTGCTGGATTATTGGTGATCAAAGATGGAGTAATTGTCTACGAGCGTTATGGCCTGGGCAATGACCGCAACTCCCGCTGGATTTCTTATTCTGTTACCAAGTCCATCACCTCCATGCTGGTAGGTGCTGCGATTCTTGATGGTTATATTGAATCGGTGGATGAAAAAGTCACCGACTACCTGCCACGCTTGAAGGGTTCTGCTTATGACAAGTCCAGCATTCGGAATATCCTGCAAATGGCTTCTGGAGTTGAGTGGGATGAAACCTATGCGGATCCCGAGGCAGACATCAATCAGTCTAACTGGGAGACACTGGAGCTTTACAAGTATCTTTCTGCCAAACCAGCCGTTGGCAAGCCGGGAAAAACTTTCAACTACAACACCGCAGAAACCAATCTGGTTGGTAATGTGCTGCGAGCCGCTATTGGTAACAACCTTTCAACCTACCTGGAGGAGAAAATCTGGCAGCCGTTTGGTATGGAAGCCGATGCCAGTTGGGGCCTGACCGAAGAGGGTGGCGGCGAGTTTGGTGGCTGCTGCATCAATGCCACGTTACGTGACTACGGGAGGCTGGGATTGTTTGCTCTGAACAGTGGTCGTTTGCCCAGCGGCGAACGCGTGTTGCCCGAACACTGGGTGCGGGATTCGATTACACCTTCCAAAGGCTCTTCCCGTTACGGCTATCTGTGGTGGCTAGGGCAGGGCGGAGTATTTGAAGCATCTGGCATTTTCGGCCAGGGTATTCTGATCAACCCATCTGAAAACCTGGTGATCGCGCTGCACAGCGCTCGTCCCGATGCCAGTAAAGACGAGGATTGGGCATTGCAGTCGGAGTTGTACAAAGCGATTGCGGATGCTTTGCAAAAAGCGGCATCAGATACCAACAAATAAAAAACCGCTCCCCTTTTAGGTGAGAGCGGCCTTTTTTCATTTCTGGTCGGGGTGAGAGGATTCGAACCTCCGGCCCCTGCCTCCCGAAGGCAATTATTAGCCTTTTCAGATCAATAACATAGGCATATAACTACATGATATTAATGGTTTAATGTTGTATGTTGTCTTTTTTTGTCTATCCACGTATAGTTGTTTTGCGCCCTCGTTTGCGCCCTCGTGACCATTTTAGGGGAATAAGAGATGCCAAAACTGTCTGAAATCCGATTCAATGAGAACACGGCGAAATCCAGCCGCCCAAGGGAAAAAGTTTACGAACTCCGTGACTCCGGCCTGCAAGGTTTAATTCTCCGCGTCCAGCCTACCGGCAAGAAAGTCTGGCGCGTGGCGCTGGATCGGAGCACCAAGCGACACGTCGGTGATGCCAGTGTCATGACACTGGATAAAGCCAGAGGGTTTGCGAAAAAGAAGCAGGCAGATTTTGCCGAAGGTAAAAAAATCGACTCAAAGCGTAACCCATCCCCAACACTTGAGAAGTTTCTCAAAGGTAAGTACCTGGACTTCGCCAAAGCCAACCAAAAGACCGGCGACCAAAATGTGGCGCGGTTGTTGTCATGTTGTGAGCCGCTGCTGAATACCCGCCTGGACAAACTGCACGAGCTCCAGCTTGAGAAATGGAAGGCCAGCAGACTCAAGACCGCAAAACCTGCAACGGTCAAGCGTGATCTGGCAGGACTCAAAACAGCACTTAACAAAGCTGTGTCATGGGGCATTATCGAATCCAACCCTGCAGGAGCCGGTAGGGATTCAATCACCGTCAAAACGCCAGATGACAAGCGAGTGCGATACTTGGCTGATGACGAGCGCAAAGGCCTCTTGGGGGCGTTAATAGCTCGCGATAAGCAGATGGCAAGGGCAAGGCAGTCTGGAAACGTGCATAGCATTGCACGAGGCCGTGAGACTCGCCCGGCGATCGAGGGATACGCTGATCATCTAACCCCGCTGGTCCTGTTAACCATGAATACTGGCTTGAGGCGTGGCGAGGTGCTTTCCTTGAAATGGGATCAAGTTCACCTGGAAGATAATCCACGAGTGACGATCAGAGCCGGATACGCAAAGTCAAACAAAACCCGGCATGTACCACTGAACAGTGAAGCCCTTGCCGTGATGAAGAAATGGAAAGGCCAGGGAAGTGGTGAGGGATGGGTATTTCCGAATCCGGTAACGGGTTCGAAAATAGACAAGCTGAAATCCTCTTGGCCCAACCTGATGGCAGCGGCGAAAATAGAAAACTTCCGCTTTCACGATTTACGGCATGATTTTGCCAGCCGGCTAGTAATGGCCGGAGTCGATCTGTACCGCGTTAAAGACCTGTGTGGCCACGGCTCAATCG
>JAWXBM010000002.1:0-10969 GCA_034440115.1 Lysobacterales bacterium | reverse complement strand
CTTGATCCACGAGCCCAGCTGACTATCGCTGCCATCTTCAATTCGACGCAGCGTAGCCACGCCAATACCTGCAGCCTCGGCCAGTTCATCCTGGCTGAGTGCGCGTTGCTTACGCAGCTGCTGCAAGCGTCGGCCTAATTCGTTGAGAATATCTTTGTCGGGTATGAGAGTGCTAATTTCCATCATATGTGATCGATATTGCCTTAAATCAGCAATTTAATATCACATATGATAGTTAAATAAAGGAGAGTTTACCAGTTATAACGAGATAAACTATCGTAAGTGATCGTTTTATCGCATATAAGTGTTTTAAACGATCATTAATGATTGCTTTATGAAAGGTGATGGCTAGCGCGTCAGTCTTTCCACGCTGCCCGTCTTCTCTGATAGCTAAACAGATCCGACATACAAGGACCGCGCTTTGCGCGCGATCAGCAGGCGGTTCATTCGCCCGCAGAGCGGGCTCCTACAAATTTGTCCTAATAGCGGAAGCTGACTTCCACGCCATAGCGACGCTCTGAACCCGGGTGGTTGAAGTTGCCACCAAATTCCGGCGCAGGAATCACCTCTTCCAGATAATGCTCATCGGTCAGGTTGCTGGCAAAGCCGGTTACGGTCCAGTTGTCAGCGCCTACACCCAAGCGCAGGTCGATGATACCGAAAGCATCACGCTGTGCGACATCATAATTGGCAATACCCAATGCGCCCGCACCTGGCCCAAAGCCCAACTCAAATAAAGGCATGAAGATGGTGGGTCGCTGGCCTTCCTGCACGGTATGGAACCAGGTTTCACCGACAAAGCGCGCGTCGACACGAGCCAGCAGGTTCAAGGTGCTTGTCAACGGGTAGTTCATATCGGCACTGAAGTTAAGCGTGTAGTCAGGCGTATAGGGTGCATCATTTCCCACCGTATCTGGGCGCGAGCTGTTGACCTTGATTTCAGAGTCCAACCAATTGCCGCCGGCGTAGAAACTCCAGTTGTCATTCAGCACGAAATCGGCACCCAACTCAAAGCCGGTGATATCGACTCTATCGATATTGGAGACCACTCGTAGCAGCCCGAAAGTGCCGACGAAGAACTCGAAGAACTGCATATCAGTGACTTCGGTGTAGTAAGCCGCACCATTCAGGCGTATGCGGCCACCGGCCAGGTTGCTGTGAAAGCCAAGTTCGTAGGCGCTGGAAGTTTCTTTGTCATATTCATCACTTATAACTGGCAACGGCACTCCCAGCTGATCAGCAAAATTGATGCCGATACCCCCATTGATGAAGCCATTATTGAAAATATTGACCGTGGCTGCACTGCCGGCATTGTTGAAGCCACCGGCTTTGAAACCCACACCCCAGCTGCCGTAGATGGAAGTGTCATCGCTAGCATCCCAGCGGAACGAGACTTTGGGCTGTGTTTCAGAGAAGGATTCGTTCTTGTCCGGAATAACTCCCGCGGGGTTGATCAGGCTGCTCAAGGCGGGGTTCAGCGGGTCGTTGAACACGCCATCAAAATTCAAGTCGATAAAGGACTGTCGGGCATTCGGATCCACCAGGCTGGAGGTACTGCGTTTCTCATTGTCGTAACGCAGCGCAAGGGAAAGCTCCAGGCGGTCCGTTACGTCGTAATCAAGCGAACCGAATATGGCAATCACCTGGCTGTCGAACTGATCGTACACCAGTGAGGACGTGGAATTGGGGCCGGGCTCAGGTTGGTACAACCCGCGCTTGGGTAACTGACCACTGTCCCGATTGAGTGACACGCCCACTTGCCGGTCGATATCAAGGAAGTAAACACCACCCATCCATTGCAGTTTGCTATCGGTATCTGAAGCCACGCGCATTTCCACACTCATGTCTTTCTGATCGCGCAGCTGCTCCTGAATGCCATCACAGGTGGTTGGCGTGTAAGCACCCAGAAAGGAGCCATTGGGATCGAAGATCACACCGGTTGGTGTTTGGCCAATGAACTGCGGCGGCAACAAAGGATAGCCGGTCAAAGATGCCGTGGTCTGTTGGCACACAGGATCAACGTTATAGAAACCGAAGGCGGCTGAAGTGCCATCAGAAACCAGGTCATTCTGAATGTCGCTGTAGAGGAACCAGCCGGTGAATCGCATGCCTTCCAGGTCCTGCTCCACTTTGGTGGAAAACTCAAATGAATCCTGGTCGTTATCCGAGACTATGTTCGGATCGAACTGGAAATCGAAATCGTTCACATCCTGGTATGCCGGCGGATTACTCAGTGCCGCGGCGAATACGGGCAACGCAAACGTTGAGTTGAAGGTAATGGAAGATGCATCCACGCTACCCACCCGCAGCTTGGTATCCCAAGTCGTTGCATCGGTGGGCTGCCAGATCAGGCGCGCATGAACGTTATAACCTTCATAAGCATCAACGATATCGTCTCTGTTCTGGAAAACGTTGCTGTAATAGCCATCGCTGGAACGCCAATCGGCCGACAGGCGGAAGTACAGCTCGTCTTTAATCAGCGCACCGGAAATTCCACCTTTACCCAGATAGGTGCTGTCTTGCGCCACGCTGAGCGTGCCGTTGGTCTCAAATTCGTTGGTTGGCGTAGTGGTGGTGACGATGATGGCGCCGGCCGCAGCATTGCGTCCATAAATAGCACCCTGCGGGCCTTTGAATATTTCGATCTGCCTGAGGTCGGTATACTCGCGGTTGAAGGCTGCGGGGTTGGTGTACAGCACGCCGTCGATCAGAAAGGCAAAGCTGTTCTCAGCATCGCGAGCACCGTTGATGCCGCGGATATTCACCTGGGTATCACCTACCTCTGCCGCATTGACCATGGTCACGCCGGGCGTGAGAGCGATAAAGTCTTCCGCCCGCGCTACACCTGCTCGTTCAAGAGTTTCTTCAGAAAGTGCGGTGACCGTGCCCGGTACGTCCTGCAAGCTTTCTTCACGGCGCCTTGCGGTAAC
This sequence comes from Lysobacterales bacterium, assembly GCA_034440115.1. Classification (GTDB taxonomy): domain Bacteria; phylum Pseudomonadota; class Gammaproteobacteria; order Xanthomonadales; family SZUA-36; genus JAWXBM01. The sequence continues at coordinate 8,039 of JAWXBM010000002.1, read as the reverse complement.
CATGATTTCTTCCATTACGTTTTCTGAGCCACTGGCACTGGATTGAGCCATTGCCGTTGGTGTGCCCGCCAATCCGCTCAAGCCTAAAAGTATGGCTGATGTCAGTATTTTGCCTTGCTTTGAAATCTTCATTTCGAATTCTCCTGTGTGCCTTCGGGTTTAACCCGTTTTTCTAAAGTTTCTGGGGGTTGCCAAGCGCATCAATCTGCGCCAGCACCTGGACCAAATCTACCACGTCTGCATATTTTGCATTCAGATCAAACAAATTGGCTTCATGCGCCTGTGAATTTCGATCGCCTACCGCTTCACGCGGTATAACCACCTTGTAATCATGCTGCAGTCCATCCACGGCAGTAGCGCGCACGCAGCCACTGGTAGTCAAGCCCGTAACCACCAAAGAATCTACTTTGAGCTTTGTGAGTTGCGCGTGAAGATCGGTGGCAAAAAAGCCGCTGGCCCAGTGTTTCTCGATAATGGGTTCACCGTCTGCTGGTGCCAGGCGGGCATCAACTTGCACCCAGTGAGAATCAGGCGTCAAAACATTCAGCGCCGGAACGCGGTCGCGGAACACCCGCGCTTGCTCGGCGTTATGGTAGACCACGGTAGTGAAGAACACCGGCAAACCCTGGCGACGAAAAGCCTGTAACAAGGCCCGGTTGGCCTGTACCACGGCATCAGCTTCGGCCCCCAAGGGGCAGGCCGGATCGGTAAAACCGTTGATCATGTCAACCAAAAGGAGGGCTGGCCTTTGGCCCAGCCCCTGTGATTGACGTTGCAGATCCGGCATGTTGGTCCAGTCTACTTATTCATGGCTACGCGCGCGTCGTGCTGCGCGCAAAAGTCGGAGGCACGGGTGGCTCGAGATGAGTTTCCGCTTTGCAGCGGGCCTTGATCTCTTCGATGGTACCGCCGAAATTGAACAACTCGGTTTCACCCCTTTCAGCGCGCAGTTTTGCACGCAAAGACTCGGTAGCAGCCGTATCAACCGACTCATCTGCAGCGATCACCACACCGTAGCGCTTGGCGCCCTCGGCCGTAACCAGACCTTTATCCACATCGGCCTTGACCAGCGCCGCATCGCGCTCGTAAGGGTCGCCCCAGCCGCCGCCGCCCCAGGTGTTGAAGTACAGCAAGTCGCCTTTCTGCACCTTGATACCTTCAGACTTGGACGGCAACCACTCTTCACTGCCATCGTTGCGCACCAGACGCTTAGTGGAACGCAGGCCAGGCTCGCCGCCGCGTACGCCCCAGGGATAGGTCAACCAGCGCTCGTCGTGCACAGAAATGGTTCCGTCCACCAGAAAACGATAAGCCACCGACAAGCCATTACCGCCGCGATGCAAACCGGCACCACCCGAATCGGCAATGCAATCATAGCGCTCTATGCGCAAGGGGAAATAAGCCTCGATAAATTCGTTGGGCACATTGGTGAAGCCTGGCCACAGCGAATGTCCGTCCGGGCCATCGCCTACCGGCCGACCGGGAATACCGCCAAAGCCAATCTGGAATAACTGGAACCACTCGCCCTTCTCGTCATAACCGGCGAAGAACAGATGCGGCGAGTCAGAGAATCCGGCAGCGTTCATGTGATCCGGTGCACTCTGCCCCAACAAACCGCCCATCACATCGAAAATCCGCCCCAGTGCATGGGTGCGGCCCGACAAAGCGGCCGGGTAATTGGGCTTGAGCAGGCTGCCCTGCGGTATGCGCACATCCACCAGATCGTAGAAACCATCATTGAACAGGATTTGCGGATCGATCAGGTTGATGGTGAAGGAACCGAAAAACATCTTGAACATATCTTCGTTCAGATAAAAATTGATCGAACTCTGCGCCTGGGGATCGGTGCCTGCAAAATCAAAAATGGCCTTGGAACCTTCGCGCCATAGTTTGCAGCGAATCTTGTATGGGCCCATGCCTACGCCGTCGTCACAGACATAGTCTTCGAACACACGCGGTTCTTCCGGCACGATCATTTCGATAATGGCTTTCATCGCCAGGTAGTTACGCTCCAGCATGATTTCCATAGTGGAATAAAACACATCATCACCAAAACGGCTGGCGATTTCTGCACAGCGCTTGGCGGCGGTTTTACACGCGGCAACCAGGGCGTTGAGGTCGAAACGGTTCCATTGCGGTGTACGCACGTTATGCAGGATCAGTTCCAGAATGTCTTCCTGCAACACACCTTTCTTGTACAGCTTGGTGGGCGGAATGCGAATGCCTTCCTGGAAGATGGTCTCAGCTTTGATGGGGATCGACCCCGGGACCATGCCGCCGTTATCCGACATGTGGCCGAACATGGCCGACCAGGCGATATGCCGCCCATCCTTGAACACCGGCACCAGCACGATCCAGTCAGGCAAATGCGACACCGCGGCATTGCACATGTAAGGGTCATTGGTGAGGATGATGTCACCTTCCTCAATATCGGCGTCGTAGGCTTGGGTGAAGCCATGGATGAAAGAGCCGAACTGGCCCACCACCATTTTGCCGTCACGATTGGCGATCATGGGGAAGCAATCACCCTGTTCGCGGATGCCCGGGCTCATGGCGGTGCGGAACAAAACTGCGTCCATTTCCACACGGGCGTTGCGCAAGGCATTTTCAATGATATCTACCGTAACGGTATCGGGTTCGATGCGGTTGAAAGGAGCGTCGTTGGTTTGAATGATTCTTGATGGCATGTTGTGAGCCTCCTTACGGTACGATGTTGATCAGCAGGTTGCCGATCGCATCAACAGTGGCCCGGTAGCCGGGCAAAATCACAGTGGTTGAGTCCATTTCACTGACAATGGCAGGGCCTTCCACCAGCATGCCCTCGTGCAACAGGCTGCGATCGTAAATTCCCACGTCGTAGGTTTTGCCTTCGTAATAGAACTGCGAATCGTGGATTTTGCATTCTTCCAGGCTGGCCCCAGCCCGCCCAATGGCAACTTCCTTGATGGCTCGTGATCTGGCCTGAACGATGGCACGTATCATCACCAGTTCGTGGTCTTCACCCAGAGCGAAAGTAAACAGCTGCTCATGCTCGTTATCAAATTTGTCGGTGAGCAAGGCCAGGCCTTTCTCCAGCAACTCCTCGGCAGTGAAATCCATGGTGATTTGGAACGCCTGGCCGGCATAGCGTAAATCAGCCTGGTAGGTCACTTCCTGCTTGGCTTCAGGAATACCGTCGGCGTTCAGCGAAACGGCCGCACGCTGGCGCAATTCTTCCAGGTCATTCATCAATTGCTGCGGGGTGAGGTCAACCGCTTTGGATACGTATGTACGGGAAGCCTCATCCTGCACCGCGGTGGTCGCATCACCATACGCACAGAGCACACCCGGCCCCGGCGGAATGATCACCGGCCAGGAGTTGGTCAAAATGCCCATGGCATTGCCATGCAATGGCCCGGCACCTCCGAAAGCCACCAGGGCAAAATCTCTTGGATCAAAACCCTGTTCAACTGACACCAGGCGCAGCGCACCAAACATGGATTCGTTGACAATCTTGATAATGCCTTCAGCTGCTTCCATCAGGCTGATGCCCATGGCGTCAGCAATGGTTTGCACCGCCGTTTCAGCGGCTTTTTTGTCGATGGCCATCTTGCCACCCAGCTGAACATCGGAAGGCAGATAACCCAGCACCACATTGGCATCGCACACAGTGGGCTCAGTACCGCCCTTCATATAAGCCGCTGGCCCGGGTTCTGCCCCGGCTGAATGAGGTCCCACGCGCAAGGCTTTGGTCAGTTGCGGAACAAAGGCGATGGAGCCGCCGCCCGCACCCACGGTACGCACATCCACCGAAGGTGCCCGCACGGTTACGTCACCGACCCTCGTTTCACGACGGATGCGTGCCTTGGCATTCTGGATCAAGGCAACATCGGTAGATGTTCCACCCATGTCAAAGGTCAGGACATTCTCATAACCGGCGCGCTGGGTGAAATAAATCGCACCCGCTACACCACCGGCCGGCCCGGACAGCAGCAAATTAACCGGTGATTCAGCCGCCGCGCGTGAAGAAGCCAGGCCACCATCGGAACGCAGGATAGAAAGCTGGATGCCTTCACCCATCAGTTCATCCAGCGACCGTTGCATATTGGTGATGTAACTGGCCACTTCTGGCCGCACATAAGAATTCACCACCGTGGTCTCGGTGCGTTCGTATTCCTGCATTTCCGGAACCACATCAGAGGATATGGAGATGGGCACATCATCGAATATTTCCAGCGCCACTTCCCGGGCCTGTTGTTCATGCTCGCCGTTGACGTAAGCATTGATAAAGCAAATCGTCAGCGCCTCCACCTGGCCGGTGGCTTTGAGCTTTTTCAGCTTGGCCCGCAGGTCATCCACATCCAGCGGTCGCACCGTTTCACCCTTGGCACTCATGCGCTCTTCGGCCTCGATGGTCAATTCCAGCGGGGCCAGCAAAGGCGCTTTCACATAGCTCACCCAGCCGCCCAGGCCGCCGGGGCAAAATGACCGGGCCACCTGCAACAGGTGTCTGTAACCACTGGTGGTAACCAGTCCTACCTTGGCGCCTTTACCAGTCAGTACGGCATTGGTCGCAACCGTGGTGCCATGCATGACCCGGTTGATCTTTTTGGGATCTACTCCGGACTCTTCGCAGATTCGGGCCACGCCATTAAGCACACCGATGGATGAGTCCTTCGGAGTCGAGGGCACTTTTGCCGTATGGGTTTCACCCGTCTCTTCGTTGATCAACAAAAGGTCCGTAAAGGTACCTCCCACATCAACGCCCAATCGATAACTCATGTTTTTCTCCGTTGATTCATAGCGCTCTGTTTCAGGTGGCGCAGTTTCAAAATTCTGTTGTCCAATCCGGTACGTTCCGGAGGATTGCCCATATCTATGCTTGTGCCTGAGCCTGGCGCTGCAAATAGCGCTCCAGCCACGCCGAAGCCCGGCCGCCAGGAGCTGTTCCGGTCAATTCCTTAGCCACATTGGCCGCCTTCAGCAAGGCCGGCAGATCTATACCCGTTTCATAGCCCATCTGTTGCAGCATCATCACCACGTCTTCGCTGGCCACATTGCCCGATGCGCCTGGTGCGAATGGGCAGCCGCCCAAACCACCAATGGATGCATCAAACTTGCGTATGCCCGATTCGACCGCGGCATAAACGTTGGCCAGGCCCATGGCGCGGGTATCGTGAAAATGGAAACTCAGCTGGCTGTTGCCGTGCCGATCCACAAGGTTTGAGGCCATGCGGCGAACCTGCGCCGGGTTGGCGGCACCAATGGTGTCGGCAATACAGACTTCGTCTGCCCCGACTGCCAGCATACGAGCCGCCGTACTTTCAATGACGGCCGGGGCTACCGGGCCTTCAAACGGGCATTCAAAAGCCACTGCAATGGTGGCTGTGACTTTAATGCCGTCGTTTTTTGCCAGCGCCAATATGGCCTTGGTGGCATCTTCTGCCTGCTGAATGGTCATGCGTGCGTTCTTGTCGGCCATTTCTTCGGTGCCATACATCACCATGCATACACTTTTAGCACCGGCATCACGCGCCAGCTCATAGCCCTTCATGTTGGGAATCAGCGCCGTGAAGCAGGCATCGGGGCGGTTGGGCAATCCGGCAAACAATTGATCCGCACCGGCCATTGCGGGCACGGCTTTGGGCGACACGAAGGCACCCACTTCGATATGTTTCATACCGGCATCCAGCAGAGACTGTATCAATTGCAGGCGCTGTTGCGGATCCAGTATCTTTGGCTGGTTCTGCAGCCCATCACGTGGCCCCACATCATTGACGATGATGAATTCGCTCATCAGGCAATCGCTCCCTGTGCTTTCAGTGCGGCGATGGCTGCATCGTCGTACCCCAGCATGTCACGCAATACTTGGTCCGTCTGCTGGCCAATATGCGGCGCAGCAGAAAATGACTCTTCGTTGTTGCGCGACAGCTTGATTGGGTTACCGGGCCCCTTGGTGGTTTTGCCATTCGGGTGCTTGAGATCAATGACCATTTGGCGATGCAACACCTGCGGGTCGGACAGCGCCTGGCTGAATTTGTTAACCGGCGCACAGGGAATGCGTTTTTCCTCAAGCTGTTCCAGCCAGTAAGCGGAAGTATGGGTGGCAAGCACTTCATTGAGCTTGTTGTTGATCATTTCCTGATCTTCCCAACGACCCGGTTGGGTATCGTACTTGGCATTCTCGAACTCGGCGCAAGGAACAACCTGTTTGAGGTTTTGCCAGAAATTATCGGTAATTACTGCAATCACGATAAAACCGTCTGAAGCTTTGAACGTATTGTAAGGCACGTGAACGAAATGTGAGTTACCTATCGGGTAGGGGTCTTCGCCGGAAAGAAAATACATGGTGGCCATATAGTTGAGCATGGAAATCTGGCAGTCCAGCATGGAAATATCCACGTGCTGGCCCTGGCCGCTGCTGCCGCGCTCGAGCAGTGCCGCCAAAATACCCATCACCGAAAACATGCCGCCACCCAAATCACCAATCGGAATGCCAGAGCGTACCGGGTGCGCTGGATCCAGGCCCGTGATGGACATGCCACCGCCGGTGGCTTGTGCGACCTGGTCAAAAGCCGGCCGTTTGGGTTTGGGCCCATTCGAACCAAAGCCCGAAATGGTGCAGGTGATGATACGCGGATTAATGGCATTCAGTGTTGAGTAGTCGATTCTCAAGCGCTCGGGCACACCCACATTAAAATTACTGATCACCACATCGGCTTTGCGCACCAGGTCGTAGAAAACCTCCAGCCCTTGCGGCGATTTCAGATCAATAGCCACGCTGCTCTTGTTGCGATTGAGCGTGATGTAATAAGCGCCAAAACCATCCAGTGAATTCTTCGGATCGGTAGCCAGCAGCTTGCGAGTGCCCTCACCCTGCGGCGGCTCAACCTTGATGGTCTCAGCACCCAGATCAGCCAGAATCATGGTGCCGTATGGACCAGAGAGCATGTGAGTCAAATCCAGAATTCGAACGTCTTGGAGAGGTTTATTGGTCCGCTTCATAATTTCTGTCCGAAGTGAAGGCGAAACAGCAGGAAAGTATACATTCTTACCCCATTTCGACCATTATTGGCCAATTATTGTACAAATTGTATACACTAACAAGATGCAACTTCAGATTGAACTCATAAATTAAATGGCAAAAGCTGTTGAAAAAGCATATCAACTGATACGGGAACGAATCGTCAGCGGGGAGTACGCGCCTGCATTCCGCCTGACCGAGCAGGAAATTGCAGACTCGAGCGGAGTAAGTCGTACCCCAGTGCGGGAAGCGCTCAGGCGACTTCAAGCCGAAGGCTTGGTGCAGGTTGTTTCCAACCAAAGCGCAGTCGTTGTCGATTGGAGTGACGTCGACTCGAACGAAGTTTTCGAGCTTCGCGCGCTGCTCGAACCTTATGGCGCCGCTCGGGCCGCCATGCGTGCGACTAAGGAAGAAATTGAATACCTCAGAGAGTTGGCCAAGATGCAGTACGAAGAGTGCGAGCGTCGGCCTCCTGGGTTTATGAATCGTGTTGGAGAAATGAACAGCCGTTTCCACAAAGCGATTCTCGACATTGCAGGAAGCCCTCGGCTCTCCGTCCTGATGCCTGTGCTGATTGATGCTCCCCTTGTGATGCGCACATTTGCGAAATACGAACCGGTGGAGATGTTACGGAGTGCGGCCCACCATTTGGAAATAGTCGCGGCAATTGAAGCAAAAGACAGTGAGTGGGCCACTGCTATCATGAAGAGCCACATTCATGCGGCACAACATAGCCTGCAGCGAGAACTTGCCCAGCTCAAATCATCTGTGCGGTAGGCGCTGAGGATGAAGCTGCGGAAGCGCTGGGTGTAGAACCTGGTTCACCCATTCTCAGCCCAACCCGCAGGTTTGCCAGACCTTCGCGCGCAGGGCGCGCTCCTACACGAAGCGGCGGAAGCTTACAAAGCCTACACCCAGCATCAACAGGGCCATCAGTGCCATGCCGTACTGGCTCAGCGTTGGGATACCCTCGTAGAATACTGTGTTGGTGATCGTGCAGTCTTTGCCTTGCAATACTTTCACTTCGAACGTACCG
>JAWXBM010000001.1:0-93451 GCA_034440115.1 Lysobacterales bacterium | reverse complement strand
CGCCGCCAAAGAAATCATCGCTCAATAATTTGGCTTTCACTTCCGCTTGAATGGTCGTGTCATCAACGCCCTGTCCAACGGTTTTATCGGCAAAAACAGCGGCCGGGAACAGCAGGCTGGCACTTATGGCCAGTACAGTAAATTTATTCATCTTGAGTTCTCTCCTTCATCGCAAAAGTTACCAGATCATTGTGAAGCACCGTAATGAATGGGCAATGAACAACCGTTGTTCATTGCCCAGAATATTGTCCTCAGAGTACGGTTACTCTGTTACAAAATATTACTCTGATCTCGTTTTCAGGACTTTAATCCGGCCATGGTCAGGTACTTGATCTCGATGTACTCGTCGATGCCGTACTTGGAGCCTTCGCGACCGTTACCAGACTCTTTCATACCGCCAAACGGTGCCACCTCAGTAGACAGAATGCCATCGTTGATGCACACCATGCCGTACTCCAACTCGTCGGCCACGCGCCAAACCCGCCCTAAATCACGTGCGTAGAAATAAGCCGCCAGGCCATATTCCGTGGCATTGGCCATGTCGATGGCTTCCCGCTCGGTTTTGAATTTGAATACCGGTGCTACCGGGCCAAAAATCTCTTCGGTGGCAAAGGCCATATCCGCTGTCGCATCGCGTACCACCGTGGGTTGGTAAAACAGGCCGCCCAAAGCATCTTTTTTACCGCCTTCAACAATGTTTCCGCCTTTACTGCGGGCATCTTCAAGCAGTGCTTCTACCTTCTCAATGGCACTGGCGGAGATCATGGGTCCGATGTTTACGCCTTCCTCTTCACCGCGACCGATTTTCAGTTTTCGGACTGCCGCCGTGAATTTTTCGACAAATTCTTCATAGACCGCTTCCTGCACATAGATGCGGTTGGCACACACACAGGTTTGTCCCGCATTGCGGTACTTGGAAATGATGGCGCCGGTCACAGCGGCATCAATATCAGCATCATCGAAAACAATAAACGGTGCATTGCCGCCTAATTCCATCGAAACACGCTTCACCGTGCTGGCACACTGGCGTATCAACAATTTGCCAATCGCTGTTGAGCCGGTGAAGGAAAACTTCCGCACCAATGGATTCTCGGTCAGCTCTTTACCGATAGCCGCGGACTGGGTAGTGGTAACAATATTGAACACCCCTGCTGGAATGCCCGCCTCTTCAGCCAGAACCGCCAATGCCAGCGCGGACAGCGGCGTTTCCGAAGCGGGTTTGATCACGATGGTACAACCCGCAGCCAATGCAGGGCCGGCTTTGCGGGTAATCATTGCGTTAGGGAAATTCCATGGCGTAATGGCTGCCACCACGCCTACCGGCTGCTTGGTCACCAGGATGCGCCGATCAGGTAAGTGGCTGGGTATCACATCGCCATAGATGCGTTTGCCTTCTTCGGCGAACCATTCAATGAAAGAGGCTCCATACATGACTTCGCCACTGGCTTCTGCCAGTGGCTTGCCTTGCTCGGCGGTCATGATGGCCGCCAGATCATCTTTGTTGGCCAGCATCAAGTCAAACCAGCGCCGCAATATGGCGGCGCGCTGCTTGGCCGTTTGTGCCCGCCAACCACCCCAGCCCGCATTGGCCGCTTCAATGGCGCGGCGTGTTTCAGCCACCCCCAGTTCCGCCACGTTGGCCAGCAAGCTGTTATCTGCCGGGTTGGTCACTGCGAAGCTGCGCTCATCATCAGCGTTGATCCATTGGCCATTAATGTAGGACTGTTCACGCAACAGTCCTGGGTTCTTAAGTTGCAGCTGCGTTTTAACCTTGTCTAACATGTTGCGATCCTTGTAATTGAGCGAGTTTTGCGTCGGGAAACCCCCAGTCTAGCAAAGACTTGGCTCAAATCAGAATCTGGCAAGAACAGAATCACGCTAGAATAAGGGTTTCAGGCACGCACATTTCCACCGCTACCCCTTGGCCCCAACATGAGCACTCCCGATCACCTCAGTCTCGAAGGAGCGCTCCGAACAGCACCGCAAATGGATTCGTCAGGGATATTCTGGCATCAAGCTGGGTTGGTGTCGGATCAGCCTGCATTATGTAATGGACGATATCGAAGTCGCCTACATTGCCGCTGCGGTAGAGTTTATTGCCGAAAAAGGCCATGTTTTTTACCCCAATATGATTTCGACTTGGCTACTGGCGCCTGGAAGCACAAACAGGATCGCGTTTTTCTCGAACCGTTTTCATTGGATGCAGCTCTAGAATGCTGTGGGCCCACCTATACAGCTTTGGAGCCTGATCAACGCCAGCAATACTATGCTGCTTACCTGGCTGAAGCTGCCGGTCTGGCGGCTCAACTGGATCAAGCAGGCGAACAGGAACAATCAGTGCTACAGAAAGAAATTGAAGACCTGAAATTTTTCAACGTACCCGCGGTGTGCGTTCGTCCGGCGTAAAATCAAAACAGTGAGCAACGGAGACACCAAACACACGGGGTTTGATAAGGCGGGCTTTGACCGCGCTGATTACACACTCGATGCGCGGCATCTGGATTGCCCAGAACCCATACTGAAAACCCGGCAGCTTTTGCAGAAACTACCAGCCGGGGCCACTTTACAGGTCATTGCCACAGACCCGGGCTCGGTATTGGATTTTCGCGCATTTTGCCGCATTAGCGGAAACCAGCTGCTGCAACTAAATGAAGACAAGGGTTTGTTCTGTTTTTTGATACGCAGGGCGGAATAAGCCACACCAGCTGGTGCCGTATGCGAGAAATATTGATTTTAGCCAGAACTGTTTTTTCAAGGAGCCAATTCTTCGAGGCTGAGTCGCATTGGTTTGCATGAACGCCAAGGCGCCAGATTAACCCAGACTGTAATACGAGACTTTTCGGGGATCAGGCGAGACTATTCTTGAATGCTTTATTCAATGGGATTTTCAAATAAGTAACACCGTTGTTTTCAGGTGCTATTTCCTGGCCGCCACGTAAATTGAATTGCACTGATGGCAATATCAATCGCGGCAAAGAAAGTTTGGCGTCCCGGCCCTCGCGCAGGGCGATAAAATCCTCGCGACTGGTCTCCGCTTTGATATGAATGTTCTGGCTACGACTTTCTGCAACGGTAATGCTGGCCGTAGCTGCTTGACCTTCTGTTGGATAATCATGGCAAAGAAACAACCGGGTTTGTTCCGGCAGGGCGTAGAGTTTTTGTACTGAATCAAATAATATTCCGGCGCCCCCACCAGGAAAGTCACAACGCGCTGATCCGCGCGGAGGGGCAAACAAGGTGTCGCCGATAAAGGCTGCGTCTTCAACCAAGAGGCTGATGCCGTCCGGTGTGTGTCCGGGCGTTTCCAGAACCTGGAGACGCAAATCACCGAGTTCCAGCACATCGCCTTCGAATAACAAACGATCGAACTGACTGCCATCGGTGGGCACATCCTCCAGATTAAAAACGGCGACAAAGTTCTTTTGTACTGCGCGCACCGCATGACTGGCGGCCAGTTTGGCTCCACTGGCCTGGCAGACAAAACGCGCTGCTGATAGATGGTCGGCGTGTACGTGCGTTTCGATAACCCAATCCAGTTGATAACCAAGCTGCTCGGCCTCATCCAGTATGCCTTGGATATAACTGCTGTCGCTGTGGCCCGAGACCGGGTCGAATAACAGTACGGGGTCGATCAAGGCAGCTTTGCCGCTGACAGTGTCTGCTACCAAATAGGTCCAGGTTCCGGTAACCGTTTCAAAATGGCTCTTGATTTCCATCATGCCTTCTATTCTGTTGGATAACCCAGCTACTTGCCAATACAAAAGCTGGCAAAAATAGCTCCCAGCAGATCATCCGGCAACACGTCACCGGTAATTTCGGAAAGGGCTTTTTGCGCCAGACGAAGCTCTTCAGCAAGAATTTCCAAAGCTGCGCTGTGCAACAATTGTCGCTTACCCTGGGCCAGGTGCGCGGTAGCTCGGCGCAGCGCATCCACATGCCTTTGTCTGGCAGAAAACAGCCCGTCCGTCTGTTCCGTGGCGCCGACTGCGGTACGAACCATGCTGCGTAGTTTCTGCAAGCCCATGCCGGTTTTTGCCGAGATACTGATACTGCTGGCGTTAACCTGGGCTCGCATGGCCCGCTCATCCCAATCAGCCAGTTGCAGGTCTTCCTTGTTGAACACCACGATCACCCGTTCCGGGTCAGGCAACTCTTGTAGCAGGGACAGTTGCTCTGCAATATCACCAAATTGATCAACCACCAGCAAGACCAGATCCGCCGCCAGTAATGCTTCCCGGGCACGACGCACACCCTCAGCTTCGATAGGGTTCTCCGTAGGGCGAATTCCAGCGGTGTCGACCAGGTGAACCGGTATGCCATCTATTTCTATGGATTCACGCAAAATATCGCGGGTGGTGCCGGGAATTTCGGTAACGATAGCCCTATCCTGGCCGGATAAGGCGTTCAACAGGCTGGACTTGCCGGCATTGGGCCGGCCAACGATGGCCATCCAGATACCATCCCTGAGGATCTGACCCTGGCGGGTTGCAGCCAGCAGGGTTAGCAAAGCCTGGCCGCTGGCATCCAAACGGGCCAGCACTTCACCATCGGCGAGGAAATCAATCTCTTCATCCGGAAAGTCGATTGCCGCTTCAACGTACACCCGCAAAGCCGTGAGTTTTTCCTGCAAGCCAGCAATCTGTTTTGAGAACTCGCCGGAAAGCGAACGCTGCGCCGCACGAGCGGCAGCTTCAGTGCCAGACTCAATAAGGTCTGCAATGGCTTCTGCCTGTGCCAGGTCCAGCTTGTCGTTGAGAAAAGCCCGCTCGGAAAACTCCCCGGGTCGGGCCACACGGGCACCCAGCTCCAGGGCCCTGCGCATCAGCATGTTGAGCACCAGTGGCCCACCGTGCGCCTGCAGCTCCACTACATCTTCACCGGTAAAGGAAGCCGGTGCCTGGAAATAAAGCAGTAAGCCCTGGTCAATACAGTGTTTGGATTTGTCTCTGAAGCTGACAAATGCTGCGTGCCGGGGGGGCGGCAATAAGCCACAAATTTTTTCTGCGATGGTCGCTGAGGAAGGCCCACTCAAGCGCACGATACCCACGCCACCCACGCCCGGCGGTGTGGCCACCGCGCAAATGGTATCGATGTTCATGCTGTGAGCCTGGGTCATCATGAGTAAGTGCTTGAATAGTTTTGGGCGGATCATCATCCCGCACAGGTCTGCTGACAAGCAAGAGTCAGATTAACGAAGACACCGAGCTATGCTGCTATTTCTTGTCCGTACCGGCTTCGATTTTACGCGTGATATACACCTGCTGAGCCAGAGACAGGCCCGCATTGGTAGCCCAGTAAAGCACCAGACCGGCCGGGAAGAAAGCGAACATGACAGCAAATACCACTGGCATCATGCTCATCATTTTACGTTGCAAGGGATCCATGCCCGCCATGGGCGTGAGTTTCTGGGTCCAGATCATGAAGATGGCATTGAGTGCCGGCAATATGAAGAAAGGGTCCCGCACGGACAGGTTGTCGATCCACAGGATGAACGGCGCCTGGCGCAATTCCACAGACTCCAGCAGCACCCAGTACAGCGCGATAAAAATCGGGATTTGTACCAGTATGGGTAAACAGCCGCCCAGTGGGTTGACCTTTTCGGTCTTGTACATTTCCATCATGGCCTGGCTCATGCGCTGGCGGTCATCGCCATAGCGCTCTTTGAGCTGTTCAATGCGCGGCTGCAGTTTACGCATGCGCGCCATCGACTTGTACTGCGCCTCAGTTAACTTGAAGAAGGCCGCCTTGATCAAAACGGTGAGCAAAAGGATAGCCCAGCCCCAGTTACCCACGATGTTATGGATATGCGACAACAGCCAGAATAGCGGCTTGGAAAACACGGTGAATATGCCGTAGTTAACGGTGTACTCCAGCCCTGGTGCAACCGCTTCTAACTGTTCTTGAAGTTTCGGACCCAGATAAAGTCGGCTGCTGAAAGTCTGCTGTTGCCCGGCCGCAACGGTATAAGCCGGTGAAACATTGCGCACCAGATAACGCGGTTGGCCTTGTGCGGTGATTTCCTTGGTGGAGTAGGTCGCCACCTCATCACCAGGCGGAATCCATGCAGCAAAGAAGTAATGCTGGATCATGGCCAGCCAGCCACCTGCGTACGTCTTGTTGAAAGGCTCATCACTGACATCATCAAAGGCCAGCTTTTCAAACTTGTCTTGCGGGCTGTAGAAAGCGATACCGGTGAACGAATAAGAGCCGGGATTGGTAAAACTGCTCTTGGTTTCTTCAGGGGAAACCGAGCGCTGCAACTGATCGTAACGGTTACCCGCCCAAGCCGCCGAAGATTGGTTTTGCAACTGGTGCAGAACGTCAACTGAGTAATCACCGCGGCGGAAAACAAAGTTTTTAATTACCTGTACGCCATCTTCGGATTGCCAGCTCAGCGGCACGTTGATCTCATCTGCACCTCCCTGCAAGGTGTAACTCATCTTAGCTGATTGATAGACACTGGCGTGGTTTGGTGCACTTTGTGAAGACAGTAAGCCGGATTGGGCGATAAACGGATTGGGGCCATCGCGGCGCAGCAGGTGAACTTTTTCTGCCGGGTTGTCCAAATCGATGGGGTAGTCCAGCAGGCGAGTGCTGACTACCGTGCCGCCGATCAAATCGATTTCAACTTCCAACACGTCGGTGGTTACATGCACCACCTCGCTTGGCGCCCGCGTGGTGGCTTCGGGCTTTTCGTTGAGCGGATCTCCACTGCCTGGCAGGTCGCCGACCCGGGGCAGATCGGCCGCGTCTGTGTTTCCTGCCGAAGGAATTTCGCTGCCCGTGTTCTGGCCTGATTGCTGTGGGCTTTCAAGCGCCTGTGCCGCCGGTTGGGCCGCAATCGGTGCATAATCCTTTTGCCATTCCAGCCACATCAAATAGCCCAGAAAGGCCAAGCTGATCAGTAACACCGGTCTGAGGTTATCCATGAATTGTTTTCCTGATCCTGCTGCTTGTGCTGTATGTTGACGGTTAAGTGGTGTGCGTTAGAAATCTTACTGCCAGCGTTTCAGGCAGACATGAGTTTTCGACTGACATTGTTCCAAAGCCCACCCAGTCGCTCAAATACTTCTTCGTTGGATATGGTGACGGCTTGCTGGCGTGGCAAGACCATGAAGTCTGCTGCTGTGGAAAGAGCGCCTGCAACAATGTGCTGTCTGAAACTTTCACGAATGAGACGCTTGAGCCGGTTACGCTGCACCGCCCGTTTATCCACTTTGCGCGACACGGCCAACGCCAGCCGGGAATAATCCTGGCCATTGGGCTTGGCCAGAATCTTGAAGCAGGGATCGGAGACAACGCAGGGCTTTTCAAAGATTTCGCGAAAAGCCCGTTTCTCGGTCAGGCGGTACTGGCGCGGGAGACTCATTCCGGGGCTGCTTCCTGGCCGAGGGCGCTGCCTGATTTAACCAGGCAAACTGTAAAAGCACTGATCACAACATGAATTTACGCGAATCCGGGGTGCAGGCCTGACTGTGGAAAACCCGGTTGTGAAAAACACCGGCCGGAACTGGCTGCGTTGGGTTCGGGCGTTCAGCAAAGCATACCAGTCAAAGCAAAGGGATCAAGCACTCAGGCGCTTGCGACCCTTGGCGCGGCGCGCGGAAAGGACGGCGCGGCCACCACGAGTGGCCATGCGAGCACGAAAGCCGTGACGGCGAGCGCGAACCAATAGGCTCGGTTGAAATGTACGTTTCATGACAAATTCCTTTACTGAATCTGGGTGGACCAAGGGACAAGGGGTAAATCATTACCACCCGACCCATGCCAAACTAATCGACAAAAGAGCCGAATTGTAACTGCTGACGCCCGTGCCGACAAGCCCGTACGGTACTTAAATCGCGGGCAGGCTTGCTTTTGCCGCTCACTTTGTATTCTTGTGGTCAAGTTATCCACAGCACGTTAGACTTGGCGGCCCGGGATGCCCTTGAGGTTGGCAAGTACTGAACCGATCCTATAGCCCGGCACACAATGGCAGTGGCTCACCGGCGGTTACCACCCTGAGCAGAACCAAGAACAACCCTGGCGGGAAGGCCCACAAGACAACAGATGGCCCAAAATCACTGGCAAACCTGTCTGAGCTACCTGGAACGGGAGCTTCCGGCTGAAGATTTGAATACCTGGATCAGGCCTTTACAACCCAAGGCCGCCAAAGGCCAAACGGTGTTGACCGCACCCAATACGTATGTGCGCGACTACATCGCGCTCAACCATTTGGAGCGGATTCGTGATATTTACGAGCACCTGGGATCCGCCCGTGACTCGGTCATTGTGGAGGTGGCCAATAGCCGCGAACCGGGCAAAGCCAGGACGGCCACCAGCAGAAAACCGTTCGACACGGGCCTGGACAGTCGTTACCAATTCAGCAATTTTGTTCAGGGTAAGTCCAATGAGCTGGGTTTTGCTGCAGCGCAACAGGTGGCGCAAAAGCCCGGCCTGGCTTACAACCCGCTGCTACTGTATGGCGGCACCGGCCTGGGCAAGACCCATTTGCTGCATGCGGCCGGCAACCTGATACACCAACACAATCCGGGCGCCAAGGTGCTTTACCTTCATTCCGAACGTTTCGTCAGCGAAATGATCCAGGCTTTGCGACGCGACACCATTGATGTGTTCAAACAGCATTATCGTTCTGCTGCCGCCCTGCTGATTGACGATATTCAGTTTTTTGCCGGCAAGGACCGCACCCAGGAGGAGTTTTTCCACACCTTCAATGCCTTGCTGGACAGTAAACAACAGATCATCCTGACCTGCGACCGCTATCCCAAGGAAGTCGACGGCCTGGAAGCCCGCTTGCGCTCGCGTTTTGGCTGGGGCTTGACCGTGGCCATCGAGCCGCCGGATTTTGAAACCCGGGTAGCCATTCTGCTGAACAAAGCACAAGAGCGGGGCGCGGCATTGGATGAGTCAGTGGCATTCCTGCTGGCGCGTCGTATCCGTTCCAATGTACGGGATCTTGAGGGGGCTCTTAATACGCTCTATGCCAACTCTCGCTTTACCGGGCGACCCATTAACGAAGCCTTTGCCCAGGAAGTTTTGCGCGATCTGTTGTTGGTGCATGATCGGCAGATTACCATTGAAAATACGCAGAAAACCGTTGCGGAATATTACAAATTGCGTGTTGCTGACCTGTTGTCACCACGCCGTACGCGCAACATTGCGCGGCCGCGACAGATGGCTATGGCGCTGTGCAAAGAATTAACCGAACACAGCCTGCCTGAAATCGGTGCTGCTTTTGGTGGTCGCGACCATACCACCGTGCTGCATGCATGTCGTAGAATTGAGGAGTTGTGCGCCACGGATGGGCGTTTGCGGGAAGACAAGGCCAAGTTGTTACGCCAGTTGACGGCCTGATGTGTATCAGTCGGTGATTGCTTTATGTATGGCTGGTTAGCAAGCTGTGGGTACTTTCGAAGGCTCGAGTTATCCACAGGCCACCCACATGAACAGCCACTAGTTGCTGACAGAAAAAATAGTTTTATGTTATTGATTTTAAAATATATAATCGTGTTATCCTGATATCCACAGGCCCTATTACTACTACTGTTATATATATAAATAGATTAATAAAAAGGAAAGGTACCGGTATGAAATTCAGTATTTCTCGTGAAAGTTTTCTGCAACCACTGAGCCAGGTTATTGGTGTGGTGGAAAGACGCCAGACCTTACCGGTTTTGGCCAACTTCTTAATCCAGGCCCATTCCAAAAACTCCCGGATGGTTATTACCGGTACCGACATGGAAGTGGAAATGATTGCAGAAGCCAGTGCCGATGTCAGCCAGGATGGCGAAATCACGGCACCCGCGCGAAAGCTGTTGGATATCATCCGCATGTTGCCCGATGGGGTGAAGATCAATGTCAGCCTGGAGGTTGAGAAACTTACATTCTCAGCAGGCCGTAGCCGCTATACGTTGGCCACACTGCCGGCCAATGAATTCCCCGCAACAGATCAGGTTGAATCCATAGAAACTGTTGAAATTCAAGAAGATAAGTTAAAAAAGCTGCTGGATAAGACGTCTTTTGCCATGGCTAATCAGGATGTGCGTTATTACCTGAATGGCTTGTTGTTTGAATTCAAGGATGGCGGCTTACGCACCGTGGCCACCGATGGGCACCGGTTGGCGGTATGTGATCACGATGGCAAGCTGGATATTGGCCAGAACCGGCAGATCATTGTGCCGCGCAAGGGTGTTTTGGAGTTGTCGCGCATGCTGGATGACTCCGATAAGACAGTGAAACTGGGCTTGGGCAAGAATCACATTCGGCTGATCAAGGGCGGTTTGGTGCTGACCTCCAAGTTGATCGATGGCCGTTTCCCGGACTATCAAGCGGTTGTGCCGGTGGGAACCGAGAAAAAAATGGTGCTGAACCGCGGCGCGATGATTCTGGCGCTGCAACGCGCCTCTATTCTGTCGAACGAAAAATACAAAGGCGTGCGCCTCGAAGCCGCTGGCAAAACGCTCAAAATCATGGCTCATAATCCACAGCAGGAGCAGGCGGAGGAAGAACTGGAAGCCAATTTAACTTTTGACCAGATGGCCGTTGGTTTCAATGTCACCTATCTGCTCGACGCACTTAATGCGCTGGAAGCAGAAGAAATTGTGTTGGAAATGCGCGATGCCAACAGCAGTTGCCTGATTTCTTCTCTGGGCGGAAGCCCGGATCAGCATGTGGTCATGCCGCTGAAGCTTTGATTTTCGTATCAAGCGCAAGCGGGCCAATAGCCGCTCAGTAGCGGGCGGGAATGGTCGGCTGCGGTTAAGCGCCCAAGGATAGCGGTATTTGTACATCACGCACCTAAGGATAGAAAACTTTCGTAACCTCGAGGTCGTTGAGTTCCAACCCGAGTTGGGTCTCAATTATTTCTATGGAGAAAACGGCGCCGGCAAGACCAGTCTGCTGGAGGCCTTATTCCTGTTATCGCGCGGCAAGTCCTTCCGAACCACCAGCAGCATTGAGCTGATTCGCTACCAGGCAGAAAATTTCCGAGTATTCTTGGAAGCCCGCGACGGCGAAGAAACACTTCGACTGGGCCTGGAACGTAGCAAAAAAAACTGGCGGGCTCGTAAAGATGGCCAGGATGTTGTGCTACTGAGCGAGTTATCCAGGGCGCTGCCCATCGTGTTGATGGAGCCCAACAGCCACGCTCTGGTAAGCGGTTCACCTGAGGGTCGTCGACGCTACCTGGATTGGGGAGTGTTTCACGTGGAACCTCTTTTTCTGGACGCATGGCGGCAGTATTCGCGCGGCCTGAAACAGCGCAATGCGGCGTTGCGATGGGGGCAGGCCGCAGTCATTGACAGCCTGGACGAAATCATTGCGCCATTGGGAGAGCAACTGAGCGCGTATCGGCAACGGTATTTTGAGGATCTGACAGCGGAGTTCAGCCGGCAACTGGATTCCGATCACGCTGGTTTGCAGGATATTGGCTTGCGTTTTCATAAAGGTTGGAAGACAGATAGTTTGGCAGAAGCCTTGCAATCGGGCCGTGAACGGGATCTGGATCAAGGCTTGAGTCAAGACGGGCCGCATCGAGCGGATGTTCTGCTGGAAAGGAATGGAAGACCGGTGAAATCCACACTGTCTCGAGGCGAGCAGAAAAACGTGGCTGCCTGCTTGTTGCTGAGCCAGGCTGAATTGCTCAAGCGCTCTGGTCAGGACCCGGTTATTTTGTTGGATGACCTGGCGTCTGAGTTCGACCAGCGTCACTTCCGGGAAGTGCTGCAAAAGGCGTTGTCCTGCGCCAGCCAGGTGTGGATCACGGGTGTGCAAGCGAATGGTCTGGAAGGCAACCCGGCGGTGTTTCACGTGGAACACGGCAACATCCTCAAGGTGGTATAATCCCGGCCAGATTCAGCGCTTTGCTAAGTAGTTGATTTGAGCCCAGATCGGGGTTTGTTTTTAAGCCTGTAAACTGTGCTTCTTTGGAGCGCTTTTTTGGCCGCATTGTTGGCTGGCGCCTGGATCACCCATCACAGCAGAATCAAAAGACTCCAACGGGGGTCGGGACGAATAATGAGCGATTCGAATTACGATTCCAGAAATATTAAGGTTCTCAAGGGTTTGGACGCGGTGCGCAAGCGCCCGGGCATGTACATCGGCGACACTGATGACGGTACCGGCTTGCACCACATGGTGTTTGAGGTGGTGGACAACTCCATTGACGAAGCCCTGGCCGGACATTGTGATTATGTGCGGGTAACCATTCACGAAGATGACGCCGTCAGTGTCAGTGATAATGGTCGCGGTATACCGGTGGATATGCATCAGGAGGAAGGCCGCTCAGCAGCCGAAGTGATCATGACCGTGTTGCATGCGGGCGGTAAATTTGATGACAATTCCTACAAGATTTCAGGTGGTTTGCACGGCGTGGGCGTGTCGGTGGTCAACGCTTTGTCTGAGGAGTTGGAGTTGCGCATTCGCCGTGATGGCAGTGTCTGGCGCCAGACCTACCATATGGGCGTGCCGCAGGAACCCCTGAAAGCGACCGGCCAAAGCGACAAGACCGGCACGAAGATCTGGTTCCGCCCCAGTAAAGCCATTTTCAACAACGTGGTTTTTCACTATGAAATCCTGGCGAAACGCCTACGGGAGCTCAGTTTCCTCAACTCCGGTGTGCGCATTGAGTTGATTGATGAGCGCAGCGGCAAGGAAGATGTATTTGAATATAAGGGCGGTATACGCTCGTTCGTAGAACATCTGAGCCGTAACAAAACTCCCTTGCACCCGACGGTTATGCATTTCACTGATGAACTGAATGCCGTGGTGGTTGAGGTGGCCTTGCAATGGACTGACTCCTACCAGGAAGCCGTGTTCGTGTTCACCAACAACATTCCACAGAAAGATGGCGGCACCCATTTGGCGGGTTTCCGCGCCGGCTTGACGCGCACCGTGAATCAATACATCGAAGAGTCCGGCCTGGCCAAGAAAGACAAGGTTGCGACCTCAGGCGATGATGCGCGTGAAGGCCTGGTGGCGGTATTGTCGATTAAAGTTCCGGATCCCAAATTTTCTTCACAGACCAAAGACAAGCTGGTTTCCTCTGAAGTGAAAGCAGTGGTTGAGTCGGTTTTATCCGCCAAATTGCGCGACTTCCTGCTGGAAAACCCGGCTGAAGCCAAAGCCATTACCGCCAAGGTGGTAGAAGCTGCCCGGGCACGTGAAGCAGCGCGTAAAGCACGTGAAATGACGCGTCGCAAAGGCGTGCTCGATATCGCTGGCTTACCCGGCAAACTGGCGGATTGCCAGGAGAAGGATCCCGCCCTGTCGGAAATCTTCCTGGTGGAGGGTGATTCTGCCGGCGGTTCGGCCAAGCAGGGCCGTAATCGAAAAACCCAGGCTATTCTGCCGCTGAAGGGCAAGATCCTGAACGTGGAAAAAGCCCGCTTCGACAAAATGATTTCTTCGGCTGAAGTCGGAACCCTCATCACAGCGTTGGGCTGTGGCATAGGGCGGGATGAATTCAACCCCGACAAGCTGCGCTACCACACCATCATCATCATGACCGATGCCGATGTGGATGGCTCGCACATCCGCACCCTGCTGTTGACCTTCTTTTACCGGCAAATGCGTGAGCTGATTGAGCGCGGTCATATTTATATTGGCCAACCGCCGCTGTACAAGATGAAGCAGGGTAAGCAGGAGCATTATCTGAAGGACGATGCCGAGTTGAATGAATATCTGCTGGCCCGTGCTTTGGATGATGCGGTGCTGGTGTTTTCACCCGATGCGCCGCCTTTGCAGGGCCCGGCGCTGGAACAGATCATGCGCGACTTTATGGTCGCCAGTCATGCAAACATTCGATTGGCACAGCGTCACGACGCCATGTTTTTGGACTATCTGATTGATGCAGAACGGTTTTCTGTTGATTTGGATGAGGCCAGAGCGAAGCAATGGGCCGACCTTTTGGCCGATCGTTTGAACCAGAACAGCCCCGCCAGCGTGAATTACAACATCGTAGTAAACCCAGGTGAAGAGGGTTGTGAGCTGCAACTGAATAAATTCACCCATGGCGTGACCGAGAGCAAACGCATCAAGCGGGACTTTTTCCTCGGCCCGGAATACCGTTTGATCGGCCGTTTGGCGGACACTTTGTTTGGCCTGATTCAGGAAGGTGCCAAGGTGGTGCGGGGTAAAGCCGAGCAGGAGGTCTATAGTTTCCGTCAGGCTTATGAGTGGCTGATGAGCGAGAGCCGCAAAGGTCGCAGCATCCAACGTTTCAAAGGTCTGGGTGAAATGAATCCGGAACAATTGTGGGACACCACGGTAAACCCGGAAACGCGGCGCTTGTTACAGGTCACCATTGAGGATGCTGTGGCCGCTGACGAGATCTTTACCACCCTGATGGGCGATGAAGTAGAGCCGCGGCGAAAATTCATCGAGCGTTACGCGCTGGATGCCACCAATCTGGATGTTTAAAGTCTGGTTTGGGCGGATTTTTTTGGGCTTACTTTATTGGGTTCGCCGAATTATCCAGGGGCTGCAAAGTTTCCAGCAGGCTGCCATCACGCCCAAGCTGACGGGTTTGGAAGCTTAAGCCCCGCGCCGATGCCAAAAACTTTTTGCTAGAGCTGATGAGGATACAGTTTTCCGCAATTACACCATAACGCCGCAGTATGTCCTCTAAAGCGTCCTCTCGGTTGCGCCGCTGGGTCAACAAAGAGCGGCGCAAATAATAAACGCCATCGAGTTTTCCTCCGGCATCCGACAGGCGCCTGCGAATGCTGTCGGGGCCAAGCAAGGCGTCATCCGGGCTGCCGTGTTCGCCGGCCCATTGTTCCGGTTGTGGAGCGGTGGCCAATAAGTGATAACCCTGTCGGGTCAGTGTTGCCAATAAGCGAAAAACCCGATCGGCATTGCTAACGTCCGCTTCTTTCATCACGGCGAGAATGTCATCGCGGCTGATCAATAACAGCTCATGTTCAGAGCGGCTCATGCGAGCACCGAAACATCCGCTATACCATCGAACAATGCTTTAAGTCGTGCCAGCAGGGCCAAACGATTGCGTTGCAGTTCCGGGTCCTTATCCATCACCATGACTCCATCGAAAAAGCGATCTACCACGGGGCGCAAACCGGCCAATGCGTTCAGGCAAGCCTGGTAATCGGCGCGTTGGAACAGCGGCTCAAGAGTTCTTTCCGCAGAAACAATTTCAGAGAAAAGAAGCTTTTCTTCGTCTAAAATCAACTTATCCTCGGCTATTTCCGCAGAAACAGCATTCCCAGATTTGCGTAAGATGTTAGCTATGCGTTTGTTGGCTGCAGCCAGGCTCAAGGCCGACTCCTGGCCCATAAAGCCCGCCAGGGCCCCCAGCCGGGC
Source organism: Lysobacterales bacterium (assembly GCA_034440115.1). Lineage (GTDB taxonomy): Bacteria > Pseudomonadota > Gammaproteobacteria > Xanthomonadales > SZUA-36 > JAWXBM01. The sequence goes on along the minus strand of JAWXBM010000001.1, from coordinate 78,133 downwards.
TGCCAGATCAGCCAAATCCGTCCAGTTGGAAGCCAAAGCAGCAGTGATCAGGTTGGTATCCACGCCAGAATCGTGGAAGTAACTGCGAGCGCGTTCCAGCACAAAGGATTCCAGATCAGTCAACAGTTCATTCGGAATGTCCACACCCTGTTGACGAAATTGCTCGGCAGCCAATTCGAACAGGCGCCGCGGCGCAATTTTCAGCTTGGCCTCCAGCAGAATACGCACCAACCCCAAAGCGCTGCGTCGCAAAGCGAAGGGGTCCTTGTTACCTGACGGTCGTAAGTCGGCAGCAAAGATGCCCACCAACGTGTCGGCCCGATCAGCCAGGCTCAGCAATTGCCCGGCTTTGCTGGCGGGAATTACATCGCCGGCGAAGCGCGGTTGGTAATATTCTTCGATGGCGGCGGCCACGCCAGGATCTTCGCCTGAATGCAGCGCATATTGCCTACCCATATAACCCTGCAATTCCGGGAATTCGCCCACCATTTGGGTGAGCAGGTCGCATTTTGCCAGCGCCGCAGCGCGTTTGGCGGGTCCAGTGTTAATATTGAAATGTGTTGCTAATTGCTCCGAAATTGAGGCCATTCTTCTGGATTTGGCACCTAATGAACCGATCTTGTTCTGGAAAACCACCTCATCGAGGGCGTCAGCGTACTCAATTAACGGCTTTTTTTGATCCTGCTCCAGAAAGAAGCGCGCATCGGCCAGCCGCGGCCGAATCACCCGCTCGAATCCCTGCCGTACTTGGTCCGGGTCGACGGAATCCAGATTGGCGATGGCGATAAACCGGTTACTGATGCTGTCATGGTCCTTGGCATCGGCGCCGATAGCGGTAACGGGAAAAAACTTCTGGTGGTCCTGCATGCTGGCAATCAAAGCCTTATGCGGCACCGCCAGAAACTCGACATCAAAACTACACAGGATGGCGCTGGGCCACTCGACCAGGTTATTCACTTCATCCAGCAAGTCGGGATCAATCTGCACGGTATCTGCGGTATTTCGAGCCATACGCTCAATGGTGTCCTTGCGGACCTGTTGATCGGCCAGCACGTTTGCCTCTTCCAGAATCCTGAGATAGTCTCCTGCTAGCGAGATGGCCTGCGGCCCGGGTGAGTGAACGCGGTGACCGCGGGTCAGACGATCAGCATTCAAACCGAACAAAACGCCGGGAAGAACGGTTTCACCATGCAGTACTAGCAGCCAGTGGACTGGCCGAATAAAGCTGAAATCGTGATCCGCCCAGCGCATGGGGCGGGGAATGGGTAACTGTTTCAAGGCCTGTTCCAGGATGGGATAAAGCAGCTCCGACAAGGCCTTACCTTTGATGTGGCTGCGCGCCACCAGCCAGGCACCCTTGTCGGTTTGCAGCGTTTCCATCTGCGCCATTTCCACCCCGGCAGAGCGGGCAAAACCCAAGGCGGCTTGAGTAGCCTTACCATCCGCATCAAAGGCCGCCGCCGCCGCCGGGCCGCGTCGCTCCTGGTCCTGGTCAGGTTGTGAGCTTGCAGTGGCCGCGAAAAACAGCGCCAATCGTCTCGGTGTTGACCAACTCTGGCTTTGGCTTGCATCAAACTCAATACCGGCGTCTTGCAAGCCCTTGCTAACGCCTTCGAATAGAGCGATTCGCAACTGGTCCAGCGCTTTGGGCGGCAGCTCTTCACAACCGATTTCAATCAGCAGATCAGCGCGCGCGACTTTTGCTGCTTCGCTCATGGCTGCGCCTCCTTCGCGAGGCCCGGAAAGCCCAGCGCTTCGCGTCGCGCAAAATAACTTTCCGCTACCCGCTTGGCCAGATCGCGCACACGCAGGATGTAGCGCTGCCGTTCGGTAACCGAAATGGCATGGCGGGCATCCAGCAAATTGAAGGTATGCGAGGCTTTAAGCACCTGCTCGTAGGCGGGCAGGGGCAGGTTACGCTCGACCAGGTTCTGCGCTTCGCGCTCGCAATTATCAAACCAGCCAAACAGCGAGGCCACATCGGCATGTTCAAAATTGTAGTGTGACTGTTCGATTTCGTTTTGCAGAAATACTTCGCCGTAAGTCACTGTGCGGCCACCCACATCGGTCCAGACCAGGTCATAAACGCTGTCCACCCCTTGCAAGTACATGGCCAGTCGTTCGGTGCCGTAAGTGATCTCGCCCATTACCGGCCGGCACTCCAGCCCGCCGGCCTGCTGGAAATAGGTGAACTGCGTGACTTCCATACCATTGAGCCAGACTTCCCACCCGAGGCCCCAGGCGCCCAGCGTGGGTGACTCCCAGTTGTCTTCAACAAAGCGGATGTCATGTATTTTCGGATCGATGCCGACCGCATCCAGAGAGCCCAGGTAAAGCTCCTGAAGGTTGTCGGGCGCGGGCTTCATCACCACCTGGTATTGGTAGTAATGCTGTAAACGATTGGGGTTTTCACCATAACGGCCATCGGTTGGGCGACGGCAGGGCTGCACATAGGCGGCGTTCCAGGGCTCGGGACCAATGGAGCGCAGAAAGGTGGCGGGATGAAACGTGCCTGCGCCTACTTCCAGGTCCAGTGGCTGCACTAAAACACAGCCCTGCTCAGACCAGTAGCTGTCGAGCTGCTTGATGAATTGTTGGAATGTCATGTGAATCCGCCGCGGGCTAAGGCGGACTAGTATAGTCAATGACCCCGCCAGCCTAAAGCGGCACTTAAATCGCTGTGGAAGAAACCTCCCGGCTGGTGGTCGCCAGAACGCTTACCAGGGCGCTGAACCCTAATCCGCCGGCTCCACAATAAACACCGTACCGTCTACTCCGGTAACACGAACACGCATACCCGCCGGTAGATCAGGCCCTTTCACTTTCCAGGTGGAATCATCCACCACGACTTTACCCGCACCATTGACGATGGGGTGATCGAGCGTGAAGATACGATCGTTGTACTGCAAACCCCGTTGATTCAATAATGGCTGTTCGGATTCGGGCGGGTGGGCTTCGCGGTATTTGCGCCAGGCCATCACCGCGACCACCGACATGATGCCGAAACTGACCAACTGGATTTCCAGCGACATGCCTGGAATGATCAACAACAAAAAGCCTACTGCGGCTGCCGCAATGCTAACCCAGAGGAAGAAAAATATCGGGCTGGTCAGCTCCAGAATCAGCAGCACACCCGACAATATCCACCAATGCCAAAAAACCATAGGCCCCCAGTCACTCATTATTTCGCACTCCGCGGATTTTTGTGGCCGGCCTGCTCCCAGGCCTCGCGACCCACTTCGGCAATGCCTGCGAGACTGGACAGAATGCCGCTGGCCTCCATCGGTAACAACAGAGTTTTGACATTGGGGCCATTGGCGAACGCGGTCAATGATTCGACGTATTTCTGCGCGATAAAATAATTGATGGCCTGCACATCGCCCTCGGCGATGGCTTTGGAAACCATGGCCGTCGCCTTGGCTTCGGCTTCGGCCGAGCGCTCGCGTGCTTCGGCATCACGGAAGGCGGCTTCTTTGCGGCCTTCGGCATCCAGCACCGCAGCCCGCTTGTCCCCTTCAGAGCGCAGAATCTGTGACTGCCGGTGACCTTCCGCCTCCAGGATGGTGGCGCGTTTCTCGCGCTCGGCTTTCATCTGCCTGGCCATGGCATCAACCAAGTCCGCAGGTGGGCTGATGTCCTTGATTTCGATGCGGGTGACTTTAACCCCCCACGGCGTGGTGGCCTCATCCACTACCGATAACAGTCGGGCATTGATCACATCGCGATTGGACAGGGCATCATCCAGGTCCAATGAGCCCAGCACCGTGCGGATATTGGTCATGGTCAGGTTGAGGATGGCATGTTCCAGGTGGTGGATTTCGTAAGCGGCTTTGGCAGCATCCAAAACCTGGAAAAACAGCACACCATCCACCGTCAGCATGGCATTGTCCTTGGAGATCACTTCCTGCGAAGGCACGTCGGCAACACGCTCCATCATGTTGACCCGATGACCGATGCGATTGATAAAGGGCAGCACGAAATGAAAACCCGGTCTCAGCGTTTTTGCATAGCGACCAAAACGCTCCAGGGTGTACTCAAAACCCTGGCGCACGATGATCACCGAGGTGCGTACTATGGTGATTCCCAGAATGGCCACGACTATGGCCCAGATCATTGGGTTCTCAAACATGGCCTGTCTCCCTGAAATTGGTTATGTAAAAAGTTGCCACAAAAGTCGTTGCAAAAAGGCGCCGAAAAATTTTTGTCTATGGCTGCTGTACCATAGCACTCTTCAGTCTTTATCTAACATAGCAAGAAGCGGCACCATTGGAATGCGCCAGAAGTCATCAGCATTACTTCAATCAAGCCGAATTCGGGGCAGCTCTTGAGCGAGCGCGACCGGTTGTTTGAACAACCGCCAGCAGGCATGAGCGATTTCGTGTTTGACGAGCGCGTGGTGCGGGTTTTTCCTGACATGATCAATCGTTCGGTACCCGGTTATGGCCTGATTTTGCCCATGCTTGGGGTGCTGGCGCGACGCTGCGTTCGGCCCGGCAGCCACGTCTATGATTTGGGCTGCTCGCTGGGTGCCGTCAGTCAGGTGATACGTCAATCGGTTACGGTACCGAATGTGCGCATCATCGCGGTGGATAATTCAGCAGAAATGCTCCAGCGTTTTGAGGCCGATTTGCTGGACGCGCAGAGCGCTCCTGATGGCCCAGAAATTGAAATGGTGTTGGGTGATATCGCCACTACGCCAATCAGCAATGCCAGTTTCAGTGTGTTGAATTTCACCCTGCAATTTATTGGCCGCGAGCAGCGCCAGGATTTGCTGCAGCGCATTGCCCACGGCACGCGCTCGGGTGGGGTCCTGGTGTTGTCCGAGAAAATTCGTTTCAGCGATGAGGCTGAACAGGCATTGCAAACCGAGTGGCATCACGATTTCAAACGGGCACAAGGCTATTCTGACCTGGAAATAGCCCGTAAACGCGATGCGTTGGAGCGGGTGATGTTGCCGGACACCGAAAATGAACATCTGGCCCGCTTACAGCACGCTGGCTGGAGTAAAACGGTACGCTGGTTCCAATGCTTTAATTTTGTTTCCTACCTTGCCATTCGCTGAGTCGTTGCAATCTCCATACGCAGACCTGCGTCGGCTTTGGCCGGACAGCGGCTGGCTGCAAACCCTGTGCGATCGGGCAGACCAACGGCTAGCGCATCACGAGCATGGCGATCTGCCGCGCTGGCAAGCAGCGTTGCGGGCCTTGCCCCGGGTCGCAGCCCTGATGCGTGCGGGGCAATCGGCCCCGGAACTGGGTGCTGTGGCCGAACATCAGCAAGCCTTGACCAAAACCTTGATGCAACTGCATCCCTGGCGCAAAGGACCGTTGAACCTGGCGGGTTGCATGATTGATACCGAATGGCGCTCGGACTGGAAATGGGATCGGCTGGCACCGCATGTCCGGTGGCAGAATACTCGGGTGCTGGATATCGGTTGCGGCAATGGTTACTTCGGTTGGCGCATGTTGGCCGCGGGCGCAAAACTGGTAGTGGGTGTCGATCCCACCTTGCTGTTCGTGATGCAATGGTTGGCCTGCCGGAATTTCGCTGGAGATCAGGCCAATTTTGTCCTGCCGTTGGGCATTGAAGATTTGCCAGGATTGACCGGCGACACCGCAGATACAGCGGAGATGGATGTGGTGTGTTCCATGGGCGTGCTGTATCACCGGCGCGATCCCGTTGAGCATCTGCTGCAGCTCAGGTGCTTGTTACGGCCGGGTGGGCAAGTGGTACTGGAGACGTTGGTGTTGCCCGAGGAACATTTTGAGGAGATTTTAATTCCGCAACAGCGCTATGCCCGTATGCGTAATGTATGGGCCATTCCGCGTACCGAAAAGCTGCTGGACTGGGTGCAACAGGCTGGCCTTAAAGAGGCTCGCCTGTTGGTTCTCACCCCTACCAGCCGGGACGAACAGCGCAGTACCGAGTGGATGAGGTTTGAATCTCTGGCTGAGGCGCTGGATGCAAAAAACCCGCAACGGACACTGGAAGGTTATCCGGCGCCCACGCGGGCAATCATCCTGGCCCGCCGATAGGCACAGCGGGCCAGTTTTTGTTAACCGTCGCTCAGGCTTGCGGTTCGCAATCCTTCAGGGCGCGATCTTTCCTGCCATGGTGCGGGCCGCCTGGCGCGTCATCAGAAGACCAGCGCTCCAGCTTGCCTTCCAGCTCAGCAGCCTGTTCCGCGGTGAGGATTTCCCGCACCTGTTCCATGGTGGCCAGATGCAGTGTGCACAGCTCCGGTTTCATTTGCGTTGCATATTTTTCCCGCAGCGCTTCCCGCTCTGCCGCGGATGCTTCCATCACAGCCAGCAACTGAGCGCTTTGTTCTTCGCCCAGAGCCAGCTCTTCGGTCATGCGCTCAATGCGTTTTTCCATGTCCGGCCCACGATGGTGCCGATCACGGGGCTCGGCCTGCGCTATGCTGGTGGCCAGCAGCAAGGCCAGGGGTATGCTGATCAAGTATGAATTCTGCAAGGGTATTACTCCTGTTCAGTTGGGTTTTATCCGACTAGCTGGCTGATAATGGTTGCCGTCTTTGGTCGACACTTGCAGTCTCGGCGCAAAATGCGTCTGAAATGTGAGGGAATCGAGGATATTCTGTTCAATATCGAAAAGTTGCTTGCTACCGGAATGCACCGGCAGGCAGGATGACAACCATCATGAAAATGAACTCCTTGCTGGGAAAAATCCTGCTGGCGCTGCTGGCCAGTACCCTGCTGGCTTTGCTACTGGTCAGTTTTATACAACGCAATAGTTTCAAGCGGGGCTTCAGTGATTTCCTGCGACAACAGGAAGAAGTGCAACTGTCTTTCCTGATTCCGGAGCTGCAGGGCTGGTACAGCCGCAGGGGTTCCTGGGAGAGCTTGCGCGGCGAACCGCGACGCTGGCTGCGCCTGTTGGCGCGTACTCGTCCTGAAGGCATTTCCCCGCCGGAAGACGCTTTGCTGGAGCAGCCACCGGACAGAAACAAGCTTCGATATGGCCCCGGAAAACACGATGAACCACCCCCCTCTGATGAGTTGCGGCGGCTGTGGCGGCGGATGTTTCTGCTCGACGAGCGGCGTTTGTGGGTGGCGGGCGCCAGGCCCAAAGAGCTGTATTCCAGCAGCATGCAAGCGGTTGAGGTAGGCGGTTCCGTGGTGGGTTGGCTGGGGTTTGTCTCATCTGCCCAACCGGCTGCACCTGAAGCCCGACGCTTCCTGATGTTCCAGCGCAACACGCTGCTGGCATCAGCGGGTATCGCCCTGTTGGTATCCGCCCTTTTAGGCTTTCTGTTGGCACGGCATTTATCGCGACCGGTGGTGGCTTTGCGCGACTCGGTGCAAAGCCTGACGGCGGGTGATTTCAGCGTTCGCAATGAGGTCAAAGGCGGCGATGAGATTGCTTCTTTGGCGCGGCACATCAATCGCCTGGGCGAAACCCTGCAAGCCAATGAAAGCGCACGGCGGCGCTGGACGGCGGACATGGCACACGAGTTGCGCACCCCCATCGCCATCCTGCAGGCCGAGATCGAGGCGGCGCGGGACGGTATCCGGCCTAACCTGGAGGCTACGCTGGACTCGCTGCATGAAGAAGTGATGCATCTGTCCCGGCTGGTGAATGATCTGCAGGCCCTGTCATTGGCGGATGCGGGTGCTTTGAATATGCGCTTGGCAGACACCGATGTCGCGGCGGTCTTGCGGCAGGCGCTGGAGGCTGTGCAGGAACACGTTCGGCAGGCTGGACTGAAGCTTGAAGTTGATGTGCCAGACCACCTGGTGGTGCAGGCCGATGCACAGCGTCTGCGCCAGCTTTTGCTGAACCTGCTGGAGAATTCCTGTCGTTATACCGATGCGGGGGGCGAGATCAAAGTGCATTTGCAGCGCACGCCTTCAGGGGTGGAGCTGGTGGTAGCTGACTCAGCACCAGGCCTGGATGCGGCGCAGCGCGGGCAGCTATTCGAACGCTTTTATCGAGCCGAGAACAGTCGGGGCCGAGCCGGTGGTGGCAGTGGCCTCGGTTTGTCCATTTGCCGAGAAATTGTTCTGGCCCATGGCGGCACGATCGCAGCCCGACCCAGTGAGCTGGGTGGCTTGGCGGTGGTGGTCAACTTGCCGGCTAGGGTGTGAGCATGTCAGCGCCCCTGCCAGAGCCATTGTCAGAGCTGTTGTTTGGGCCTATGATTTTAATCGTTGAAGATGAACCCAAGATCGCCGCCTTGCTGGACGAGTACTTGCGCGGCCCTGGAGGCTACGTTACAGCAGTGCTGCACCGCGGCGATCAGGTTATGCCCTGGCTGGACCAGCATCACGCAGACCTGGTTCTGCTTGATCTGATGTTACCGGGAAAGGATGGTCTGGAGCTGTGCCGTTTGATCCGGCAGAACAGCGCGGTGCCCATCATCATGTTGACCGCCCGGGTTGAAGAGATTGATCGGTTATTGGGCCTGGAACTGGGCGCGGATGATTACATTTGCAAACCGTTCTCGCCGCGGGAGGTTGTCGCACGGGTCCGGGCGGTGTTGCGGCGCGCCAGACAACCCGCAGACCCGGATCAACAGACTGCAGACAAAACAAACGCCAGCCCTGATTTGCGCATGGACCCCTCTCGTTACCAGGCCTGGCTGGGTGATGCTGAACTCAGACTCACTCCGGTCGAATTCAATCTTCTGCGCCTGTTAACGGCACAGCCAGGGCGCGTGTTCTCCCGCGATCAACTGATGAACGAAATGTACTCGGACTATCGGGTGGTCAGCGACCGTGCGGTGGATACACACATCAAGAACCTGCGTCGCAAGCTGCAAATTGCTGCGCCGCAATTGGATCTGATCGAGTCAATCTATGGAGTGGGTTACCGGGCTCGGGCAGAAATGCTCGGGCAGCCTGTCGGGCTTGGCCGATCGTAGCGAGGCCGATGTTCGGTCGCTGTTAGCCGGCTGAGCCGCTGTGCATTGCCATTGCTTGATGTTCTTCAGTCTTTGAACCCAGCTGCGCCACTTTTTGGCGAAAGGCGGCGGATCCATAGCCCAGTTTTTTAAGCCCCTTGAATTCACCATTGCTGACCGGACGCTGGTAATAAATCATCGGCCGATTGTGTTTACGCGCATAAGACTGCAACCAGTCCAGCGTCTTGGCCGGGATCTCTGCCCCAACCGGCACCGCGGAAATCACCAGTTCACCTTCCCAGGGAAACGACAAAAGAACAATGGCGCCGCATTGGTCTGGCCGCATCCAGTCGGGCAATGAGCTTTGTTCGATGCGCCAGGAGCAGATAAAGGTCCGGCAGGGTACCTTCGGCCGTTCGGCATAGATGCCACAACCCTGGTTCTTGCTGTGCGGACAAGGATTGCCGGCGCTGACTTTGAATTCATTGATCTGGGCAGAAAGCCAGCCTTCGCAACAGGCAGTGCACGGCTGACAATTCCGCTGCAAATGCCTGCTACTTTCAGTTTCAATGCCGGGTCGTTCCGGCTGCGGAGTTTCAGGACTGCCGTTCGCTGTTCTGGTATTCAAAGGCTTTTACACACTCGGGCAGGTCATAAAACAGTTACGTGCCGCTTCACAGGCTGCGTCCAATCCGGCCTCTTTCTGCTCGCGAGCCGGGTCGGCCAGAAAGGAAGAGGTGTTTAGCATGAACAACAGGCCCAAAGCTTTAAGTACACGGAAGGTTTGCTGGGCAAACAATTGCATCATACGCTCCTCGCAACAACGCGGGTCAGGTTAACTCTAGCGCAATCTGTCCCTGACAGCAGCAGCCAGCGGCGAATTCCTACACGAATTGGCGCTGTTTTCCGACTGGCGGCAGAGGCGCTGTGGTGCAGAATGGAGTCATGGAGAAGCAGCTAAAATTGATCATGATTAAAGGTGTCAAGCAGGGGCATTACCGCAACCGCAGATTGCAGGTGGGCGCACTGATGATATTGATGCTTCTGTTGCCAGCGAATAACGCTATGGCTGACAGTTTTCGCTGTGGCCAGAAGGTGGTTCGCAGCGGTGATGCCGAGTCGGTTCTGGTCAAAGCCTGCGGCGAGCCCTTGATGCGTGATTCGGCACAGGAGCGGGTGGGCTCAGGATCCAGTCAGAAAACGGTGCGGGTGCAGCGTTGGTACTACAAGAACTCCGGTCGTCGGCTGGAGCGTGTGGTGATGTTGCACGAGGGCAGAATCATCGCCGTGCGCGTGAGCGAGCGCTGAAGGGGGGCGCGGACTGCGGGGCTTGAACAACCAGCATTGCCGCGAATGGAACGGATCTCAAGGCGCGAATCGCTGCAGGCCGCAAGCTGCCATAACGTGCGGCCAGGGAAAAAGCGGGCCAGGGTCCAGTTTACGGCTGATTTGAACTGCGGGGTTGTCTGCAGCCGTGATGTGCTCCTGATCCAGCTCGGCGTGACCACAGATTTGCCGCAGCGCTGGAAGATCTTCACGCAACCAGCGGATGAGCTGCAACAGGGCGTCCATCTGCCGCTCTGGGTAGCTTTCCGTCATTTGCTGGCGGTCGGAGTGGAACCAGTCCGGAAAGCGGCCGCGGTTGACCAGTTCGATGCCGACACTGCGGGGGTTATAGCCACGCACATGGTGGGCTATGTGCTGCGGATCCACCCATTGCTCGATGCTGCCGTCGCGGTCTATGTAGAAATGGCCGCTGTTGCCAGTGCCGCGGCTCATGCCGCTGTTTTTGCCACTGTTTTTGCCACTGACATTGCCAGGTGCATTGACTGAATAGAGCCGACGCTCACCATATTCTCTAGCGGTCGCCAGGTCGGGCAGTTCGGTGCAGTGGATAACCAGCAGATCAATACGGGAAAGTGGGCGGGTGGGCAGCAATCGCTGGTAAGGCAGCGGGCGTAGCGTGATGTTCCTGGCATCCACGTAGTCAGGCTGCTGTGGACTTCAGTCTTGCTTGCCTTCTTCGGGGCAAGGGCCGGGACTGTCGCCGTGATCCAGATGCACAAAGCTGTCGGCATTGGACACCGTCAGCGTCTTGTTCTGTTTGTGACAAACGATCAACTGGCCAGTGCGGCGATTTTCAATGGTGTCGGAGGCACAGGAAGCCAGGAAAAAAGTCAGCAGGGTCAGGCAAAGTAGGATGCGTTGGTTCATAAGGTCGGCTTGTTCCGGGTTCAGCTATTTTGGAGTGGCACAAAATAATCTCAAACCATTCTGGGTAAAAACGGGCCACCGCGCAGCGGCATCAGCCGTCTTGCAGCAATTGGCGCAGGTCGATAATGGCGGCGTTCGCACGGGCGATGTAATTGGCCATGATCAACGAGTGGTTGGCGAACAGGCCAAACTGACTGCCATTCAGCACGATAGGTGAATGCAATGGCGAGAGGGCAATTTCCAGTTCTCGAATGATCTGACGGAAGCTGATCTGGGCGTTTTTCTTACGCAGCACATCTTCAAAATCCACTTCCATGGCCTGCAGGAATTGCACCAGCGCCCAGGCGGTGCCGCGGGTTTCATAGAACACATCATCAACCTGGGTCCACGGGGTTTTGACCATCACTATGTCGGGAGCAGCCGTCGATTGGCGCGCATCAGGGTCACCCGACAGGTCGGTGTTCAATCGTGCCTGGCCAATGCTGGCACTGAGGCGTTGTGACAACGAACCAAGGCGCTTTTCCACCACCGACAGCCAGTCGGTCAGATTGTCAGCGCGGGCATAGAACTGCGCGTCGGGATTAGTCGGCGATGACAGCCGGCTGAGGTAGGCTTCCAGATAATCCACCGCTTTGCGGTACCGACCTTCTGTATCTGGCGGAAACCATCGCGAGTTGTCGTAATGCAGCATGGGGTCTGCCTCGGCCAGGTCGGGATCTTCGGTGGATTGCGTTTGCGAACGACTCAGGTCGTTGCGCATGGCCCGCGCCAGGTCACGCGATTGGGTTAGTACGCCGAACTCCCAGTTGGGCTGGTTATCCAGCAACACCCAGGGAGGCATGATATCGTTCGACATATAGCCGCCGCGCTTATCCAGCAGGGTGTTGAGCACTTCGATCAGCGTCGCCGTGGTGGTGTAACCCACCACTACCTTATGGCTATGTTCTGTGGCGTGCTCCAGGCTGCGCTGCTGCGAATCAAAGCGCGCTGGCTCATGGTTGAACCAGAACATCAGCAGCAGGTTGAGCAGCACCAGAAGGCCGGCAGCAATTCCTGACCAAAGCCAATAGCGTTGACGCGAGCGGGTCGCCGGGGTGGTGTTGGATATAGGGCTGTTCATGGGGTATCAAGATAGCAGATTTAACCGCCGCCAGAACATGCCATGGGTCACGTTGGCATGCGTGGACCAGATTCCGAATTTGGCCGCGTCAGGCTCTGGTAGCGCGTCGCGAAAGCGCATTTTTCAGGGACAGGCCCAGATTCGCACCTGACTCTGCATTCATTTGTTCCGGGCTGGCGATAATGGCCAGTGACATGTCCCGACCGGGCAGATTGGCCAGCGATACCTCCATGTCGTTGAAGGCAAAGCGTGCGCCGTCCTGCACCTTTTGGCCGGGCATGATGATGACGGTGACCAGCCCTTGCTCAGTTTTAAGCACCAGGTGCACACCGTTGCCTTCTGGCGTGGGACAGTATTTAACGAACCGTACCTGCTGCGACATCGATGCGTCCATCTGCAGGTCAAACGTAGCCAGAATGTCATTCAACTCACCCGTATTGGGGTTATCGGCCATGTCCAGCACTTGATTGCCATCATAGCTGTAGTGGTGAGCCACATAATCTTCCGCCGAATCCCAAGGTTGCCCGATTTGCTGCATCAGCAATAGGCCGGAAAATGCCAGCACCACGGTGGCTGCAATCGCATAGCGAAAAGGATACAACAGGCTTTCATCGGAAATCGTGGCCGTGGCGGGCAGTTCCTTGAGGCTTTCGATCAGATGGCTGTCTGCGGGCAACCGGGTGGCCCGCTGCAATTGCTGCTCAAAGGCATCTGATGCAGCGGCTGCCAGCACGAACTCCGGCCCTGAGCGGCGCGCAGCCTGGTATTCCGCATCCTGACTGGCAGGATCAGAATTCAACTGACGCTTGAACTCAGAAAAGTTCATGGACATTACCGCTCACTCCATCGCTTTGCAGGTTTTGAGTCAATTGTTCCCGGGCGCGGAATAATTGAGTCATTACAGCGCTTTTACTGACACCCAGTTCTTGCGCAATTTCTTCACAGCTATAACCCAGCACGACCTGTAGTAATAGCGGCTCACGATACTTGGGCGCCAGCTTGCCTATGTTGCGGCGCAACATGTGTACTTCCAGCCGATCGTCCGGTTCCAGCTCGGTATCCTCTGGCACATCCACTTCGTCCAGGTCGGTGAACTTGGGCACTTTGCGTTCAAAGGTGCGGGCAAATTCACGCCGCAAAATGGTGATCAACCAGCTTTTGGCGGCCTTCGGATCATTCAGTTTGTCCAACGCTTTCCAGGCCCGCAAATAGGTTTCCTGTACCAGGTCCTTGGCCAGTGCGTCACGGCCGCAAATCCACATGGCGTAACGATAGAGGTCCGTGCCGTAGGCCTCGGCCAGCTCATTAAATCGGGCCGAACGATTGAATTCACTGCTCATGACCGGTATTCCTGCAAAAATATTGCACCTGTTGGCTCCTGAATATCCCCTGGTGTGTCCCGTTGGCGCTCGTCTGGCCGGGGTGCGGCCGTGCCCGGATTGATGATTGATTGAAAGTCTGCCGGTAAAATGAAACTTCGTTGGCAGACTCCGCGGGCACTTGATCTGAAAGCATCATAGCCTAACGGGACGCCGGAATAATGATGCGCGGAGCACTTTTCTGCGGCCAGAGGGTAATTGTCAGCAGCGTTGGATTGTGACTAATGGCACTTAATCAAAACGCCAGCAGGCTTCAGGCTTGCTGCTAACACTGCGAAGGCTTAACCTTCGCAGTTTGCATTGGGGCTTTTGTGCATAAAAGCCGGGATATCTGAACGTGAATATGAATTTTGAGCGCGCGCGCTTCAACATGGTGGAGCAACAAGTCCGGCCCTGGGATGTGCTCGATGCCCGGGTGCTTGAGGTGCTGGAGTCGGTGCATCGCGAGGATTTCGTTCCTATCCGTTACCGTAAGCTGGCTTTTGCTGACCTGGAAATACCCTTGTCGCAGGGCCAGTGCATGATGCGACCCAAGGTGGAAGGCCGTATGTTGCAGGCCATTGGGCTGAAGGCGGACGAAACGGTATTGGAAGTCGGTACCGGTAGCGGTTTTGTCACCGCCTGCCTGTCCCGTCTGGCGCGCCATGTGGTCAGCGTCGATATTCATCAGGACCTGCTGTCAGAGGCAAAGATGCGCCTGGCAGATCACGGCAGTGATAACGTTGAGCTGTTTCATGGCGATGTGATGCGCGGCTGGCAGCCGGAACTGGCCCATGATGTGGTGGTGGTAACCGGATCGGTGCCAAATATTCCGGAAACTTTTCGTGGCTGGGTAAACCCCGGCGGCCGTTTGTTCGTCATAACGGGTGAGTCACCAGCGATGCAGGCCATACGGTTGACCCGAACAGGCGTGACCGAATGGCAGGAAGAAAGCCTGTTTGAAACCGATCTGGTCCGACTGGAGAACTCTGAACCAGCGGCCGGTTTTGAATTTTAAGCAAGCCGTTAAGAAAGCCATGCCGGTGCCGCAGTTGTTGCGCCGACGAAAACAAAGCCAGGGCACGTCGATGATTAGGGAGATTTACATGTTGAACAAGATTAAACCAATTGCGCTGGCAATCGCAGGTGTGTTGGTTACGGCAGCTGCCACACCTGCGTGGTCAGTAGATTTGGTTGGTGTGCGTGATCTGGCATTGCAGAATGACCCGCGATTGCGCGCTGCTGAATATCGGCGTGAAGCGGTTGACGAAAACAAGTCCCAAGCCTGGTCCAACCTGTTACCCAACATCAGTGCCGATGCAGGCATAACCCTTGGCAGCAGCACAACTGATATTGCTGGTACCCAAGTCTCGGACAATGATACCGACAATGAATCCTGGAGCGTAACCCTGCGCCAGAGCCTGTATCGCCAGGCCAATTACGAATCACTGGATATTGCCCGCGCGCAAATCACGCAGGCAGAAGCAAATTACCAGATTGCCTTTCTGGATTTCCTGCTGCGTGTTGCTGAAAACTATTTTCAGGTTTTGACCTTTATGGATGGTGTGATCTTTGCCGAGGCTGAAGAGAAGGCCTTTCAGCGCCAGTTTGAACAAGCTGAGCAGCGCTTTGAGGTTGGCCTGACGGCCGTGACCGACGTGCATGAAGCACGTGCCAGTTATGACAATGCCCGCGCACGTGCGATCGTGGCACGTAATAATCTGGCCGATGCCAAAGAAGGTTTGAAGGAGTTGACCGGCCAGTACTTTGAGGAATACGACAAGTTGCAGGAGCAGCTCCCGCTGATAGAGCCTGATCCACCCAGTCCGCAGAACTGGGTTGAAATGGCCATGGCCAGCAATCCACAGGTGCTGGCGGCCAGGGCTGGCTATGATGTGGCCGATGCCAATGTTCGACTGCAACGTGCCGGGCATTACCCGACACTGGATCTGGTTGCCAGCTACGCGGACTTCACCAACAATGAATTCGTCCTGCGCGACAATTTCCAGCGGCCCATCGGCACCACCAGCTTGGGCAACCAGGATGCGCAAGTCCGTTTGTTGCTGAATGTACCGATTTACCAGGGTGGCTATGTCAGTTCCCGCACCCGTCAGGCGGGCTATCTGATGGATGCTGCAGGCGAGGATCTGGATGACCAGCAGCGCATTACCGAGCGGCAGACGCAGAACTCCTATCGCGCGGTGATTGCCGGAATTCAGGAAGTGGAGGCCTTTGGCCAGGCGGTGATTTCAGCGGAAAGTGCTTTGCAGGCCACCCAGGCCGGTTTTGAAGTGGGTACGCGCACCATCGTGGATGTATTGATTGCTGAGCAGCGTTACTATCAGGCACAGCGCGATAACTCCATCGCCCGCCACGCCTATATCGTTAACCACTTGCGCCTGAAAGCGGCAGCAGGACTTCTGGTTGCAGAAGACCTGGCGGTAGTGAATCAGCTGTTGGAGTAACCCAGTAACCCTGACACCATATCCAGGGTGCGCTCTAGCGCACCCTGTTCATTCAGCACCAGATTTTTCCCCGCCGCACCCATGGCAGCCGCTTTCTCCGGTTGATGTAGTAATCCGACCACAGCCTGTTGCAGGCTGGCAGAATCGATCACCCGTAATGCGCCGCCACTGGCGAGTAACCGTTCCGTAATTTGCGCAAAGTTGAAGGTATTTGGCCCAACCAGAACAGGTTTAGCCAAAGCAGCTGCTTCCAACACGTTATGCCCGCCGGTATTGGCCAGACTGCCGCCAACAAAGGCCAGGTCGCAGGCGGCATAAAAGCGCAATAGTTCACCCATGGCATCGACCAGATAGCAGGACACGCCCTGCATTTCGCAGCCAAGCTTGCTGTGCCGAAGCATGCTCAGACCGCTGCCAGTGATCAGTCCGGCAACTTCGTCAAAACGCTCCGGATGCCTGGGAACCATCACCAGCAAAGCCTGCGGAAACTTTTGCAAGACCTGCTGGAAGGCCTCCAGAATGACCTCTTCCTCGCCTTCGCGAGTGCTGGCAGCCAACCACACCGGCCGTTCGGCGCCCCAACCCTGTCTTAACGCCAGGCCCTGAGCGGGCAATTCCGCAGCCAGATGCAAATCGTATTTCAGGTTGCCGGTGAGCAGCGTGCGGTCCGGCGGCGCGCCCAGCATCAGCAAGCGTCGCTGGTCTTCCTCACTCTGGGCGCCAATGCGATCGGCGCTGCCAAGCGCTGCAGAGGTTAAGGCATGAAAGCGTTGATAACGGGCAAAGGAGTTATTCGAAATACGCGCGTTGACCAGCATCAGAGGAATACCGAGGCCATCTGCTGCGGAATAAAGGTTGGGCCAGATTTCGGTTTCCAGGATGATAATCAGCTTGGGTTGCGTGAAACGCAGAAAGCGCCGCACGGCGCCGGGCAGATCCAACGGCCAAAGGGCGTGGGCGACTTCGGCCCCGAATAGTGCTCGAATACGGCGTGATCCGGTCGGCGTAAAGCAGGTGACTGTAACGGGCAGGTTGGGATAGCGTTTGAGCAACTGGTGGATCAAGCCTTCGGCTGCATTCACCTCCCCAACCGACACAGCGTGGACCACGATGCCGCCGGGATGGACCTGCTTGCGACAGAAACCCAGCCTTTGTCCCCAGCTTTGCCAGTAGCCGCGATCCCGCCAGCCGCGGAATAACAGATACAAAAAAAACAGCGGAGTAAACAAGTACAAAGCAAGAGAATAGAGCATACGCACGGTGGTGCTTTCCCCAGCAGCCTGTCGGGCTTAACTTGATCTGAACTATGATCGGTCAAACCCGACAGGTTCCTAGCCAGTGTTGAGGTGGAAAAAAATTATACCATCGCCCATGCGGCTGTCTGGCAAACTCCGGCAATGCCAGCGCAATTCACCAGGCCTCATCAATACTTGGACTCGGGCCGTTAAACAGTAACAATAGCCGCATGCTGACCGAGCCAGGACCCCGACCGTCATTTGCGCCCAGGAACTGGCCAGGCTGGCTGATCGTGGCTGTGTTGTGGTTGCTGGGGCATACACCTGCGACTTTGGCGCTGTGGCTGGCTCACTCGCTGGGTGGGTTGATGCGCGTGACCATGGGCAGCCGGCGCAAAGTGGCCGAGCGCAATCTGCAAGCCTGTTTTCCGAAGCTCGATGCGCAACAACGCGAGAAATTGTTGCGGGGCAGCTTCTATGCCCTGGCCAGGGCCGTGTTTGAAACAGCCTGGATATGGGCACACGCATCAAAGCGCATTGCACGCATCAGCTATCTGGATGGCTTTGAACACCTTGAGGCAGCCCATTCCACCGGGCGGGGCGTGTTGCTTGTGGGCCTGCACAGCACCTGCCTGGAAATGGGTGGCCATGTTCTGGGCATGGCCATGAAACAGCGCGGCTGGATTGCGGCACCGATGTATCGACCGCTGAAGAACGAGGTCGTTGAGTGGTACCAGATTCGTGGGCGGATGAATTACACCGATGGCATGATCAGCAAGCGGAATATGCGCAGCGCCATTCGCCAGTTACGCCGCGGCAATATTGTCTGGTATGCACCGGACCAGGATTTCGGACCGGACCAAACTGCTTTTGCGCCCTTCTTTGGCATTCAGACCGCCAGCCTGTTGGCCACCCATAAACTGGCAGCACTTGCGGGCTGCGCGGTGGTGCCGATGCATCCCTTCTACGATGTGGAGAAAAAGAGCTACTGTGTACGGCTGCTGCCGGCGATGGAAGGATTCCCCAGTAACGATGAAGCGACTGATTTGCAGCGCATCAATCACCTCACCGAAGAGCTGATCCGCACCAAGCCCGATCAGTACTGGTGGGTGCATCGGCGCTTCAAGACCCGCCCACCCGGCGAGCCGCCTTTTTATTCATAATGGTCTTGCAGCCAAACCGGTAATAGCTAACTTAACTTTAGAGCATGCAATGAAAATTTTCTTGCGCCTGATTTTCCTGCTTACTGTAGCCTTGATTACGGCCGCCATTTTGCGCGCTATGGTTTAGCGTCCGATCCCGCCAGCGATGGCCGACCGGTCGAAGCCCACAAGCCCAACAGGAACCACAACAGCGATGAAGTGTAGGTGCCGTAAATTGCAAAGTGCGAATTGAACGGGAACAGGATCAGCACCACCGCCAGCAGGAAGGGGAAGCTGTCCTGGCGCTGTGAGGGCGAACCCTTTAACCAGTAGCGCAGCGCCAATAGAGCACCGAGCAACAGGCCGACCAACCCTATGGTTCCGGTATCGGCCATCACTTCCAGCACCACGTTGTGGGCGTGAGTGGCACCGGAAGTACCGCCCGATTTCTTAATATGAATGTCGTCCTTCGCGGCATACACCATGTACGCCTGCGGAAACGCCCGGACGCCGACACCGTTCACCGGATGGTGCAGATACATGCTCCAGGCGGTGGTGAATATCGGCATGCGATTGCTGGTAGCCTCATCCAATGCAACCTTGTCGAGCTCAGCGCCAGCTGTCAAATAGGCCGTGCGGGTGCTCTCAACGCGTTGCTGGAACAGCGGAGAGGCGTAATAGCTGAACGACAGTATCAATACGGCCAGCAGAGGAATGGACAACATCATGCGCCGCAATTCACGGTTTTCACGCTGGAACATCAGCAGCACATAAGTCAGCAACACCACCGCCATGCTCAGCCAACCGGCACGCATGCCGGAGATCAACACCGCGCCCAGTACCAGGGTGAAAGAAACGGCCCAGGCCCAGGGCGCCCATTCGCGGCGCGCATATTCCAGCAGCAATGGCGACAGCATGGCCAGGGTAGGGCCATAGAACTGGTATTTCTGGATAAACAGTGCATTCAACCGGTCGGGATGCATGGCGATACCGAACAGGTCGCTGCCCAGCAACAGTTGCACAAAACCATCAATGGCCCAGAACAACAGCAGAAATGCGCTCCAGCGCAACACTCGCCAGCGCGCCGAGGGTGGGCTGAGCAAAATCGCCATGGAGCAGGCAGCGGCCAGGAAGCGCAGTGCTGCCACGCTTTGTACCCAGCTTTTCTGCGCGGCCATGGAGTCGAAACTGGACAGCAGCATGGGCAGCCAGAAGCACAGGAACAGGCCGATCAGAAACGGTGCAACGGCGCGCAAGCGGGCGCGGTTAGCGGCCGAGCGAACGACCAAGGGCAAGGCCAGGGCGAACAATGACAAGGGAATTTCAGCCAAACGACCAAAGGGCAGCAGGGCGATAAAGGCCACGGCCAGCCAACTGGGCCACTCCATTTGCAGTCTGCGGGCCAATAGCTTCATACCAATACCTTCATAGTGCGGTCTCTCGGTTGGAAACGGACAGCAGGGATTGATAAACCTGCAGGGTTTTTTGCATGGAATCTTCCAGCAGAAATGCCTGGCTGGGTTCTACCGTGGGCGTTTGGCGTAAAAAAGCCCGGGTTTTTTCCAGCAGGTCTAACGGGTTATCGGGAAAAACCGCGCCTTGCGGAAACATCGCAGCCAGGGTTTCTTGCACACCACCATGATTCCAGCCAATGACCGGAACGCCCAGGCGTAAGGCCTCGGGCACAGTGCGGCCGAAGGCTTCGGGAGGGTCGGAACAAAGGCTGAACACTATGCTGCTGGCAGCCAGCCAGTCACGCATATCGGTGCGGGCCCCGGTAAAAGTCAGTTGTTGCAGCACACCGCTACGTTCGGCCAGGCCTTCCAGTTCGCTGCGCAAGCGCGAGCCTTTCCTGGCTGTACCGATTACCAGGCCATGCACATCGGGAAACTCGTTGCGCAGGGCGGCCAGCAGCTCAATAAACACCCCATGGCCCTTGTAGCGCGACAAGCGCCCCGGCAGACACAACAGCCGTTTGCCGCGTAACTCCGGGAATTCGTTAAAGGTATTTTGCAGCCACTCGTCTGATGGCTCATGGCCATAGGGAAACTCCTTTGGGCTGGTGCCACCGTATACCGTGACTATCTGCTCGGGTTGAACCCCGGGATAATTACGCAGAGTGTAGTCACGAATGTGCTCGGAAACCGCTATCACCCGGTCACCGCTGGCCATTACGGCGCTGTAGCGGTTCACCGAATAGTGGCCATGCATACTGGTGACAAAAGCCGGTCTTTGTTCAATTGGCAGTTTGCGCAGAGCCATTCGGCAAATCCAGGCCGGCAGGCGCGAATGCACATGCAGCACATCGGCCGGATTCTGCTGCAGCCAGCGGGCCAGGCGGCCTATGCCGGCCAGGGTTACAAGACTTTTCTTGCCAATGGGCCATTCCAGGTATTCGGCACCCGCGGCCAGTACCCGCTGCTGCAAGGGGCCATGGGCAGCAATCACAGTCACGCGGTGACCGAGGCGGCGGTGGCTTTCGGTGAGCTCGGTTGCTACCAGCTCTGAGCCACCCAGATTCAGGGAGACCAGCACTTGAACTATGTGCATGAGGCTGGGTTACTGACCGTGAATCAGTCGGTCAGAACGTATTGCGCGCTGCAATAGGGGCAACTGGCTGTGCCGGTTTCTTCGATGGCCAGGTAAACCCGCGGATGTGAATTCCACAGCTTCTGCTCATGCGTGGGGCAGGACAGTGGCAGATCGGTGCGGTTCACTTGGTAGACGTTTTTGGTACTGGCAGTATCCAGAGTTTCGTCAGCGGCATCAGTAGCATGGGTCACGATCGTTCTCCAAAAACAGTCAGTCCTGAGTTATCCCTTTCAGCGGGATCATTTCAGCAGAAAAACATGGCTCTACAGACGGGCATTTTACCCAGCATTTTACTCAGCATCTTACGTTAAGGGGCACAAGCTGTGTCAGCAATTTCTAGCCGGGTGGCTTCGCGGGTGTCGCTGGCAAGCCCAGAATCCGCTGACAGATTGCAGCGGAGCCCCTGGTATTGACCTTCTCCGCCGGATTACCGGGCCGCAGCACCAGCAGCAAACGCGCCTGGTGTAAGCCCCGGGCCGTCATCGCCAGGACTTCTGCTTCCGCGGAGGATATCCAACCCGCTTCGGCCAGCGATTGCAGTTGGTGTGTGCTGGCCGATGATCCCAGCACTTCCGGAAAACGGGCGGCTGCGCTCAGCACGCCCAGTTGCACGACGAATTCAATATCCACCAAGCCACCGGGCGCATGTTTGGCCAACTGGCCCGCATCCAGCTTGCTGCCTTTCTCATCGGCCATGCGTAAACGCATGTTGCAAAGCTCGTCACGCAACTGGTCCGGATCCCGTTGTTGCGCCAGGATCTCGCGGCGAATCGCGGCGAATCGCTGGCCTGTTGCGCCCAGGCCGGAAATGTCACCGGCAATAGGCTGCGCACGGGTCAGGGCCTGCAGCTCCCAGGTCCAGGCCTGTTGCCGCTGATACTCACCAAAAGCAGCCAACGAACTGACCAGAGAACCGGCGCGGCCGTTGGGACGCAAGCGGGTATCCACTTCGTACAGCCGCCCTGCAGGCGTCATGGCGGTGAGAAAGCCCAGCAGGCGCTGCGCCAGGCGGGCGTAATAACGCTCCGGGGTGAGGCTGCGTTCGCCGTTTGAAAGTGGGTCCTGCTCGTCGAACAGGAACACCAGGTCCAGGTCGGATTCATAGCCCGGTTCACTCGAGCCCAGGCTGCCGTAGGCGATGATCGCCAGGCTGTTGCTGTCCGGTGATGGCTTGCTGCTAATTTGGCCATGGCGGGCAATCAGCTCCTGTGTCGCCAGCTCCAGCGTTCCTTGCACAATGGCAGCAGCCAGGGCAGCCAAAGTGCTTTGTACTGCCTGGCCGTCTATCGCCCCTTCAAGCTGGGCAACGGCGATGCGCAGGGTGCTGGCCAGTTTCAGGTAGTTCAATCCTTCCAGCGCCGTTTCCGTATCGGGTGCGCTGCGCAACAAGCGCGATACGCTTTGTTGTAAGTCCTCGGCCTGAGGGATCTGGCTGCCTAATGAAGGGTCGATCAGTTCATCCAGCAACGCAGGGAAGCGAATCACCCGCTGTGCAACCCAGGAGCTGCGGGCAAACAACTCGATCAAGCGATCCAGCGCAGCGGCATTCTGTACCAGCAGCACCAGGTAAGCGCTGCGTCGGCAGACGGCCAGCACCAGGTCGAAAATGCGATTTTGTGTAACCCGGTCCAGTTCCAGCCGAGCCAGTCTGCTGAGCAATACCGGCATAAACAGGGCCAGCCGGCGATGCGAGCGCTGGCTCAGGGTCAGGCGTTGTAAGGCCGACAGAAAAAGATGCAAAGGTGTGGGCTCCAGCGGATTGGGGTCAGCGATGGTCGCTGACGAGCCGGTGACATCCGTTTGTTGATCCTGCGCTTGCCGCCACAAGCGGGCCCATTGCGGATCGGCTTCTGGCTTGGGCCGGGAAGGAAAAATGGCTTCAAAGCGCTGATTCACACTGTTGCGCACGGCCTCGAGCCGCTGCTGTAACTTCGCCACGCTGTCCAGTTGAATGGCCGGGCGCATGGCTGGTTGCATGGCCTCTTGCATGGCCCCCTGCATGGCCTGGGCCAGCCGTTGCAGGTCTTCGCCCGCAGGAACCTGATGCGTTTGCTGATCGTGTTGGGCCTGAATGCGATTCTCCAACTGGCGCAGAAAACCATAATCCTCATGTACACGCTGAACCGAGTCTGCACCCATCAGTTGCAGCTCTTGCACAGCGGCAAGGGCAGCCAGCAAGGAGGGTGTTTGCAGGCTGGTTGCGCGACCACCGCGCAGCAACTGGAAGCATTGCACCAGGAACTCGATCTCGCGTATGCCGCCCGGGCCGCGCTTGATGTCGTCCAGACGATCGCTGCGGCGGGCATCGTCCAGCACACTGAGGTGCATTTCCTGCAGGGCCTCCACGGCGCTGAAATCGATATAACGCCGATAAACAAAAGGCTGCACCAGTTGCATCAGGCGTTGCCCCAATTGCAAATCGCCGGCTACCGGCCGGGCCTTGATCCAGGCATAGCGCTCCCAGTCGCGGCCCTCGCGCTGATAATACTGCTCTATGGCCGCCAGGCTGCTGCACAAGGGACCGGAATCACCAAACGGCCTGAGGCGGGTGTCCACTCGAAAGCAGAAACCCTCCTGCTGCATTTCAGCCAGGCTGGCAATCACGGCGCGAGCCTGGCGGGTAAAGAACTGGTCGGCAGACAAGGGTTTTCGGCCATCACCACTGCAGTCACCAGCGCTGTCGTAGCAGAACAGGATGTCGATATCGGAAGAAAGATTGAGCTCACCACCGCCAAACTTACCCAAAGCGATCACTACCAGTTTCTGTGGCTGGCCGGCGGCATTACAGGGTTGGCCGTGTTTCTCAGCCAATTGTTGGTGGTGATAATCCACAGCGGCCTGCAGACAGTGGGTGGCCAGCACGCCCAGATCAGCAAAAGTCCGGTCCAGGTTGGCCAGGCCACAAAGATCCCGCCAGATAATGCCCAGCATGCAGCGATTGCGGTGCAGGCGCAGGGCGGAATCCAGGCCGATCTCGCTGACCAGGGCATTCAGTTCGGTTAAAGCCGGATCCTGATCTTGCCCCAGCTCTTCGACCCAGTGCGGGTGGCGATCCAACAAGCTTGCTGCAAACGGGCTGCAGCGTCGCACATGAGCCAGCCGATCCGCTATCGCCAGCGGAGTGGGAGTTGCCAGTTGCCAGTGCAAAACGGCTGGGGGCTCTGTGCTTAGGGTTGTGCTTAGGGTTGTGCTTAGGGTCATGCTTTGGGTCACGCTTTGGCTCATGGTTTTATTATAAGGCCGTGTGCGCCCGTACCGAGTCGTTTAACCTGCCCCAGGTACTTTTACTGAATTACTGGATTTTACCCATGCGTTATTTTCTGTTCCTGACGCTCCTCGCCCTGACGGCCTGCGGCCCTGCAGAGCCTGATCCTGCAGCCCTCCTTTCGTCTTCTCCGGCTGGCATAGCTGCGAGCCCGGGCGGGGCGGATTATGATCCTTCGCGCGATTATTTTACCCAAGCCAATTATAGGCAGTTCCGGCTGCAGCATTTGGTGTTGGACCTGAATGTGGATTTTGCTCAGCAACAACTGCAAGGACAGGCTGATTTACACCTGTTGAGGCTGGACAAAACCGCCGATGAAATCATCCTGGATAGTCGCGGCCTGCAGGTCGAATCGGTCAGCCTGCGACGCGATGGGTTGCCGCCGGAAGTATGGAGCTTTGTGCTGGGAGAAACCCAGCCGGTTCTGGGCGAAGCCATACGTATCGCCTTGCCAACGGAGCTTCGCGCCGTGGCAGAGTTCACCTTGCAATTGCGCTATCGCACCGGCCCCAATCCCTCAGCGATTATGTGGCTGGAACCGCAAATGACCGCCGGTGGCGAGCAGCCCTTCATGTTCACCCAATCGCAAGCCATCCACGCGCGCAGTTGGGTGCCGCTGCAGGACACTCCTGCGGTGCGCTTTAGCTACCAAGCCCGCATTAACACCCCCCCGAACCTGCTGGCTGTGATGAGCGCCGACAATGATTCGCAGGCAGCGCGTGGTGGTGAATATGAATTTTCCATGCCACAGCCCATTCCTTCCTACTTGCTGGCACTGGCCGTGGGCAACCTGTACTTCTCACCTTTTGGCGAGCGTACCGGTGTTTATGCCGAGCCGGAGGTGCTGGAAAGAGCCGCCTGGGAGTTTGCCGATACTGAAGACACGTTGCTGGTTGCCGAGGCGAATTACGGGCCTTATGAGTGGGGTCGCTACGATTTGTTGATTTTGCCGCCGAGCTTTCCCTATGGCGGCATGGAAAATCCGCGCCTGTCCTTTATCACTCCCAGCGTGCTGGCGGGGGATCGCAGCGTGGTCTCCCTGATCGCGCACGAGCTGGCGCATTCCTGGTCGGGTAATCTGGTCAGCAATGCCACCTGGCGCGATATCTGGCTGAATGAAGGCACGACCTCGTATCTCGAGACGCGGTTGATGGAAGGGTTGTTCGGCAAGGAGCGCGCTGATGAAGAGCGGGTATTGACTTATCTCAGCCTGCTGGAACAACTGCAGGAAACCGAAATAGAAATGCAAGCGTTGGCACCGCGCATGGATAGCGGTGATCCGGATGTGGGCCAGGGTGGCCTGGAATTCGGCAAAGGCCAGTTGCTGCTGGAAACGTTGGAAGCACGTTTTGGCCGCGAGCTGTTTGATGCTTACCTGACCGGTTATTTCCAACATTTTGCCTGGCAAGCCATTACCACCGAGCAGTTCCTGGAATACATCGATGAGCATCTATTGCAACAGCACCCGGGCATTTATTCAAGGGCTGAGCTGGAGCAATGGCTGGAGCAACCCGGTATTCCTGAAACAGCACAAATCCCTGTTTCTGCGGGCCTGGATGACATTGGTGAATTGTCCCGTGCCTGGGCATTGGGCGAGGTCGCCAGCACTGCCTTGCCTGCCAGCGAATGGAGCCCGCAAGGTTATGGTGCGATTTATCAACGCTCTGCCGACGGACCTCAATGAGCGGCAATTGGTGGGGCTGGACGCTGCTTTGGGTCTGAGCACCAGCGGCAATGCAGAAATTACCCGCAGCTGGTTCATTCAGGTGGCGAAGCGCCGCCACCAACCGGCCTATGCAGCCATGGAAGCCTACTTGTCGCGTTATGGTCGCACCCGTTTGGTGGAGCCGATATACGAGGCGCTGGTGAAGAATGGTCAGGATCAGCCATTAGCGCAAAGCTTGTTTGCGCAAAATCAGGCGCAGTATCATCCCGTTACTCGCGATGCGATCAAGAAGGTGCTGGGGCTGAGCACCAAATCGATCGGTTAGATCAATTACCGCAACCAGCCACACAGGAGTCATCGTTTATGAGCCAGATAGTCGTCAAACAAATGGGTTGGCAGGGCGTGGGCTTTGGTTCAGCCCTGGCCATGGCTATTTCATTCAATGTGAATCAGTCCATAGGCTGGGCCATCGTGCACGGCCTGTTTTCCTGGTTCTATGTGATTTATTTCGCGTTTTTTAAATAATCCCAAGCGGCTCGACAGAGCCCAGCGACAATGGCCCGCCAAAAGGTTGGCCATGCCGTCTATAATCCCCCGCCTGTCCGTCGTCCCGAGTGAGAAACATGTTCCGCAACATTCGCCTGTATCGTACCGCCAGCCCCTGGCCGGAAACCGAAGAAGAGCTCAGCCAGAGTCTGGGTGAGCAATCGTTTGTGCCTTGTGGCGCTTTTTCGGAGAAGAGTGGTGGCTGGGAAGCCCCAACCAATGACGCTGCAGGTCTATTCTGCCGCAGGCTGGCCGGTGCTGACCTGTTGCAACTACGCACCCAAACCCGCGTGTTGCCGGCATCTGCCGTCAAAGAAGCGCTGGAAGCGCGGGTGGCTGAATACCGCGAGCGCATGTCACAGGATCCGCCACGCAGCGAGTTGCGGCGCCTGAAGGAACAGACCCGTGACGAACTGGTGCCCAAATCGTTGGTGAAGTCAGACCGGATCCGCGGCTTTTATCTGCAAGACGAAAACATACTGGGGATTGAAACAGCTACACCAGCGCAAGCGGAATGGTTTATCGATCACTTGCGCAAGGCGCTCGGTAGGCTGCATTGCTCGCCGCTGGCGTTTGAAAAATCACCGTTGGAGCTGCTGAGCAAAGTCTTTATGGGCCGACCGGTAGCGCGTTTTGAGCTGGGTCGTGAATGTCGTATGCAAGGCATGCTGGACAACAAGTCCATCGTCACCTGGCGCGATCTGGACCTGGATGATGACAGCATTCGCCATCACCTGACCGAGGGTATGCAACTCACCCATCTGGGCCTGAGTTACGACAGTATCCTGGCGCTCGTTTTGAGCACCGATTGCGTCATCAGTAAGTTCAAATTCTTTGAAGGCGAAGCCGTTGATACCACCGATGATGAGGATCCCATCGCCCGGCAGGACGCGGACTTTATACTGATGACTGGTAGCCTGAAACGCATTTTGCAGGACCTGTCAAAGGAGCTCGGGGCGTACGCCGCTGTTTCCAAACAAGCGCCGATAATTGGGGTCAGAGGATAATTGGGGTCAGAGTAAAAACCATTTATTGAAAACAGCAAAATTTTGGTTGGCAACTGTTTTTACTCTGACCCCAATTATCCCAATTATCCTCTGACCCCGAGCAGCCCAGACCTGAACCCTATTTGCAAAACATTCGCTTGGCTTCATCTGAGGCGGTGTTGAGTTGATCCAGAGCGCCGGGGTGAGTCACTTCCATTCTCTTCAGGTTCTCTATCATCTGGTCCACCTGATCAAGCAGCTCGGCAGTGGCGAGTCCGCATTTAACGGCCGCCAAGGTCATCACCACATTGGTTGAAGCGCCACCCGAAGTTAATCGCGAACCAGAACGTCCGGCCTGTGCATAGGCCAGCAGCCCCAAAGGCTCACGATCTTCCATGTTGCGCCAGGTGTAATTGCGGGACTGCTCATACCGCTCCAGTTCTTCATCCCATTGGTCGAATCCCAAATACCTGTTGGTGGAATTGGGCTGCAAGGTGGCGAACAGATAACGGGCTACCGGGTTACCTGCATCGGCTTCGCGCTCCAGGCGATCCCAGAAATCGTCGTTGATCAGCCCCCGTGCGGCGTCGCAGCGATAGAAGGAGTTCCACTTTTCAAGTTCGAAGGATTCGAGCGAATCGAACTCCTGGATCGTATTGGACGGCCTGAACTGTTTCAGTGGTTTACCTTCGGCGAAAGACTGAGCCGCTCGCTCGATCGACTGTTCTACCCGTTCCTTGGTTTGTGGCACCAAGCGGCATTGATTGAGAAAACTACCTAACTCGACGGCCTCGTTGTTGTCGCCGGAAAAAGCCGCTTCAATCTGCGTTTCTATCTCCCGGCGATTCACCACTTGCTCTGCAGAAAGCGTGGCGGGCACATCAGGCTGCGGGCTGGCGGTTAAGGGGGCAGAATCTGTTGCGCTTTTTTCGGCTGGCATTGCCAAAGCGGCTATAGCATCCAGCAGATCCGCCTCAGCGAGCAGGCCTGTTTCCTCGTCCGGGGGTGCCAATTTTTCAAGCTCCAACTCTGTGCTTGCAACATCGCCATCAGGGGGTGGAGATTCTGCAGCACGGTTGAACAACCACAATCCCGCGCCAATAAAAATGGCAAGGGCCAGCAGCAGCAAGATGCGTGATTTTGATTCGATTTTCATCCAACAAAAATAACATACCAAGGGATGCGGCCAACACTTAAATGACTGCCGGGCGCAGCGGGCAATCCGCTAGCCCGCCAGTTCAACGATAACGGATCACCAATAGCGGAACGATTTTCCGAAACCGCTCAGTCGGGTCTGGATTTCCTCGACGTCGCTGGCGGCCAGAGACTGCGCGTAACTACCAATGCGTTCAGTGGAAAGATCCTTGGTGTACATCTCGGACCAGTATGCGCCGCTCAACGGGTCCTTGAGCCTGAGGTCTTTCTGGAAATTCTTGGCCTGCGCGTGTTCGTCGGTGAATTTTGTCATCGCGTCGTCCGCATAGGTAGCGCCGGAAAATGCGCTGATGTGCGCAAACGTCTTCACGGGATTACTCACCACATCTTCGTAGCGCACGAACATCAGGTTTGAGCCAAAGTCGGCGCGTTGCGCAAACACGGTGTTGTAATAGGAGGCATAGTATTCGCAGAACTGTTTCATGCTGCTGAGAGTCCCGTGGGGGCTCCAGGTACCGGTCTCGGCATGCCTGGCGTTCACGGCCTTGATGCTGGCGATTACGTCTCGAGGGTCGCGCACGATGACCAGAAACTTCATCTCGGGTGCAAGCTGCTTGATGGTAATGAAATGGCCTGTCAATTCGGGGTGCTTGAAGATGAGCACTGCAGGATTACCGTAGCGGGCGGACACCATCTCGACGTAGTAGTTGAGATTGAGGTTAATAAGTCGGGCGAACTCCGCCCGCTCGCCGAACTGGTCCTGGTGCCGTACTTCAAAACGCCGCATGTTCCGCTCAAAGAGGATGAAGAGTTCATGCAGGAACCAGCTTTCGGAAATGTAAGGGTTGGAATTACTTGCTGTGCAAAGCGCACGATGTATGACGGTGGTGCCACTGCGCATGGCTCCACCGACCAGGAGGACGGTCTGCTTTGGCAGGTTGTTTTCTGGTTTGCTCAAGTGAGCCTCGTGGAGCTTTTGGCGGAGAAATGGTCCCGTAGAGCCCCATCGCCTGCATAAATGGTGAACACCAAGTATAACCAACCCTTTACTGCAAAGGCCTGTTTGCTTTTTGAGCTGCGATTTACCACAGATTGGTAATAAGCAGCGCTAAGAGAAAACCCCGCCTGGTGGCGGGGCTTTTCTGCTCATCCAGAGTTGATCTGAGTGAGCAATTTTTGTTTGTGGCCAGGCACCGGAAGCTTGCGAGCCAGGAGTTACCGTTAATGGTAATGACTGGTGAAGCAAGCGCCGGCAACACCGCCACAGGTAAAAAGGGCCAGTCAGATCACATCATGCCGCCCATACCGCCCATGCCACCCATATCCGGTCCACCATGACCGTGACCACCTTCATCCTTCGGCGCCTCAGCAATCATGGCTTCGGTGGTGATCATCAGGCCAGCAATCGATGCTGCATGCTGCAGTGCTGTGCGAACCACCTTGGTGGGGTCCAGGATACCGGCTTTGATCATGTCCACGTATTCACCGGTCGCGGCGTTGTAACCGAAGTTACCTTTGCCTTCTGCAACCTTGTTCAGAACCACGGATGGCTCATCACCGGCGTTGGCTACGATCTGGCGCAAGGGCTCGGTCATGGCCCGACGGGCAATAGCGATACCAACGTTCTGGTCTTCGTTGAGGCCTGTGAGCTTGGCCAGCTTGGCAACGGCGCGAATCAGCGCTACGCCACCACCAGGAACCACGCCTTCTTCAACGGCCGCACGGGTTGCGTGCAGCGCGTCTTCAACGCGGGCTTTCTTCTCTTTCATTTCCACTTCAGTAGCTGCGCCAACCTTGATCACTGCAACACCACCAGCCAGCTTGGCTACGCGTTCCTGCAGTTTTTCACGGTCGTAATCAGACGAAGATTCTTCGATCTGGGCACGGATCTGCTTCACCCGACCTTCAATCTGCGCGCTGTCGCCAGCACCGTCGATGATGGTGGTGTTTTCCTTGGTGATGCTGATCTTCTTGGCCGAACCGAGGTTTTCCAGCGTGGCCTTTTCCAGGCTCAGGCCGATTTCTTCAGAAATCACCGTACCGCCAGTCAAAACCGCGATGTCTTCCAGCATGGCTTTGCGGCGATCGCCGAAACCAGGCGCCTTGACGGCAGCAACCTTGACGATACCGCGAATGGTGTTAACCACCAGCGTAGCCAAAGCTTCGCCTTCCACGTCTTCGGCAACGATCAGCAAGGAACGACCAGACTTGGCTACGCCTTCCAGTACCGGCAGCATGTCACGGACATTGCTGATTTTCTTGTCAAACAGCAGTACGTAAGGCTGTTCCAGCTCTACACTCATAGTCTGTTGGTCGTTGATAAAATACGGTGACAGGTAGCCACGATCGAACTGCATACCTTCAACCACGTCCAGTTCGTTTTCCAGACCAGAACCGTCTTCAACGGTGATTACGCCTTCCTTGCCCACTTTCTTCATTGCCTCGGCAATGATTTCACCCACTTCCGTGTCGGAGTTGGCTGAAATGGAGCCGACCTGCGCAATTGCGCTTGAGTCGGTGCAGGGGGTGGACTGGGCTTTCAGGGCTGCAACGGCTTCAACCACGGCCTTGTCGATGCCACGCTTCAGGTCCATCGGGTTCATGCCAGCCGCAACGGCTTTCAAGCCTTCTCGCAGAATGGCCTGGGCCAGAACAGTAGCGGTGGTGGTGCCATCGCCGGCAATATCAGAAGTCTTGGAAGCGACTTCCTTGACCATCTGTGCGCCCATGTTCTCGAACTTGTCTTCCAGCTCGATTTCTTTGGCTACGGATACGCCGTCCTTGGTGATGGTCGGGGCGCCAAAGCTTTTGTCCAGAACCACGTTGCGACCCTTGGGGCCCAGCGTAACCTTGACGGCATTGGCCAGAACGTTAACACCCCTCAGCATTTTGCTGCGGGCGTCTTCGCCGAATTTAACGTCTTTTGCACTCATTGAATTATTCCTCGAGTTCGTGATGCGAAGCCGGTGGCTCCGCTGACAAATGTTTCAGGGGTTGATCAGCGTTTCGGGGCTGGTTCAGCCTTCGATAACGGCCATGATGTCGTCTTCGCGCATAACGAGTAATTCCTCGCCATCCACTTTGACTTCGGTGCCGGAGTATTTACCGAACAACACCGTGTCACCTTTCTTGACATCCAGTTTGCGTACCTCACCGTTTTCCAGAATCTTGCCATTGCCTACTGACAAGACTTTGCCGCGGATGGGCTTCTCAGTTGCGCTGTCAGGTATGACGATGCCGCCTGCAGACAGCTTTTCTTCCTCTACGCGCTTGACGATCACGCGATCATGCAAAGGACGAAGTTTCATTTCAGAATCTCCCAATTTCAAATGTAAAAGTTAAATCAATTATTCCGGCGGATTGACCCGTCAGATTTGTGTTTGTCTGCACCCCCGCCTAAAACTTCTTTTGACTTTCGACCGGAACTCAGTTTGAAACTCAGTTTGAAACTCAGTTTGAAACTCAGGGTTCCGGCAGGCGATGCAGCCTGTGAATCCAATTGGGGCTGTCGGTGAACTGTTTCAAGGGAAAAGCGTATTTATCGGCTTGGAAACCGGCATTTTTGCGGAATTGCCCGGAATTTCCCCACAATTCAGCTCGAAAGCGCGGCATTTTATGCTTTTGGTCGCTGTGGCCCGGCTGGTCGTGGGATGGAGCGTGGCCGCGTTTTCTGGAGCAGATTTGTAACCAATCCGCTGGCCGCACGTTTAAGCTTTACAAATGAGCAGAGTCTTTCGGCAATGGGTGGAGGAGTACCAGGATCAGGCATGGTCTCTGGCCCGCTATCTGCTCAAAGATGCCGCTGAGGCGGAAGACGTTTGCCAGGAGTCCTTTATGAAGCTGTGGCACCAGCAGGATGCGATTGATCCGGATAAAACCCGGGCCTGGCTGATGAAAGTCACCCGCAATGGTTGCCTGGATCGAATCCGGCGGCGTAAACCCAGCGAAGAATTGGGTGATTGGCATGCGGAAGCTCCCGGTGATGGGCCGCAACAGGGGGCCGAACATTTTGAATTGGGGCAAAGGTTGCAGCGCTCGATCAATCAACTGGGCGAGCCGTACCGCTCGCTGGTGGTGTTGCGGGATGTGCAGCAGAACAGCTACGAGGAAGTAGCCGATGCCCTGGAACTGAGCCTGGCACAAGTGAAAGTCTATTTGCACCGGGCACGTAAACAACTGCGCGAAGAGCTCGCGGAGGTCAGACCATGAACGAAAAACCTCAATTGCATGCCAATCCCCTTTATTGGGAAGAGCAAATCAACGCTCTGCTGGACGGTGAACTGAATGATGAACAGGCCGGGCAATTGCAGGCAGCGGCTCGGAATGATCCGGCTTTGGCGCAGGCGATTGTCGCAGCCTACCAACTGCAACAGGCACTGGAAGCCATACCGCAGCAACGGGCACCCGCCAGTTTGCGCCACAAGTTGACCAACATACCGGATGAACAGGGCAGAAAAGTGGGCAGAAA
Organism: Lysobacterales bacterium; assembly: GCA_034440115.1. GTDB lineage: Bacteria > Pseudomonadota > Gammaproteobacteria > Xanthomonadales > SZUA-36 > JAWXBM01. Next base: position 45,055 of record JAWXBM010000001.1, on the reverse strand, counting down.
AGCACGCCCGACATGTCGTTCAGGCTGGTTTCAATCCGCCTGGATCAGTGCATTGGCTGCCATCCCACTGGTCATTATTGCCTTGAGCTTATGGCAGCCGGCAGAACTCGGAATAATCGAGCATACCGTAACTGAACTGACCGAACCCACCACAGCCGAGCTAAGAGAGGCTCGGCGGGAGTTGGCTGTAGCCTTCGGCTATTTGGGCAGGGTGGGTCGCAAAACTGGTCTGGAGATAGGCAACACGGTCAACCGTGAAATGCAGCAAACCATTAACGAGAACATGATCCGGACTATTCAGGAACAGATGGAATTCAACAAGGAGCGAAACGCATGAAACATTGGACTAAAACCGGCATCGCTGCCGTATTGGGCCTGGCCCTGAGCATTATCGTGGCCCTGCCCGCCATGGCGCAGGAAGATGCCCTCAAAGGCTTGCCAGGCTATGTGGACTTTGGCGAATTGCAGGGTGTATACGGTGAGCCCAAGGTGATGATCAACCTGGGCGGTTCGATCCTGAAGTTTGTTGGCGGCATGAGTAAGGATGACCCGGAGACTACCGCCTTGCTGGACAAGCTCAAAGGGGTGCGGATCAATGTCTACTCGATAGACGGCAAGCCCGATGCGGCCTTGCAGAAAGTCAGCCAGGTTAAAAGCCTGCTGCAGTCCGGTAGCTGGGAGCCCATCGTGCAGGTTAACGAAGAAGGTGAGCAGGCGCAGATTTTCATCAAGTTCAGCGGCGATGTCATGGAGGGCCTGACGGTGATGGCGGTGGATGAAGAAGAAGCGGTGTTCATCAACATCATCGGTCAACTGGATCCGGCACAACTGAGCCAGGTAATGGAGAATTTTGATATCGATATCGACAGCCACCTGGAAATGCCATGAGCAGGGCTGTTGTTCGCGATAACCCTCCCGGTAGAGCATTTGGCTGGCTGGCGTTTTGCGCGGTGGCTTGCGTCGCTGTGCTTTCGCTCACGGCCTGCGGAATTACTGCGTCGCACGGCAATGCGGGCTTTGCTGAGCTGGACTCCGCCGGCATCTTTGATACGGATAACAGCGTGACGCTTTCAATTGGTCCAACGCTGCTGAGCTTTGCGGCCGCACATATCGATGATGATCCGGAGACCCAGGCCTTGTTGCGTGACCTGAATGGCGTACGTATTCGCATTTACGAAATCGAACGCAACTCCGACAAGTTGGCCAGCCGCATTGCTGGCATGCAGAATAAGCTGCTGCAGTCTGGTTGGGAGCCGGTGATGCTGGTGCGGGAGGAAGGTGAGGAAACGCATTTGCTGGTCAAGATCAGGGAGATCGCATACTCGGCTTGACGCTGCTGGCCATGGAAGAAGATTCCGAGGTGGTGGTGATCAACCTGATGGGCGAGATCCGTCCAGACAGCTTTTCCAATGTCATGGTGGCGCTGGACGCAGAAAACGAAAGCGCTCGTAATGTACATGTAGCCAGCATTAATTGAGCCAGTATCGAAGTGATACTGGCGCTGCGGCAAACCCGAGGTAGTCCGACTGTGGTTATCTCAAATCAAGGATCGTCGCGAACAATTACCGTGTTGAGTACGCGCAGCACCTCATCGGCCGGCAGATCAGCGCGTTGCGCGTGATCAATGATGGCATCTTCATCTTCGGCCTGGTAAATGCACACCGTACCCAAGGTACCGTCTTCTTCTTCGATCACATAGGAGCGGATCCATTTAACCTGATCCGGCATTTCTTCGTCAGCCACACGGGTAGACTCGGCTGCTGCATCTTCCAGCTCTGGCTCATCTTCCCAGGCACCGCGGCGCATAATTACAAAAGTCTTCATGGTGATACTCCACTTTGGCTGATGGGCTCAGCATAGAAGAGCGCCGGGGTTTTTGCATCATGCTTTTTCACTGGAGTTTTCTCAGTCGAGTGATTGCTGTCATGGGGCAAAATATCGACTCAAGCCGTGCAAGCGGCTAGGATGCGAATTCATCGTGTCCAGCCACCAGTCAAACACCCTATGATCAAACGCCTGCTGCCCCCGCTTTTGTTGCTGCTGATTACCACATCGTGCATGTCGAATGAGTCGCGGGTGCGCCTCGGTGGCGAATGGTTCAGTGTGGAGTTGGCGACTACGCCGAAAGATCAGAGCATGGGCCTGATGTTCCGTGACCAGATGGACGAGGATCACGGCATGCTGTTCATTTTTCCCACCGAAACGAGCCGCAGCTTCTGGATGAAGAACACGCGCATTCCGTTGGATATCTTCTATTTCGATGCTGAGCTCAGGTTGGTCAGCGTGTCGGAAAACACCCCACCCTGTCGTATCGAGCGTTGTCCCAGTTATCCCAGCGCAGGGCCGGCTCGCTACGTGCTGGAGCTCAACGCGGGGAAGGCAGAGCAACTGGGCGTAGCGCCGGGCGATTCACTGGCGCTCGATCTGGACTGAGTTTTTTGCCAGAATCTGGCCCTGACATCTGCGACAAGGTGACACAGCCGAGCTGGTAGGGCACTGGCTGCTCATGGTCCAACAGCGTTTCCAGTTGCTCATCACTGAGTGGAATAAAGATTTTCATATCAATTCAGATTTCGTGTTTTGCGCACATGCAGCAGAGTATGCAGAAAGCAGAGCACCCAGTAAGGCTTCAATTCAGGCAATCTTCTGACATTCTAACTTTGGGGTCAGAGTGGGCCAGAGTAAAACCTGCACTCTGGCTGGTTGGCAGCAATTAAATTTACTAACCGACTTTAGCTTGTTTGACTTTACTCTGACCCCAATCCTCCGCGTTTTTGCTAGAGTGTTGGTCTCATTGACCCGACCGCCAGGAAGCGAAGTGCATTCTCGTATTGAACAGAGTCGCGGTTTTCGGCTGGCCCAGATCAGTGATTGCCATTTGTCCGCCCGAGCGGATACGCCTTATCGTGGATTAAGTGCGGATGCCGGTCTGGCGGCTGTAGTCAAAGCCGTTGCCACCTGGCAGCCCGATGCACTGATGCTCACCGGTGATCTGAGCGAAGACGGTAGCGAGGCCTCGTATCAGCGCCTGGCAGAGCTGATTGAGCCGCTGAATGCTCCTGTTTGTGCCTTACCCGGCAATCACGATGTGCCCGAGTTGATGCAGCAGTATTTTCCCCAGGGCCCTTATGAAAGCCCTTACTTCCAGCAGGCCGGTGACTGGAAAGTGGTGTTGTTGAACTCGGCCAGGCCCGGGCGCATTGATGGTTGTATTGATAACGGCGATTTATTGCGGGTGAATCAGTACCTGGCAGGAGACGGCCCGGCTTTATTGGCACTGCATCATCAACCCATGGCCATAGGTTCACCGTGGATAGATAAATACCGGCTGGAGCAACCCGAAGGTTTAATGAATAGCGTGGCTGATCATCCGCAGATCAAGGCCGTGGTCTGGGGCCATGTTCACCAGGCCTTTGCAGCACAGATCGGCAGCGCGCGGTTTATGTCTGCGCCTTCAACGGCGGCCAACAGCCTGCCAGCGAGTGCTAAATTCACTCTGGACCCAGCCGGGCCGGCTTTTCGTTGGCTGGAGCTATTTGCCGATGGGCGTATGAACTCGGGAATTCTTCACGCTCCTACAAAAGGTTTACGCCTGACGCGGCAACACCAACCACAACACCAGGTAAACGATGATGCCCGGAAAGGCCACCGATAGCACCGAGGCCAATACATAAACCACGCGGGTGGCCGTTATGGACCAACCAAAATGTTCGGCAATGCCGCCACACACGCCGCCAATTATTTTGTTGCTGCGAGAACGCTTGATACCGCCACGGTTGCTCATGAGTGTGCCTGCCTTGTTTGCCAGTCTTGTGTGCACGATAAACCTATCAAGCCGTCAAATCTCAATCATTTCAAAGTCGTCTTTGGATGCTCCACAATCCGGGCAGACCCAGTCATCGGGCACATCCTTCCAACGGGTTCCGGGGGGCAAACCGTCTTCGGCTGACCCATAGGCTTCTTCATACATCCATCCGCAGATGATACACATCCAGTTTCTGTAGCCTTGCTCGTTCACGCTTTTTACCTGTGGGTCATGTTGGAAAGCGGCGTAGTTTGCCATGCTTGTTGGTGGCATGAAACCTCAGCGCCTATATTAGGCGGTAGTAGAATGCCCGCAACAAAAATCATCGCCATGCGAAACAGAAGGATCGACACTGAATCATGAGTAAGAACCAAGAACTGCTTGACCGTGCCCGCCAACACATTCCAGGTGGGGTGAATTCACCCGTCAGAGCCTTTAACGGCGTAGGCGGCGAACCGCTGTTTTTCGAGCGTGCAGCAGGTGCCTGCTTATACGACACAGCGGGCCGCAGCTACATTGATTACATCGGCTCCTGGGGCCCGATGATTGCGGGCCACGCACACCCCCATGTGCTTGCAGCGGTGCAGAAGGCGGCAGCAAATGGGCTGAGCTTCGGTGCACCTTGCCCGGCTGAAGTGGACATGGCGGAACGCCTGTGTCGCTTGGTTCCGGCCATGGATATGGTACGCATGGTCAATTCAGGCACCGAGGCCACCATGAGCGCGATTCGCCTGGCGCGGGCGGCGACCGGTCGCGATGCCATAGTCAAATTTGAAGGTTGCTATCACGGGCATGCCGACAGTTTTCTGGTCAAGGCCGGCAGCGGTGCTCTGACCCTGGGTGTGCCCAATTCGCCGGGTGTGCCTGCGGCCTTGGCTGATCTGACACTGACTTTGCCTTTTAACGATTTGCTTGCCGTGCAGAAGCTTTTGGCCAGCGAAGGCCAACGCATAGCGGCCATTATCGTTGAGCCAGTGGCCGGCAATATGAACTGCATTCCACCCTTACCCGGTTACCTCGAAGGGCTGCGTGCAGCCAGCGATGAGCATGGCTGTTTGCTGATTTTTGATGAGGTTATGACCGGTTTCCGCGTGGCACTGGGAGGGGCGCAGGGTTTGTATGGCATCACCCCCGATCTTTCGACTTTCGGCAAGATCATCGGTGGCGGCATGCCGGTGGGAGCTTTTGGTGGCAAGCGGCAATTCATGGAACAGATCGCGCCCAGTGGGCCGGTTTACCAGGCCGGAACGCTGTCCGGTAATCCGGTGGCCATGGCGGCTGGGCTGGCCACGCTGGACCTGATCGTGGCCGATGGTTTTTATGAACAGTTGGAAAAAACTACCGCAGCACTGCTCCTGGGCTTGCAGCGCGAAGCGGGTTACTTCGGTATTCCCTTCCGCACCACCCAGGTTGGCGCGATGTTTGGTCTGTATTTTACCGCGGCCGAAAAAGTAGTGAATTTCGAACAATCAGGCGCCTGTGATACCGCGGCCTTCAAGCGGTTCTTCCATCTGATGTTGGATGGAGGGGTCTATCTCGCGCCTTCCGCCTACGAAGCCGGTTTTGTTTCAAGCGCGCACAGTGAAGAACATATCGAGGCCACCATAGGTGCGGCGCGTGAGGCCTTTCGTCAAATGAGTCGTGAGCCCAAAGGCTGATTAAAGCCTCTGGCTCAGACCTTCAATCCAGGAACAGATCCTTCATCAGCGGCATACCCGCCTTTACGCTGTATTGATCGAAGCTCTTCATGCCGGCAGAACGCAAAACGTTTTCATCGAGGAAGAAATTACCGGTACATGAGCGGCTGTCGCGACAAAGGATTTCATGCGCTGAATCCGCCATGATTTCCGGGGTGCGGCAATTATCCGGTGAAACCATATCGCCGAGCTGACTCAGGGCAGCGGTGGCAATCACGGTTCGTGGCCAGAGGGTGTTGAAGGCTACGCCCTGCTTGCGAAACTCTTCGGCCATGCCCAGCACACACATACTCATGCCGTACTTGGACATGGTGTAGGCCACGTGCGGCGCAAACCAGTCCGGGTTGAGATTCAACGGTGGGGAGAGATTCAACACATGCGGGTTGGCTGCTTTGAGCAAATGCGGAATGGCGGCGCGTATGGCGGTATAGCTGCCACGAACATTGGCTTCGAACATCAGGTCGAAGCGGCGCATGGGTAATTCCTGCGTGCCCTTGAGCATGATGGCGCTGGCGTTGTTCACCAGGATGTCGATGCCACCGAAATGTGTCACGGCTTTGTCGATGGCCGCATCTACCTGGTCATCCTCGCGGACATCCATGCCTATGGCCAAACCATGGCCACCGGCAGCATTGATCTCTGCAACGGCAGTGTGAATGGTACCTTCCAGCCTGGGGTGCGGCTGATCGGTTTTGGAAGCCACGACAATATTGGCTCCATCACGGGCGGCGCGCAGGGCAATGGCCTTGCCTATGCCGCGCGATGCGCCGGTGATGAACAGGGTTTTGCCGCTGAGATTATTTGAACCTGTAGACATTCTTATAGTCCCCAATGGGTATAGACCGGAATCATCTTGGCGCCAGCCTGTTGCTTCTATCCTTTATCATAACCGCCCCGGGCTTTTTCCGGGCATGGAAAATGAACAGGCCCCAATACCTTCATGGAATCTGCCGGTTGGTCACAGGAATTACTGAATTGGGTCAACGCTAACCCTGGCTGGGGCGTGTTAATCGTATTCCTGGTGGCCTTCTTTGAATCACTGGTGCTGATCGGTATCCTGTTGCCCGGCATTATGATTCTGTTTGGCGTTGGCACTTTGATTGGTCTGGGTGTGATCGACATAGTGCCGGTTTGGTTGGCCGCTTCCAGCGGTGCGTTGCTGGGCGATACGCTGAGCTTTGCCCTGGGTTACCGTTATCGTCAGCATCTGCTGGATATCTGGCCTTTCTCCCGTTACCCGGGAATGATGGATCGGGGGATCCAATTCTTTAATAGCCATGGTGCCAAGAGCGTTGTTGCCGGGCGTTTCATAGGCCCACTGCGCCCAGTGATTCCTGCCGTTGTCGGCATCATGCGCATGCCGCCATCGAGCTTTATCGCGGTCGACCTGGCAGCCTGCATTGCCTGGGCCCCAACTTTCCTGATCCCCGGTTTTTTATTCGGCGCTTCCCTGGAAGTCGCCTCCGAATACACCGGTCGCCTGGCCATGGTGCTGGTGATTGGCTTGTTTAGCCTGTGGCTGATCTGGTGGCTGATGCGGGCTATCTATGAACCGTTGGCCAGTCGCTCGGCACGCTGGATGCGACACGGCATCCGCTGGACCCGCCGCCACCCGAAACTGGGCAGATTGGCCGCGCCTTTGCTGGATCCCGCGCGTCCCGAAGTGTTGTCGATTTCCGCATCCGGATTGTTGCTGGTAGTTATTTTCTGGGGCCTGATCATGCTGTTATTCCTGTCGCCCTTCGCAGCGCAACCACAAGCCCTGGACCAGTCGGTGCAGGATCTGGCTTTGTCATTGCGCAACGAATTAGCCGACCCTTTCTTTGTGGCGGTGTCGCAGTTGTCGCGTTGGCAGGTCACCTTGTTGTCCAGCGCGGCGGTTTTTTTCTGGTTGCACGGCGCAGGGCGCAGCACCGCAGCAATGCATTGGCTGGTGGCGATTGGCGGCGGTTGGCTGATTCAGTTGTTGCTGGCCTGGGGCTTGCGCGCCACACCGCAGGTTATGGAAGTTTCCAGCGAATTGTTGCGCAGCCCCAGCTCTGTCATGAGCCTGACCACCGTCGTGTTCAGCTTTTTTGCCGTCATGATTGCCGGCGAAGTGCGCCGTAAACACCGCCAATGGCCATATCTGGCAGCCGGGCTGATCCTGACGTTGTTGTTGTTGGCGCGTCTCTATCTTGGTCTGGAATGGCTCAGCATTAGCTTGCTGGGCGTATTGCTGGGGCTGGCCTGGACGCTGGTGGTTGGCATGGCTTATCGCCAACGCGCCATTTTGCCTTTCTCTGGGGCCCTGGCTGGGTTGATTTTTTACGGTTCGGCCAGCGTGTTGTTCCTGTGGCAGGTCAATGATCATACGCCGGAGGAGCTGGTGGCATTGCATTCAGTAGCGCCCAACCAACTGATGAGCGAGCAGATCTGGTGGGATGAAGCCTGGAGTGAGCTGCCCAGTGAGCGCACGCGCTCGCTGCAAGCTCTGTCGCGCCGCTTCAATATGCAACTGGTGGCCGAGCCGGAAGTGATAGCCCAGACCTTGCAGAAGTCCGGCTGGGAACCCGAGTCGCCCAGCGATTGGCTCTGGGTGATCCAGGCGTTGAATCCAGATCCCGACCAGGCCACGCTGCCCTTGTTGGGTCGCGCCTACCAGGGCCGCACGGAGTCTTTGCTGTTGCGCAAGCAAATGCCGCACGGCGGACCCTTGCTGACCTTGCGCTTGTGGGACTCGGGTGTACGCTTGCAGCCCGAAGCACGCACCCTTTACCTGGCGCAGGTTTCCGAGGAACAACTGGTGCAACGTTTTGGTTTGTTCAGCTATTGGCGCGCGCAGCCTTTAGTGGCCGAGCAGATGGGCGACTTACGCGCGGAGCTGGGTCAGTTTGAGCAACGCCAGGTTTCAGAGGATATGCTGCTGTTGCTGCGCTAGCTGGTTTTTGGAGGGCAGCTTTGCTGCCGATCATCCACCTAAATCGCGATCCTGCCCTCATCGCACTGAACTATTCTGCTTGAAAGCGCGGCAGGATTTGCAGCAAGTCCTGCAAGCGCCTGAGCGGATCATTCAATTCCAGCAGTTGTTGTTTCTCAATGGCTGCCAGCGGTAACAGCTCGGCCAGTCGGTAGCCTACCCAGGTAGCGTCGTCCAGGTTTTCTGGGGTGAAACTGGGGTATTGATTACCGACCTTTTCCATAAAGCGCGCCAATACCTGGGTGAGCACTGAGTAGGCTTCGGGAACGGGTTGGGCGGCCGGCTCGGCCATAAGTTCTACCTGGCCCATCATCAGACCATCCGCCTGTCGCTGGGTGTGTTGTACGCGAAATCGGTCCGCACCAATGGCAGAAACCCCCAGTAAGCCGTCTTCAAGCGTATACCAGTCGACAATTTCAGCCAGAGTACCCACGGTGGCCGGCCGCACCGGAGCGATGGCCTCTTCGCCCTCCAGTATCAGGCAAACGCCGAAGTCGGAGTTGTTGCGGGCGCAGTCGCGCACCATGGTGAGGTAGCGCTGTTCAAAGATGCGCAAAGGCAGGAAACCGTCCGGAAACAGTACCGTGCGCAGCGGCAACAGCGGAATTTCAAGCACTCCACTTGCTGCCGATTTGCTGGCAAAAACGTTGCGTAGCCGAATCAAAGCTACCGTTGCTCATAAACACCACATGATCGCCTGGCTTTACCGCATCGGCCATATGCTGCAACAGATCCTCGGTTTTGGTGACCACCCGGCCGCGGCCCTCCAGCGGGGCCAAAGCTTCCTGTGGGTCCCAGTTGATGCCTTCACCGGCTTTGAGCCACACTCGGTCCGCGGCAATCAGCGCCGGGCCCAGTTCATCGATGTGAATACCTGCTTTCATGGTATTGCTGCGTGGCTCCAATGCCACCAGCAGGCGAGCATTGCCGATATTGCGCCGCAAACCTTCCAGGGTCAGGCGAATGGCCGTGGGGTGATGGGCAAAATCATCATAGATATGCACGCCACCAATTTCCGCTACCAACTCCATGCGCCGCTTGACCCCGCGAAAGCGCGACAGGTGCTCTACAGCTTCGGCTGCATCCACACCGGCCGCCACACAGGCCGCAATGGCGGCGCAGGCGTTCATAGCGTTGTGTCGACCCTGCATGATCCACTGCATTCGTCCGACTGGTTCGCCCTGGTGCAAAAAACTCAGTTCGCTGCCACCGGGTTTGTTCAGCTCGACCTGCCATTCGGCGTCGACATCATTCAGCGCAAAGCGTTGCAAGTTGCTCCAGCAACCCCGCTCCAGCACGGCTTCGAGGTTATCGTCGGCCGCATTGCTGATGATGGTGCCCTTGCCGGGTATGGTCCGCACCAAATGATGGAACTGGGTCTGGATGGAGGCCAGGTCCGGGTAAATGTCGACGTGATCGAGTTCGAGATTATTCAGGATGGCGATGTCTGGCCGGTAATGCACGAACTTGGCGCGCTTGTCGAAAAATGCCGTGTCGTATTCGTCGGCTTCGACCACGAAAAATCTTTCGCCATCGCGCGCCGAGTGCCCAAAATCATGCGGCACTCCGCCAATCAGAAACCCCGGCTTGAGACCCGCCTGTTCAAGGATGAAAGCCACCATACTCGAGGTAGTGGTTTTACCGTGCGTACCGGCCACAGCAACGACCGTCTTGCCGCGCAAATAGTTCTCACCCAGCCAACGCGGCCCCGAGGTATAGCGGATGCCACTGTTGAGCACATATTCGATGGCCGGGTTGCCACGACTCAGAGCGTTGCCAATGACCACCAGATCCGGGTGGGGTTGCAGGTGCTCGGCTGAATAACCTTCGAACAGATGGATGCCTTCGGCTTCCAGTTGCGTGCTCATGGGTGGATAAGTGTGCTGGTCGGAACCCGAAACCTGGTGTCCGGCCCGCTTGGCCAACAAGGCGACGCCGCCCATAAAGGTTCCGCAAGCACCCAGAATATGAATATGCATAGCTAAGACTCAACCACCCTGCGCCGCAGGAAACATTGCATCGATCAGAATAAAGTTCAGTGCAAAAAGCATCACAGCTATAAGCACCCCTTGGCTCATTTTAATGGACAGCGCGGAGCGGTAAATATGCGCATCCACCAACAGGCTCCAGACAAACAGACCTAGCCATAAAGTTGCCAACCCGACCGGCAAAGATGCACCGGAAGTTTGTGCCAACAGGACAATGGACATCAAGCCAAACAAACAGCCGGTGCCGGCCGCTGCGGCAATGGTCTGCGGCAGCCGCGCGGAAAATCCGCGAAACCGCAATAACAGGGTAATGGCCACGATTTGCAACGCAATCGAAAGGAGGCTGCGCAGGCTGCTGTTGCCCAGTTGCAACATACTGTCGGCCAACATGCCCAGCGCTATGTACAAAAGCACCGTCAGAGTCGCGGTATTCCAGCCCGGCGGCAAATCTTGCGGACCAGCGCGAAAAGCCACGACCTGCAGCAGTTGTTGTGGGAGCCGGATCATGTAAGCAACTTCTTGCAACGCGGCTGGAGTGATCGCCAGGCCAGCAACTCAGCAAGCTGACTGATGATCACTCACTCCCAGCGTGCAATACGGCCAGAATTCTTTGCAACACATCGTCTACAGAGCCCTGTCCCAGAATGCGCGTGAGAACCCCCTTTTTGGCGTAATGGCCAGCCACTGGCGCGGTTTGTTCGGCGTAAACACGCATGCGGTTGCGCACCACTGCTTCGCTGTCATCGCTGCGACCTTCGGCCGCGGCTCTGCCGGCGATGCGCTGGATTACCTCTTCTTCATCAACATCGATCTGCAGCGCAATTTCGACCGGCTGTTGCAAGCGACTCAGCACCTCATCCAGGGCGGCAGCCTGCGGAAGATTGCGTGGGTAACCATCGAGGATAAAGCCGGTAGCCACATCACGCTGTGACAAACGTTCTTCGATCAGGCCCAGCATGATGTCGTCGGAAACCAGTTCGCCACGATCCATCACCGCCTTGGCCGCCTGGCCCAGCTTCGATCCGGCAGCTACGGCTGCGCGCAACAAAACGCCAGTAGAAATGTGCGGCAAGCCCAGTGCTTCAACCATCAGGGCAGCCTGAGTGCCTTTGCCCGAGCCTGGTGCGCCCAATAACACGATTCGCATAAGACGCTTCCCGTCCTTTAGAATAAGCCGCTAAAGCTAACCGCTAGTCCCAATCAAGTCAATTTAAGCTGGCAAGTCCATTTAAGCAGGCAGCAGGAAACCCATATGCCATGAAGAAAAACATCCTCTATGCCCAGTCGGGCGGTGTTACACCGGTAATAAATGCCACAGCCTGCGGGGTAATTGAAACCGCGCGGCAAAATCGCGACAGGATCGGCAAGGTTTTGGCCGGTAAAGACGGCATCATTGGCATCCTGCGGGAAGAGCTGATTGATACCTCCAAAGAGAGCAAAGCGGATATCGCCGCTCTGCGGCATACACCCGGCGGAGCTTTTGGTTCCTGCCGATTCAAGCTGAAAAGCGTAGAAGAAAGCCGCCGCGAATATGAGCGCCTGATCGAAGTGCTGAAAGCGCATAACGTCGGTTATTTTTTCTATAACGGTGGTGGCGACTCGGCCGACACCGCTTACAAGGTTTCGCAAATTGGCCAGAAGCTTGGGTTTCCAGTGCAGTGTATTGGTGTGCCCAAGACCATCGATAACGACTTGCCCATCACCGATTGCTGCCCGGGTTTTGGTTCGGTAGCCAAGTACGTGGCGGTGTCCATCATGGAAGCCAGCCTGGATGTGGCCTCCATGGCTTCCAGCTCCACCAAGGTGTTCATCATGGAAGTGATGGGCAGGCATGCCGGCTGGATCGCTGCCGCCGGTGGACTGGCGCAGCGCGAGGCCGGTGATCCGCCACATATCATCCTGTTTCCAGAAGTTCCGTTCGATGAAAAAGCTTTCCTGGCCAAGGTGAAATACTCGGTAGAAAACTCGGGTTATTGCTCCATCGTGGTATCTGAAGGCGTACGCGCCCCCGATGGCCGATTCCTCGCTGAAGCGGGCACCCGTGATGCCTTTGGCCATGCCCAATTGGGCGGCGTGGCGCCAGTGGTGGCTGAAATCGTCAAGAGCAATCTCGGCTACAAGTACCATTGGGCGGTTGCGGATTATCTGCAACGCTCTGCCCGGCACATCGCATCGGCCACCGATGTAGACCAGGCTTACGCCGTGGGTGCAGCGGCAGTACGAATGGCACTGCAGGGCAAAAGCGGTGTGATGCCGGTGATTGAACGGGTTTCGAATAAACCCTACCGCTGGAAAATCGGCGAAGCGCAGCTCAGCAAAGTGGCCAATCGCGAAAAATTGATGCCGAAGAATTACATCAGCAAAGATGGTTTTGGCATTACCGCAGCGGCACGCCGCTACCTGGAGCCATTGATTCAGGGCGAAGACTATCCGCCTTACGATCAACAGGGTTTGCCCAAGTACGTGACGCTAAAGAAAACCCTGTTGGCTAAAAAATTGCCTGATTTCGAAGTTTGAGTGTTGCTGATTCGACAGCGCCGCCGTTTTTCTGACCTTTGATGCATGGAGTAAAAATGCTGATGAAGCCTCGCAGCCTGAAATTCGCCCTGCTTATGCTGGCCATGCTGGCTTCATTTGCGCAGGCTGACCCTGATGTGCAGGATGCTGCCAAGCGTCTTGCTGTGCTGGAAAAACAGGCTGCTTTGGAAGCAGCCAACAAAGAGTTGGTGCAGCGCTGGCTGGAGGAGCTCTGGAACCAAGGTGATTATCGAGTCGCCAGTGAGTTACTGGCGGCCAATTTTGAACGCCACAGCGCAGGCTATCCGGCCAGTGGGCCGGATGCTTATGTGGCCATCATAAAATCCTGTCATGACGGTTTCCCAGACACTCGCATCACTCAGGTCGACGAGCTCATCGCTGATGGTGATCTAGTGTTTGTGCGCTGGCGCTGGACCGGTACGCATCAGGCCGAGTTTCGTGGTGTCCCAGCCACAGGCAAGGCGATTGATGTGCTGGGCGAGGATGTGATCCGCATTGCAGACGGCAAAATCACCGATGTCTGGCCGCTGTTTGATCCCTTGCGACTGATGCTGCAGATAGGCGCTGTCAAAGAAGTGCCGTGAACCCCGGCAGAAAACCGGCTTAACCCCAAACAGGCAGGTGAATCAGTCAGGCGCGGCCATCATCACGCCGCAGCATGCAGCCACATCAAGCTGGCTCTGCGCTCGCCGACTCTTATCAAACGCTACAAAGCCCGGATTCTTGCTGCGGAAGTTGAGGACCAGCGACCGGCCAGCAGAGTGCCGACACCAATAACCACGATTCCGGCGATGGAAAACCAGGTGGGGTGGGGGATCATAGCCAGGTTGGCAATGGTGGCCGCCAACATGATGGCACCGATGATGGAGGCAAACACCAATGGCTTTTCCCGGGCCACAAAGCAGGCCGTCAGACCACCGCTGAGGGTGCCCAGTAACCAGCCCAGCAACACCAACAGAAAAGCGCCCAAGGGTAAGTTGGAGGTGAACTGTCGCAGTTGCTCGGGGTCTTTGAAATCCAGATTGGGCGGCGGCGGATAAACCTGATGACCCAGCCATTCGACCAGCATCACGGTAGCAAACGCCACCAGCACACCCAGCAACACGGCAGATATCTTACGCAGCATGATGAAAGCCCCCTTCAAAGCCTGCTGACTAAAAAGCCAAAAAAGTCATGAATTCAGAATATAGCAGCACATTGTGAGAATTGCTCACTTCGGCTTGAATCAAGGCCAGGGGGAGATTTCCGGTAGAATCGGCCCGATCACCGATGGGCTGCTCTTAGTGTTTTCCATGTAGATGCCAAGAATACCTGGCATAAAAACTGGAATTAAAAGCGGTAAATCCGGTCTACTGCACGCAAGTTGGGTAAAACCGAATGAGCACTCACCAGATCAGGCAGCCAAAAAAAGCCCAGGCAGCAGGCATTCAGAATGACGGACACTCCATGACAAGAAAAAACCTCCAGCACTCACGGCTGGTCTCACTGGCGCTGCTGTTCTTTGGATTGCTGATCAGTACCCTGGCGGCCGCGATCGATCCTGAAGATGTCAGGGATTACGGTGATGTTTTTGTCATTTCAGCCGTCGCCGCCGACCGGCAACAAGTGGAGCTGAGCTGGGACATCGCGCCGGACTATTACCTCTACAACAATCGCTTTCTGGCCTTCAGCACTACCACATCCGGGGTCGAATTAGGCCAGCCGCGCCTGCCCAAGGGCAAGATTTCCTTTGATGAACTGCTCGGTGAAGAGGTTGAGAAATACACCGGCGAGATTACCGTGCGAATTCCCCTGGCGCAGGTCATGGCTGGCCTGAATGGCTTGCAGTTGCGCGTGCGTTCGCAGGGTTGTCTGCAGGATGTGCTGTGCTACCCACCTACTGAGCAGGTGGTGCTGGTGGGTCTGCCTGCCGATGGTGCCAGCGCTCTCAGTGATTTGTTGGAAACGGATGATGCGCAACCACTGATAGATGAGGCTCCTGCAGCGCCCCACAGCGCCCTGGCAGAACTGAATGCGGCATTGCACAGCCCGGCTGAGCTGAGTCTGGGCGCCGACCCGGAAAAGGAACCTGCCCTGGAGGCCGAACAGGCCTTTGTGTACGAGACGATTGGTCTAAGCGCCGAAACCGCCTTGGTACGCTTTACAGCGCAGCCCGGCTATTACCTGTATCGGGACCAGTTCAAGTTTCGGGTGTTGCAGGGTGAGGGCTTCGAAGTTCGCGAAGTTGAATTACCCGAAGGCGTGATCAAGGATGATCCGGAGTTCGGCCCAGTGCCGGTGATTTACGATCAGGTCGAAATTCCAGTCCGGTTCAATCGCCCTGCCGGGCCTGCTCAGACCATCACCCTGCAGGCTGAATTCCAGGGTTGTCGCGATGGCGATATCTGCTATCCACCGCAATCACGCCCGCTCAGTTTTGAAATGCCAGCAGCCCAGCAGGCCTTTGTTGGCCAGGTCGCGGCACAGGTCGCTGAACCCTCCGCGCCTGTTCGACCAACGGACGCCGCAGCCAGTAATGCAGCCGGCGACCCTGCCAGTGCCGCAGTCAGGGCCGCAGCCAGGGCCGCGGCCAGAGTCGCGCCAGTCAGTGAGCAAGACCGCCTGGCGAGCCTGTTGACCGACAATCCGGCCCGCGCATTGATCGCCTTTTTTATCGCCGGCATCCTGCTGGCTTTTACGCCCTGCGTATTCCCCATGGTGCCCATTCTGTCGGGCATTATTGCCGGGCAAGGTGAACAACTCACCAGCCTCAAAGCATTCTGGTTGTCGCTGGTTTATGTGCTGGCCATGGCCGTAACTTACACCGTGGCCGGAGTGCTGGCTGGCCTGTTTGGCCAGAACCTTCAAGCAGTATTTCAAAACCCTTGGATCATCAGCGCCTTTGTGCTGATTTTCATCGCCCTGGCCTTCAGTATGTTCGGCTTTTTTGAGCTGCAGTTGCCCGGCCGTCTGCAAACCCGCTTGGCTGAAATCAGCGGCAAGCAGCAGGGCGGCAGCCTGCTGGGTGTGGCGGTGATGGGCTTTCTCTCGGCGCTGATCGTAGGGCCCTGCGTGGCACCACCGCTGATGGCGGCGCTGATCGTGATCAGTGCTTCCGGCGATGCCTGGCTGGGCGGCAGCGCCTTGTTTGCCTTGTCATTGGGCATGGGTTTGCCGCTGATTGCCTTTGGCGTATCGGCCGGCAAGCTGGTGCCCAGAGCCGGGGCCTGGATGGAAGCGGTCAAAAATGTCTTCGGCGTGGGCTTGTTGGCGCTAGCCATCTGGATGCTGGAACGCATCCTGCCGGGCGGCATCATCATGCTGATGTGGGGCGTGTTGTTGATTGGCTGTGGTGTCTATCTCGGCGCATTTGAAGCCCTGCAAGCCGGTGTTTCCGGCTGGAAACGATTGTGGAAGTCGCTGGGCCTGGTGTTGCTGTTGCTGGGCGCTTTGGAAATCATCGGTGCCGCCGCGGGTGGTGATTACTGGTTGCGACCGTTGGAGGCTTTCAAGGGCAGTCGCCAGACGGTGGCAGAAAAAGAGCAGGCAGCCTTTGGGCGCATCAAGTCATTGGAAGACTTGCAGCTCGCCGTGCAGCAGGCCAACGCCTCAGGCCAGGGTGCCATGCTGGATTTTTACGCCGACTGGTGCGTGGAGTGCATCCGTATGGAGCGCAATACTTTCCATGAGCAAGAGGTGCAGTCCTTGCTGAGCGGCCTGCAGGCGTTGCAGGCCGATGTCACGCCCAATGATGAAATCGATCAGCAGTTGATGCGGGAGTTCGGCATTATCGGGCCGCCTGCCATCCTGTTCTTTGATCGCAACGGCAATGAGATGAAGGACTGGAGGTTGGTAGGCTATTTCCCGCCGGAAGAGTTCGCGGTCCACCTCAAAGCCGTGCTGGCAGCGCAATGAGCTGGCCGCAACGCTTTCTGTTGATTTCGATCGCGCTGCTGGCTGGCATAGGCGGCTCAGTGGCATACCGCTTTTTGACTCAGCCAATGCCGCCTTCTACTCAGGAAACCATGGCTGCCTTGCGGCAAGAAGCCCCGGACCTGGTGGGACTGCAGCGGCCGGATTACCGCTTGGGCAACAGCGAGGGGCAATGGGTCACGGCGGCCGATTTTGATGGCAACATCGTGTTGATGAATTTCTGGGCCACCTGGTGCCAGCCCTGTCGCGAGGAAATGCCCATGCTGGCCAGGTTGCACAGGGAATTGGGTGATTCCGGCCTGGAAGTGGTCGGTATCGCACTGGATGATGTGGCCCAGGCGCGCCAGTTTGCTGCTGAGCTGGGTATCGATTATCCCATACTGATCGGTTCTACTGACGTGATGACCGTGGGGCAACTGTATGGCAACCGCTCTGGTGTTCTGCCTTACAGTGTCTTGTTGGATCGCGCAGGCACGATTCGCTGGACCTACCTGGGTGAGTTGAACGAAACGGCTCTGCGCGAGGAAATTTCCAGGCTGATGGCTGAAACGGCTGTCAACGTATCGGGGCCTTGAAGCAGTTAGGTGGCTAATTGCTGCGATCTGCCGCAATACGGCGGCGAATTGTGGACAAATCAGCACGAGTCATGCAGACTTGCTGTCCCCTGATCAGCGAGAGTGCCGGTGGCCAAGATACTGGTTATCAATGGACCCAACCTCAACCTGCTAGGCAGCCGTGAGCCGGAAAGTTACGGCCACCGCAGCCTGCAGGAAATCATGGAAGACCTGGAAGGATTCGCCGCTGCCTGCGGACATGAACTCACTCACCGGCAGGATAACAGCGAAGGCGGCCTGGTAGACATCATCCATCAGGCCGCTACCGATGCGGTCGAATTCATCATCATCAATCCGGCCGGCTACACCCATACCAGCATCGTGTTGCGGGACGCTTTACTGGCGGTGCAAATTCCTTTTGTTGAAGTTCACCTGTCATCAGTACATGCACGTGAACCATTTCGGCATCATTCCTATTTCTCAGACATCGCCATGGGCGTTATCAGTGGTTTTCGCGGAGAGAGCTATATGCTCGCCCTGCAAGCCATCGTCAATCACCTGGATCCCTGATTCAGAACTTATTTGAATCATTGCCCATTGGCAGGAGCAACAGCGTATGGATATCAGAAAAGTAAAAAAACTCATCGAATTGCTGGAAGAGTCCAACCTCACCGAAATCGAAATTGTTGAGGGCGAAGAATCGGTGCGCCTCAGCCGCGGCAGTCCGGCAGTGCCGCTCAGCTATGCCATGCCACCACCCATGCCACAGCACTATGCAGCGCCGGCGCCCGCTGCGGCACCTGCAGCCGCAGCGCCGCCAGCCGCACCGGCAGCGCCGAAAGTGGATGATATGCCGGAAGGCAATATCCTGCGCTCACCCATGGTTGGTACGTATTACGCTTCACCCAGCCCGGACACCGATCCTTTTGTGACGCTTGGCCAGAAGGTTTCTGAAGGGGAAACACTGTGCATTATCGAAGCCATGAAAATGTTCAACCAGATCGAGGCTGAATCATCCGGCACGGTGGTGGGCATACTGGCTGAAACCGGGCAGCCGGTGGAATTCGATCAACCCCTGTTTGTCATTCGCTGAGTGACGCATGGCGCTCCTCGATAAAGTGGTTATTGCCAATCGCGGCGAAATCGCCCTGCGCATACTGCGGGCCTGTCATGCCATGGGCATCAAAACGGTAGCGGTACATTCCACCGTCGATCGCAATCTCAAACATGTCGCCATGGCCGATGAGTCGGTCTGTATTGGCCCGGCACCGGCCAAAGACAGCTATTTGAATGTACCTGCCATCATCGCGGCTACCGAAGTGACCGATGCTGTGGCCATACATCCCGGTTACGGCTTTCTGGCCGAGAACGCGGACTTCGCTGAGCGTGTTGAACAAAGCGGTTTTATTTTCATCGGCCCGCGGCCGGAAACCATTCGCCTGATGGGCGACAAGGTTTCGGCCATCAAGGCCATGAAAGAAGCAGGTGTGCCCTGTGTGCCTGGCTCCGATGGCCCGCTTGGTATGGATCCGCAGGACTGCCTGGCCATCGCGCGTAGGGTCGGTTACCCGGTGATCATCAAGGCTTCGGCCGGTGGCGGTGGTCGTGGCATGCGCGTGGTGCATACCGAAGCGCATTTGAACAACGCCCTGCAATTGACCCGCCAGGAAGCGCTAAGCGCTTTTGGCGATGCCACCGTTTATTTGGAAAAGTACCTGGAAAATCCGCGCCATATCGAAATCCAGGTGATGGCCGATGAACATGGCAATGCGGTGCACTTTGGCGAGCGCGATTGTTCCACCCAGCGGCGGCACCAGAAAGTGATTGAAGAGGCTCCAGCGCCAGGTATTACGTCTGAGCAACGAGCCGAGATTGGTGCTGTATGCGTAGCGGCCTGCAAGCGTATCGGTTACCGTGGTGCGGGTACCTTTGAATACCTGTATGACGATGGTAAATTCTATTTCATCGAAATGAATACCCGCATCCAGGTGGAGCACCCGGTTACCGAGCGGATTACCGGGGTGGATCTGGTACGGGAGCAGATTCTGGTGGCCAGTGGTGAAAAGCTGACCTACCGCCAGGAAGACATTCAGATTCGTGGCCACGCCATCGAATGCCGCATCAACGCCGAAGACCCGGAAACCTTTATGCCCAGCCCGGGCATGATCACCGGTTTCCATGCGCCTGGTGGACCCGGTATTCGCATGGAGTCGCATATTTACGATGGTTACCGTGTGCCGCCCAATTACGATTCCATGATTGCCAAGGTGATTTCACATGGCACTGATCGGGCCATCGCCATTGCCCGTATGCGCGTGGCATTGGACGAAATGGTGGTCAATGGCATCAAGACCAACATTCCCCTGCACAGGTGGTTGCTCGCTGATCCGGGCTTTATCGAAGGCGGTTTCAATATTCACTACCTGGAAAAACGCCTGGCAGAAAAGGCCAAGGCCTGAACCGGGCCGGGAATAATTTAACGATGCCATGGGCCGAAGTCAGCCTCAGCGTTCCCCGCGAACAGGCTGAGCAAGCCGAGCAGGCGCTGGAAGAGCAAGGCGCACTGGCCATTACCTTTGAAGATCAAGCCGATAATCCCGTGCTGGAACCCGCTGTGGGCACGGCGCCTTTATGGCCAGTAGTGGAGATTCGCGGTTTGTTTGAACAGGATACCGATCGCTCAGCCATTTTGACGGGCTTGCTGACCGGCTTGTTGAAAGCCGGGGTTATTCAGCGGCCCGATTGCATAGCCTGGCGGGATGTGGCTGACCAGGATTGGGAACGTGCCTGGATGGATCGCTTCCAACCCATGCAGTTTGGCCAGCATCTTTGGATAGTGCCCAGTGGCATGCCAGGGCCAGACGACCCCTTGGCTTTGCAACTGAAACTGGACCCCGGCCTGGCCTTTGGTACCGGTACACACCCCACCACAGCATTGTGCCTCGAGTGGATTGATGGCATGGACTTGCGCGGTTTGCGGGTCATGGACTTTGGTTGCGGTTCGGGTGTGCTGGGTATCGCCGCTGCACTCAAAGGTGCTGCCTCAATCTGTTGTGTCGATAACGACCCGCAAGCGTTGCTGGCAACTGTGGACAACGCGGAGCGCAACGGGGTCAGCGAACGGATTGAATGTTATTTGCCGGAAGACTGGGTTGCGAGCCGACACGACGTCCCATATGACGTGATTGTGGCCAATATCCTGGCGGGGCCCCTGATGCAGTTGGCGCCGCAACTCTGTGCCTGTCTTAGACCAAATGCTCACATCGTGCTCTCCGGCATACTGGACCATCAGGCAGATGAAGTTGCTGCGGCCTATGTTGAAAGTTGCGGCCCAATGCAGCAGGAACAGCGTGAGGAGTGGGTGCGTCTGCTCGGGCATCGTCTATCTGACGCTGTTTTACTGCCCTGAACCCGCACTGCAACGAGGCCAACGCACCCTTGAATTCCCACTTTACACTTGGCCGGCAGATCGGTGACTTTCTCACCTATATTTTGTTACCTATGGTGTGTGGGGTATTACCTTACAACTGGGGGCAGGCCCTTTTGTTGTCGGTGGCGCGGCGCGGTTGGCTGTTGCAATCGCGTTCAGATTTGGCCCTGCAGCTCGCACAACGTTATGTAGCAGTTGCAGACGTGACGGCCTGGCGACGCAACTGGCGCCTGGTCGAGATGATGGAAGCACGGGATTTGTGGTTGAGCGTGATGGGTCGCGCTGCGGCTATCAGTCGACGTATCAAGCTACACAACGTGCCCCAACCGATGAGTGGGCTGGTACTTCTGGGTTTGCACTACGGACCAACCGCCATTGTGTTGAAGATTTTCCAGGATCAGGGCCTGGGTCCGCGCTTTGTCTATCGGGGAATTGGGCCTGAGTTGCGCAGGTTGGTACCGTTCCAGTGGTTGTTCAGCAAACTGAATGTGCGCTACATACAGCAGACTTGTCAGGGCAGGGAAATTTTGGTTCCAGGAGCGCGCGATACGCTGCGGGCCGCGCTCCAGGAAGCCGGAACCCCGGTCGTTTTACTGGATGCTCCGGTGACTCGCGCCGGCCAATCGATCCATGCCGTCGTGCTGGGGCTGGACACGGAATTTGCCGGCGAAGGTCCAGAATTGCTGATCCAGGGGCAAGCTCATTGCGTGCATTACTGGTTGGAGGTGGACGAGAACGGTGAACGTGGTCTGTATTTCGGGGCCATCAGCCAGCCGCAAACTGCCCAGCAGTTGGTCACGGAGTTTGCTGCGCTGATGTCTGCCAGATTGGCCAGCAATAGTGCTCACTGGCGCTTGTGGCATGCCGCCGATCAGTTGTTTCGCGACAGTCTGGTCGATGCTTCGTAAAATGGCTAACCGCCATAATCTGGCGGCGAGTGTTCTTTTCCAGGTCTTCGGGAATGGGGTTGCCGATCGGCACATACTGCAGGCTCATGGTTTCTTGCATCTGCTTGGGGTTTGATTTGCAGCGCGACTATACCTGCTGCCCGAGAGCCAACAGCAGCAAAGTTTCAGGGCAGGGCCACAGGTCAACGACGAAGCAGGCTGGTGTGAATCGTTGCGGCCTGCCGTTAGAATGCTTGCTTCATCAGAGGAAAGATTAGCGGCCCAGCGGCTGTAAGGTAGTGGCAGAGAAAGACCCATGGCTAAACTGTACTTTTACTATTCCGCAATGAACGCCGGCAAAACCACGGTTTTACTGCAATCAGCGCATAACTACCGCGAACGCGGCATGAATCCCTTGTTGTTTACACCGTCGATGGATGACCGGCACCGCGTTGGGGCTATCCGCTCGCGCATTGGGCTGGAGGCAGAAGCGGTGATTTTTGGGCCTGAAACCGACCTGTATGCGTATGTGCTGGGCGAGCTGGAGCAACGCAATATCCACTGTGTGTTGGTAGATGAAGCGCAATTCCTCAGCAAAGACCAGGTTTTCCAGTTAAGCGAAGTGGTGGACCGAAAGAGCATTCCGGCATTGTGTTTTGGCCTGCGCACGGATTTCCAGGGCGAGTTGTTTGAAGGCAGCAAGCACTTGCTGGCCTGGGCTGACCAATTGGAAGAGATCAGGACCATTTGCCACACCGGGCGCAAAGCGACCATGGTGGTGCGGGTAGACGATAACGGTTACGCTCTGAAGGAAGGCTCGCAGGTTGAGATCGGTGGCAATGACCGCTACGTCTCGGTCAGCAGACGCGAGTTCAAGGAAGTGTTTCTTGGCGGTAAGCGGGTGAAATTGATCGATCAAACCGAGCAGCCCGCCAGTAACGATGTGCAAGTCGAAGCCGCGGGTACCCCAACTCTTTTTTGACCCCTGACCAAAACTCAGGAGATTGTGACCATGAGATTCCTGCTAGTACTGATCATCGTCGCTGTTTGCGTTTATGCCTTGTGGTTCCGGGCGGAACCGCCTCCACCTTCACCGCTGATGAAGGCTGAAGACACCTTTATCAACGGCCCGCTGACACCCTATAACAAAGCCAAGAAATTCCAGGCCGAAGATTACGACGAGGCGCTGGATGAGCACCGCAAGAAAATGGATCAACAAGTCGAAGATGACGGAAGATGACGGCGGCCAGGCCCGACGCTGGGCGACGCTGGGGTCGGACCTGTAGACGCTGGTTAGACGCTGGGGTCGGACCTGTATAAGAGTATGAAAAATAAACCAGTTCGCCTTTGTTTTAAGCTGAAAGCTGGCTTAAACACCCCATTTCTATGGGCTTATAAGGCCTGTAACAGATCGGCAATGATATCTTCAGCATCCTCAATTCCCACCGACAACCGCAGCAAGCCCGGGCGGATGCCCAGCCGTTCCCGCTCTGCCACGCTGACTTTCTGATGTGAAGTAGCTACCGATTGACAAATGGTGGTTTCCACCCCGCCCAGGCTGACCGCACAGGGCACCATTTTCAGTTTTCGCAAGTAAGTGAGTGGGTCGATGGACTCGGCCAGCTCAAAACTCATCATGCCGCCAAAGCCGCGCATCTGGCGCGCCGCAATGTCATGCCCGGGGTGATGCTCCAGACCGGGATAATTGACCCGCGCAATGCCCGCTTGCTGGCTTAGAGCCTGCGCCACCAACAGAGCGTTATCCGACTGGCGCTGTACCCGCAACTCCAGGGTCTTCAGGCTGCGTTCCAGCAGCGCGCAATCCTGAGCATTGAGGCTGCCGCCATGCATCAGCGCATGCATGCGCAGTTTTTCAATCAGCACTGCCGATGCAGCGATTGCCCCACAACACAGATCACTGTGGCCAGCCAGATACTTGGTGCCACTGTGCATGACGATATCGAAGCCATGATCCAGCGGGTTCTGCAAAATGGGGCTGGCAAAAGTGCCGTCGATCACCGCGTAAAGATCATGGCGTTTGGCCACATCGGCCACGGCAGCCAGGTCCAGTACCGTCAACAAGGGGTTGGTGGGCGATTCGATAAACAACATGCGGCTGTTGGGCTGCACTGCGGCTGCCATGGCGGCAGGGTCGGCAGCTACAAAACTGTACTCAATACCGAGGCGCGAAAATTCAAGACAGATCATCGAGTGCGTACCGCCGTACAAGCCCTCCAGGAACACCACGTGGTCGCCGGGTTTCAGCAAGCCGTAAAGGATGATGCTGATGGCGGCCATGCCGGAGCTGGTCACTAATGCGGCCTCAGCGTTTTCCAGCGCAGCAATTTTCTCAGCCACCACGCGGTTGTTGAGGGTATTGAAATAGCGCGGATAACGCACCTCGGAGTCGTCCAGGTACTCGATGGCGCTGGAGGTGAATACCGGCGTGTTTACTCCGCCAAAGTTAAGTTCTTTGTGGCTGCCGGCATGTACGGCCTGGGTTGCTTTTTTCATAAATCAAATTCCCGTATATTCAGCGCTGACAACGTGAGCAATAATAACTGGATCGCTGGCCAATGACCTTGCGTTTGATTGGGCTGTTGCACTGGAAGCAGCCTTTGCCCCCACGCTCGTAAACCAACAAATCCTGAGCGAAATAGCCCGGCTCACCTGCCGAATTCTGAAAATCCCGCAGCGTGGTACCGCCTTGCCGGATGGCGCGACCCAACACGTCGCGTATAGCCTCTGCCAAGGCTTTGTAGCGTTCCTTGGATACGCGACCAGCTGCTCGCGAAGGATGAATGCCCGCCATGAACAGGGCTTCAGATGCATAAATATTGCCCACGCCCACGACCACCTTGCCATTCATGATGAAGTTTTTCACCGCCACCCGCAGGCCACGAGAGCGTTGCCACAAATGCTCGCCGCTGAATCCGCTTTGCAGCGGTTCGGGTCCCAGGTCCTTGAGCAGGGGGTGTTCCAGTGCCGGGGCATCCCACCACAACAGGGCGCCGAAGCGGCGCGGGTCGTGATAGCGAATGCATTGTTCAGAAGCCAGCACAATATCGAAATGATCATGTTTCTTCAGCGGCGTATCCGGTTCGCAGATGCGCAGCGATCCCGACATGCCGAGATGGCAAAGCAGGCCGCCACTCTCCAGCTCAATCAGGAGGTATTTGGCGCGGCGTTGCAAATCGTGAACCTGCTGCCCAACCGCCTGTTGTACGGCCACAGGTATGGGCCAGCGCAGGGCCGGGTTGCGGATCACCATGGCGTCGATCCGCTGTCCTTTGAGTACCGGGGCTATGCCGCGGAGCGTGGTTTCTACTTCAGGTAATTCAGGCACGATATTTGGGATATTTGGGGTCAGAGTAAAAATTCAGGAGATATTTGGGGTCAGAGTAAAAATTCAGGAGATGATTAAGTCGCAACAAGAATTCACAACGAGCCAAGCCCAAAAAATTAATACGCCTGACCGTTTGCTGAATTCCAAGGTACTAAAGTAAATGGTTTCGCGCGAGGGTGTCGAGAATTTTTACTCTGACCCCAAATATCTGTGACCCCAAATATCTGTGGTACTTTACTCTGCCCCCACTTTTTCGCCAAAAAAAACCCGCCGAACGGCGGGTTTTTTTACTGCGGGGCGCTGAAGCTTGATTGCCAAGCCACGTTTTTTCTGGCCCAAAGCGGGCACATTTTTCAGCCTTACTTGATCTTGCCTTCCTTGTATGGAACATGCTTACGTACGACCGGGTCGTACTTGTTCATCTCCATTTTTTCAGGCGTATTCTTTTTGTTCTTGTCGGTGGTGTAGAAATGTCCGGTTCCAGCGCTGGAATTCAGACGAATCTTTTCACGTGCACTCTTTGCCATGGTGTTCTCCTCAGACCTGAGTCTTAAACTTTCTGGCCCTGCGCGCGCAGGTCCTTCAGCACCACGTCGATGCCTTTCTTGTCAATGATGCGCAAACCCTTGGCAGAAATCCGCAGGCGTACCCAGCGGTTTTCGCTCTCCACCCAGAAACGGTGGTGATGCAGGTTAGGCAGGAAACGACGCTTGCTCTTGATATTAGAGTGCGACACGTTGTGACCGCTCATGCGGCCCTTTCCGGTGACTTGGCAAATTCTTGGCATGGGAAATACCTAAATATATATCGGTAAAAATCAGCCGCACTTTATACCTTATGCAGGCTGGACTTGCAAGCCAAACAAACTTGGGGTCAGAGTAAAGGGCCAGAGTAAATTGGCTTGGCTTGGTTGTTTAATTAGGAGTTTACTCTGACCCCATTGTTACAGCATCCCCTTGGCAGCCATGGACACGGGCGCACCTTCACCGATAACGAAATGGTCCAGCAAACGGATGTCCAGCAGGGCCAAGGCTTCTTTCAGACGCCGGGTAATGGCCTGGTCGGCCAGGCTGGGCTCACCTATACCGGAGGGGTGGTTGTGAGCCACGATCAGTGCCGCCGCGCCGTGTTTCAGGGCCTTCTCCACCACCACGCGCGGGTAGACGGTAGCACCATCGATGGTGCCGTGAAACAGTTCCTCAAAAGCGATAACACGGTGACGTGTGTCCAGGAACAAACAGACAAAAATCTCGTGTGGCGCATCGCGCAGTATCGATTTGAGGTAAAGCTCAGTCGCCTGGGGGCTTTCCAGCGGCTCACCACGCACCAGCCCCTGTTGCAGGTAGCGGCGTGACAGCTCCAGCACGGCCGACAATTGCGCTGATTTGGCCGGGCCCAGGCCCGGCTGCGACAATAATGTGCGTTGATCCGCTGTCAGCAGGCCGCGCAAACCACCGAAGCGGATCAGCAAGCCCTGCACTAAAGCTTCCAGTGGAATGGCAGCCGTTCCGGTGCACAGTAACAAGGCCAGCAGTTCGCTGTCAGACAGGGACGCGAGGCCATAGCTGGCCAGTTTTTCTCGGGGTGCAATGGAAAGTTGCATCAGCTTGGCGCTCTTGTAACTCATCAGGTAGGTACAGTGTTGTTCAGAGTGTTGGGCCTATCCAGAGGAAATCCGCTACCGGTTTGTAAGCAATTACCTCAGCGTGCTTGGCATTGGGTTCGGCATTGGGTTTTGCACAGGGTTCGGCAGCTTTCAGACAGCAGGCTTGCTATCATGACGCAGATCGTGATCCATCAACCGAATTAGTGAGCGCTTTGAAGATGGTCAGAACCGAGCGCTAACGGACCTCGCCACAGGGAAGAACAGCCGTGAGACCCATCCGGATCAAAGCCGTGGACCCCAGACTGGGAAAGGAATTTCCTTTGCCCGACTATGCCACCGCTGGTTCGGCGGGCATGGATTTGCGCGCCTGCCTGGGAAAGACCCTGGTGCTGGCTGCGAATGAAACCCAATTGATACCAACCGGCCTTGCCATGCATATGGGTGACAGCGGTTTGGCTGCGGTGATACTGCCTCG
Organism: Lysobacterales bacterium; assembly: GCA_034440115.1. Taxonomy (GTDB): domain Bacteria; phylum Pseudomonadota; class Gammaproteobacteria; order Xanthomonadales; family SZUA-36; genus JAWXBM01. Next base: position 17,858 of record JAWXBM010000001.1, on the reverse strand, counting down.
TTCCGGTCTGGGACATAAACACGGCATCGTACTGGGTAACCTGGTGGGTTTGATTGACAGTGACTATCAGGGCCAGGTGTTTGTTTCCTGCTGGAACCGTTCTGATAATCCTTTCACCATTGAGCCAGGTGATCGTATTGCACAACTGGTATTTCTGCCGGTGGTTCGCGCAAACTGGGAGTTGGTAGAAGATTTTGAACAATCGCAACGGGGTGACGGGGGGTTTGGGCATACCGGGCAGGGTTAAGCATAAGCCAGCCCGATGCCAGTCGGGCATAAGGCTCAGGTAACCGGGACAGTGAGAGAGCAGGGAATGAATCAGAAATCAAACAAGCTGGACGAACTCAAATTACTGCTGGAAGACAGGCTCGGCGCCATGGGGGAAATGCGGGTTTCATCACCCGTTCTGGCATTGATAGCCTTGTTGGGCCTGTCGCTGGTACTCAGCGGCCTGTGGTTGAGTTTCAAGGATCTGGGTGGATTGCGTGCTTTTAATCGCACTACCCAGCAAAGTGATCAATCGTTTGAACAATTGAGCAGTATTGCCGGCCAATTACAACAACTGGTCACAGACCCGGGATTACACACTCTGACCCTGCAAGCCTTTAATCAGGGTGGTGATCTGGATGCTGTTCTCGCATTTGCCAACGGCAAAATCCCTGAAGTGCGAGAAGTCAAAGTATTTCCTGCAGACCTGAGCACCTTTGATCCTTTGGCCCAGGGCGAAAATGGTTTTGCCCTGATGGAAATGCTGACCCAGGCGAGTCAGGGTGGCAATCCACCCATGCAGATACACAGCAGCCTCAAGCCGCCCATGTTGGTGGAAGCTGCTGCTCTGCATCAGGACGAAGAGTTGAGTGGTTATGTGGTTTTGCTGGTAGATCCGGTCTATGTGCTCGATCGTTTCAACCCGGATGTTTCGGGTAGTTACCTAAAGCTGACGCAATACAACGGCCGCCAGCCAGTCACTGAGCTCAAGAAACTGGGCTCTGAAAGCCACACCGAACTGTCACCGCAACGCATACCGGTTTCCGGTACGCTGTTCCGGCTGGAAATGCCGATGGCGGCTTATACCAATTTTCTCGGCGTTGGTACTTTGATATTGATGTTGGTGCTTGGCAGCTTGTTGCTTCTGGCCGTGGTATTTTTCTTGCGCAAAAACCGCTCCTGGGAGCTGGAGCGCCTGTCCCGAAAGCTGGCTGAAAACGAACAGGCTTATCAGATCCGTCAGCAGTTGAGCCACCACTCGAATCACGAAGCAGGCTTTGATGAATCCAGCCGTGATGCGGATGATGCGAAGCAAGACAGTGACCAATACGCAGCCAAAAGCACCGCTGCCCAACCGGAGCCCCCAACCATGCGTTTACGTTATGACCTTGCTGACCGAGTTCACAACCGCCCTGACGGTGATGCGGTAGAGCTCAAAGCAGAAATTTTCCGCGCCTATGATATTCGCGGCATTGTTGGCAAGACCCTGGATGCCGGCATTGCCAACATGGTTGGACAGGTGCTGGGCAGCATGGCTTTGGAAAAAGATGCCGGGCCTGTAGTGGTGGCGCGCGATGGCCGTTTGTCTGGCCCGGATCTGGTGCGCGGTTTGATTGAAGGCATCACTTCTACCGGTTGTGATGTGCTGGACATCGGCATGGTACCTACCGGCGTGCTCTATTACGCTGCGTTCGAACATGCCAAAGGCACCGGTGTCATGATTACCGGCAGCCACAATCCACCCGATTACAACGGCCTCAAGATCATGCTTGCCGGTGACACCCTGTTCGGTGAGCAAATCAAGGGGATTTACCACCGCATCGTCAGCAATGACGTCAGCAGTGGCGAAGGCAAGACAGAGAGTAAAGATGTGTTGGCCGAATATCGCCAACGCATTGCCGGAGACATTCATCTGGCACGGCCTTTGCGGGTGGTCATCGATTGCGGCAACGGCGTGGGTGGAGTTTGTGCGGCAGATGTGTTGCGTGATATCGGTGCTGAAGTATTGCCGCTGTTTGATGAGGTAGATGGCACTTTCCCCAATCATCACCCCGACCCCAGTGACCCACACAATCTCAAAGACCTGATCGAGTCCGTGCGCCTGATGAATGCCGATATAGGTCTGGCGCTGGATGGTGATGCCGACCGGCTGGGGGTGGTCACCCTGGGTGGCAATATTATTTATCCTGATCGCGTGATGATGTTGTTGGCGCTGGATGTGCTGGACCGGGTTCCGGGCGCCACCATCATCTATGACGTCAAGTGCACCGGTCACTTGGCCAGAGTGATCGAAGAGGCCGGCGGTAAGGCCGTAATGTACAAAACCGGCCATTCATTGATCAAGGCGCGGATGAAAGAAATCGGTTCTCCCTTTGCCGGCGAAATGAGCGGGCATTTCTTCTTTGGCGAACGCTGGTACGGTGTAGATGATGGTATTTACGCTGCCGCCCGATTGCTGGAAATTCTCGCCAGCAGTGAAGCGCCGCCCGAGGCCATACTCAACTCATTACCCAGCAGCTACAGCACGCCCGAGCTGAAGGTGGAAATGCAGGAAGGTGAGAACCACACGTTCATGGATGCCTTGCAAGCCCAGGCGCGCTTTGATGGCGCCAAGGTCAGCACCATTGACGGTGTTCGTGCCGACTTCGCCGATGGTTGGGGCCTGGTCCGGGCTTCCAACACCACCCCCATTCTGGTGGTTCGTTTTGATGGCGAGACAGAAGAAGCGCTGGAGCGCATCAAGAATGTGTTCCGCGCGCGCATGCTGGCGGTGAATCCTGACTTGGAATTGCCATTCTAAGGTGCTTTGAAAGTAGCTGGCTAAACACGTGTTGTTGATTTTCAACAAGCCCTTTGGGGTGCTCAGCCAGTTCAGTGATGCCAAAGGGGATAGCACGCCGGGTAGCAGTGCATCGGGTCGCCGCACCTTGGCAGAGTTCATACCAGTGCCTGGCGTGTACCCGGCAGGTCGGCTGGATCGCGACAGTGAAGGCCTGTTGCTGTTGACCGACGATGGCGCCCTGCAGCATCAGTTGTCGCACCCGGCGCAAGGCAGCTCCAAAACTTATTTGCTGCAAGTCGAGGGGCGCGTTACCGAAACGCAGCTCAGGACGCTGCGCCGCGGCGTGAAGCTGAATGATGGCCAGGCCCAGGCGCTGGAAGTAAACGTGTTGGCCAAGAAACCCGGGTGGCTGTGGTCGCGTGATCCGCCCATTCGGGAACGACGCAATATTCCCACCAGTTGGTTGGAAATCGTGCTGGATGAAGGCCGCAACCGGCAAGCGCGGCGTATGACCGCGGCAGTGGGATTGCCCACTTTGCGGCTGGTCAGAACCCGGGTGGGTGAGCACCAGTTGGCGGATTTGAAGCCGGGTGAATATCGAACCATCACGCCCTGACTGCAGCCCTTCTGGTATTTCCAAAGCCTGTTTTTACCGAGCCTGTTTTTCTACCGTAGATTTCGTATAATCTTTGCGATGCCGCGCCAGCGAAGTTTCCTGGTATCAATGTTCACGCTGTGCCGATCAGCATGGCAGGAGGTTCAATATGAAATTGTTCAATCGCATTGCTTCAAACTCAAGCCCGATTCGCGGCAGCCTGCTTGCACTGGTCATGGTATTGCTGTCTGCATGGGCTATGGCGGGGCCTGAGGATGCGGACTCACCGGCCAAAATCATCACCAGCCATGAAAAACCCGCCGAATGTATTTCTTCGGTGCATGTCAATGCCATCGATGGCGAGCTGGTTTATGTTCAGCCTCTGGGCTTTGACCTTGAGCCGGGCAAGCACAGCCTGACAGCGCGCGCCGTTATCAATACTGCCTTTTGCAAAGTGCTTGGGCCGTCCGTTGGCAAGGATAAAACACCACCGCTGGAAGCCGATTTTGAAGCCGGTAAAACTTACTATATAGGCCTTGACCACAGCTCCAGCAGCCGCAAAGACTGGCGGTTGGTGATCTGGAAAGTAGACAGCTGAAGTTGAAGCGGCCTCTGCGAATTCAGCACTTTGTCTGAACGCTCTTCAGTTTATTAGTTGCTGCCAGCACGGTTGATGACACTGAGAATCTTCTCGATTGTTTCATCTGTGTATAGCACCTCACGTGGGGTGTCAGGAAGAGGCGGCGGGGCGTCCGATTGTCTTAAAGACTCCGTGAGACCGCTGGTGCTTCCGTAGATGGGCGCCGTGACTGTGAGTGGTTTCGGTCTCGGGAGCGAACCAAATAGTGCCTGGTAAACCAATGACGCATCAAGCAATAGCAGGTCTTTACCGGGATGCATTCCATCATTCGCGAGCCACGTAAATTCCGGGCCGGCGCCGCCAAGTTGCCACAACTTCAGAGAGACCTCAATGTACGGAATACCTGCCTCTTGGGCAGCAGCGGCTTCATGCTCAACCAAGCGCAGGGCAGCGTCTGGCTGAAATTGATAGGTGCCCAAGAGAACGATTTTTGCACCAGTCTCATTCGCACGTTCAACTAGGCTTTTAATCGCCCGCCTCGATTGAACGCAAGAGTCGGGGCCAAATAAGCACATCAAATCTCCGCCGCGCTCTTGAACAACAACTGCTGTGTATTTCTCATCGGAAATCGCTCGCGCAACTGAGCCGTCGATAACTCGCCCTGAAAGTGTTGCACCACCACGTACGATCATGTCGCTGGCAATCGGCTTTCCATTGGCTTCTGCCAGTGCAGCGAACACAGCAGGCAGGTTTCCCACATACGTGAGACTGTTGCCAACGAAAAGTACTCGCCCCTGTTCCTCCAGCGCACTGCAAGGCGTAACGGATAGGAGGAAAACCAAAGCCAGAAGAATGAGAGTTCGCATAAATTCGGAACAGGTATCAACCCCAGTTAAGTGGCCGACTTGTGAATACATATCGTATTAGTCAAGTGGCCGAGCATTGCGAAGTTTTATGCAGGTCTGAAGGGCGGGAACGCGCTTTAACGCTTTGTTTGTGATTCTAGGAGGCCCATTTCAGTTCGAGTTTCTTTTCGGAAACAGCACAATCTCTGAGATAGAGATTAATGAGGCTTTGATAAGGCACGCCAACTTCTTCAGAGAGATTCTTGAAGTACTCAACTGTTGAATCATCCAGGCGTATGGTGACCTGGCGCTTTAACGCCTTGGCATATGGATTAGGTTTGGCGTTTGAGAAATCGTATTCGTCTCGCATAAAAATCACCTTCGGTAATTTAGTGTTTCCTTTCCTTTGGCTTTACGGCAGGAAATGATTCGAACCAATCGTTCGCTTATTTCGAAACAATGGCAAACAAGCAATAATCTCAGTTTGCCACTGAAGCCGAGAAGTACGAATCTGTCCTCATTCTCAGAGTGATCAGGATCGGCAATGAGCAAACCATAGTCATCGGCAAAAACTGATTTGGCTTCGTCAAAGGAAACTCCGTGCTTTTGAATGTTCGCCTTGTTCTTGGCATCGTCCCATTCAAAACGTAAATTCTTCATTAATTACATTGTAGTTATATCGTAATGAAAGCGCAAATTCAGAAAATGCTTGAATTCAGTAGCAATTGAGCCTGTCTCTGTTTGATCGACGGCAAAAATAGGCGAGGGATCACGTGGTCATTGCGACGAGTTGTTAAGCGCTTTCAAGCTCTATGCTCATTTTTTTCTTCGTTCATTCACGCCTCGGCCTGAGGGAGCTAACTATCTAATAAGCGCACTCACGGTAAATCGGATCGACCGACTGCTGCCATTCGCCGTGATAACGCTGTAGCTTGAGGTCGGCGGGTGACAAACCGCTGTCGGCGGTTTCCAGCAGCGGCGCCAGAAAACCGGTTTCATCGTCGCCAGAAGAATTCAGGCGCTTGCGGGCACTGAGCCCGTCTCCGGCCAGATTGAGAAGTTCGCGCGCCAGCGATTGCACGCTGCGACCCTGCACCATGGCCTTCAGCCCCTGGCGTGGCACATCGTGACGCAACTGCAAGCGCTCTTCCATGCTCCAATTTTTGGTCAGCTCCCAGGCCGCATCCAGTGCAGGGGCGTGATAGAGCAAACCTGCCCAGAAGGCAGGCAGGGCACAGAGCTGGTCCCAGGGTCCGCCATCGGCACCGCGCATTTCCAGGAAGCGTTTCAAGCGCACCTCCGGAAAAGCCGTGGTCATATGATCTTCCCAGTCCTTGATGGTGGGTTTTTCGCCCACGAAACCTGCTAGTTTACCGGCCAGGAAATCTCGGAAAGACAAGCCGGAAACGTCGTTGTAACGACCCTCGCGGTAAATGAAATACATTGGCACATTCAGCATATATTCCACGTAACGCTCAAAGCCCATACCGTCTTCAAAAACGAAAGGCAGCATGCCGGTGCGATCCGGGTCGGTGTCTTCCCAGATGCGCGAACGGTAGCTCTGGTAACCGTTGGGCTGGCCTTCGGTAAAAGGAGAATTGGCAAACAAGGCAGTAGCAATCGGTTGCAGCGCCAGCGCCACACGGAATTTTTGCACCATATCGGCTTCAGAGGAAAAATCCAGGTTGACCTGCACGGTGCAGGTACGCGACATCATATCCTGCCCCAGGCTACCCACTTTGGCCATGTATCCGCGCATGATGCGGTAGCGGCCCTTGGGCATCCATTGCATGTCTTCGCGCTTCCACTTGGGTAAGAAACCCATGCCCAGAAACGCCACGCCCAAGGGTTCGGATATGGTTTTAACCTGCTTGAGGTGGGTATTCACCTCCTGGCAGGTTTCGTGCAGGTTATCCAGCAAGGCCCCTGACAGCTCCAGTTGGCCGCCCGGCTCCAGCGTGACGGTAGCGCCGGTTTTGTCGCTCAGCGCGATGGGCAGGCCGTTCTCCAGCACCGGTTCCCAGGCGTAGTTCTCTGCCAGACCTGCCAGAATGGCGCTGATGCTGCGCTCGCCTTCATAGGGTAGGGGGCGCAAATCATCCTGGGTGAAACCAAACTTTTCATGTTCCGTACCCATGCGCCATTCCGCCTCGGGCCGTGAGCCGCTGGCCATGTAATCCAGCAGATCACTGATATGTTCGATGGTCTTCGAGGCTTGCAGCGCCATGCTCTGTTCCTGGTTCTGTTGTTTTGGCTGTTGACGTACATGCCAGACCGGTGCGGGCATGCGGAAATTTCGAAATTCCATGCATTTAGCATGCAAAGGTGGATTCGATTGCCTAGGATACACGCTGGCTTGTTAGCGAAACAGCAGGTTTCCTGTATGTCCATCGTCCCATTCCGCCCCACTGCCTCGTGCCTCATAAGGCCGCTCGCGTGCCTGTTAACCGGGTTCGCCCTTTGCTTCGCCACTGCGGTGCAGGCCGATACCCTGCGACGCGGGCTGGGTCCGGAACCTGATTCTTTGCATATACACCGGGCCCAGGGCCTGGCTGCCGTCAACCTGTTACGTGATTTGCGCGAGGGCCTGGTGACCTTTGATGTGAATGGCGAACCAGCGCCGGGCGTCGCATCCAACTGGGAACAATTCGAAGGCGGGCTGCGTTATCGTTTCAGCCTGCGGCCGGATGCACACTGGTCCGACGGCAGTGCAGTCAGCGCTGATGATTTTGTGCGCGCCTGGTCGCTGGCCCTGTCACCGGCTACTGCGGCGGTCAACGCGGCATTGCTCAAAGATGTGCTCAACGCCGGGTCCGTGCTCAAAGGCGAACTGCCTGCCGCCGAGCTCGGTATCAGGGCGCTGGACCCACAGACGCTGGAAGTCAGGTTGCAGCGCCCCGTGCCCTGGTTACTGGAATTGCTGGCGCACCCGGTCAGTTACCCTTTGCATGCAGAGGATGCGGAAAACTCAAGAGACGCACCCATCAACGGCGCTTACCAGATTGATGAGTGGCAGCCCCGCTCGGCGATTCGCCTCAAGGCCAATCCGCACTTCCACTCTGCGAATGATGTGCACTTCCAGCAGGTGGAATATTTCCCGATTGAAGAAGCCAGCACCGAATTGGCACGCTATCGCGCCGGTGAACTGGATATCACCGAGACCATACCGGCCGGTCGCTTTGCCTGGTTGCAGGAGAATTTGCCGAATGACCTGCGCATCAGTCCCTACCTTGGGAGTTTCTGGTTGGGCTTGAATATGCAAGACCCGGTGCTGGGCGGTTCAGCCGAGCTGCGCCGCGCATTGGCACTGGCCATCGATAGGGCAACCTTGGTGCGAGTGGTGCTGGGTGCTGGTGAACTTCCCGCTTTTGGCGCAGTCCCTCCCGGGATGAATGGCTATCAGCCGCAAAGCATGGCCATGGCGGATGCCAGCCAGACGGAGCGGGAAGCTGAGGCCAAACGTTTAATGCAAGTGGTTGGGAGGGAGGCCGGCATTGGCGTAAAGAAGCCCCTGCTGCAATTGCGCTACAACACTTCCGGAGTACATCGGCGCGTGGCCATTGCCGTGGCCGCCATGTGGAAACAGGTGCTGGGGTTGAACACTGAATTGATCAACGAGGAGTGGAAGGTCTTTGTCAACAATCGCCGACTGGGTATTGTCACGCAGGTATTCCGTGGTGGCTGGATTGCCGACTATGCGGATCCCACCAGCTTTCTGGAACAGTTTCAAAATGACAGCGAGTTGAATGTTACCTTCAGCAACGACCAAGAGTTTGACCAGTTGATGGCAGGCGCCAGCCTGATGTCCGGGCCAGGCCGCATGCGGGAGTTACAACAGGCAGAGGGCCGTTTGCTGCAATTTTTGCCAGTGATTCCGCTGTACCATTATGTTTCCCGCCACCTGGTCAAGCCTGGTATCGGCAATTATGCAGACAATATCCGTGACATCCATTTGTCCCGTTATCTGCGGGTCGAGAACAACGAGGAGAGTTGGTGAGTTTTGCCGCCAAATCGTTGAGCGCAGTCATAACTTTATTGGGCATGACTTTAGTGGCCGTGACGGCCTGTGGCGAGCGCTCTTCGCAACCGGATTCGCCGGGTAAAAATCGATCGCAGCCGGTTGAGTTGATGTTGATCGATGGCCGCCCTGCGCCGCAAGTTCTGGCCCCGCAGCAAATCCTGCGTCGCGGCAACGGCGAGGAGCCCCGAACGTTGGACCCCCACCGCTCTCAAGGTGTGCCGACAGGAAATATACTGCGCGATCTGTTTGAAGGTTTGACCACCGAGGCGCCGGATGGTGACATCATTCCCGGTGCTGCCATGCGCTGGAACATCTCCCGCGATGGCAAGGAATACACCCTCTACTTGCACCGTAACCTGCAGTGGTCCAATGGCGATGCGCTGACAGCGCATGATTTTGTTTACAGCCTGCAGCGCGCGGCAAACCCCGCTACAGCATCCAACAACGCCAACATGCTGCTGCCGATAGTGAACGCTGCAGAAGTGATCAACGGTTCTTCACCGCCGGAACAACTGGGGGTTACCGCGCTGGATGATTTCAGCCTGCAGATTCGACTGGTGGATGCCACGCCCTATTTTCTGGGTCTGCTGGCACACTCCATCGCCTACCCGGTGCATCAGGCCAGTATCGAAGAGTTGGGTGATCAGTTCGCCCGCGAGGGCAACCTGGTCTCCAACGGGGCCTATTTGCTGCAGGTGTGGGAGCCACGCGCGCAGATTGTTTTGATCCGAAACCCTTATTACCGCGAAGCGGAATTTTCGCTGATGGACAAGGTGATTTACCTGCCGATCGAAGATCTGGCCGGTGAAGTAAACCAGTTTCGGGCGGGTGAGCTGGATTGGACTTACGAAGTGCCCAACAACCAGTTCGCCTGGCTGCGGAAAAATTACCCGCAAGAGCTGGTGGTCAGCCCGTGGCTGGGCTCATTCTTCTTCGGCTTCAATCTCAGCCGCGAGCCTTTTATCGAGAATCCCCAGTTGCGCCGCGCGCTGGTGTTGGCCATCGATCGCGAAGTGCTGACAGAGAAGGTCACGCAGTTTGGCGAACAACCGTCTTTTGCGCTGGTTCCACCCGACATAGGTGACTATGAGCCGCCGATCCCGGAGTATGCCGCCTGGACCCAGCAAGAACGGGTATTTGAAGCACAACGATTGTATGAGCAGGCAGGCTATTCCCAAGACAATCCACTGCGTACCGAAATTCGCTACAACAGTTCCGAGAACAATAAAAAACTGGCGCTGGCTGTAGCATCCATGTGGAAGCAGGAATTGGGCGTGATAGCCACGCTGGTCAACGAAGATTGGAAAGTGTTTTTACAGAACCGTGAGCAGAAAGTTTTAACCCAGGTGTTTCGCGGCGGTTGGATCAGCGATTACAACGACCCTTACAGTTTTCTTGAGTTGTTCCGCAGCGGCGACAGCCGTAATGACGTGGCTTACAGCAACTCCAGTTATGATGCCTTGCTCGAAGAAGTGGCCAAGGAACGATCACCCATACGGCGCAATCGCATGATGCATGAGGCGGAACGCCTGTTGCTGGAGGATAATCCCATCGTGCCGGTTTATACCTATGTCAGCAAACGCCTGGTGGATCCCCATGTGCAAGGCTGGCAAAGCAACGTTATGGATCATCATTACAGCCGTTATATGTACAAACTCAAATCACGCAGCAACGAGCGGTCACGCAGCAATGAACAGCCAAGCCCCGCGCAGACTGAGGCCCAGCCAACAGGAGAGCAGGGCTGATGTCTTCAGGGTTGTGGCGTTTTGCGGTCAGTCGTTTGCTGGGTGTGGTGCCCACCCTGTTGATGCTGATCACAATCGCCTTTTTCCTGATCCGGGTTGCACCGGGCGGACCCTTCGATAGCGAAAAGGCCCTGCCAGATGAAATACGCCTGAACCTGGAAGCCAAGTATCACCTGGATGAACCGCTGTTGCAGCAGTACTTCCGCTACCTCGGGCAGATCATCACGCTGGATTTCGGGCCTTCTTTTCAATACAAGGACTGGACCGTCAATGAACTCATCGCGCTGGGCTTTCCGGTTTCGCTGACCATAGGCGGCCTGGCCATGCTGCTGGCCTTTTTTGTGGGCAGCCTGGTGGGCATCGTGGCGGCCATGCGCCAGAACAGTGCCACGGACTACACCATCATGGGCCTGGCAATGGTGGGCGTGTCGATTCCCAACTTTGTGATTGCACCTTTCCTGATCCTGGGGATGGCGGTCTATCTGGGCTGGTTACCGGCCGGCGGCTGGGAGTGGTCGGCCGCTTACATGGTCTTACCGGTGATCACGCTGGCTTTGCCGCTGATTGCCTACATCGCCCGATTGATGCGCGGCAGCATGATCGAAGTACTGCACAGCAACTTCATCCGCACGGCACGGGCCAAGGGTTTGCCCGAATACCTGATTGTGAGTCGTCATGCGCTTAAACCAGCCTTGTTACCGGTGATTTCATTTATGGGCCCGGCCACCGCTGGGCTGATCACCGGTTCGGTGGTGATCGAGAAAATTTATTCCATCCCCGGCTTGGGCAGCTACTTTGTGCAAGGCGCGTTGAACCGGGACTACACCCTGGTGATGGGTGTGGTGATTTTCTATGGCGTGGTCATCGTACTGCTCAATTTTTTGGTCGATCTGTTGTATGCCTGGTTGAACCCGAAGATTCGTTATGAGCAAGGGTGAGAGGCAGAACGATGAATGAACCGAAAATAGCCGCCATCGATGATGCCTTTGCCGCCGCGCTGGCTGGCCCTGATGTGCCGGGCCGCTCCCTGTGGCGCGACGGCTGGCACCGGCTGCTGAAAAATCGTGCGGCGGTGGTCAGCGGCGTGATCATGGCTGTGATGATTCTGGCCGTGTTGATCGGCCCGGAGCTGAGCCCCTGGGAAGCGGATTTCACCGACTGGGATAACACCGCTGCCCCCCCCAGCCTGGCGACCGGCCACTGGTTTGGTACTGATTCGGTGGGCCGCGACATTCTGGTGCGTACGCTGGAAGGCGGTCGAATATCCTTATTGGTGGGCCTGGTGGCCACCTTGGTCAGCCTGGTGATTGGCATCAGTTACGGCGCGGTTGCTGGTTACTATGGCGGCGCCACCGACCGCTTGATGATGCGTTTGGTCGATATCGTCTATGCCCTGCCGTTCATGTTTTTTGTGATTCTGCTGATGGTGGTGTTTGGCCGGCATATTCTGCTGATCTTCGTCGCCATCGGCGCGGTGAACTGGCTGGATATGGCGCGCATCGTGCGTGGCCAGACACTGAGCCTCAAGGGTACCGAATTCATTGAAGCGGCGCAGGCTTGTGGTGTGCGCGATGGCGATATCATTCGCCGCCATATCGTGCCCAATCTGCTCGGTGTGGTGATGGTTTACGTCACGCTGACCATCCCGCAAGTCATCCTGGTGGAATCTTTCCTCAGCTTTTTGGGCCTGGGCGTACAGGAACCCATGAGTTCCTGGGGCGCCCTGGTCAATGATGGTGCGCAGGACATGGAGTCCGCCCCCTGGACGCTGGTCTTCCCGGCCCTGTTCCTGGCCACCACGCTGTATTGTTTCAACTACATCGGTGATGGCATGCGCGATGCGCTCGATCCTAAGGACCGTTCATGAGGGGTCGCTCATGAGCATTTTGCTGGAGGTGCAAGGGCTGGAAGTGAGTTTCGATACGCCTGATGGTCAGGTAACGGCCGTCAATGGGGTCGACTTTCAGGTCAGGGCGGGTGAAACCCTGGCGATTGTTGGCGAGTCCGGTTCGGGCAAGAGCCAGTTGGTGCTTTCCATCATGGGCCTGCTGGCAGAGAACGGCAGCGCGGCTGGCTCGGCTAAATTCAAAGGCGTTGAGCTGATGGGCATGACCCAAAAGCAGTTGAACAGTGTGCGTGGCAAAGACATCGCCATGATTTTCCAGGACCCCATGACCTCGCTGAATCCCTTCCTCACCATCGAGCGGCAGATGACGGAAGTGGCCATGCACCATCAGAAAATGTCCCACCGCGAAGCCAAGGCGCATGCGGTGGAGATGTTGCGGGCGGTGCGCATACCTGATCCGGAAGAACGCATTCACCAGTACCCGCATGAATTCTCCGGCGGCATGCGGCAGCGCGTGATGATTGCCATGGGCCTGCTGTGTGAGCCGGATTTGTTGATTGCTGACGAGCCCAGCACCGCCTTGGACGTAACCGTGCAAGCGCAAATCACTCTGTTGCTGGGTGAGTTGCGGCAGAAATCGCAGATGGCCATTATTCTGATCACCCATGATCTGGCAGTCGTGGCCGATATCTGCGATCACATCATCGTGATGTACGCCGGCCAGGTGGTGGAGAGTGGCACGGTGGAGGATATTTTCTACTCGCCCCAGCACCCCTATACCCGCGGTTTACTGGCATCGGTGCCGCGCCTGGATCGCGTGGGCGATACCGAATTGCATGCCATCCGTGGCAATCCGCCCAACCTGCTGGCCCTGCCGGAGGGTTGCGCTTTTCGCGATCGTTGTGATTATGCGAAGGAGGCTTGTAAACAGGCTCCTCCCTTGTGGCGTGATGCCAGTGGCCGCACCAGCCGCTGTATTTTGGGTTTGCCGGGCGGTGAAATTGTGGCCTTGCCTGCTGGCGACGATGAACAGACCAAAGAGCGGATTGAAGCAAGTACCGGGGCCGAGGTGGACCTGTGAGCGAACCAGTACTGCGCGTTCAAGACCTGACGCTCCACTTCAGTAGCGATACCGGCAGCTTGTGGCATCGCCGCACGCGGGTGCTGAAAGCCGTTGATGGGGTCAGCTTCGATCTGTCCGCCGGGGAAACCCTCGGTATTGTCGGTGAATCGGGCTCCGGCAAATCGACTTTGGCGCGGGCGATTCTGGGCCTGATCAAACCCAACCGCGGTCGTGTGCTGTGGATGGGAGAAGATCTGACCAAGCTGGAGGCTGAACCTTTGCGCCTCAAGCGCAAGGAAATCCAGATCGTGTTCCAGGATCCCATTGCCTCGCTGAATCCGCGCATGACCGCTGGCGCCATCATCGGTGAACCGCTCCAGACCTTTTATCCGCATATGGAGCGCTTGCAGACCGAGGAGCGCACCCGCGGAATGATGAAAGTGGTCGGCCTGCTGCCCAACCAGATCAATCGCTATCCGCACGAATTTTCCGGCGGCCAGTGCCAACGCATCGGCATAGCCCGATCGCTGGTGCTGAACCCCAAGCTGTTGATCTGCGATGAGCCGGTCAGTGCGCTGGATGTTTCCATTCAGGCGCAGATTATCAACCTGTTGCGTGATCTGCAGAAAAAGCTCGGTCTGGCGCTGATTTTCATTGCGCACGACCTGTCGGTGGTCAAACACATCAGCGACCGGGTGATGGTGATGTACATGGGCCGCAGCATGGAGCTGGCGCAAAAAACCGCGCTGTACCGGCGTCCATTGCATCCCTATACCAGTGCCCTGATGAAATCGGTGCCGGTTCCCGATCCCAGGCTGGCGCGCCAATTACGCCAGGACTTGTGGCTCAAAGGCGATATGCCATCACCTTATAATCCGCCCAAGGGCTGCGTGTTTCACACCCGTTGCCCCTATGCCGTCAAACGCTGCCAGACTGATGTTCCAGCTCTGCGGCGACTGGAGCAAGGTGACTGGGTAGCCTGTCACCGGGCAGAAGAGCTGGACCTTTCGATTGAATTATCAATCTCATGACCCAGCCACATAATCTGGATACATAGCTCCTTGCGCCCCGCAGGGGCAGCCGCTCCGCCCTTAAGATACACTACCCGCCTTGTTGCACCGTGTGGGCATACTGCACCATAAAGAGGATGTTTCATGAACCGACTGAATTCTATCCAGGCCCTGTTGACGGGCTTGATGATGGCTGGCTTACTGGCCGCTGCCCCCAGTCTTGAGGCTCGCACCAAAGTAGTAGACCGCTGGCAGAACGAGGAAGCCGAAGAGAACGACTATCCGCAGAAGATCGCGGTGATTGCCGTGCTGCCGGATGGCTTGATCCGCGAAGCCTTCGAAATCGATGTGGTGAAAAAGCTGAAAACCAGCAAGCGCAACGTGGTTGCTGCCAGTAAGCTACCTGGCCTCAGCGGCGGCATCCGTGGTGAAATCAATACAGAAAATGCGGTTAAAGTGTTGCAGCAGGATGGCGTCGATGGCGTTATCGTCATGTTTTACGCCGGTGGTGGTGTCAGCGCTACCTATGAGCGTTCCAATTATTGGTTGGAATACGAGGGCACCGGCGTGGGTTACACCGGGTACAACTGGGGCCAGCCGTATTTCACCGACGTGTATTCGGTGCAGCAGGGGCCGGCCATTACCGATTTCAGCCAGTCCGCGTTGGTTGAATCTTCCTATTACGATCTGGAAACCCAGGAGCCGGTGTGGCGCCTCGTAACAGAGACCAAGGATTTGGAACAGTCTGACGCAGGCGTAGCCATTGCCAAGAAAATCAACAGCGAAATGAAAAAAGCAGGCCTATAAGGTTGGTCTTTTGGGTCGGCCGTCAAGTTAGCACGCAGCGTCGTTCATTTCAGATCCGGCCAAGGCAAAACAACACCCCGGCATGAACACGCACGACCTTGCTGAAATCCTGAATGCGGGCAGCGAGGCGATGCTCGGCAGGAAATTGTCAGCATTCGAAAGTGACCAGATGTTGGCCTATCTGGCTTTGTTGCAGCGCTGGAACGCGGCCTACAACCTGACCGCCATTCGCGACCCTTTGGAAATGGTAACGCGCCATGTACTGGACTCGCTGTCGATATTGCCCTGGGTAAAGAACGGTCCGGTACTGGATGCCGGAGCGGGCGCGGGATTGCCCGGTGTGCCACTGGCGATACTCCGGCCGGATCTGCAATTTACCCTGCTGGACAGTGCGGGCAAGAAAGCCCGCTTCCTGCGCCAGGTAAAAAGAGAGCTGGGCTTGGACAATATCCAACCCTTGCAAGCACGTTTGGAAACCCATCTGCCAGCACAGCCATACCAGGTCATCATCAGCCGGGCTTTTTCCAGCCTGCAGGATTTTGCCACCGCCAGCCGACAATTGATGAGTGACAATACGCGCCTGTTGGCCATGAAAGGGCGCGATCCAGCGCATGAGCGCAAAGATTTGCCGGGCTGGATAAAGGTCGACTCTGTACAAGAACTTGTGGTGCCGGGATTGCAAGAGCAGCGCCACCTCGTCATTATGTCCCTCACCCAATAATCCGACCTCTGAAGATAAATGCGCTGCGTAGCAATCGCCAATCAAAAAGGTGGTGTGGGTAAAACCACCACTTGCGTTAACCTTTCGGCCGCCCTGGCCAGCATGCAGAACCGTGTGTTGCTCATCGACCTGGATCCGCAGGGTAATGCCTCGGTGGGTTGCGGCATCAATGTACGGTCGTTGGAACACTCTGCCTACGATGTGCTGCAAGGCGATGAAACCATCAGCCAGGTGCGCGTTTCGCCTGAAGTCTTAGGGTTTGACCTGGTGCCATCCAATGGTGACCTGACCGCCGCCGAAATGAACCTGATGCATCAGGAAGGCCGCGAGTATGCGCTGAAGAATGCCATCCGCGAGATTCGTGGTGAATACGACTGGATCATTATCGATTGCCCGCCTTCATTGAACCTGCTGACACTGAATGCCCTGGCTGCCGCTGACAGTGTGTTGATTCCCATGCAGTGTGAGTATTACGCACTGGAAGGGTTGACTGCTTTGCTGGATACCATTGAGCAGGTGCGTGCCAGCGTCAATCCAAAGCTGGAAATCGAAGGTATTTTGCGCACCATGTTCGATGTACGCAATAACCTCTCATCGGCGGTTTCAGAGCAGTTGACGGAAAATTTCGGTGAGCAGGTCTACCGCACACTGGTGCCCAGAAATGTCCGCATTGCTGAAGCGCCGAGTTATGGCCTGCCGGTGACCCACTACGACCCCGAGTCCAAGGGCGCGCTGGCCTATTTGAGCCTGGCCGGTGAAATGCTGCGCCGCCATGAAAAGAAGAATTCGGACCGATTTGCCAAGGTGCTGAGCGGCAAGCCCGAGGGTAGCCAGGGAGCCAAGACATGACGACTAGAAAAAAACCCGCGCTGGGCCGTGGTTTGAGCTCCATGCTCAGCCAGAACACACTCAAGCAGGTCAGTGATCGGGAAGCCGGTGACCAGTTGCGCCAGTTGCCGGTGGACACCATTCGTCCCGGCCGTTTCCAGCCACGTTCGGTATTTGATGCCGACAAACTGGAAGAGCTGGCCAGCTCCATTCGCGCCCAGGGCGTAGTGCAGCCGGTGGTGGTGCGCGAAATAGCCGATGGTGAATATGAATTGATCGCGGGTGAACGCCGTTGGCGGGCCGCCCAACTGGCGTCATTGGATACGATTCCGGCTGTGGTGCGGGATGTGCCCGACGAAGCGGCCGTGGCCATGGCGTTGATCGAGAATATTCAGCGTGAAGATCTCAATCCGCTGGAAGAAGCCTCAGCCTTGCGCCGTTTGATCGATGAATTTGCCATGACCCATCGGGAAGCGGCGGATGCTGTGGGCCGTTCTCGTGCTGCCGTGTCCAATCTGCTGCGCCTGCTGGAGTTGATGCAGGAAGTCAAGGACATGGTCGATGGCCGTTTGATTGAGATGGGCCATGCCCGCGCCTTGCTGTCGCTGGACGCGGGCCTGCAGGTCAAGGCTGCGCGCGAAGTGGTGCAGTTGAAGTTGTCGGTGCGCGACACCGAAGCGCTGGTGCGGCGTTTGCAACAAGGTACAAAGAAAAAGACCGTGAGCAAAGCGGACCCGGATATTCTGCGCTTACAGAATCGCCTGGAAGAGAAGCTCTGTACCCAAGTCAAAGTTCAGCACCAGACTTCTGGCAAGGGCAAACTGGTTATTGCCTATAACAACTCTGATGAGTTGGAAGGCATCCTGGCCCACTTCAAACTCAAAGACTGAATTGTTGCAGCGAGCCATGCTCGCGATTGAGAGGCTAATCGGCTGCCACCGCAAAAGCAATCGCTGTGGTTCCGTCTAAAAAGGCCTGTAGCTGGGCCAGAGTGTGCATCCGTTCGTCGTTCATATTGATCACCATG